>NZ_JBCHVF010000001.1:0-1009661 GCF_050474465.1 Sinomonas sp. B1-1 | reverse complement strand
GCGCTACGGTGGAACACGAGAACCTCCGGGTTGGAGTGGGCCTTAGACAAGCCACATCCCACCCGGAGGTTCTCCCTTGTTCAACCAGACTCGCCGCTACCAACGTCCTGGCCGGGTACAGCTAGGGAACGGTCCGGACAGACGGCTGGGGGCCACCTCCGGCTGGTCGGGAGGCGGACTCCCGGCCATCCGGAGGTGACCCCCAGAAGGTGACCCCCAGACGGGGGGATGGGTCAGATGTTCGTCGAGGCCTGCTGGGCAGCGGCCATCGCCGTGGTGCCCTTCTTCGGCCCCGAGACGCGCTGGCTCCTGCGGAGGCGGCTCTCGGCGTACTTCGCGAGGCCGGACAGGATGAGGCACAGGCCCACGTAGAGCGCGCCGGCGACCATCGCAGCAGGGACGATCGGGGACCCGTACTGGGCCTGCGAGCCGAAGTACTTGGCCTGGAACAGGATCTCGTTGTACGTCACGATGAAGCCGAGCGCCGTGTCCTTGAGGGTCACCACGAGCTGGGAGATGATCACCGGAAGCATCGAGCGCACCGCTTGCGGGAGCAGGATGCTCTGCATGACCTGCGACTTGCGCATGCCGATGGCGAAGCCCGCCTCCCTCTGGCCCTTCGGGAGCGCCTCGATGCCCGCGCGGAACACCTCGGCGAGCACGGAGCCGTTGTAGAGGATGAGGGCCACGACAACGGCCGTGAACGGGGTGATCCCGCTGACCCCCAGCGGCGGGAGCCCGTAGTAGATCATCATCATGAGGATGAGGACCGGGATCGCGCGGAACAGCTCGGTGAACCAGTGGAACGGGGCTGAGACCGCCTTGTGGTCCGAGAGCCGGCCGATCGCGAGGACCATGCCGAGCACGAGGCTTCCGACCGCGGCCACGCCGAAGGCCGACAGCGTCGCGCCGGCGGCCTGCAGGAGGGTCTGCTGCACGAGGGGGAAGGTGAAGATCTTCCACTTCGCCTCCGTGAACTGCCCCGAGTCGACGAAGCGCAGGATCACGAAGGCGATGACGGCGAGGATCGCCAGGGTCGCGACGATGCCCAGGATGAGATGACGGCTGCGGGCCTTCCGCCCGGGGGCGTCATAGAGGACAGAGGTCATCGGGCAACCCTCCACTTGTTCTCGAAGTAGCGCTGGAGCTGCGCGAGGATCAGGACGAGGATCACGAAGAACAGGGCCACCCAGAGCAGGCCCTCCATGGCCGGGTAGCCACGCTCTGAGAGGTTGGCACGGATGGCGCCGGCCTCCGCCACCGAGAAGCCGGCGGCCACAGTCGTGTTCTTCAGCAGGGCGATCAGCACGCTGAACAGCGGAGGGAGCACCGAGCGGAACGCCTGCGGCAGGACCACGAGGGTCAGCGTCTGCGTGAACGGCAGCCCGATCGCCCGGGCGGCTTCGGCCTGCCCGACAGGCACGGTGTTGATGCCGGAGCGGAGCACCTCGGCCACGTAGCTCGCGGTGTAGAGGCTCAGGCCGATGGTCGCCGCGGTCATGAAGTCGATCTCGGGAAGCCCGAGCTTGGGGTACCCGAGGGCGAAGAAGAACAGGACGAGGGTCAGCGGCGTGTTGCGCACGACGTTGACGTACAGGGTTCCGAAGGCCCGCATGGCTGGGACGGGAGAGACGCGCATGGCGCCGATGATCGTCCCCAGGATGAGGGCGAAGATGCCGGACACGACGAACAGGATGATCGTGTTCTTGAATCCGGTGGTGAAGAGGTCGAGATTGTCGAGGAGGGTGCTCACAGCAGCCTTCGCTTTCTAGCCGGAACGGCGGTGGGCGGGGCCAGGGAGCCCCGCCCACCGAACGGTCAGTAGTTCTCGACGGCGGGCTGCTCGACCTTGGTGCCGGACTTGCCGAGGGTCGAGTCGTAGATCTTCTGCCACGTGTCCTTGCCATTGGTCAGCGTGTCGTTGAAGAACTTGCGCAGCGAGGTGTCGCCCTTCGGCAGGCCGATCCCGTACTTCTCCGTGGTGAACGGCTGGCCGACCACCTTGAGGGCGTCCGGCTCCTGGGCGGCGTAGCCGAGGAGGATGGCCTGGTCCGTCGTGACCGCGTCGACCTGGCCGTTCTTGAGCGCCTCGACGCACTGCGAGTAGGTCTCGAACTCGGTGGTCTTGGTCTGCGTGTAGTTGGCCTTGATGTTCTGGATCGGCGTCGAGCCCGTGGCCGAGCAGACGTTCTTGCCCGCAAGGTCCTTCTCGCTCTTGATCGCCGAGTTGTCCTTCTTCACGAGCAGGCCCTGACCGGTGACGAAGTACGGTCCGGCGAAGTCGACCTGCTGCTTGCGCTTGTCGGTGATCGAGTACGTGCCGACGTAGAAGTTGACGTCGCCGTTCTGGATGGCGGACTCGCGGTTCGCGGAGGGGATCGCCTTGTACTCGATCTTGTCCTTGCCATAGCCCAGGGACGCCGCCATCCAGTTCGCGATCTCGATGTCGAAGCCGCTGTACTCGCCGGTCGCGGCATCCTTGAAGCCGAGCCCGGGCTGGTCCTGCTTGACGCCGATGACGACCTTGCCCGCCGACTTGATCTTGTCGAAGGTCGGGCTGCCCGTGAGGGAGACGTTGTTCGCCACCGAGTAGGGGGCGGCGGACTCGGAGGAACCGCCGCCGGTTCCGCCCCCGCCGGAGCTGCCGCCACAGGCGGAGAGGGCCAGTGCGAGCGCCGCGGTGGCGGCGGTCAGCACGGCCTTTTTCTTGCCGAGAAGTGCCATTCGAGCATTCCTTTCTTCACGGGCCAGCCGGCCCAGGTGCGAGCGGAGGTGATGCAGGTGGGTGCTCAGTGGGTGAGCAGCTTGGAGAGGAAGTCCTTCGCGCGGCCGCTCTGGGGGTTCGTGAAGAACTCCTCGGGAGCGGCCTGCTCCACGATCTGGCCGTCGGCCATGAACACGACCCGGTCCGCGGCCTTGCGCGCGAACCCCATCTCGTGGGTCACGACGATCATCGTCATGCCCTCCTTGGCGAGCTGGACCATCACGTCGAGGACCTCGTTGATCATCTCGGGGTCGAGGGCGGAGGTCGGCTCATCGAAGAGCATGACCTTCGGCTTCATGGCCAGCGCCCGGGCGATCGCCACGCGCTGCTGCTGGCCGCCGGAGAGCTGCGCCGGCAGCTTGGGTGCCTGCTGGGCGACGCCGACGCGCTCGAGCAGCGCCATCGCGTCCCTCTCAGCCGTCGCCTTGTCCACGCCCTTGACCTTGATGGGCCCGAGGGTGACGTTCTCGAGGATCGTCTTGTGCGCGAAGAGGTTGAAGGACTGGAACACCATTCCGACGTCGGCGCGCAGGCGCGCCAGTTCCTTTCCCTCCTCGGGAAGCCTCTTCCCGTCGATGTGGATCTCGCCGCCCTCGATCGTCTCGAGCCGGTTGATCGCGCGGCAGAGCGTGGACTTGCCGGAACCGGAAGGACCGATCACGACGACGACCTCGCCCTTGCTGACTTCCAGGTTGATGTCCTTGAGGACGTGGAGCTGGCCGTAATGCTTGTTCACGCCCTTGACAGAGACGAGCGCAGTCGCCGTTGTGTCGGTAGTCATAGGGAAAATGTAACGGAGATTATCGGATCCCACTCCGAGCCGGGCACGGCGGCGCCCCAATCGTGATTGAAGCGAGACTAGCCTTGAGGCATGAGCACTGAATCCGAGCCGTCAGACGAAGCCGAAGCGCCGAGGCCCGGCGGCCACGTCCCGTGGCGGCGCAAGGGGCCGATCGAACTTCGCCGCCGGCAGACGCAGCAGGGCACTGCGGACCAGCATCTTCTCGACACCCACGGGGCCGGCAGGTTCGTCCACACCGACCCCTGGCGCGTGATGCGGATTCAGAGCGAGTTCGTGGAAGGGTTCGGTGCGCTCGCCGAACTCGGCCCCGCCGTCAGCGTCTTCGGCTCGGCGCGCACCGTCCCCGGGAGCCCCTACTACGACACGGGGGTGGAGATCGGCCGGCTGCTCGCCTCGCGGGGGGTGGCCGTGATCACGGGCGGAGGACCCGGTTCGATGGAGGCCGCCAACCGGGGCGCCGTCGAGGGCTCGGGCACCTCGGTCGGCCTGGGCATCGAGCTGCCGTTCGAGACAGGCCTCAACCCGTGGGTCGATCTCGGCATCAACTTCAGGTACTTCTTCGCGCGCAAGACGATGTTCGTCAAGTACGCCCATGGGTTCGTCGTGCTTCCCGGGGGCCTCGGCACGCTCGACGAGCTCTTCGAGGCGATGGTCCTCGTCCAGACCGGCAAGGTCACGTCGTTCCCCATCGTGCTCGTGGGCAGCCGGTTCTGGGGCCCGCTCCTGGACTGGCTCCGCCAGACGCTGGTGTCCGAGGGCATGATCTCCGAGCGGGACATGGACCTCGTCGGAGTCGCGGACACCCCGGAGGAGGCTGTGAAGCTCGTGCTCGCCGGCTTCGAGGAGGACGAGCGGCGCGGGGGCATGTTCGGCAGCGCCGAGGAGGAGTGGGCTGACGCCGACGAGACCGGGTGGTACGGCAGGCCGGAGCAGCCGGGGACGGCGGACGGCGAGTGAGCTTCTTCCTCGTCTTCCTCGCCATCGTCCTGGCAGCGGGCCTCGCCTGGTTCGCCGTCGGCGTCGCGAGGGGCAGGCGGTCAGCGGACGCGGCGGTGCTGGAGGGACTGGAGGAGCCCGACACGTCGCTGGCCCCCGTCCTGCTTCCCGAACATCCCCGCCCCGAGGATGTCGACCGTGTCCGCTTCTCCCTGGCCTTCCGCGGCTACCGCATGGACCAGGTCGACGAGGTCCTCGAGCGTCTGCGGGACAGGATCAGCGTCCAGGCGGCGCTCATCGAGGCCCTCACGAATCAGGTGAACGCGTCCCGAGAGCCGCGTGACTGAGCAGGACCCGACCCCGGCGCCGTATCGGGTGCACGCGGCGCTCGGGGGAGCAGTGCGCGCAGCGGCCTCACGATTCGTAACCGGCCCCTGGTGGCTCCAGGTCCTCGCCGTGTACGCGGCGTCGCGCGTGGTCGGCTTCCTGGTCTTCTCCGCGGCCGCGCTGCAGCAGGGGGTGAATCCCTGGTTCCCACCGCAGCCGGACTACTGGCGCTTCGTGCAGATCTGGGACTCCGAGTGGTACGGACGGATCATCCAGAACGGGTACCCAGCCGAGCTGCCCCGATCGGCGACCGGCACCGTCCAGGAGAATGCCTGGGCGTTCTACCCCGTCTTCCCGCTGCTCGTGAAGGGGCTCTCCGCCGCGAGCGGGCTGCCGTGGCAGGCCGTTGCCCAGCCCGTCGCCGTCGCGGCGGGCTTTGCCGCGGCACTCATCGTCTACCGGCTCTTCCGGCACCGCGCCGAACACCGCACCGCACTCTGGGGCGTGGCCTTCGTGGCCTTCTTCCCGGTCTCCGCAATCCTCCAGGTCCCCTACGCCGAATCGCTCGGCCTCGCCCTCCTGGCCTGGGCGCTCCTGTGGGTCGTGGAGCGCCGCTACCTCGCCGCGATGCCGGTCGTGGCTGCGATGTGCCTGACGCGCCCCGTCGGCGTCCCCTTCGCGCTCATGGTCGCGGGCCTGTTCGCCGTGCGCTGGTGGAACCGGCGCGCCGAGGGCACGACGGCGGGCGAGCTCGCCCGGGTGGCGGGGCTCGCCGTCGTCAGCGGGGCTTCTGCGCTTGCGTGGCCGGCCATCGCCTGGGCGGGCACCGGCGAACCGACCGCCTACACCCAGACCGAGACGGTCTGGCGGGGAGGCCCGCTCGAGCTGTTCGTGCCGTGGTTCGACACCGGCGTCTTCCTCTTCGGCCCGGTGCTCGGCCTGATCGCGCCCCTCGTCCTCGTCGCGATGGCCGCGCTGTGCCTCACGAGCACGCCCGTGCGGCGGCTGGGGGTCGAGATGCAGCTGTGGTCCGGGGCGTACATCCTGTACCTCCTCGCTGTCCTGCACCCCCAGACGAGCACGTTCCGGATGATGCTGCCGCTGTTCCCGCTGGCCCTCGCGGCGGCGGGGCTCTCGCGGTCCGCCGCGTACCGCTGGGTGACCGTGGTCTTCTTCGTGCTCCTGGAGATCGTATGGGTGGTGTGGCTGTGGGTCTGGTCACAGTTGCCCGGGGGCGGGGACTGGCCGCCCTGACGCGGACGCCTCGGCCATCCCAGGATCGGCACGCCCGTACCGGTGGGTCCTACCCCGGGGTACGCCGGCTGGTAATGTTGTCAGCAGCACACAGTGCACACGATCAACTGGAGGGATGAGCGCATGGCAGCCATGAAACCGCGTACCGGAGACGGTCCGATGGAGGTTACCAAGGAGGGCCGTAGCCTCATCATGCGCGTGCCACTCGAGGGCGGCGGACGCCTGGTCGTGGAGCTCAACGCGGACGAGGCTGCCGAGCTCAAGGAGTGCCTCGTCGGAGTGACCGAGTAGTCGCCCATCAGCCTTCCAGCGAGGGCCGGTCCCCTGCGGGGCCGGCCCTCGCTGTGTCAGCGGCGGACCGCCAGGAGGAGGCCGTCGCCCGAGGGCACGATCGAGACCGTGACGCGCTCGTCCGTCCTCAGCGCGCGGAGCAGGCCGCGGAGCCTGACGGTGATGGGCTCGCGGTGGGCGGGGTTGGACACCCGGTCCCGGTCGAGCGCGTCGTTCACGACCAGCAGGCCGCCTGTCCTCAGGAGCCGGATGCCGTGCTCGGCGTACGAGACCGTCGCGGGCTTGTCGGCGTCCACGAACACCAGGTCGTACGCGCCGTCGGTCAGGCGCGGAAGGACTTCGCCCGCGCGACCGGGGATCATCCGCACGCGGTTGGCGGGCACGCCCGCCTCCCTGAAGGCCTGGCGTGCGGCCTTGAGGTGCTCCGCGTCGCGCTCGATGGTCGTCAGCACGGCCTCGCGGGGCAGCCCACGCAGGATGCTGACGCCCGACACCCCCGCTCCGGTGCCGATCTCCACGGCGGCGTGCGCCTTCGACGTCGCCGCGAGCACCGCCAGGACCGAGGCGACGCCGGGGCTGACTGGCGAGATGCCGAGCTCGAACGACCTGTCCCGTGCCCGTGCCACCACGGCGTCCTCGACCGGGAAGCCCTCGGCGTAGGACCAGCTGGAGGACTTGTCGGAGCTCATGGCCACGCTTTCTCGATCGGGGAGCCCTCCCAGCCTATCGCCCGGCCGGCGGGCGGAAATTCTTCGCTGGCGGCGGAACGGACAGGCAACTCTCAGGCAAAGCTGGCACACTGGTGGTCCGAGCGGCCCGGCCCGCGGGACCACCGCAGCACGCCAGGGCCGCACTGAAGTGAGCGAAGGCAGGTGCGTGGACGTGTCAGCTGGATCGGCTTCGGCCACCCAGTCCCCGACCGACTACCCGTCCGAGACGACCGATGCGCAGGGGTGGGTTCCTCCCACGTGGGAAGAGGTCGTCACCCAGCACTCCGCCAAGGTGTACCGCCTCGCCTACCGCCTGACGGGGAACCAGCACGACGCCGAGGACCTCACCCAGGAGGTCTTCGTCCGCGTCTTCCGCTCGCTCGAGAACTTCAAGCCCGGCACGCTCGACGGCTGGCTGCACCGCATCACGACCAACCTGTTCCTCGACCAGGCGCGTCGCAAGGGCAGGATCCGCTTCGACGCGCTCGCCGACGACGCCGAGTCCCGGCTCCCTGGGCGCGAGCCCGGCCCGGAGCGCAGCTTCGAGATGAACAACCTCGACCTCGACGTGCAGGCAGCCCTCGAGGAGCTTCCGCCGGACTTCCGCGCCGCGGTCGTGCTGTGCGACCTCGAGGGCCTGGCCTACGACGAGGTGGCGGACGCGCTCGGTGTCAAGCTCGGCACGGTCCGAAGCCGCATCCACCGGGGCCGCACGCTCCTGAGGGAGAAGCTTGCCCACCGCGATCCCCGGCGGGGCGCCGCGAAGAAGCGTCTGGGCCTCCCGCGCGTGGCCCGCGGCCTCCGCTGAGGAAGACCGGCATGCCATCTCCGCGGTGGAGCCGCCTCCTGTCGGGCAGCCATCCTGATTCCTCCGGGCATGTCGGGTCCTGTCCGGACTGCCGGGGACGCCTCGAAACCGAGCGCCGCTACCTCGCCGCGCTGCGGGAGTCCGAGATCCCCCGTGCCAGCAGCACGCTGCAGGAGCGCCTCCTGGAGCAGACCAGGCACCTCGCGGCCCAAGCGGACTCGGCTGAGGACTCGGGCCCGAGCCGTCGTGGGCGCGCCGCCGCCCGCACGGGGCTGTCCGTCCTCCTCGGAGCTGCGGCTGCCACCGGGGCCCTCGCCGTCACTGCCTACACCGTCGCCGGGGAGGCACCGGGACCCGCCCCAGGGGAGAGCACGTCCGCTGCCTTCGTCCGCACCGCGAAGGGCTCCCCGACGGCACTGCCCCCGGGGCCAGCGTCGAACGCGCCCGGCGAGAGGGAAGCCGCCGCGGCCCCGGACGGGGCCCGGACCGAGGACCCGATCGAGCGGATCGGGCGGGGCCTCCGCATGGTGTTCGGAGCGTCCTGGAGGCCGTGATCGGCGCCGCCACCATCGAATCGCCCGCGCGATCGGGCAGAAGGTAGTCTTGCTCGCGTGTTCGGAATCAATGGCCCTGAATTCCTCGTTCTGCTGATCATCGGCATCCTCGTGATCGGCCCGAAGAGGCTTCCCGAATACACCCAGAAGCTCGCGAACATCGTCAGGGAACTGCGCCGCATGGCCGCCGGGGCGAAGGACCAGCTCAAGGAGGAGACCGGCGTCGACCTCAACGAGGTGGACTGGCGCAAGTACGATCCGCGCCAGTACGACCCTCGCAAGATCATCCGCGACGCCCTCCTCGAGGACGCGGCCCCCGCTCCTGCAGCGTCCGCGGCGCCGGCGGTCGCTGCCGCCGTCCCGCCCGCCCCGGCGCGGACGATCGAACGGCTTCCGGCAGGCGAGGCGGCACCGTTCGACACCGAGGCGACCTGAGCAGGTTCACCCCACAGGCGTGACGCCCAGGCTGCGCCCCGCGAGCCCGCGGGGCTGAGTCGCGAGCCGATCCGCGACTGCCTTGAGTGCGACGGCGGCCGGCGACGAAGGGCTCGACAGCACGATCGGGGTTCCCGCATCCCCGCCCTCCCGGAGCGCGACGTCGAGGGGCACCGTGCCCAGCAGCTCGACGGGCACGCCCAGCGACGCTGAGAGCCGGTCGGCGACGCGCTGGCCCCCGCCGGTCCCGAAAACCTCCATGACCGTGCCGTCGGGAAGCGTGAGCCCGGACATGTTCTCGATCACGCCCGCGACCGTCTGCCCTGTCTGGGCGGAGACCGTGCCCGCCCGCTCGGCCACGTCGGCGGCCGCCGCCTGGGGAGTGGTGACCACGAGCAGCTGCGCGGAGGGGAGGAGTTGGGAGACGGAGATCGCGACGTCGCCCGTCCCCGGGGGGAGATCCAGGAAGAGCACGTCCAGGTCCCCGAAGTACACGTCGGCGAGGAACTGCTCGAGCGCGCGGTGGAGCATGGGGCCGCGCCACGCGACAGGCTGGTTGCCCGCGACGAACATCCCGATCGAGATGACCTTCACTCCGTGGGCGACGGGCGGGAGGATCATCTCGTCGACCCGGGTCGGCGTCCCCGTGGCTCCGATCAGGGCGGGCACGGAGAACCCGTGGACGTCAGCGTCTACGATGCCGACCCTCAGGCCGCGCGAGGCGAGCTCGCACGCGAGGTTCACGGTGACGGAGGACTTGCCCACGCCGCCCTTGCCGCTCGCGACGGCATAGACCTTCGTGAGCGAGTCCGGCCTGCTGAACGGGATGCCGCGCTCCGGGCGAAGCCGCTCCCGGAGCTCCTGCCGCTGCTGCGGGGACATGACATCGAGCTCGACGGCGACGGCGTCTACGCCCGGAACCCGTGCCAGGGCCGCGCGCACGTCCGCGTCGATCGTGCTGCGGAGCGGGCAGCCGGCGATGGTGAGCAGGACGCGCACGGTGACCAGCCCGGCGTCGGCCGTGACGTCGGCGAGCATCCCGAGCTCGTCGATGGGGCGGCGCAGCTCGGGGTCGAGCACGCCGTGGAGCGCCGCGCGGACGGCGCGGAGGTCGACTCCGGTCACTCCTGGCCTCCCTCGGCGCCGGGGCCCGGGGGAGCGGCCGGGGCGGTCGTGGGGATGGCCTGGGTGCGCGGGGCCCGGGTCTTCTTGTCCTTGCGCCGCTTCGGCGGGCTGGGCTCCACGGCACTGCCCTGGTCCGCGAGCTCCTCGAGGATGGTGCGCAGCTCGGCCCGCACGAAGTCGCGGGTTGCGACCTCGCGGAGGGCGAGCCGGAGCGACGCGAGCTCGCGGGTGAGGTACTCGGTGTCCGCGAGGCTGCGCTCGTTGCGGGACCGGTCCTGCTCGATCTGGACCCGGTCGCGGTCGTCCTGCCGGTTCTGGGCGAGCAGGATGAGGGGCGCGGCGTAGGAGGCCTGCAGCGAGAGCAGGAGCGTCAGGAGGGTGTAGTTGAGGGCCCTGGGGTCGAACTGGAGGTCCTCGGGGCCCCAGGTGTTCCACGCGATCCACACGATGCAGAACACCGTCATGTAGAAGAGGAACTGGGGGGTTCCCATATAGCGGGCGAACCGCTCGGCGAAGCGGCCGAACGCGTCCGGGTCGGGGTTGAACCGGGGAATGAGCCTCCCGCGCTGCTCGAGCGGCGTGTCGAGACCGGGCAGCCTACGGGGCTCAGCCAAAGCGTCCTCCAAGCTTCTTCAGGGGCTCGCCGTCCTCGTGCACGCGCCAGTCGTCCGGCAGGAGGTGGTCGAGGAGGTCGTCAACAGTCACCGCCCCCACCAGGCGGCCGTCGGCGTTGACCACGGCGATAGCGTTCAGGTTGTACTGGGCCATGATGCGCGCGACGTCGCTGATCGAATCCAGGTCGGAGACAGGATCCAGGCCCTTGTCGACGATCGAGCCCAGCTGCTCCGGGGGCGCCGAGCGCAGGAGCTGCTGGATGTGCACCGTCCCAAGGTAGCGGCCGGTGGGGGTCTCGAGCGGCGGGCGGCAGATGAAGATCGATGACGCCAGGGCCGGGCTCAGCTCCTCCCGGCGGACGTGTGCCAGTGCCTCCGCGACGCTCGCCTCAGGCGGCAGGACGACAGGGACCGGGGTCATGACCGAGCCCGCGGTGCCCTCGGCGTACTGCAGGAGGCGGCGCACGTCCTCGGCGTCCTCGGGCTCCATGAGGGCGAGGAGCTCCTCGGCCTTCTCCGCCGGCAGATCGGCGAGGAGGTCGGCGGCGTCGTCCGGGTCCATCTCCTCGAGGACGTCCGCGGCCCGCTCGATGTCGAGCGCGGAGAGGATCTCGACCTGGTCGTCCTCGGGCAGCTCCTGGAGGACGTCGGCGAGGCGCTCGTCCTGCAGCTCGGAGACCACCTCGAAGCGGCGCTGGTCGCTCATCTCCTGCATCGCGTCCGCGAAGTCGGCAGGCCTGAGGTCCTCGTGGGTGGCGAGGAAGTTCGCCGCGCCGCGCATCTGGCCGGCGGCATGCCGGGTGTCCTCCCAGTCCACCAGCTGCGTCGCCCCGCGCCGCAGGCTGCGGAAGCCGCGGCCTGCCGCCTCCGTCCGCACGAAGAGCTTGCTCACGAACCAGTCGCCGTTGCGCTGCTGGTCCATCGCGACGTCCTCCACGGTGGCCTCGGTGCCGTCCTCGACGAGCACCACGTGGCGGTCGAACATGTCCCCGAGCACGAGCTGCTCCGCGCCCCGCTGCTCGAAGCGCCGAAGGTTGATCAGTCCCGTCGTGATGATCTGTGCCTGGTCCATGCTGGTCACGCGCGTCATCGGGACGAACACACGCCGCTTGCCGGGAACCTCGACGACGATGCCGACCGCCTGCGGCGGCCGCGTCCCTCGGGGGATCACGACGACGTCGCGGAGTCGACCCACGCGGTCGCCGGCGGGGTCGAAGACG
Organism: Sinomonas sp. B1-1; assembly: GCF_050474465.1. NCBI lineage: Bacteria > Bacillati > Actinomycetota > Actinomycetes > Micrococcales > Micrococcaceae > Sinomonas > Sinomonas sp. B1-1. The sequence goes on along the minus strand of NZ_JBCHVF010000001.1, from coordinate 997,821 downwards.
TCGAGGCCGAGCAGCCTGGCGACGAAGACACGGGTGGGGGTCCAACTCACGGGTCTAGGCTACTCCAGCGCAAACTCCCCGCTCACTCTGAGCTGAAACCCGAGTCCGTGGCGGCAACGCGGGTAAGAATAGGGATATGTCCAACATGTTCGGTTCCGCCAAGCCCCTCGACGAGGCCCGGGCCCTGCCCCAGGGCGAGACCGTCGGCTCCTACGTCTCGTACCTCGATGCGCAGAAGGCCGTGGACTACCTCGCAGACCAGCAGTTCCCGGTCGAGCTCGTCGCCATCGTCGGCAACGACCTCAAGCTCGTCGAACGGGTGACCGGCCGGCTCAGCTACCCCCGCGTGGCGCTCAACGGGGCCCTCTCCGGCATGTGGTTCGGCCTCTTCGTCGGCGTGCTGCTCTCCTTCTTCACCCCGAACGGGAGCTACTTCTCGATCATCACGTCCGTCCTCATGGGCGCGGCGTTCTTCATGCTGTTCGGCATCGTGACCTATGCGATGCAGCGCGGGAAGCGGGACTTCACGTCCACCAGCCAGGTTGTCGCGAGCAACTACGACGTGGTGGTCGGCCGCGACGTCGCCCACGACGCCCGCCGCCTGCTCGCCCAGCTGCCCATGGGCTCCGGCACCGTCCACCAGGGCTGGAACCAGAACTGGAACCAGCCGGGGCAGGACGGGTGGAACCAGTCCGGCCAGCAGGGCTGGAACCAGCCCGGCCAGACGTGGCAGCCGCCGCACGAGCAGGAGCCCAAGCGCCCCTCCGGCTGGACCGACCCGTACGGCGTGAACGCCGGCGAGGAGCAGCACCCGCAGGGGCAGCCCGGGTACCCGCAGTCCGCACCGCAGGCCCCGCAGGAGCCCCAGCAGCCCCACTCGTCGCGCTATCCGGACCTCCCCGATGGCCGGCCGCAGTACGGGGTGCGCGTCGAGCCCGAGCACCCGGCAGACGAGCGGGACCACCCCGCCGAGGAGCGGCCCCGTCCCGCCGAGGACTCGGACACCGAGCGCCCGCAGGAGAAGCCCGAGGGCGGCTCCCACCAGGCCTAGCGGTGGATAACGCGGTCAGCTGAGGCGGGCCATCCAGGCCTCGACGTCCTGCGGTGTGCGGGGGAGTGCGGCGCTGAGGTTCACCGGGCCCTCGGCCGTCATGAGGATGTCGTCCTCGATGCGCACGCCGATCCCGCGGTACTCCTCGGGGATCGCGAGGTCTTCGGCCTTGAAGTACAGGCCGGGCTCGATGGTGAAGACCATGCCGGGGGCCAGCTCGCCGTCGAGGTAGAGCTCCCGGCGGGCCTGGGCGCAGTCGTGCACGTCGAGGCCGAGGTGGTGGCTCGTGCCGTGGGGCATCCAGCGGCGGTGCTGCTGGCCGGCATCGGAGAGCGCCTCTGCGGCGGAGACCGGCAGGATGCCCCATTCCTCGAGGCGCGCGGCGAGGACTTCCATCGCGGCGGCGTGGACCTCGCGGAACTTCACCCCGGGCCGCGCGGCGGCGAAGGCGGTGTCGGCGGCGTCCAGGACGGCCTGGTAGACCCGGCGCTGGACCTCGCTGAAGCGGCCGTTCACCGGCAGGGTCCGGGTCACGTCTGCCGTGTAGAGGGACTCAGCCTCGACGCCGGCGTCGACGAGAAGCAGCTCGCCCTCCCGGACCGGGCCGTTGTTGCGGATCCAGTGCAGGACGGTCGCGTTGTTCCCCGAGGCGGCGATCGTGTCGTAGCCGAGGTCGTTGCCCTCCTCGCGGGCCTTGGCGAAGAAGGCTGTCTCCACCACGCGCTCGCCCCGGCGGTGTGCGAGCGCCCGCGGGAGGGCCCGGACGATCTCCTCGAAGCCCGCCGCCGTGGCCGCCACGGCCTCGCGCAGCTGACCGGCCTCCCACTCGTCCTTGAGCAGGCGGAGCTCCGAGAGGGCCTCGGCCAGCTGGTCGTCGAGGGCGTCGTAGACGCTCAGGTCCAAGGACTCGGGGTCCTGGGCGGTGTTGTAGCGGGCAGTGTCGACGAGGGCGTCGAGGTTCTCGTCCACCTTGCGGACCAGGCGGACCGAGATTCCGCCGATCTCCGGCGCGCCTACGCCCTTGGTGACGGCCGCTTCGAGGCCGTCGAGGTCGGCGGTGTGGATTCCGAGCCGTGCCTCGAGCTCGGCCAGGGTCGGCCGTGCCCCGACCCAGAACTCTCCGGTGCGGGCGTCGGCGTAGAACTGCTCGGTGTCGCGGCCGGCGAGCGGACGGAAGTAGAGCGTCGCGGCGTGGTGGCCGCCGTCGTCGCCCGTCCCCTCGTCCACGGGTTCGAGGATGAGGACGGCGTCGGGCTCGTGGTCGACGCCGAGGCCGGTGAGGTGTGCGAAGGCCGAGTGCGGCCGGAAGCGGTAGTCGGTGTCGTTGGAGCGGACCTTGGGCGGCCCGGCGGGCAGCACGAGGCGTTCCCCCGGGAAGCGGTCCGAGATCGCCCGGCGACGGCGGGCGGCGTAGTCCGCCACGGCATCGCGGGGAGGCAGCGAGCCGTCGGCCGGGGCCCACTGCGACGCCATGAACGCCTTGAAGGCCTCCGACGTGGGCCGCTGGGAGCGGTTGTTCACGCGCTCGGTGAGCGGCTGCTCGGAGGTGTGCTGCTGCTCGCTCGTGGGCAAGCCGGTGCCGGGTGCGGGATCTGAAACACTCACTGGGCCATTCTTCCACCGGGTTCCGCGATGTCCAGCGGCACGGTCAGGCGACAGCACCGCCGCCGCACGCGGCGCGGGCTATGGTGGGGGCGTGAGGATCGATCTGCACGCCCACTCGACCGTCTCGGACGGCACGGAGACACCGCGTGAACTGGTCGCTGCCGCAGCGACGGCGAGCATCGACGTGCTCGCGATCACCGACCATGACTCCACAGCCGGGTGGGCCGAGGCATCGGCGGCTGCGCGGGAGCTGGGCATCGAACTCGTGCCCGGCATGGAGGTCTCGTGCCGGACCCCCGAGGGCATCAGCGTGCATGTCCTCTCCTACCTCCAGGACCCCACGCATGCGGGCCTGCTCGAGGAGATCACCAAGGCCAAGGACGCCAGGCTGTCCAGGGCGGAGCACATGGTCTCCCTCCTCGCCGAGGACTACCCGCTCTCGTGGGACGACGTCACCCAGCACGTCGCACCGGGCGCCACCGTGGGCCGGCCGCACATCGCGGACGCCCTCGTCGCTGCGGGCCTCGTCGGCGACCGCACAGAGGCGTTTGCCACGATCCTGTCCTCGCGCTCGCGGTACTTCGTGCAGCACTACGCGCCCGAGCCGGCCTTCGCCGTCGAGCTCATCCGCGCCGCAGGCGGCGTCCCGGTGTTCGCGCACCCCGTCGCGTCCGCCAGGGGGCGGACGGTGGGCGAAGAGGTCTACCGGGACATGATCGACGCCGGACTCGCGGGGCTCGAGGTGTACCACCGCGACAATCCCGAGGCCCGGCGGCCGTTTCTCCTGGACCTCGCGGCGAAGCATGGGCTCCTCGTCACCGGCTCGTCCGACTACCACGGGACCGGCAAGCCCAACCGGCTCGGGGAGAACACGACGACCCCCGAAGCGCTCGCCGAGATCGAGCGGCAGGGGCGCGGCGCCGCGGTCGTGCGCTGAGGCGAGTATGGCCGCAGGGCTGCGACCGGGTCTATCATTCTCGTTGCTTGGGGAAACTTCCGATGGTCTCGGACGACTCTTCAGGACGAAACCATGATGCGACGACTCCTTGCGGTGGCAGGTACGACCGCTGCTCTGCTCCTTGCCGGATCAGCGGCGTACGCCGACGACTGCGTCAACGTCTCCCGTGCGCCTGCCCCCTGTGGCACGGACTGCACGCAAGGCCCCGTCATTGAGGGCAACTGGGTGTGGCTCCCGAGCGTCGACCCAAGCGCACCCGCGGCATGGGGGTTTGCCACCCCCGGTTCAGGGATCTCCCAAGGGTTCGGGTTCCCCGGAGGCAGCGGCAACTACCTCAACGATCGTGGCGGCTTCTCGTGGCTCCTCGAAAACGGCGTCTGCGCCAACGGCAATACCGCGCGGCAGACGTCGCACGGAATCCAGTCCGGCTGCGGACAGTGACGAACGTCAGACCCTGACGACCCGCGCGGACGGGAGGCGGCTGGCCATGATCTCCACGGCCTGCGGGTTCTCGTCCACGCACACGAACCGCCGCCCGAGCCGCTGGGCGACTGCCCCCAGCGTTCCCGAGCCGGCGAAGAAGTCCAGGACCCAGTCGCCCGGGCGGCTCGATGCAGCGACCATGCGCCGCACGAGCCCCTCGGGCTTCTGCGTCGGGTAGCCGGTCTTCTCCCGTCCGGTGGGGGAGACGATCGTGTGCCACCACACGTCGGTGGGAAGCTTGCCGAGCTCGCGCTTCTCGGGGGTCACGAGGCCGGGTGCCATGTACGGCTCGCGGTCCACCTCGGCCGAGTCGAAGTGGTACGCGGAGGGGTCCTTGACGTACACGAGGATGTTGTCGTGCTTCGTGGGCCAGCGGCGCTTGGTCCGGGCGCCGTAGTCGTACGCCCAGATGATCTCGTTCAGGAAGCAGTCGCGCCCGAAGATCGCATCCAGCATGACCTTCGCGTAGTGCACCTCGCGGTAGTCGAGGTGCAGGTAGAGCGTTCCGTCGTCGGCGAGGACGCGCCACGCCTCCATGAGCCGCGGCTCGAGGAACGACCAGTAGTCCCTGAACGCGTCGTCGTACCGGTGCAGGGCACCCTTGACGGTCTCGTACCGCTGGCCGGAGAAGCCCGTCCGGTCGCCGTCCGCGCTGCGGACCATGGAAAGCTCCTGGCGCTTCTGCACCCGCCCCGTGTTGAACGGCGGGTCGATGTACACCATCGTGAAGGCGCCGCCGGGCAGGTCCGGGAGCACGCTTGCGTTGTCACCGTGGACGACGAGGTCCGGGCCCTCGGGACTGAAGAGCCCCGAGGGCATGCTGGCGGCCGCGAGGCCGGCGGCCTCCGCGGGACGCTCTGCGGCCACCGCGCCTTACTCGGACTCGGTACGGGAGACGACCTCGCCGTCGATGCGGCGCGTCCGCGAACGACGGCGCCGGGCCGCCGCGACTCCGCGGTCCACCACAGTGCCGTCCCCGGCATCGGAGAGGCGGACAGCGGCGGCACTCGAGGTCCGCCGGGGTGCCTTCTGCTCGCCCGGCGCCTCAGACGGGGCCTGCTTCGAGCCGGCGGCCTCGGTGCCCTCGGGCGCGCCCTCCTCCCCGGCGACCCGGCGGCGACGGCGGCGACGGCCCTCGCCGTTCGTCTCACTTCGCGCCTGGCGGTCAGCGCGCCCGTGGCCGTGGCCGGCCTTCCCCGCGCCCTCGGCGGGCTCCTCGGCAGAGCCGGCGGCAGCGGCGGCGTCGTGCGCCTCGCCTTCAGCGGCCTTGGGCCGACGGCGGCGTTCGCGGGACTCTGCGCCCGTCTTGCCCTCGCGGTGGCCGCGCTTCTTCTTCCCGGGCTCGCCGAGGTCCTCGAGGACCTCGGCGTCGACGCCCTCGAGGACCCGCTTGTTGCGGGGGAGGCGTCCCTTGGTGCCGGCCGGGATGTCGAGGTCCGTGTACAGGTGGGGCGACGACGAGTACGTCTCGACGGGCTCCGGCACATCGAGCCCGAGCGCCTTGTTGATGAGGGTCCAGCGCGGGACGTCCTCCCAGTCGACGAACGTCACGGCGGTGCCCTTGTGGCCCGCGCGGCCCGTGCGGCCCACGCGGTGCAGGTAGGCCTTCTCGTCCTCGGGGCACTGGAAGTTGATCACGTGCGTGACGTCTTCGACATCGATGCCGCGCGCCGCGACGTCGGTCGCGACGAGGACGTCCACCTTGCCGTTGCGGAACGCCCTCAGGGCCTGCTCGCGGGCGCCCTGGCCGAGGTCGCCGTGGAGCGCCGCGGCGGCGAAGCCGCGGTCGACGAGTTCCTCCGAGAGCTTCGCGGCGGTGCGCTTGGTCTTTGTGAAGATGATCGTGCGGCCCCGGCCCTCGGACTGGAGGATGCGCGCCACGACCTCGTCCTTGTCGAGCTGGTGGGCGCGGTAGATCACCTGGCGGATGTCCTTCTTGGTGATCGAGTCGTCGTTGGGGTCGCTCGCCCGGATGTGGGTCGGCTGCGTCATGTAGCGGCGGGCCATGGCCACGACCGGGCCGGGCATCGTCGCCGAGAACAGGAGCGTCTGGCGGACCGGGGGGACCGCGGCCATGAGCGTCTCGACGTCGGGGAGGAAGCCGAGGTCGAGCATCTCGTCGGCCTCGTCGAGCACGATCATCCGGACGTTCTTGAGGTTCAGGTGACGCTGGCGGTGCAGGTCGATGAGCCGGCCGGGGGTGCCCACGACCACCTCAACACCGCGCTGGAGCGACTCGATCTGCGGCTCGTAGGCGCGGCCGCCGTAGATGACCTCGACGCGCAGGGTGGTGCGCTTGCCCGCGGTCTGCAGGTCCTTGCCGACCTGGATCGCGAGCTCGCGCGTCGGCACCACGACGAGGGCCTGCGGCGCGCCGGGAACCGCGAGCCGGGCGTAGTCCGGGTGCTCGGCGGGAATCGTGCGCTGCAGGGCGGGGATGCCGAAGCCGAGGGTCTTGCCCGTGCCCGTCTTGGCCTGGCCGATGATGTCGTGGCCGCCGAGGGCGACGCCGAGCGTCATCGACTGGATGGGGAACGGGTGGAGGATGCCCGCGTCCGCGAGGGACTGGGCGATCTCCGGCGCCACGCCGTAGTCGGAGAACGTCTTCTGGCTCTCCTTGCGCACGGGGGCGTCGTTGGTGATGGTCTCCTCGGTCTCGAGGACCTCCGTGCCCGAATCGTCGGTCAGGAGTTCGTGCGTGTGAACTTCGTTCAAGGGGTAGGGTCCCTCTCCATCGGGGCCCGAGCGGGTCTGGCTCGACGGACGCAGCACAGCCTGACGCTGTCGGCGTCCGGAGCAGGAACGCGCCGGCCATCCAGCGGAAGCCGATCGCGGGCTATCAGGGTGCCGGCGTGCCGGCCGGCAAAATGAAAGAGGATCGCGGCGGTACGATCGGGCATCCAATAACTGTCCAAGGATACCGCGAGCCCGTGGATTCCCGGGAATCGTGGCCCGCGACACACCCTCATGCCTTCTCGAACAGGACCTTCCGCCGCCGCACGTCGGCCTCGACGAGGCGGACGCGGATGGTCGTGCCGGACTCCATCTCGCCCTCGCAGCGCGCCGTGACCGGGGGCTCCGACAGCTGGACCGTCCCGAACGGCTTCGACTCCGCCGCGCCGTTCGCGTGCCTGCCGTTCTGGGAGCTCGCGATGCGGTCCAGTGGCTGCGCCGGGCGCCCGTCGCCGCCGTTGCCGCCGCCTTCTGCAGCCGGCTTCGACCCGGACACGACCACGGCGTCGAACTCGTGCCCGATCCGGTTCGTCAGGAGCGCCGCCTCGACGATGTCGATCGCGGCCCGGTCCACGCGCGCCGCGAGCTGGTCCGAGGACGCCATGAGGCCCGGCAGCTCGGGCAGGGCCGCGCGCACCCAGTCGGGGACCTCGCCGTCGTTCGCGATCGCCTCGCACAGCACGAGCACGAACCGGTCCACGAGCCGCCTCAGGGGTGCGGTGGTGTGGGCGTACGGCGCCCCGATCGCCGCCTGCACGCGCTCGGAGGGCAGCTCGCCGTCGAACGGGGTGTAGGCGGCGCCGCGGAACAGCGCCGCGGCCGCGTGCAGGATCGCGAGCTGGCGGGGATCCGTCGCGTCGAGCGAGCGCAGGTACTCGCCGTACGCCTGGCCCTCGTCCCAAGGCCGGCCGAGCGCCTGCGTCTGCCTGCGGAAGTGCCGAAGGGAGCGCTCGTCCGGTGCGGGCATGGTGCGCAGGATCCCCACGCCCGCGTCCAGCATGAGCTGGGCGGCAGCCATGCCGGTCATGAGCGAGATCTGGGCGTTCCAGTCCTCCACCGGCCGCGGCGCGGTCGCGGCGATCCGGTACCCGCCGTCCTCGGTCGGGACGATCTCCTGGTCGGGGATGTTCAGGCTGGCGCCTCCCCGCGCGCGTTCGAGCTCGATCCGCTTCACGCCGACCTCGCGCAGGAGCAGCAGGGGCTCGACGGCGGTGCCGGCGTCGATCTCCTCCTGCACCTGGGCATAGGAGAGCTTCGCGCGGCTGCGGACCCGCGCACGGGCGAGGCCGACCCGTGTCACCGCCCCGTCGGCGCCGAGCGAGAAGTCCCATACGAAGGCTCCGCGCACGGCGTCCTCGAGGAGGCTCCCGGCGTCGTCGGAGATCCCGTGCGGGTGGAGGGGAACCTTCGCGTCCGGTGCGTAGACGGTCTGGCCCCGTCGGCGGGTCTCGGCGTCGAGCTCCCCGTGGGGCCGCACGAAGGCCGGGACGTCCGCGATCGCGTAGCGGACCCGGTACCCGGCACCGTCCCTCTCGATGTGGAGGGCCTGGTCGAGGTCGGTCGAGCTCGGCGGGTCGATCGTCACGAACTCCACCCCAGTGGCGTCGGCCTCCGGCAGCCTCAGGTCCGCGATGGCCGCTTCCGCCTCCCGCAGCGCCGGGGCCGGGTACTCGGAGGCGAGCTGGAACTCCTCGCGGAGCGCGGCGAAGGCCTCGGCGAGGGCGGCGCCGCCAGCCTCCGCCCGGGGCCCCTCGGGGCGGCCTGCCTTCGGGGTGACGTGAGAGTGGCCCATGACGGCCAGCCTAGCCCCGACTAGGCGCCGTGGCCCCCGAAGCGCCGGGGATGGGCGGGAAAGACGCCGAGGATCCGCAGCTCGGTCGAGAAGAACGTGAGCTCCTTGAGGGCGCGTGCGAGGGGCGGCTCGTCGGGGTGGCCCTCGACGTCGACCATGAACATCGTCGCGGCGAACTTCCCCTCGACCATGTAGCTCTCGAGCCGGGTCATGTTGACGCCGTTCGTCGCGAACCCGCCGAGGGCCTTGTACAGCGCCGCGGGGATGTTGCGCACCCGGAAGACGAAGCTCGTCACGAAGGGGCCGCCTCCGGCCTGGGTGTACTCGCGCGGCGGGGCCAGGACCACGAACCGTGTCGTGTTGTGCTGGTGGTCCTCGATGTCGCTGGCCAGCACGGTCAGCCCGTAGCGCTCGGCGGCCAGCGGCGGTGCGATCGAGAGCTTCGCGGGATCGGCCCATTCGGCGACCTCCCGCGCCGATCCGGCCGTGTCGCCCGCGACGACGGGCTTCAGCCCGTGCTCGCGGATGAACCCGCGGCACTGCGCGAGCGCATGCACGTGGCTGTGCACCTCGAGAGCGCCCTCGAGCGTCGCTCCCGGGATGCCCATGAGGCTGAACCGGATGCGCAGGAAGTGCTCGCCGATGATCTGGAGGCTCGTGTCCGGAAGGAGCAGGTGGATATCCGCGACGCGGCCCGCCACCGTGTTGTCGATCGGGATCATCGCCAGATCGGCCTCGCCCGAGGTCACGGCGGCGAACGCATCCTCGAAGGTCGCGCAGGCGAGCGTCCCGGCCTCGGGGAACGCCTCGATCGCCGCCATGTGCGAGTTGGCGCCGGGCTCGCCCTGGTACGCGACCGTCGTCATGCGCGGGTGGACGACAGCGCCGGAAGCTGCGCGCGGAGGCGGGCGGCGGCGTCGGCCGGATCGTCGGCGTCGGTGATCGCGCGCACGACGACGACCCGGCTCGCCCCGGCCTCGACCACCTGGGCCACGTTCGAGTGGTCGATGCCCCCGATCGCGAACCACGGAAGGGGGGAGAGCCCGGCGTCGAGCGCCTCACGGGCACGGCGCGCGGCGTGCTCGACGAGTTCGAGCCCGACCGCGGCGCGGCCCGGCTTGGTCGGGGTGGCCCAGAGCGGCCCGGTGCAGAAGTAGTCGAGGCGGGCGCCCGGGGCCTGGGCGCCAGCGAGGGCCGCGTCCACGAGGGCCGGGGAGTTGGTCGACAGGCCCACGAGCGGCACGTCGCCGACCACGCGGCGCAGGGCCGGCACCGGCAGGTCCTTCTGGCCCACATGGAACACCGGCGCGCCCGAGAGGAGCGCGATGTCGGCGCGGTCGTTGACCGCCCACAGCTTCCCGTGGCGCTCGGCCGCCGACCGGAGCACGCCGAGGAGCTCGAGCTCCTCGGCTGCCTCGATCTGCTTGTCGCGCAGCTGGATGATGTCCACGCCGCCGGAGAAGGCCGAGTCGAGGAAGGACTCGAAGTCGCCGCGGTCCCTGCGGGCATCGGTGCAGACATAGAGCTGGGCGTCAAGAGCGGGCATGGAACTAGACTAGTCGGCAGTACTGCGGGAGCCCGTGACTGTGACGCCCCGGCAGACGGCCCTACCGGGCCGCGCCGGACGCCACGACGCCGGGCTGAGAGGGCGCGATGCCGACCGCCACACCTGATCCGGGTCATGCCGGCGGAGGGAAGGAACCATGGAGGAAGTCCACGCCGACGTCATCGTCGTGGGGGCAGGCGTCATCGGCCTCGGGATTGCGTGGGAAGCCGCCCGCAGCGGCCGGCGCGTCACCGTCGTCGACCCCGCGCCGGGCAGCGGGGCGAGCTTCGCCGCGGCCGGGATGCTCGCGGCGGTGAGCGAGTACCACTACCAGGAGGAGCAGCTCCTCGAATTCATGGTGCACTCCGCCGCGCTCTGGCCCGGGTTCGCCGCGTCGGCTGGCCCAGGGTGCGGCTACCTCAGCACCCCGACCCTGTGCCTCGCGGGCGATGCCGCCGACAGGCAGGCCTTCGCCGACCTGCGCTCCGTCCAGCAGGCCCATGGCCTCGACGTCCGCCCCCTGACCCTCCGCGAGGCCCGCACGCGCGAGCCGCTGCTTGCCCCCGCGCTCGCGGGCGCGTTCGAGATCGAGGCCGACCACCAGGTCGACCCGCGCCGGCTGGTCGCGGCGCTGCTCGCCCGGCTCGGCGTGGAGTCCGTGGTCAGGGCCCGCGCGGCGCGGCTCGCGTGGGACGGCGGGCGGGTGGCCGGCGTCGTGCTCGAGGACGGCCGGGAGCTGCGCGCAGCCGAGACGGTGGTCGCGAACGGCCTGGGCGCCCGCGACCTGGCCGGGCTTCCCGTGTCCCTGCCGCTGCGTCCCGTCTACGGCGACGTGCTGCGCCTGCGGGTGCCGGCACGCGTGCGGCCGCTCGTGACGGCGACCGTGCGCGGGCTAGTCCGTGGCCGGCCGGTCTACATCGTCCCCCGCGAGGACGGCACGGTGGTGATCGGGGCGACCCAGCGCGAAGACGGCTCCGACGCGGTGTCGGCCGGCGGCGTGTACGAGCTCCTGCGGGACGCCCAGGCCCTCGTCCCGGCCGTCGCCGAGCTCGAGCTCTACGAGACCACCGCCCGGGCACGCCCCGGCACCCCGGACAACGCGCCGCTGCTCGGACGCGTCCCCGCTGCCGCGGGCGAGGCGCACGACGGCGCCGGGTGCGTCCCGGGGCTCATCGTCGCCACGGGCTTCTTCCGCCACGGGGTCCTGCTCACGCCCGGCGCGGCGAGCGTGTGCCGGGGGCTCCTCGAGGGCGTCGCGGACCCGCGCTGGCAGGGCTTCCGCCCGGACCGATTCACGAGCACGACACGGCCGCTGGCGGAGCGCTCCGCCGCCGCACGCAGCGCGGCCCCTCAAGGAGGCATCCGATGAACATCACCGTCAACGGCGAGCCGCGGGCCCTCCCGCGGCCCGCCACCGTCCGGGCCCTCGTGGCCGAGACGATCGGGCGGGAGATCGGCGACGACGGGCGGCCAGCCGACGGCGGCCGGCTCGGGGTCGCCGTCGCACTCAATTCCGAGGTGGTCCCGCGGGGCCGCTGGGCAGGGACCGTCCTCGAGGCGGGGGACGCCGTCGAACTCGTCACGGCGATGCAGGGAGGCTGACATGACGCAGACAGGAATCAACGCCGCCGCAGGGCAGGTGCTGGGGGACGACCCCTTCGTGGTCGACGGGGTGACGCTGGGCTCGCGGCTCATCATGGGCACGGGTGGGGCGCCGAGCCTCGAGGGACTCGGCGACGCGCTCGAGGCGTCGGGGACCGAGCTGACAACCGTGGCGATGCGCCGCTACTCGCCCGCGGAGCAGGGCTCCCTGTTCCAGCTCCTCGTCGACAGGGGGATCCGCGTCCTCCCGAACACGGCAGGATGCTTCACGGCCCGCGATGCGGTCCTGACCGCCGAGCTTGCCCGCGAGGCCCTCGAGACCGACTGGGTCAAGCTCGAGGTGATCGCCGACGAGACAACGCTCCTCCCGGACCCCATCGAGCTCGCCGACGCGGCCGAACAGCTGGTCGGGCGGGGCTTCAAGGTCTTCGCCTACACCAACGACGATCCCGTGCTGGCCCGTCGGCTCGAGCAGCTCGGCGCCGTCGCCGTCATGCCCCTTGGGGCGCCGATCGGCACCGGCCTCGGCATCCTGAACCCCCACAACATCGAGCTCATCGTCGCGCGCGCCGAGGTGCCCGTGGTGCTCGACGCCGGGATCGGGACGGCCTCCGACGCGGCGCTCGCGATGGAGCTGGGGTGCGACGCCGTGCTCCTGGCCACCGCGGTCACGAGGGCACAGGATCCGGTGCGCATGGCGCACGCGTTCCGCCACGCCGTCGCCGCCGGACGGCTCGCCGCGGGCGCCGGACGCATTCCGCGGCGCGAGCATGCCCTCGCCTCGAGTCCCATGGAGGGCCGGGCCCAGTTCCTCTGAGCGTCCACTCGGGGCCCCGTGCCGGGGCTCCTCAGACGAGGGCCGTCAGACGAGCGCGGTGAAGCCGCCCCAGCCCCACCCGACCGCCTCCGAGCGGGTCCAGCCGCCGGCGCCGTCGGAGTAGTAGACGAGGAGGGTCCCGGCGGAGTCGATGGCGTAGAGGTCCGGGGTGCCGTCGCCGTCGAAGTCCCCGCTGCCGCCGATCCTCTGCATGCCGCCCCAGCCGGTGCCGACGATGCTCGAACCGCTCCAGCCGCCAGCGCCGTCGCCGCTGTACAGGCGCAGGTTGCCGGCGCGGTCCCGCGCGATGATGTCGCGTCCCGGCCTGCCGTCGATGTTGCCCGGCGTCGCGAGCGCGTTCAGGGCATCCCATCCCTGGCCGACCTGACGGGCTGCGCCCCAGCCGCCGCGGCCGTCACCGGGGTACAGGATGAGGGCGCCGCCGGGCTCGCGGGCGAGGATGTCGTTCGCGCCGTCCCCGTCGAAGTCGCCCGGGCCGAGGATGGCGTCGAAGCGGTTCCAGCCCCAGCCGATGGCGCGTGGGCTCCCGAGGCCGCCCGAGCCGGTGCCCGGGTACAGGTACAGCGTTCCGTCCGCCGATCGGGCCAGAAGGTCGTTGACGCCGTCGCCGTCGAAGTCGCCGGGCGAGAGGATGATGGACATCGCGTTCCAGCCGGGTCCGACGGTCCGCGGGGCCTCCCAGCCGGAGCCCCGGGGGTACAGGACGAGCGCGCCGTCGGAGGTGCGGGCCATGAGCTCGGCAGTATCCCGGCCGGTGAAGCCGCTGTTCCTGCTCGAGGATGCCACCGGTTCGGTCGGCGCGCTCGTGGCCTCCATGCCCCAGCAGGCTCCGTTGGCGGCCACCGTCAGGGTGAACTGCGCGCCGAGGTCGGCCGTGGTGAGCGGGTACTGGGAGACCCCGGCGGGGGGATAGACCCGGACGCCGTCCCTGTACCATTCCACCCGGTAGTCGGGGCCTGCTCCCTGCCCGCAGCCCCGGTAGGATGCGGGGTCGAAGGACGCGGTGAGCACCGAGCCCACGGAGGCCTCGCCCTGGAGGACCGGCGGTGCGGGGTCCGTGACCGCGTGGGCGGGGGCGGCGAGCGCCGCGGCGACAGCCATGGCTGCCACGGCGCCGGCAGCGACTCGTCGGAGGAAATGTGTGACCGTTCGCATGGGATCCCCTAAGCTCCTGGAGCGCAAGCCTGTGACCGGTTAGTTGATCCCATTGTCGCACGGTGTCACAGAATCCGTACCGGATGTCGCGGTTTGTTGACTCCCGCCGGCGTTACCCTGTGGTCCATGGGAGAGAATGCTGCGCTGAGCCCGGCCCAGATTGAGGCGGAAATGGAGCGGCTGCCCGGCTGGCGGCATGTCGGCGGCGCCCTTGCCACCGTGTACCGGCTGCCCGGCCCCGCGGCCGCGCTGACGTTCATCGCCGCTGTGGGCGAGGTCGCCGAAGAGCTCAACCACCACCCGGATCTCGACTGGCGCTACAACCGGGTCGTCCTGCGCTTCAGCACCCACGAGGCCGGCTCGGAGGTGACCGGCAACGACATCGAGGCTGCTCACCGCTGCATGCTCCGGGCCGCGGCCCTGGACGCCGTGGCGCAGCCCGAGAGGCTGCCGGACGCCTAGGCGCCCGGTGCCCTCGGTGATGCGGCGGGCACCGCCCTCAGGCCCGGAAGCTCCGCAGCAGCTGGGTGAGGGCCTCGCCGTCGTGCTTCACCCGGCGCCGGCCCACGAGCGTGGGCACGGCCGCAGCGGCGGCCACCGCGGCCGCCATGGGGAGGACCCAGGGCATCCAGGTGAGGCCGGTCAGATAGCCGGTTCCGGCCCACACGAGGATGATCCAGAGGACACACGCGGAAGCGACCGCCGACGCGATCGGGAGCATGATCCCGTACGCCGAGTGCCGCTTGTCCACGGCCCACACCACGAGGCCCGCAGCCACCGCCACGATCACGACGATGACGAGGGACCAGACGGTCTCCACGCGCTGCCTCAGAGTGCGCCGAAGCCCACGCGGCGCTGCTCCTGGGCGCCGAGCTCGACATAGCCGATGACACCGGCGGGGACGATCACCTGACGGCCCTTCTCGTCCTCGAGGCGGAGCTCCTTGCCGCCCGAGATCGCCTCGGAGACCAGCGCGGCCACCTCGTCCGCGTCCTTGGCGGAATCGAGCACGATCTCCCGGCCGATGTTCTGGATGCCGATCTTGATTTCCACGCCGTTGACTCCTTGGTTCTGATGACGGTGCAGGCCCTGCGCGGGCTCTCTATGTACCTTAGGCCTTTTCGTTCCCGGCGCCGGCCTCTTTGGGGAACCGCGAGATGCCGCGCCATGCCAGCCGGGAGACGAGGTCGGCCGCGACGTCGATGTCGAGGTCGTTGGACTTCTCGAGCCAGTACCGGGCGCTGACCTGCGCCATGCCGGCAAGGGCTCGGCCCAGGAGCTGGGCCTCGACGAGCGGGAGCTTCGTGTCCGAGGCGATCACCTGGGCGATGGCCTCGGAGAACCCGCGGTTGAACGTTTCGAGCCGGGCGGCGACCTCGGCATCGTTGACGAGGTCAGACTGGAAGACGAGCCGGTGGGCCTGGTCGTCCGCGGCGATGAAGTCGTAGTAGGCGCGGATGACCGCGTTGACCCGCTCCCGGTTCTCGTCGGTGGAGGCCAGCGCGGACCGCATGAGGTCGGTCAGGGACGCGAGGTGGCTGTCCAGGAGCGCGAGGTACAGCTCGCGCTTCGAGGGGAAGTGCTGGTAGAGGACGGGCTTGCTGACCTGGGCGGTCTCGGCGATCTCGTCCATGGCCGCACCGTGGTATCCATTGGCGGCGAAGACCTCGAGGGCGGCAGCGAGCAGCTGCGCCCGCCGTTCGTCGCGGGGGAGGCGGGGCGATCGTGCGGTAGCGGCTCGCGGTTCGGTGCTCACTGGTGGTGCCTTCCTGGGGGTTCGGGCGTGTGGAGCATGGCCCAAACGGTAGTCCTACTCTACTCGCGGGGAGGTGCAGGCATGCGCCGTGTCCTGCGGGCAGGCCTTCCGGGACGCGGACCCGACTGGGGGAGCCGCGCAGCTGGGGCCTAGATTGTCTGTATGGCATCTCAGGAGAACACCACTCTGCCTCCCCTTGTCGACCCGGCGGAGGCGCTCACGCCGGAGGAAGTGCAGCGGTACTCCCGCCACGTGATCATCCCCGAGATCGGCGACGTCGGGCAGCGGCGCCTCAAGAACGCGAAGGTGCTCGTCATCGGTGCCGGAGGGCTCGGGTCGCCGGCCCTGCTCTACCTCGCCGCCGCCGGGGTGGGGACGCTCGGGATCGTCGACGACGACCTGGTGGACCTCACCAACCTCCAGCGGCAGGTGATCCACCGTGTTGCCGATGTGGGACGGCCCAAGGCCGAGTCCGCGCGGGAGAAGATCCTCGAACTCAACCCCCACGTGGAGGTCCGGCTCCACGAGGTCCACCTCGACTCGGCCAACGCCCTGGAGGTCTTCGCCGGCTACGACCTCATCCTCGACGGCACTGACAACTTCGCAACGCGGTACCTCGTCAACGACGCCGCCGCGATCCTCGGAAAGCCCTACGTCTGGGGCTCCATCTTCCGCTTCGACGGGCAGGTGAGCGTCTTCTGGGCGGAGCACGGTCCCACCTACCGGGACGTGTTCCCGGAACCGCCGCCGGCAGGCTCCGTGCCCTCCTGCGGTGAGGGCGGGGTGTACGGGATGCTGTGCGCCGCGATCGGCGCCTCCATGGTCACGGAGGCCGTGAAGCTCATCACCGGGGTGGGGAAGACGCTTCTCGGGCGGATCCAGCTCTACGACGCGCTCACGGCGACGTGGCGTGAGATCAAGGTCGCCAAGGACCCGGATGCCGCGCCGATCACCGAACTGACCGACTACGAGGCCTTCTGCGGCGTGGCCCCTGCGTCCTCCCCGGGCACGGACGAGTCCGTGACCGCCGCGCAGCTGGCCACGATGCTCGCCGCGCGAGGCGCCGGGCTCAGGGACTTCGAGCTCATCGATGTGCGCGAGGCGGGCGAGGCCTCCATCGTGGCGATCCCCGGCGCGCGCCTCATCCCGCAGGGCCGCCTGCTCTCCGGCGAGGCCTGGGATGAACTCCCCCGGGACCGCGAGGTGGTCTTCCACTGCAAGGGCGGGGTGCGCTCCGCCAATGTCCTGGCCGCCGCGCACGAGGCCGGATTCACGAACGTCAAGCATCTCGAAGGCGGCGTGCTCGCCTGGGTCCGGGACGTGGAGCCGGGCAAGCCGGTCTACTGAGCGCGAGGCCGGCCTCCTGAGCACGAGGGCCGCCCCACGAGTGCGGGGCGGCCCTGGAGTGCGTCAGGAAGGCGGTGTCAGCTCACGCGGCTGTGGTCCACCGGGCAGTCTGCGGGGTCCTCGGCAGGCGCGTCCCGGCCGTCCTGGGAGATCATTCCCGGCAGCGCGACGCTGATTCCGTACAGGGCTTCCAGAGCGGCGAGGTACTCGTCCTCGCGGCCCTCGGCGGCGAGCTGCCGGGCGCGCACGGTGGGCGTGTGGAGGAGCTGCTTGACCATGCGGCGCATCGCGAACTCGACTTCCTCGGAGGCTGCTGTGCAGCCGTGGCGCGCCCGGACCTTCTCGATCTCGGCATCGAGGACCGCCATGGTGTGCCGGCGGAGCGCGACGATGGCGGCGTCGGCCTGACGCGCCTGGCGCTGGGACTCGAAGTCCTCGGTCGCCGCGGACACGATTGCGCTGGCCTGGGCGAGGGATTCCGACTGCTCCTGCGGAGCCGCGAGACGGACCGACTCAAGGGTGATGAGCTCGACGCCGTCGAGCGTGCCCACTGCGGGGTCGAAGTCGTGCGTGAGGGCAAGGTCGATCACGATGAGCGGCTGGGGGGACTCCTCGCGGATCGCCGCGAGCTCCACGGCCTCCATCGCGCTGTCCGATCCGCTGCAGCCGATCAGGACGTCTGCCTCGGCGATCGCCCCGGGCAGCTGCTCGGCGGTCAGTGCGGCGGCGCCCCGGGCGGCTGCGAACTCCTCGGCCCGGCCGGAGGAGGAGTAGACCGCCACATTCGCGCACCCGCGCTCGCGCAGGAGGGCCATGGTGGCGCCCGCGTAGGCCCCCGTGCCGAACAGGACGGCCTTCTTGGAGGTCCACGCGGGGTCGACGGCGACGTCCTCGGCGAGGTCCAGGGCCACCGAGACGATCGAGAGGCCCCGGCTTCCCAGCGCGGTCTGGGCGCCGACGTCCTTCGCGGTCTTCGACGCGGTCTGGAACAGCCTGACGAGGGAGGGGCTCGCCGTTCCGGTCTGCTGGGCGGAGATCAGGGCCCGGCGCACCTGGCCGGCGATCTCCCGCTCGCCCACGACGGCGGAGTCGAGCCCGGAGCTCACCGCGAACAGGTGCCGCGTGACGTCCGGTCCGTGGTTGAGGCTGAAGGAGGAGGACACCCGGTCCTCGGGGAGGCCGCTGCGCGCGCTGATCTCGGCGACGAGCGCCGAGCGGGCGGCGTCGACGTCCGCGGGGGTGGGCGCCTCGGCGTAGATCTCGTAGCGGTTGCAGGTCGCCAGCACCACCGCGCCGCTCAGGGCCCCGGACTGGGTGGCGGCCGAGGCCACGGCGGAAGCGCCGTTGCTCAGTTGGGCAACGGTTTCAAGGTCTGTATCGGCGTGAGTCGCCACCAAGGAGAAAACAACCACAGCCCTCCCATCATAGCTTTTCGCTCGCGTGTAGAAAGTGAGGCGTAGGGCACAATGTCCGTGACAGCCTGTCGCCATCGGCCACCGGGCCCTCTGAGAGAATCGCGGATATGAATCTCAGCGCAGACCACCCCCTCAAGGACGGGCGGACGGCTCAGTCGCCCCTCATCACTGCATACCGCGGGGGCCGCCCGAGCCGGAAGCCCGTGTGGTTCATGCGCCAGGCAGGGCGCTCGCTCCCCGAGTACCGAAAGGCCCGCGAGGGCGTCGGCATGCTCGACTCCTGCCTGCGCCCCGAGCTGGCCTCGGAGATCACCCTCCAGCCCGTGCGCCGCCACGACGTCGACGCAGGCATCTTCTTCTCGGACATCGTCATCCCGCTCAAGCTCGCCGGCGTCGGCGTGGACATCGTCCCCGGCGTGGGGCCCGTCCTCGACACGCCAATCCGCACCGAAGCCGACGTTGCAGCGCTGCCCCGGCTGCAGGAGGCGGCACTCGAGCCCATCCGGGAGGCCGTCCGCCTGACGGTCGCCGAGCTCGGGAACACCCCGCTCATCGGGTTCGCAGGAGCACCCTTCACAGTCGCCGCCTACATGGTGGAGGGCAAGCCGTCCCGTGACCACCTCGGGCCACGCACGATGATGCACGGTGACCCGGGGACGTGGGCCGCCCTCATGGAGTGGGCTGCGGATGCCTCGGGCCGCTTCCTGCGTGCCCAGATCGAGGCCGGAGCCTCGGCGGGCCAGCTGTTCGACTCGTGGGCGGGCTCGCTCGGCCTGGAGGACTACCGCCGCAGCGTTGCGCCGTACTCGTCCCGGACCCTCGACCACGTGCGCGATCTGGGCGCCCCGCTCGTGCACTTCGGCACCGGCACCTCGGAACTGCTCGGGGCCATGTACGAGGTGGGGGTCGACGTCGTCGGCGTCGACTACCGCCTGCCGCTGCACGAGGCCAACCGTCGGCTCGGGGGCCGGGTGGTGCTGCAGGGCAACATCGACCCCGCACTCCTCGCCGCGCCCTGGAACGTGCTCGAGGCGCACGTCCGCGAGGTGGTGCGCGCCGGAGCGTCCGCCCCCGGCCACGTGGTCAACCTCGGCCACGGCGTCCCCCCGGAGACCGACCCCGACGTGCTGACCCGAGTGGTCGAGCTCGTCCACTCGATCACCTACTGATGCCCGGGAGCGAGCCGGCGCGCGCCGTCGTGGTCGGCGGGGGGATCTCGGGACTCGTCGCGGCGCTCGAGCTCCGGCGCGCGGGCCTCGAGGTGACCGTCCTGGAGGCGACCGACCGCTGGGGCGGCTGCATCGGCGAGCACGAGGTCGCCGGCCTCACGCTCGACTCCGGGGCCGAGTCGTTCGCGACCCGCACCGACGCGGTGCGGACCCTCGTCGACGAGATCGGGCTCTCCCGCGACATCATCCCGCCGCATCCCTCGGGTGCGTGGGTGCTCCTCCCCGACGGGCCCGAGGAGCTGCCCAAGACCGGCGTGCTCGGCATTCCGGCCAATCCCTGGGACCGGGAAGTCCGTTCCGCCCTGGGCCTGTGGGGATCGCTGCGGGCGTCCCTCGACCGCTGGCTTCCGGTGCGGGCCGGCAGGGCGCACCAGAGCGTGGCCCAGCTCGTGCGCGCCCGCATGGGGCGGCGGGTCCTCGACCGGCTCGTGGCGCCCGTCGTCGGCGGAGTGCACTCGGCCGACCCTGCCCTCCTGGACGTCGACATGGTGGCGCCGGGCCTGAGGCAGCTCATGGGGGAGAAGGGCTCGCTCGCCGCCGCCGTCGCCGCCCAGCGCGGTGCGTCCCGTGGGGCCAAGGCCGGCTCCGCGGTGGCCGGGATCCGCGGCGGCCTGCACCGGATCGTCGGCGCCCTCGTGGATCGGCTCGAGCGCGAGCAGGTGCGGCTTCGGCTCGGTGAGCGCGCCGAGCGCCTCGAGCGGACCACGGACGACGCCGGCAGGAGCCTCTGGCGCGTCGGCTCCACACCGGGCACGGTCGGCGGGTCCGGTGGCACCTACGACGCCGAGGTGGTCGTCGTCGCGCTCGGGGGACCCGCCGCCGTCGAGCTCCTGTCCGACGCCGTGCCCGAGCTCGCAGGCCACGAGCCGATCCCCGGCCCGGAGGTCAAGCTCGTGACCCTCGTCATCGACTGCCCGGCTCTGGATGCGCGCCCGCGCGGCACGGGAATCCTCGTCGCCCCCCAGGTCCCCGGCGTGGCCGCGAAGGCCCTCACGCACGCGAGCGCGAAGTGGGAGTGGGTCCAGGCGGCGGCGGGACCGGGCACCCACGTTGTGCGCCTCTCCTATGGGCGCGCGGGCGAGCCGGACGGTGGCGAGAACCCGGAGCGCTGGGACCCGGAGTCGGACGACGAGCTGTTCGAGGCCGCGCTTGGGGACGCGTCGACGCTCCTCGGCGTCGTGCTGACCCCGCAGGACGTGCTGGGGTGGGACGTGGTCCGCTGGGAAGGGTCGCTGCCGTTCGCCGCTGTCGGACACCGCGACCGCGTGACCGCGATCCGCGGCCTCGTCGCCGCGCGGCCGGGGCTCGCTGTCGTGGGCGGATGGGCCGCGGGGAACGGCCTCGCAGCCGTCATCCCCGACGCCCGGGCGCAGGCGATCGCCCTGGCTGCCGCACTCGCCCGCGAGGCGGACGGGTGATCTTCAGCACTTCTACACTTCGTAGAAGAATCTGATTTCGATTTGCCGATGCGTTAGGAGCACACTGGAGACCATGAGCCACACTTCCGCCGAATCTGTCACCAAAAGCCCGACGGGCGAGGAGGCAGCCGAGACGCTGTACTTCACGCTCTGGACGGTGTTCCGCCGCGTCCCCGGGGCCGGAGCCCCGACCGAGGACGCCGTGACCGACTTCGAGGCCTTCGTGGCCCGCCTCGGCGACTCCGGCGTGACCCTGCGCGGCGCATACGACGTCTCGGCCATGCGGGCCGACGCCGACGTCATGGTCTGGTTCCACGGCGCCGCGCCCGAGGCCCTGCAGCAGGCCGTCCGCGACCTGCGCCGCACCGCGCTCTTCTCGGGCACCGAGCTCGTCTGGTCCGCGATGGGCGTGCACCGCGAGGCCGAGTTCGCCAAGAACCACACGCCCGCGTTCTCCCGCGGCGTCGAGCCGAGCACGTGGCTCACCGTCTACCCGTTCGTCCGCTCCTACGAGTGGTACCTCCTCCCGGCGGAGGAGCGCGGGCGGATGCTCCGCGACCACGGCATCCTCGGCCGCGACTTCCCGCAGGTCCTCTCCAACACCGTCTCCGCGTTCGCGCTCGGCGACTGGGAGTGGATCCTCGCGCTCGAGGCTCCCGAGCTCGTGGACCTCGTCGACATGATGCGCCACCTGCGCTACACCGACGCCCGCAACCACGTCCGCGAGGAGGTGCCCTTCTACACCGGGCGCCGGATCACCGCTTCAGAGATCGCCGAGGTGCTCGCGTGAACGCCGGCAGCCCCGAGACCGCGGTCGACGGCGCCGTCGCGCCGCTCGCGGTCAGCACGGCTCCCAACCCGGTCACCTCCGCGGGCCGCGTGGCGCCGACCGGGTACGACGCGATCCTCCTCGCGTCCTTCGGCGGCCCGGAGGGACAGGACGACGTCATCCCGTTCCTGCGCAACGTCACCCGCGGGCGCGGCATCCCCGACGAGCGCCTCGAAGAGGTCAGCCACCACTACCGCGCCTTCGGCGGCGTGAGCCCCATCAACGGGCAGAACCGCCAGCTCAAGGCGGCCCTCGAAGCCGAGCTCGCCGCCGCTGGCATCGACATCCCCGTGTACTGGGGCAACCGGAACTGGGAGCCCTACATCCCCGCGACGCTGCAGGAGATCTACGACGCCGGGCACCGCACGGTCCTGATGCTCACCACGAGCGTGTACTCGTGCTACTCGAGCTGCCGCCAGTACCGCGAGGACATCGGCGTCGCGCTGACCGAGACCGGACTCGCAGGGCGGCTGCGGGTCGACAAGATCCGCCAGTACTTCGACCACCCCGGCTTCGTCGCCCCATTCGTCGAGGGCACCGCCGCCGGCCTGGCGACCGTGCGCGAGGCGCTCGGTGCAGCGGACGGCTCCCGCGACGCAGAGATCCGCGTCCTCTTCTCGACCCATTCGATCCCCACGCGGGACGCGGAGGCCGCCGGGCGCTCCGAGGCCGAGCCGCGCTCCTTCGAGGGCGGCTCTGCCTACGTGGCCCAGCACCTCGCGAACGCGCGCGCCATCATGGCGGCCGTCGCCCCCGGGGTGAAGTGGGACCTCGTGTACCAGTCCCGCTCCGGCGCCCCGCACATCCCGTGGCTCGAGCCGGACATCAACGACCGTCTCCAGGCCATCGCCGGAGCTGACGGAGAAGGCGTCAAGGGCGCGGTCATCGTCCCGCTCGGCTTCGTGAGCGACCACATGGAGGTCGCCTGGGACCTCGACACCGAGGCCCTCGAAACCTGCAGGGAGCTCGGCGTCGAGGCCGTCCGTGTCCCGACTCCCGGGGTCCACCGCGACTTCGTTGCCGGCCTCGTGGAGCTCATCCGCGAGCGGACTGCGCAGGGCACCGTCACGGACCGTCCGCACGTGACCGAGCTCGGCCCGTGGTACGACGTGTGCCGTCCGGGCTGCTGCGAGAACTTCCGCGGTGCGAAGCCCGTGATCGCCGAGGAGGGCGTCCAGCTGGGGACCGCCCACGACGGCCGCTCCCCGGCTGCGGGGAAGGGTGCTGAGGCCTGAGCATGTCTGTGCGCATCGGCACGCGCGGCAGCGCGCTCGCCCTGACCCAGTCCCAGCAGACGGCGGACCGCCTGGCCGCTGTGGGAGGCTTCGCCACCGAGCTCGTCCGGATCAAGACCGAGGGCGACGTCAAGACCGGTTCACTCGCCTCACTCGGGGGGACCGGCGTGTTCGTCGTTGCCCTCCGCGAGGCGCTCCTGGCCGACCGCTGCGACGTGGCCATCCACTCGCTCAAGGACCTCCCGACCTCCGGGGAGCCCGGACTGTCCATCGCGGCCATCCCGGTCCGGGCCGACGCGCGGGACGTCCTGTGCGCCCGCGACGGGCTGACCCTCGCCGGGCTCCCGGCGGGCTCGAAGGTCGGCACCGGCTCGCCGCGCCGGGCGGCCCAGCTGCGCGCCCTGCGCCCTGACCTCGAGGTCCTGGACATCCGCGGCAACGTGGACACGCGGCTCGGCCGCGTTCCCGGCCTCCCCGGGAACGCCCCCGAGGCACCCGGCGACCTCGACGCCGTCGTCCTCGCGGCCGCCGGGCTGGCCCGGCTCGGCCGGACCGAGGTCGTGACCGAGTACTTCGAGCCCGAGGTCATGCTGCCCGCCCCGGGGCAGGGCGCGCTCGCGGTCGAGTGCCGTCTCGAGGACGCGCCCGAGCGCCCCGCCGGGGGAGCGGCCGCCAGCGCCGAGGGCGTGCTCGCCCAGGCGCTCGCCGCGATCGACGACGCCGACACGCGCCTCGCCGTGACCGCCGAGCGCGCCCTCCTGGCCCGGCTCGAGGCAGGCTGCGCTGCCCCGGTCGGCGCGCTCGCACGGCGCAAGGGCAGCATGCTGCGGCTCGAGGCTGTGGTGTGCGCGGTCGACGGGACCAAGTCCGTCCGCCTCGCGAAGGCCACGGACGGGCTCACCGAGGTCGGCGCGACGCTCCTCGGCATCGAGCTCGCGGAGGAACTCCTCGCCCAGGGCGTGGCCGACTTCGCGGACCTCGGCGCCTGATGGCCTCCGGTGCCGAGGGGGCGCATCCCGGCGTCGAGGGCGCGGCTCTCGCCGGCCGCCGGGTGCTCCTGACCCGCAGCCCCGACCGCGCGGGTGCCATGGCACGGGCCCTCGCCCACGCGGGCGCCGAACCGCTGCTCCTTCCCGTGATCGACTTCGAGCGCGCCCCCGACCAGACCGCGCTGTCCGCGGCCCTGGACCGGCTCGCCGCGGGAGAGTACGGCTGGCTCGTCATCTCGAGCATCACCACGGTCCGCGCGCTCAAAGAGGTCGCGGCCGCCCAGGGCCGCGAGCTCGCAGCCATCGTCCCGCCCGGTGTGCACGTCGCGACCATCGGGCCCAGCTCGCGCCGTGTCCTCGAGGCCGAAGGGCTCCGCGTGGACCTCGCCCCTGAGGGCAAGCAGTCCGCCGAGGGACTCGTCGAGCTCTGGGCCTACGCCGACGACTCCGGCGCCTCCGGTGCCGACGGCGCTGGAACCGTCCGCGTGCTGATCCCCCAGAGCGACATCGCCGCCCCCACGCTCGCCGAGGGCCTCGACGCTCGCGGCTGGGACGTCGAGACCGTCACGGCCTACCGCACGGTGGACTACCCCGCTGACCCCGACCTCCGGCTTGTCGCGAGCCTCGCGGCCGGCGAGCCGGCAGGGGAGGAGGCGCGCGCCGTCGTGCTCGCCCCAGACGAGGCCAACGCGGACCTGCAGGCGGGCCGGCTCGATGCCGTCGTCGCCGCCTCCCCGAGCGCTGCCCGGCGCATCCACGCCGTGCTGAGTCCCCTCGACGCGACCGCCCTCATCGCGATCGGCGAGCCGACCGCCGGGGAGCTGAACCGCCTGGGCCTCGCCGTCGGCGCCACGGCCGCGACCCCGACTCCCGAGGGCATCGTGGACGCCGTGGCCCGCGCACTGGCCTCCCATCCAACCGTCCCGAAGGAGACACCGTGAGCTTCCCCCAGCACCGGCCCCGCCGGCTCCGCCAGAACCCGGCCCTGCGCCGGCTCGTCGCCGAGACGCGCCTGCACCCGGCTGAGCTCATCCTGCCCGCGTTCGTCCGCGAGGGCCTCACGGAGCCCCAGCCGATCCAGGCGATGCCCGGCGTCGTGCAGCACACCACCGACACGCTGCGCCGCGCCGCCGCCGAGGCGGCCGAGGCGGGCCTCGGCGGCATCATGCTCTTCGGCGTCCCCGAGGAGCGCGACGCCGAGGGGTCCGCGGGCCTCGACCCGAACGGCGTGCTCAACGCCGGCATCCGGGCCGTGCGCGACGAGGTCGGCGACTCCCTCGTGGTCATGAGCGACGTCTGCCTGGACGAGTTCACCGACCACGGCCACTGCGGCGTCCTCGACGCCCAGGGCCGCGTCGACAACGACGCGACGCTCGAGGTCTACGGCCGGATGGCGGTGGCGCAGGCGGAGGCGGGCGCCCACGTGCTGGGGCCCTCCGGCATGATGGACGGCCAGGTCGCCGTGATCCGGCAGGCGCTCGACGCCGCCGGGCACCAGGACGTCTCCATCCTCGCCTACGCCGCGAAGTACGCCTCCGCGTTCTACGGGCCCTTCCGCGAGGCGGTGGACTCGCAGCTCCAGGGCGACCGCCGCACGTACCAGATGGACGCGGCGAACCGACGCGAGGCGCTGCTCGAGGTCGAACTCGACCTCGAGGAGGGCGCGGACATGGTCATGGTCAAGCCGGCGATGAGCTACCTGGACATCCTCGCCGACGTCGCCGCGATGAGTCCTGTGCCGGTGGCCGCGTACCAGATCTCGGGCGAGTACTCGATGATCGAGGCTGCAGCCGCCAACGGCTGGATCGACCGGAAGGCATCCATCCTCGAGTCCGTCCTCGGCATCCGCCGGGCCGGGGCCAACATGGTCCTGACCTACTGGGCCCCCGAGATCGCACGCTGGCTCACGGAGGCCTGACCGCTCCGGTGTCGAGGGAATGAAGGCGGAGCGGCCGGGGTTTGAATGCATATGCATGGAACTGATCCGGGTGCTCCCGTCCTCCTCGGCCTCAACACCTTCGGCGACGTCGGGCTCAACGAGCACGGTGCGCCCAAGCCGCACGCGCAGGTGATCCGCGAGATCGTCGACGAGGCGGTGCTCGCCGACCAGGTCGGCCTCCACTCGTTCGATGTCGGCGAGCACCACCGGCGCGACTTCGCGGTCTCGGCGCCCGAGGTGGTCCTGGCGGCCATCGCGTCCAGGACGGAGCGCATCAGGCTCGGGTCCGCCGTCACCGTCCTCTCGTCCGACGACCCGGTCCGCGTCTTCCAGCGCTTCTCGACCCTCGATGCCGTCTCCAGCGG
Organism: Sinomonas sp. B1-1; assembly: GCF_050474465.1. NCBI lineage: Bacteria > Bacillati > Actinomycetota > Actinomycetes > Micrococcales > Micrococcaceae > Sinomonas > Sinomonas sp. B1-1. Next base: position 971,536 of record NZ_JBCHVF010000001.1, on the reverse strand, counting down.
GCGCGCCGAGGTCATCCTGGGCCGCGGGTCCTTCGTCGAGTCGTTCCCGCTGTTCGGCTTCGACCTCGAGGACTACGAGACCCTCTTCGAGGAGAAGCTCGAGCTGTTCGACCGCGTCCGCTCGCAGAATCCGGTCCGCTGGGAAGGCCGGCACCGCGGGCCCATCAACGGCCTCACCGCCTACCCTCACCTCGAACACGGGCTGCTGCCTGCCTGGATCGGCGTCGGAGGGACCCCGCAGTCGGTCGTGCGCGCGGCGCACTACGGCTACCCCGTGAGCTTCGCGATCATCGGAGGCGAGCCCGCCCGCTTCGCGCCCTATGTCGAGCTGTACAAGCGCTCCCTCGAGAAGTTCGGCAAGCCCTACACGATGCTCGCGACCCACTCGCCCGGGCACGTCGCCGACACCGACGAGCAGGCCCGTGAAGAGCTCTTCCCGCATTGGCTCGCCATGCGCAACCGCCTCGGCGAGGAGCGCGGCTGGGGCCCCGGCAGCCGGACGGAGTTCAACGCCCAGGCATCCCGGCCCGGCGCGCTCTACGTGGGCTCGCCCGAGACCGTGGCCCGCAAGATCGCCGACACCCATCGGGCCCTCGGGACGGAGCGCTTCGACCTCAAGTACTCCAACGGGACCCTCCCGCACAGCGCGATGATGAAGAGCATCGAGCTCTTCGGCACCAAGGTCGCCCCGCTCGTGGCGGACATGCTCGCGTAGGCGCCGCGCCGCCGTCGTCCGTGTGGCGCGGACGACGGCGGGTGCGCCCCTCCCGGTTCCGGCCCACCGCCTGGCGTGCGAGAGAATGGGGGGCATGACCACGTCCGAGGACCTCTTCGCCCGCGCCCGCTCGCTCATGCCGGGAGGGGTGAACTCGCCCGTGCGCGCCTTCGGCTCGGTAGGCGGCACGCCCCGCTTCCTCGTCTCCGCGAAGGGCGCGTACGTGACGGACGCCGACGGCCGCGACTACGCGGACCTCGTGTGCTCGTGGGGGCCGGCGCTGCTCGGCCACGCAGTCCCCGAGGTGCTCGAAGCCGTCCACGCCGCCGTTGACCGCGGCCTCTCCTTCGGCGCGTCCACCCCCGACGAAGCGGCCCTGGCCGAGCTCGTGATCGGGCGAGTCCCGGCCGTCGAGCGCCTGCGCATGGTCTCCACCGGCACGGAGGCGACCATGACCGCCATCCGGCTCGCGCGGGGCTTCACCGGCCGGGACCTCGTGGTGAAGTTCGCGGGCTGCTACCACGGCCATGTCGACGGCCTGCTCGCGTCCGCCGGGTCGGGCGTCGCGACCCTCGCCCTGCCCGGCTCGGCCGGCGTCACGGCGGCGACGGCGGCGGAGACCCTCGTGCTCCCGTACAACGACCTGGCCGCGGTCGAGGCCGCATTCGCCGACCACGGCCACCGCATCGCTGCGGTCATCACCGAAGCGGCTCCGGCCAACATGGGGGTCGTGACGCCGGGGGAGGGCTTCAACGAGGGCCTGCGGCGCATCACGGCAGAGCACGGTGCCCTGTTCATCATGGACGAGGTCCTCACGGGCTTCCGGACCGGCCCCGCGGGGTACTGGGGCCTCACGGGGCAGCGGGAGGGCTGGGCCCCGGACCTGTTCACGTTCGGCAAGGTGATCGGCGGCGGGATGCCGGTGGCTGCGCTCGGCGGCCGCGCGGAGATCATGGACTACCTCGCCCCCCTCGGACCCGTCTACCAGGCCGGCACACTGTCCGGGAACCCGGTGGCGATGGCAGCCGGCGTCGCGACGCTCCGGCTCGCGACGGACGCCGTGTACGCCCACATCGATGCGCGCTCCCTCGAGCTCTCCGACGCCCTCTCGAAGGCGCTTGCCGACGAGGGCGTGGACCACACGATCCAGCGGGCCGGCAACCTCTTCTCCGTCGCGTTCGGCACCTCAGAGCGGGGCGTCGCGAACTACGCCGACGCCCAGGCCCAGGAGGCCTTCCGCTACAGGCCGTTCTTCCACTCCATGCTCGACTCCGGCGTGTACCTGCCGCCCAGCGTCTTCGAGGCGTGGTTCCTCTCCGCCGCGCACGACGACGCGGCGATGAACCGGATCATCGAGGCCCTCCCGGCGGCCTCCAGGGCAGCCGCGGCGGCGCTCCCGGGGGCGTAGCGCGGGCTGCTGCGCGGCGTCGCGCCGCGCGTCAGGCGACGGCGGCTGCGAGGCCCACGGCCTGCTCGACGAGGAGCAGTCCGCCGATGCCGAGCATGAGGACGCCGCTGACGAGCGTGACGGCCTGCGCGCGCTTCGGCTTGGCGGCCAGGAGGCGCCGCGCCGCGACCGCGACGAGGCTGTAGACGACCACGGTGAACGCCAGGTGCGTGAGTCCCATGGTGGTCGTCTGGGCGACGACCGGCAGCGGGGAGTCCGTCCGGATGAACTGCGGCATGACGGCGGCGAAGAGCAGCAGCGCCTTCGGGTTGATCCCGCTCGTGCCCAGGCCCTTGAGGAAGTCGAGCACGGGGCCGCGGGTGCCTGCGGCGCCGCCCCGGGTGTCCACGGCGTCGCCGAGGGATCCCCCCGACGGCAGGGTGGCCTCGCCTCCGGTGAAGCCTGCGCGGCGCCAGCCCCGCGCCGTCGTCGCCCCGAGCCAGAGGAGGTAGACCGCTCCGGCGACAGAGAGCCATGCCACGAGATCCGGACGGGCCGCGAGCAGGACCCCGAGGCCTGCTGCGACGAGCGCGGTGTGGACGATGTAGCCCGCGCACAGCCCCGCGACCGACGGCGCCGGCGATCCCGGGCGGAGGCCGGCGGCGATCGTGTAGGCCCAGTCTGCCCCGGGCGTGAGGGCGAGGGTGAGCGAGATGCCGGCGAAGCCGAGGAACGGGGTCAGGTCCATGCCAGCAAGAGTACGGAGAATCGGGGAAGAAGTGCTCGCCGATTATCGTGCTTGGCGGCCCTTGTGAGATAGATTCTGAGAGTGATCGATGCTCTCGACAGAAGTATTTTGCGCACCCTGCAGAAGGACGGGCGGATGACGGCGACGGCGCTCGCCTCGGAGGTCGGCCTGACGGTCGCGCCCTGCCACCGCCGGCTCAAGGATCTCGAGTCGAGCGGGGTGATCCGCGGCTATCGGGCAGAGGTGGACCCGGGCAAGGTCGGCCTGGGGTTCGGGGCGATGGTCTTCGTGACCCTCCGCGAGACCTCCCGGGATGCCATCCGGGCTTTCGAGGACGCAGTGGTCGCGGAGCCGCAGATCATCGAGGGCTACCGGCTCTTCGGCGACCCCGACTTCCTGCTGCGCTGCGTCGCAGAGGACCTGCCCGCCTACCAGCGCCTCTACGACGAGCACCTCGCCGCGCTGCCCGGCGTCGCCAAGCTCACCTCGACCATCGTGATGCGCGACCTCAAGGGTGCCGGAGAGCTGCCGCTGTAGTGCCGCGCGGGGCGGCCTCACACGCACGACGGCGGGGTGCCCACCAGAGTGGGGACCCCGCCGTCGTGCGCGTGCGCGGTTGAGCTGAGCTCCTTGGTCAGAGCACGTCGCTCAGGAACCGCTTCAGCCGCTCGGTCTGCGGCGCGTCGAAGACCTGCTCGGGCGGCCCGGACTCCACGGCGACGCCTCCGTCCATGAACGTGACGGTGTCGGAGACGTTGCGCGAGAAGCCCATCTCGTGGGTCACGACGACCATGGTCATGCCACCCTTCGCGAGGTCCGTCATGAGCGCGAGGATGCCCTTGACGAGCTCGGGGTCGAGGGCGGACGTCGCCTCGTCGAAGAACATCACCTCGGGCTTCATGGCGAGCGCGCGCGCGATCGCCACGCGCTGCTGCTGGCCACCCGAGAGGGTGGCCGGACGGACGTCCGCCTTGTGCTTGAGGCCCACGAGGTCGAGCTGGGCGAGGGCCTCCTCGCGCGCCTGGCCCTTGGAGAGCCCGCGCAGCTTGCGGAGTGCGAACGCTACGTTCTCGCCGACGCTCTTGTGCGGGAACAGGTTGAACTGCTGGAACACCATGCCGATGCGCCGCCGCAGCTCGTCCGGATTGTCCTTGAGGACCGACTTCCCGTCGAGGAGGATGTCCCCGGCGTCGGGCTCGATGAGCCGGTTCATCACGCGCAGGAGCGTCGACTTCCCCGACCCCGAGGGCCCGATGACCGAGGCCGTCGTGCCCGCGGGGACCTTGAGGTCGATGCCCCGGAGCACCTTGTTGGCGCCGAAGGCGAGGTGGATTCCCTGTGCCTCGAGCGATCCCGAGGAGAACTGGCTCACGGCTGGGCTCCCTTCCCGACGACAGCTGCGGCCTCGTCCGGTTCAATCTTCTCGGCCCGCTCCTGGGCGCGGCCTGTCCGCAGCCGGGCATCGATCCAGTTCACGAGGTGCGTGAGCGGAATGGTGAGCACCAGGTAGAAGATGGCGGCGGCGACGTACGGCGAGAGGTTCCCGGTGTTGGCTGCGGTGTCCTGTCCGATCTGGAACAGCTCGCGCTCCCGGGACGTGACGCCGATGGTGAAGACGAGCGACGAGTCCTTGATCAGGGCGATGAACTGGTTCATCAGCGCGGGCAGGACGCGCCGGACGCCCTGGGGCACGACGATCATCCGCATCGACGGGCCGTAGCCGAAGCCGAGCGCGCGCGCCGCCTCGAGCTGGCCCTTGTCGACGCTCTGGATGCCCGAGCGGAAGATCTCGCCGATATAGGCGGCCGAGATCAGCGACAGGGCAGCGACACCCATCGGGTAGGGGCTCGTGATGCCCGTGAGCTCACGGAGGATCGGGCCGAAGCCCAGGCTGATCGCGAGGATGGTGAGGATCGCCGGGAGTCCACGGAAGATGTCCGTGTACCCCCGGGCGATCCACCGGACCACAGGATTCCGCGAGATCCCCATGAGGGCGAGCAGCATGCCGAGCAGCGTGCCGATGATCCCCGAGGAGACCGCAAGCACGAGCGTGTTCGGCAGGCCGACCGCGAACATGGTCGGGAGGACGTCGCCGATGACCTTCCAGTCGAAGAAGGTCTCGCCGAGTTTGCTGAGGTAATCCATGTGGCCTCTGTCCGTCGACTACTTCGCTTCGCTGACCTTGACGGCCTTGCTTCCAGGCTTCCAGCCCTCCGGCGTCTGGTCCTTCAGCGTCGCGCGGTCCGGGTACCACTGAGCGGTGAGCTTGGACCACGTGCCGTCCGCGATCACGGCGTCGAGGGCCGAGTTCAGGGCGTCGGTGAGGGGCTGGTTGTCCTTCGCGACCGCATAGGCCGTGAAGTTCTGGGTGTTGACCTTCTTCTGGGCGATCGTGGTCCCGTCGCCGGCCTTGACCTGGCCCTCCGCCTGCTGGGACGGAGCGACCCAGGCGTCGATCTGGCCGCTCTTCACGTTGGCGTAGACGGTGTTGTAGTCCGGGAAGCGCACCGGCTCGAGCTTGAGCGTGTTGGTGACGAAGTCGTCCTGGACCGTGCCCTGCACGACGCCGATGCGGACGCCGTCCTTGAGGTCGTCGAAGGTCTTCACCTTCGCGCCCTCCTTGGTCACGATCGCCATGTAGCCGAAGTCGTAGCCGTTCGTGAAGGCGACAGTCTCGCGCCGGGCATCCGTCGTGGAGATCGAGGAAGAGCCCATGTCGAACTGCTTGGTCTTGACCTGCGCGAGGAGGCTCTGGAACTTCGTCGAGACGAACTCGACCTTGAGGCCGAGCTTCGCGGCCATCGCCTTGAGCAGCTCATTGTCGTAGCCGGTGAAGTTGCCGCTGCTGTCGATGAAGATGTTCGGCGGCGCGTCGGAGAGGGTGCCGACCTTGATCGTGCCGGGCGTGATCAGCCCCAGCTTGGACGTGTCGATCTGGTCCAGCGGGGTGACGGAGTCGGTCGTGTACTTGTCGAGGGTCTGCTGGTCGCTGCCCTTGAGGGCATCGGTCGGAGTGCCCGACGACGACGTCGACCCCCCGCCGCAGGCGGCGAGCGTCAGCGCGAGGACGGCCGCAAGGGGGGCGGCAGTAAGCCACTTGGGTGCTTTGAGCTTCATGGAGCCTTCGCTTTCTGGTATGGACGCCGGACGCGCGTTAGCGACGTGCGGTCGGCACGTCGGTGGGCGTCATGGGCTGCATACCATTATGAAGGGCGACCGTCCCAGCGTTACAGGCTGAACATATTTCGCAACATTGCCAAACTCTTCGAAGATCCTTCGAGTCGCGGTGCAACCCGCGCGCGACGCCGGGCAGCTCGGCGCGCCTGTCCTGAACAGCGGCGGCTGGATGGCCCGGCGCCGCCGGTCAGGGAACGCTGTGACTTCGCTCTCACTAGAAGCCCCCTCCGCCGGTGTCGTGCGGCGCGAGGACGGGCCAGTCGCCCTCGACGACGGCGGTGGGCTTGGTCTTGCGGAGGTACGCCTGGAAGTCGGCAGCCTGCGCGGCGGACCACTCGACCTGGCTCTTGTGCAGATGCGGGGCCGGCTTGTGGAGCTCGGGGAAGCGCGACGCCATCGCGTCGAGGAGCTGGGCGGCCGCGAGCGCGTCCGCCGCTGACGTGTGGGCGTCGTCGAGGATCACGCCGTACTGCTCGCAGAGCGCTCCGAGGGTGCGCTTGCCCCGGCGGAACCTCTCGACCTGCTTGTTGATGACGTACGGGTCGAGGACCGGGAACCGGGTGAGCTGCGGAAGCCCATGGCGGGCGCACTCCGCGGCCATGACCGTGAAGTCGTAGGCGGCATTGAAGGCCACCACCGGCGTGCCTGCGTCGAAGAGGGCCTGCAGCGTCTGCGCCACCTCGGCGACGACGGCCGCCGCGGGACGGCCCTCAGCCCTCGCCTTCTCGGTGGTGATGCCGTGCACCTGTGCGGCCTCGGCAGGGATGTCGACACCAGGGTCGGCGAGCCACTCGTGTTCCGCCTGGATGGCGCCGTCGGGTCCCAGGACGACGATGCTCGCGGTCACGATGCGCGCGGCCCGGGAGTTCCGGCCGGTCGTCTCGAGGTCGAAGGCCGCTCGTGCGTTGGTGTTCCAGCTCATGCGGCCACGCTATCCGGGGGCACCGACAATCCACGGGCGCCCACGCCGCCCGCAGTAGGCTGGGACGATGCGGGAGGAGTTCGTCGAGGCGGTCCTGGCCGTCGTCGACCTCGTTCCTCCCGGCTCCGTCGTGTCCTACGGGGATGTCGCTGAGCTCCTCGGGGCAGGCGGCCCGCGGCAGGTCGGTGCGGTGATGTCCCACCGCGGCGCCGCCGTGTGCTGGTGGCGCGTCCTCAGGGCGAGCGGCGAGGCGCCCGAGCACCATGAGGCCGCCGCCCTCGAACGCTACCGCGCGGAGGGGACGCCTCTCCGGGGCGATCCCGCGAGGGGAACGTGGAAGGTGGACATCCAGCGGGCGCGCTGGGCGCCGACGGATGCCGAGCTCGACGCGGTCGAGGCGATTGCCGACCGCCTCTGCGAGCGCCTCCACCGGCAGTGGTCCGCCCGCGGGCTGGCGGGACGAGGAATGTCGGACCCGGACAGTGGAATGGACCCATGACCGCCACCGCTTCGCACAGCGCCCCGGCCCTTCGCCTCCTGCCCCCGGCGGACACGGCCACAGGGCCCACGTGGTCGCCGTCCCCGGACCAGGCGCAGGTCCTGGCGCTCACACGCGGGTCGGGCCCGGTGCTCGTCTGGGGTGCTCCCGGCACGGGGAAGAGCCGGCTGCTCGTGGAGGCGGCCGCGCTCCGTGTGGAACGGGACGGGCTGGACCCTGCGCGGGTCCTCCTCCTGGCGCCGTCCCGGGCGGCATCCGCGCGCCTGCGTGACGCCTTCACGGCGCGGCTCAAGCGGAGCCTCAGCGCTCCGCCGGCCCGCACCTGGTCCTCCTACGCGTTCGACCTCATCCGCCGTTCCCGCGCCGAGGGCCGACTCGACTGGCTGCCCCGGGCGCCGCGGCTCCTGTCGGGTGCCGAGCAGGACCTCATCATCAAGGAGCTGCTCGAGGGCCACCGCCTGTCGGGGAGCGGGCCGGCGTGGCCGGACGGCTTCGGGCCGGCGCTGTCCACTCGCGGGTTCCGACAGGAGGTGCGCGAGCTCTTCGACCGCGTCACTGAGTACGGAACGACGGCGGACGAGCTCGCCGACCTGGGCCGCCGCGCGGGGCGCCCCGAATGGGAGGCTGCCGCAGACTTGTACACGGAGTACCGGGACGTCCTCGAACTGCGCATGCCGGAGGCGTTCGACCCGGCCGGCATCATCACGGCAGCACGGATGATCCTCCTCGAGGACCCCGGGCTGCTGGCGGACGAGCGCGGCCGCCTCGAGCTCATCTGCGTCGACGACGTCCAGGAGTCGACCCCCTCGGTCCTCGAACTCCTTGCAGTGCTGGGGGAGGGCCGAGATGTCCTCGCAACCGCGGCGCCGGACGTCGTCGTCCAGGGATTCCGCGGCGCCCGCCCGGAACTCGTGCCCCGTCTCCGCGGGCTCTTGGGCTCCCTGACGGAACTCTCGCTCACCACCTCGCACCGGCTGCCCGAGGGCGTCGCCGAGGCCTGGAAGAGCGTGGCGCAGCGGATCTCCACCGTCCCCGGCGGGCAGGCGGCACGACGGCTCACCGGGGACGGCCGGGAAGCGGGCACGGAGCAGGAGCGGCTGTCCACGGCGGAGGCCCACGTCCTCCACTCCTCGCTCCACGAGCTGCGCTACCTCGCCCACCGGATCCAGGACGCGAGGCTCCTGGGTGGGGTCGGGTACGGCGAGATGGCAGTCATCGTCAGGTCAGGAGCGAAGCTCGAGCAGATCCAGCGGTTCCTCGCGGGGCAGGGCGTCCCCGTCAAGGTGCCCGTCGCCGAGACGGCGGTCCGGGACGAGGCGGCCGTCCGCCCCCTCCTGACCGCGTTCCGCATCGCCCTGGCACCCCACGAGCTCACACCCGAGACCGCCGTCGAACTCCTCACCTCCCGCCTCGGAGGCGCCTCGGCCCTGGACCTGCGAAGGCTGCGGCAGGCCCTGCGCCAGCTCGAGCTCTCCGAGGGCGGGGGCCGTTCGAGCGATGCCCTCCTCGTCGAGGCGCTCGAAGCGCCCGCCGCACTCGACGGGCTCGGGCTCGAGGCGGGCGCAGCCCGTCGGATCGCCCGGGTGATTGCGCGGGGGCGCAGCGCCGCCGCGGAGCCCGGAGCGACCGCTGAGACAGTCCTGTGGGCCCTGTGGGAGGCGGCCGGCCTCGCCCGCCGCTGGTACGAGCTCGCCCTTGCCGGGGGTCCTCTCGGTCTGCGCGCCGACCGAGACCTCGATGCACTCATGGCACTCTTCCACACGGCAGAGCGGTACGTGGACCGCCTTCCCGGTGCATCCCCGGGACAGTTCCTCGACTACCTCACCGAGCAGGAGCTGCCGATGGACACACTTGCTCCCCGCGCGCAGGCGGAGGACGCCGTCGAGCTCCTGACCCCCGCCAGCGCAGCGGGCCGCGAGTGGCGGCTCGTGTTCGTCGCCGGGCTGCAGGACGGAGTCTGGCCGAACACCAGGCTCCGCGGTGAGCTGCTGGGCAGCACGCTGTTCACGGACTGCCTCGAGCTCGGCGTGGTCTCGGCTCTGCTCGTGGGGCCACGCGCGAGGGTGACCGACATCCGGTACGACGAGCTGCGCAGCTTCTCGGCCGCCGTCTCCCGCGCCTCCGAACGGCTCGTCTGCACGGGCGCGTCGAACGAGGACGAGATTCCCAGCCCGTTCCTCGACTACGTTGCACCGCCGCCCGAGGGCGTGGACCCAGTGCGGCCCTACACGGACGTGCCCCGGACCCTGGGCCTGCGGCCCCTCGTCGCCGAGCTCAGGCAGGCCGTCGAGGCAGCGGATGGGGATGCGGAGGACGCGGCGGCCCTCCTGTCCCAGCTCGCGGCTGCAGGGGCTCCTGGAGCCCATCCCGGCGAGTGGTACGGGCTCGCGCCGTTGAGCAGCACGGGGCCTGTCGTTCCCGAGGACGGCGCCGTCTACGTCTCCCCGTCCCGCATCGAGACCGCGACGAAGAACCCCCTCGACTGGTTCGTATCGGCCGCCGGTGGCGAGGCCGCGACAGACTTCGCGCGCAGCCTCGGGACCCTCGTGCACGGAATCGCGCAGGATGTACCGGACGGAAGCGCCGCCGACTACCTCGCCGAGCTCCGGCGGCGCTGGCCCAGTCTCGGACTGCCGGACACGTGGGAAGGGCACGTCGACTTCGAACGCGCCGCCGGCATGGTCGAGAAGCTCGCGGAGTACGTGCGCGCCAACGGCCGCGAGCTGCTGGGCGTCGAGGTGGACTTCGAGGCCTCCTTGGCGGGCCACGGCACCGCTGAGGTTGCCGCCCGCACCGTCCTGCGGGGACAGGTGGACCGGCTCGAGCTCGACAGCGCGGGGCGGCTCGTCGTCGTCGACCTCAAGACCGGGCGGCGAAAGCCCACCGCGGACGAGATCGACGAGCACGCCCAGCTCGCCGCCTACCAGGTCGCCGTGGCGGCGGGCGCCTTCGAAGGGCAGGACGGCGCGCCAGGCGGCGCCGAGCTGGTGCAGCTCGGCGAGAAGACGAAGAAGCTCAGCATCCAGCAGCAGGCCGCCCTGGAGGACGCCGCGTGGGCGATCAGGCTCGTCGAGTCGGCCGCCGAGACGATGTCGGCCGCCGAATTCGAGGCGCGCCACGAGCCGGGGGCCGGGTTCTCCGGCGGGTGCCGGCTGCCCGACATCTGCCCGCTGTGCGTGCGGGGAAGGCAGGTGACCGAATGAGTGCCGACCTTGCCGCGGGGCTTGAGGACGCAGGCCGAGAGGCACCGGGTGTCCTGCCAGATCCACGCTTCACACCCGAGGAGCTCGCGGACCTCCTCGGCCAGCACCGGCCCACGGCGCAGCAGTCGGAGATCATCTCGTCCCCCCTCGAGCCCCGCCTCGTCATCGCGGGTGCAGGCTCGGGGAAGACGGCGACAATGGCGGACCGGGTCGTCTGGCTCGTCGCCAACGGATGGGTCCGACCCGAGGAGGTCCTCGGGGTGACGTTCACGCGGAAGGCAGCAGGCGAGCTTGCCGCGCGCATCAGGGCACAGCTGGTCCGGCTCTCACGTCTGGCGCGCCGCGGCATCGTGGGCCTCGCCGCGGCAGCGGCGGACCCGCAGGCGCTCGAGCCGACGGTCTCCACCTACCACTCGTTCGCCAACACGGTCGTGCAGGACCATGGCCTGCGCCTCGGTGTCGAGCGCGACGCCGTCCTGCTGGGGGCCGCGCAGTCTTTCCAGCTTGCCGCCCATGTGGTCGAGTCGTACGACGGCGCCGTCTGGGACGGCTTCCCCGCAAAGACCACCCTGATCTCCGCAGTCCTCCAGCTCTCGGGCGAGTGCGCCGAACACCTGCGGGACCCCGCGGAGGTCCGGGAATGGCTCGAGGCGACTGCAGACCAGTTCGAGGGCCTCGCGCTCTCGAGCGGTCGCGGCGGCCCGGCCTCGGCGGCTGCGAAGCTGCTCTCCACCTTCCGGACGCGGGCCCTGGTGGCCGGTCTGGTCGCACGGTACGCGGAGGCGAAGACGGCACGCGGCGCCCTCGACTTCGGCGACCTCGTAGCGCTCGCAGCCCGCATCGCCTCCACGGTGCCCCAGGCGGGACAGCTCTTGAGGCACCAGTACCGCACCGTCCTCCTCGATGAGTTCCAGGACACCTCCCATGCCCAGGCCGTGCTGTTCTCGCAGCTGTTCGGTGCCGGCCACGCGGTGACGGCCGTCGGAGACCCGAACCAGTCGATCTACGGCTTCCGCGGCGCCTCCGCTGGCCAGCTCGAGGGGTTCCCGCACCTCTTCCCGCGGTCGACGGCTGAGGGCGGCTGGGCGCCGGCGTGGACCAGCCACCTCACGACGGCGTGGCGCAACAGCGTCCGGGTCCTCGCGACGGCGAACGCCGTCTCCGGTCCCCTCGGCGCGCCGCCCGCCTACTCACCCCGCAGCGCCCTCGTTGACGTGCGCCGGCTCGAACCGCGTCCCGGCGCGGGTGAAGGCCGCGTCCTGCTGGGGAGATTCGCCGACGAGCGCGAGGAAGCGGAGGCCGTGGCTGACCAGCTGGCCGCGTTCCGCCGCGACTGGCTCAGCGGGCGGCCGGGGGAGCGGGCCGGTGCGAGCGCAGAGGGCCCCACCATGGCCGTGCTGTGCCGCAAGCGCTCGCAGTTCGCGGCGATCCGGCGGGAATTCGAGCGCCGGGGCCTGCCGTTCGAGGTCGTAGGCCTTGGGGGGCTGCTCGACACCCCCGAAGTCGTAGACATCGTCTCCACGCTGCGTGTCATCGCCGACCCGGGCCGGTCCGACGCGCTCATGCGGCTCATGGCCGGAGCTCGCTGGCGGATCGGTCCGGCAGACCTCATGGCGCTGGCTGACTGGTCGCGGCACCTCGCCTCGACGCGGCGGGCGGCGGCACGGCCACGCGACGAGGACCTGGACGCGCCCGGGACGGCCGAGGAGACCCTCGTGGAGGGCGACCTCGCCGAGGCGGCCAGCCTTGTCGAGGCAGTCGACCGCCTTCCGCGGCCCGGGTGGACCTCGGGCGCGGGGCGTTCCCTCAGCGACGAGGGGCTGTCACGGTTGGGCCGGCTGCGGGACGAGCTCCGCTCCCTGCGCACCCTCGCCGGCGACGACCTGGGAACCGTCATCTCGCACGTCGAACGCACGCTCCTGCTCGACATCGAGCTCGCAGCGCGCCCGGGCGTCTCCGTCCACGCCGCGAGGAGGAACCTCGATGCCTTTGCCGAGGCTGCGGCGTCCTTTCTCGCCCAAGCCCAGAGGGCGGACCTGCTCGCGTTCCTCGCATGGCTCGAGGCAGCGGCCCAGGAGGAGTCCGGCCTCGACATGGCACCCTCCGAGCCGACACCCGGGGCGATCCAGCTCCTCACGGTCCACGCATCCAAGGGACTCGAATGGGATGCCGTGGTTGTCGCGGGGCTCAATCAAGGCATGTTCCCCTCGGGCGGGAACGACCGCTGGACCTCGGGGCAGGCGGCGCTGCCCTGGCCCCTGCGGGGAGACCGCGATGACCTTCCGCAGATGGATCTCGACCACCCCGACAAGAAGGGCTGGGTGGAGGCGGAGAAGCTGCTCGCCGAGGATGCCACCGAGCATGCAGAGCGCGAGGACAGGCGCCTCGCGTACGTCGCGTTCACCCGGGCGCGGTCCCTCCTGATGGCCACCGCCTTCGGGTGGACCAGCACGCGCTCGAAGCCGATGGCGGCGTCCCCGTTCCTCGAGGAGCTACGCGGGATCGCCGAGCCCGAGGGCTTCGAAGTCCTCACATGGGCCGAGGATGACGAGCTCCCCGAGGAGAACCCGCTGCGTGCCGATGCCGAACGGTCCCCGTGGCCGTACGACCCGCTGGAAGGGCCGGTCGATGCGGCGACCGGCGCCCGGCGGAGCCTCGCCCCGGGACGTCGCGCCGCTGTCGAAGCCGCTGCGGCCACTGTCCTGGCGAAGCTGCACGACGCGAGTCCCGGGCCGGGACCGGACGGGCAGGCATCGGCCGGGCGTGCCGGACTCTGGGCGAGGGAGGCCCGGCTCCTTCTCGCCGAACGGGCCCGGAGCCGCGACATCTCCTCGGTCCGCCTCCCTCAGCACGTCTCGGCCTCGACGCTGATGGCGCTGGGAGAGGACCCGGCGTCCGTCGTGCGCCAGCTGCGCCGCCCCATTCCCCGGCGCCCCGGCATGGCCGCCCGGCGGGGTACCGCCTTCCATGCCTGGGTCGAGGAGTTCTTCGGCACGAGCGCCATGCTGGATCTCGACGGGCTCGACAGCTCAGACGAGCATGTGGACGAGGCCTACGAGCTCTCGGCCCTCGTGGCCGAGTTCAAGCGCTCGGAGTGGGCGCACCGGCGTCCCGCGCACGTCGAGGTGCCCATCGAGACGAGGGTGGGCCCCGTCGTCGTGCGTGGGCGCATCGATGCGGTCTTCCGCGACGCCGACGGCGGCTGGGACCTCGTGGACTGGAAGACGGGGCGCGCACCGAAGGGCGCGGACGCGAAGGCCCGGTCGGTCCAGCTGGCGGTGTACCGGCTCGCGTGGTCGCGCCTCACCGGGGCGCCGGTCGAGAGGATCCGGGCAGCGTTCTGCTACCTCGCGGACGGCGCCGTGGTAAGGCCTGACCGGCTTGCGGGCGAGGCAGAGCTCGAGGCCATCGTGGCGGCCGCGTTCGACTGACCGGGCAGAGCCTCGGCCGCATCACGCCCCCCGATCAGCCGAGGTGCGCATCGGGCCGGCGCCCGGGAGCCCCGTCAGCGGCCAGTGTTCTCCGAGGCGGGGACGATGGGGACCGCGTCCGTCAGGGCCTCAGGTTCGCGGGACCCGGCGACGACGCCGGCTCCGGCGTCGCCGGAACCACCCGAACCGCCCGAACCGCCCCCGTGGCCCTGGTCGTCGGCGTCGTCCTCCGCACGCCGCGCCGCCGGGCTGGGGTCCGCCTCGCTGTCGTCCGCCTCGATGTCCTCGGCGAGCTGCCCGAGCATCTGCTCTGCATCGCGGGCCGCGTCGGCGTCGTGCAGGGCGAGCGCCTTGACGAGGTACTGCGCGAGGGCGAACTCGGCCGCCAGCGCCGCGCGGCGGGCCAGCTGGGGGTCGACGGGCTCCTTCCGTGCCGCGTGGTAGGCGGCTAGCACCGCATCGATGAATCCCTGCTCATTGGATCCCACGAGCCAGGCGATGTCGTCGGCGGGGTCTCCGATGCGGAGGTCGGTCCAGCCCGTCACGGCCGTCACCTTGTCGTCCTCGATGAGGAGGTTGTCCTCGTGCAGGTCCCCGTGCACGACAGTCGGGTGGAAACGCCAGAGGGTGACATCCTCCATCGCCTGCTCCCAGCGCTTCAGCAGGATGGGCGGGATCTTGCCGGTCGTCGCCGCCTGATCGAGTTCGTTGAGGCGACGCTGCCGGAATCCGTTGGCGGAGTAGGCCGGGAGGTCGGCGTCGTCGACGATCTCCTGCGGGAGCCCGTGGATCGCGGCGAGAGTGGCGCCGATCTCCTGCGCGAGCGTGCTGCTCCCCGCTGCCAGATCGTCGAGCTCGCGGACCGTGCCGGTGAGGTTCGTGTAGACGCAGGTGGTGAGGTCGCCGAGGCGCACCGTCCCGGCGACGGCCGGCATCTGGAACGGAAGCTCGGCACGAACGGACGGTTCGAAGGCCCTGAGCACCGTCAGTTCGGTCTCGAGCCGCGCGCTCGCCTCGGTTCCGCGCGGGCAGCGGATCCGCCACTTGCGGCCGTCTGCAGTCTCGAGCACGGCGGCATCGAAGTCCGTCGCGTCGTCGGGGGAGGCGGCGACAGCGGTCGGCCGCAGGCCCGGGACAGCGGCGGTGGCGATGGCGGCCAGCTCGAACGGTGTGCGCTTCACGCTGTCCACGCTAGCCCGACGTCCCGGGCGGATCACGGATCCACGCCGAGTGGAGTCTGACGAGGACATCGAGGAGAGGTGCGGGCGACTGTCCACAGCGGTGGCGAGGATGTGCGGCTGTCGGACCGGGTCAGTACCGTAGAGTCCATGAGTTCCGCCCCTCTCGAGTCGTCCGTGTCCCCCGTGCCCTCCCGCGCCGCGCTCGCGGCGTTCGACGGCGGGGGCCCGGCCGCGGGGCACCTCTCCGAACGGCTCCTGAGGGTGCAGGACGCCGTGCTGGACCGCCGTTCCGCCGAACGGGCCGACGCCTCCTTCCTGTCCTCGGTCCTGCGCCTCCCCGGCACGGTTGCCGTCCTCTTCTCCCAGCGCCGTGCCGCACACAGCGGCGACCGCCTCACGTTCCTCCCCGCGCGCGACCTCCCGGCGGAGTGGCTCAGCGGCCTCGTGGTCTACCTGGGCCGGCTCCCCTCGGAACGCACGACGCCGTGGGCGGCTCCGGGTGCCGACGTGGTCCTCGTCGTCCTGCCCGAACCGGTCGAGCCCGTCGCAGCAGTCATGTCGGAACCGGCCGGCGAGGGCGCGGCCCTTCTGCCGGAAGACACCCACTGGGCCGGATTCCGGGAGTCGGGCCCCGGTCTCGACCTGATTGAGGCTGCGATCCTGCTGGAGGCGACGGCTATTGCCAACTGGCACGAGACGCACCCGCGCTGTCCCCGCTGCGGTGCCCCGACCGCCGTCGTGCACAGCGGATGGGTGCGCCAGTGCCGCGAAGACGGCTCCGAGCACTTCCCGCGGACCGACCCTGCGATCATCGTGACCGTCGTGGGCCCCGACGGCCGTCTGCTCCTCGGGACGGGCGCCCGCATGCGCGCGAACATGTTCTCGACCCTTGCGGGCTTCGTCGAGCCGGGGGAGTCCCTCGAGCAGGCGGTGGCCCGCGAGGTCGGCGAGGAGGTCGGGGTGCGGGTCTCGGACTGCCAGTACCTCGGGTCCCAGCCGTGGCCGTTCCCGGCGTCGCTCATGCTCGGCTTCACAGCGCGCACCGAGGACACAGCCGCCCAGGCCGACGGGGAGGAAGTCCTGAGGGCGCGCTGGTTCACGCGTGAGGAACTGCAGTCCGCCAACCTGTCCGGGGAGATCACTCTCCCGAGCCGGCTATCGATCTCGCGTGCCCTCATCGAGCATTGGTTCGGAGGGCCCATCGCGGAGCCCGCGCGGGAGGGCAAGTGAGTGAAGCGCCTCCCGGCCTCGCGCCGGACAGCCTGGAGGCGCGCCTGCTCGCCGGCCTCGACGAGGAGCAGCGCGCGGTGGCGACGACCCTCCACGGCCCGGTCTGCGTCCTGGCCGGTGCGGGCACGGGCAAGACGCGCGCCATCACGCACCGGATTGCCTACGGTGTCCACTCGGGCGTCTACTCGCCGCAGCGGCTCCTCGCCGTGACCTTCACCGCGCGAGCCGCCGCGGAGATGCGCTCCCGCCTGCGCGACCTCGGGGCGGGGGGCGTGCAGGCCCGCACGTTCCACGCGGCGGCGCTGCGCCAGCTCCAGTACTTCTGGCCCCAAGCCGTCGGCGGAGCCCTCCCGGGCCTGCTCGAGCAGAAGGCGCAGGCCATCGCCGAATCCGCGCGCCGCCTCCGGCTCACGGTGGACCGGGCAGCAATCCGGGATCTCGCCTCCGAGATCGAATGGGCCAAGGTGTCCATGCTGACCCCGTCCACCTACCTCGAGGGCGCCGCAGGCCGCGGAGAGCCCGGCGGCCTCCAGCCCCCCACGGTCGCCAGGCTGTTCGAGGCGTACGAGGACGTCAAGGTCGACCGCAACCTCATCGACTTCGAGGACGTCCTGCTGATCACGGTCGGCATCCTCCAGGAGGACCCGAAGGTGGCAGCGACGGTCCGGGATCAGTACCGGCACTTCGTGGTCGACGAGTACCAGGACGTCTCGCCCCTCCAGCAGCGGCTCCTCGAGCTGTGGCTCGGCGGGCGGGAAGAACTGTGCGTCGTGGGCGACGCGAGCCAGACGATCTACTCGTTCACCGGCGCCACGAGCGCCCACCTGCTCGAGTTCGGCAAGCGGCACCCCGACGCCGCGATCATCCGCCTGGTCCGCGACTACCGCTCGAGCCCGCAGGTCGTGCAGCTCGCGAACCAGCTGCTGGCCTCCCGCCGCCCGGCCGGACCGGCGGCCGACGCGCGGTGGGCGCAGCCGCTCACGCTCGTGGCGCAGCGCCCGAAGGGGCCGGAACCCGAGTTCGCCGAGTGCACGGACGACGAAGCTGAGGCGGCCGCCGTCGCCCGCCGCATCTCCGCGCTGGTCGCGGCGGGGACGGAGCCGAAGGACATCGCAGTGCTCTTCCGCACCAACGGCCAGTCCGAGGCGTTCGAGCAGGCGCTCTCGTCCGCCGGGATCGGCTACCAGCTGCGCGGCGGTGAGCGCTTCTTCAACCGGCGCGAGGTCCGCGACAGCCTCCTCCAGCTGCGCGGTGCGGCGCGCGCGGCCGCGGACGACGGCGTGCCGGTGGGCCAGCGGGTGCGTGACGTGCTGTCCTCGCTGGGCTACTCGGAGCAGGCCCCCACGGGCGGCGGGGCGACCCGGGAGAGGTGGGAGTCGCTCGCGGCGCTCGTGCACCTCGCCGACGAGCTCTCCCAGGCGCGCGGGGAGGGGTTCGGGCTGTCAGAGTTCGTCGCCGAGCTCCAGGAGCGCTCCACCGCCCAGCACGCGCCGGCCGTCCAGGGCGTCACGCTTGCGTCGCTGCACTCGGCCAAGGGCCTCGAATGGGACGCCGTGTTCCTCGTGGGCCTGAGCGAGGGGCTCATGCCCATCTCGTTCGCGGATTCGCCCGTGACCGTGGACGAGGAACGGCGCCTGCTCTATGTGGGGATCACCCGGGCGAGGGAATTCCTGCACCTCTCCTGGTCCCTGTCCCGAACCCCGGGCGGACGGGCCCACCGCCGCCCGTCACGGTTCCTCGACGGGCTCCGTCCCGGGGGAGCGGTGGCATCGCACTCCGGCGGGGCGCCGCGGAAGGGCCGCCGCGAGCTCAAGGGACCCACCACGTGCCGCGTCTGCGGTGCCATCCTGTCCACCGGCGCCGAACGCAAGGTGGGGCGCTGCTCGAACTGCCCGCCCAGTTACGAGGAAGCCACTTTCGAGGCACTGCGAAGCTGGCGGCTCGAGCAGGCGCGGGATGCCGACGTCCCGGCGTTCGTCATCTTCACCGACGCCACGCTCACGGCGATAGCCGAGGCCAAGCCGTCGAGCCTTGCCGAACTGTCCCAGGTGGCCGGGGTGGGCAAGGCCAAGCTCGAGCGCTACGGCGACGCCGTCCTGGAGCTGCTCCGTGACGCGTGAGGCACCGCGCGTCGAGGTACGGCGTTCGGCACGCCGCCGGAAGACGGTGTCGGCGTTCTGGGAGGGGGACAAGGCTGTGGTCGCCATACCCGCTGGGTTCTCGCGCGCGCAGGAGGCCGACTGGGTTGAGCGCATGGTGGCGCGGCTCCAGCAGGACACCGCCCGGCGCCGCGGGCCTGCGACGGACGAGGCCCTGATGGACCGCGCCCTCGCGCTCGCGGAGGCCTACCTCGGCGGACAGGCGCGGCCGGCGTCCATCCGGTGGGTCACGAACCAGCGCCGCCGGTGGGGCTCCTGCACACCGAGCGAGCGGACCATCCGGCTCTCGCATGAGCTCCAGGGAATGCCGTCGTGGGTTGTGGACTACGTGATCCTCCACGAGCTCGCGCATCTTCTCGTCTCCGGCCACGGACCCGCCTTCTGGCGCCGCCTCGAGGGCTATCCGCGCCTGGCGGAGGCCAAGGCCTTCCTCGCTGGTGCTGCCTTCGGTGCATCTCGCGTCCCGGGAGCCCCACAGCCGGACGGCGACGACCCGACGGATGCTGGCTGGGGTCTTACCGCGGACGAGGAACACCCTTAAAATCTGGCCATGAGCGAGCTCCCAGCCAGCTACCAGAGGTACCTCCAGGGCCGCGACGAGGCCTTCATCGAGACCGTCCGGCCCATCCTTCTCCAGTCCGCCGCGGAGGAGACTTTCGGGGTCCGCGTCGTGGTTGTCCCGCACGTCCTGCAGGCGCACCTCGACGAACGGATCCCGTACGGGGAAATCGTCGAGGACCTCGACTGAATCGACGATCCTGGCCGACGACGTCAACCGGACCGAAGGCCTCGAGCCGGCGGCCGGCCGCCCCTCAGGCGCGCGGGGTCTCCGGGCCGTCGTCGTCCCCCTCGGCGTGCCCGTCCGGCGCGCCCCCAGCCGGATCTTCGTCCGCAGTGCCGTCCGCGGCCTCGCCCCGAGGCTCAGCGGTACCGCCCTCGGGTCCGCCGGCGGGTGTGTCGAAGCCGCCGGCGAGGAGCTTCGCAAGTGCCTCGTCGACGTCGGAATCCTTGGCTTCGGCGAGCGAGCGGCGGGCTGAGAAGCCCTTCGGGTCGTCGAGGTCCTCCGCCGTGGGCAGCAGGTCCGGGTGCTTCCAGATGTCGTCCCTGCCGGCCACGCCCCGCTCCTGCGTCAGCGAGTTCCACAGGGTGGCGGCGTCGCGCAGGCGGCGGGGACGCAGCTCGAGGCCCACGAGGGAGGCAAACGCGTGCTCGGCGGGGCCGCCGGTGGCCCGGCGGCGGCGGACCGCCTCGCGGAGGGCCGCGGCCGAGGGCAGCACGCCTTCGGTGGCGGCTGCGGTGAGCTCGTCAACCCAGCCCTCGACGAGGGCGAGCGCGGTCTCGAGCTTGACGAGCGCGGCCTCCTGCGCAGGCGTGCGCTGCGGCATGAACACCCCGCCCTGCAGCGCCTGCTGGACGGACTCCGGGTTGCTCGGGTCGATGTCCCGGGCCAGTTCCTCGATCCGCGAGACGTCGATGTGGATGCCGCGCGCATAGTCCTCGATGGCGCCGAGCAGGTGGCTGCGCAGCCATGGAACGTGCATGAAGAGGCGGGCATGGGCGGCTTCGCGCACGGCGAGGTAGAGGCGGACGTCTCCCTCGGGCAGCCCGAGACCCTCGCCGAACTTCGCCACATTCGCGGGCAGGAGGGCCATCTCGAGGTCGACCAGGGGCACGCCGATGTCGGACGAGCTCACGACCTCGCCCGAGAGGGCGCCGATCGCCGCGCCGAGCTGCATCCCGAAGATTGCGCCGCCCATGTTCGTCAACATCGAGGAGGCGCCCCCGAGCATGCCCTTCATCTCTTCGGGCATCTGCTCTGTCAGGGCCTTGGACAGGGCGCCGGCGATGCTGTTGGCCACCGGTTCGGTCAGTCGGCGCCACGTGCCCATGGTCGCCTCGATCCACTCGGCCTTGGACCAGCCCCGCCCGATGATGCCCGTCCCGGGGAAATCGGTCACCGGGTCGAGCCACATCTCCGCCAGACGCAGCGCCTCGTCGACATCGCGGTTCTGGGCGGCGCCGACGGACGGGTCCGACGCGGCGGCCGCCGTGCGGCGCGCGTGGTCGTGGGCAAGGTTCCAGTTGACCGGGCCGTCCCCCGTGGGGGCGGCCATCATGGCCTGCACCTGCTCGAACATCTGGCGCAGGACTGCGGGATCATCCGGCAGCCCCGCAGCCTTGGCGATCTCGGTGGGGTCGAAGCCGCCAGCGCCCGCGCCGCCCATGAGCTTGCCGAAGAGCTCGGACAGCGGGTCCTGGGGCTCGTCGTCGTGGCCCGAAGGCTTGTCAGGAGAGGTCATCATTCCGCCGATCGATGCGCTGGTCAGGACACCCTCACGGTACCGCGGTGCCGCTGGCGTGTCTCCGGGGCCGGCCACTCTTTCGCTGTCGGCTCAGCGCCGTGGCCCGGTGTGTCGTT
This sequence comes from Sinomonas sp. B1-1, assembly GCF_050474465.1. Lineage (NCBI taxonomy): Bacteria > Bacillati > Actinomycetota > Actinomycetes > Micrococcales > Micrococcaceae > Sinomonas > Sinomonas sp. B1-1. The sequence continues at coordinate 950,465 of NZ_JBCHVF010000001.1, read as the reverse complement.
CTCCCCGCCCGCAGCGCGCCGTCGGGCCGGGGCCATGGCTGACAGCGCGCTGCCAGCGATGGCCCGTAGGCTGTCCTGTGCAGCGGTGAGGACCGCGGAGAGGAAGGCGGCGCAGGCGTGAGCGATCCCCAGCCGGCACGGGACGTGCGGGAGGACGGCGTCCGCGCGTCCGCTGACGAGGCGGCCCCCGTCAGCCGCAGGCCGTCCCGGACCAACGGCGGCGGGCGCCGCACACGGGGTGACACCCAGATCGGGCGCGGTTTCGCTGCCCTCATGGCCGGCGTCGCCACACTTGTGCTCGGCGCAACCGTCATGAGCGTGCCGGTGCCGTTCGTCGTGGGCGTCCCCGGACCCACCTACAACGCGCTCGGGGCTGCCGACGGCAAGGACGTCATCTCTGTCGCCGGCCACGACACCTACCCCGCGTCCGGCGCCCTCGACCTCACCACGGTCTACATGCGCGGCGGTCCTGCGAGCGATGTGGGGCTCGTGGAGCTGGCACGCTCGTGGTTCGACTCTTCCCGGGAGATCCTGCCCGAGGACGTCGTGTACCCCAAGGGCGTCACGCGGCAGCAGATCAGCGATGAGAACGCAGCCCAGATGGACGATTCGCAGCACACTGCCGTGGCGGCCGCGCTCCGCGAGCTCGGCATCCCCTTCGAGCAGCAGCTGAACGTGGGAAGTGTCCCGGACGGCTCCCCCTCGAGCGGGAAGCTCCGCGCCGGCGACCGCCTCCTGAAGGTCGCCGGGCGCGCCGCGGACACGCTGCCTGCGGTCCAGGAGGCCGTCGCGGCCGGACAGGGCGCGCCCGTCGAGGTGGTCGTGCTCCGCGACGGCGCCCAGGTCACCCAGACCATCACCCCGACGAACAACTCGGGGCGGTGGCTGCTGGGCATCGGCATCCGCTACAGCTTCACCTTCCCCTTCACCGTCGACGTCCAGCTCAGCAACGTCGGCGGCCCCAGCGCGGGGATGATGTTCGCGCTCGCCATCTACGACAAGCTCACCCCGGGTGACCTGACCGGGGGGAAGCACATCGCCGGCACCGGCACCATCGGGCCCGACGGACGGGTCGGTTCCATCGGCGGCATCGCGCAGAAGCTCCACGGTGCCCGCGACGCCGGCGCGACCCTCTTCCTCGCCCCTGCCGGGAACTGCGACGAGGTCGTGGGCCACGTTCCCGACGGGCTCGCAGTCGTCAAGGTCTCGACCCTGAACGACGCGCGCACCGCCGTCGAGGGATACGCCCGTGGGGAGGATCCCGCCGGGATGCCGCAGTGCACTGCGCAGTGACGCCGCCGCGAGGGGGAGCCGATCCGTCACGGGCCTCGTCTCCGAATCGTTACCCGACAGCCCGCTCCGCGGGGAACTGCTCTGCCGCGCCGGGCGTGCTTGACTAAGACCGACTGGACAACGCAGCACTGGACAACGAGGTACGCCGTGACATCCCGCCCTGAAGGCACGCTCCGCCCACCGCGACGCAGACGAGGGGCGCTGATCCCGACGCTCGTGATCGTCGCCGTCCTGGCTGTCGCCTTCGTCCTCTTCGCCCAGGTCTTCACCGACGTGCTGTGGTACCAGCAGCTCGGCTTCCTGGATGTCTTCATCAGGCAGAACCTCGCGCGGGTCATCGTCTTCATCGTGGCGGTGCTCGTCATGGCCGGCGCGATCTACCTCGCGATGCGCAGCGCCTACCGGGCGCGGCCGGTGTACGCGCCCGACGGCGGACCGCAGGATCCCCTCAGCCGCTACCAGGAGCAGCTCGAACCGGTGCGCCGGATCGTCATGGCGGCCGTCCCGATCGTGTTCGGCCTCTTCGCGGGGGCCGCAGCGGCGAGCCAGTGGCAGAAGGTCGTCCTGTTCTTCAACCAGGAGTCCTTCGGGGTCAGCGATCCCGAATTCAACATCGACATCAGCTTCTACCTGATGACGCTGCCGTTCCTCGGCACGCTCGTGGGCTTCCTCCTCGGCGTCGTCGTGATCGCCGGCATCGCGGGGCTCCTGACCCACTACCTGTACGGGTCGATCCGCATCAGCGAGAGCGGGATCTACACGGCGCGGCCGGCGCAGCTCCATCTCGCGATCTCGGGTGCGGCCCTCCTGCTCCTCATCGCCGCGAACTTCTGGCTCGACCGGTACAGCGCCGTCTTCAACGCCTCGGGCCGGGTCTCCGGTGCCCTGTACACGGACGTCAATGCCGTGATCCCGACGAAGGCGATCCTCGCCATCGCCGCCGCGATCGTCGCGGTCCTGTTCATCGTCGCGGCCGTGATCGGCCGCTGGCGGCTGCCCCTCATCGGCACGGCCATGCTCGTCATCACCGGCATCCTGGCCGGCGGCGTCTACCCGTGGGCGATCCAGCAGGTCCAGGTGCGCCCGTCGGAGCAGAACGTCGAGCGGCCGTACATCGAGCGCAACATCAACTCGACGCGCGCGGCCTATGGCTTGGACAAGGTCGAGGTCCAGGACTACAAGGCCACGACGGACGCAACTCCCGGCGCGCTGCGCAAGGACGCCCAGACGACGGCCAACATCCGCCTCCTCGACCCCACGCTCGTCTCGTCGACGTTCCAGCAGCTCGAGCAGTACCGCCCGTACTACCAGTTCGCGCCGTCGCTCAATGTGGACCGCTACACGGTGGACGGGAAGGTCCAGGACACCGTGATCGCCGTCCGCGAGCTCAACCCCCAGGGGCTCTCGCCGAGCCAGCAGTCCTGGTACAACAACCACATCGTGTACACCCACGGCTACGGCGTCGTCGCCGCCTACGGCAACAAGTCCACGGTCGAGGGCAAGCCCGTCTTCATGCAGTCCGGCATCCCCTCCACGGGCGTGCTCGGCACCGACGACAGCTACCAGCCCCGCATCTACTTCGGCGAGTACTCTCCCGAGTACTCGATCGTGGGCGGCCCCGAGGGCTCGCCGGCCCGCGAGCAGGACAGGCCCCAGGGCGGCACGGGGGAGACCCAGTACACGTTCAGCGGCAACGGCGGCCCCAACGTCGGCAGCTTCTTCAACAAGCTCCTGTACGCGGTCAAGTTCCAGAGCACTGACCTCCTCTTCTCCGACGGCGTCAACCCCCAGTCGCAGATCCTCTACGACCGCAACCCGAGGGACCGGGTCCAGAAGGTCGCCCCGTACCTGACCATCGACGGCAACATGTACCCGGCGGTCGTGGACGGACGCGTGAAGTGGATCGTCGACGGCTACACCACGAGCCAGTACTACCCGTACTCCCAGCAGCAGCAGCTGCAGCAGGTGACGGCCGACTCGCTGACCGCGGCCGGCCGCACGAGCCAGCTGCCGGCGTCGACCGTCAACTACATCCGGAACTCCGTCAAGGCCACCGTCGACGCCTACGACGGATCCGTGACGCTGTACGCGTGGGACGACCAGGACCCGCTGCTCAAGGCGTGGGAGAAGGTCTTCCCCAGCACGGTGAAGCCGATCAGCGAGATGTCCGGCAGCCTCATGAGCCACGTCCGGTATCCGGAGGACCTGTTCAAGGTCCAGCGCGAGCTCCTCGGCCGCTACCACGTGACGGATCCGGACAGCTTCTACAAGAACGACGACGTCTGGAGCGTCCCGAACGACCCGACCGTGACGACGACGGGCGTCAAGCAGCCGCCGTTCTACATGAGCCTCCAGATGCCGGACCAGACGGCGCCGGCGTTCCAGCTCACCTCGAGCTACATCCCGCAGATCGTGGAGGGCGGAACCTCGCGCGAGGTCATGTACGGATTCCTGGCAGCGGACTCGGATGCCGGCAGCAAGGCCGGCGTGAAGGGCACGGAGTACGGGAAGCTGAGGCTCCTGCAGCTGCCGACCGACACCCTGGTCCCTGGCCCGGGACAGGTCCAGAACAAGTTCAACTCGGATCCGAGCGTCTCCCAGGCCCTCAACCTCCTGAGACAGGGCGCCTCGGACGTGCTGAACGGCAACCTCCTGACCCTGCCTGTCGGCGGCGGCCTCCTGTACGTGCAGCCGGTGTACGTCAAGTCGACCGGCACCACCTCGTACCCGACCCTCCAGCGCGTGCTCGTCGCGTTCGGCGACAAGATCGGCTTCGCCCCGACGCTCGACGCCGCCCTCGACCAGCTCTTCGGCGGCGACTCGGGGGCGACGGCCGGGGACTCCGACAAGAACAAGCCGGGCCAGACCCAGCCGACCCCGCAGGCGCCGACGGGCAACGCGGCCGCAGACGCCCAGGCCCAGCTCAAGGCGGCCCTCCAGGATGCGAGCCAGGCAATCAAGGACGGACAGACCGCCCTCGCATCGGGCAACTTCGCCGCCTACGGCGAGGCGCAGCAGAAGCTGAGCGCGGCGCTGCAGCGGGCCATCGACGCCGAGGGGAAGGTCGCGCAGGCCGGCGGCTCGGCCGGTTCCGGTGCTTCGCCGACTCCGACTCCCACCCCGACCCCCAGCAAGACCGGCTAGCGGATCGGACCGGAGTCCAGGACTGCAGCGGCGGCGCCCCGACCTCGTGGCCGGGGCGCCGTCCGCTGATCCCGGGGGGAGTTCAGCCCGATTTGGTCCCCCGTTCGCCTGTTGGTAGTGTTGTGAGTGCGCCGCGGGGTGGAGCAGTTCGGTAGCTCGCTGGGCTCATAACCCAGAGGTCGCAGGTTCAAATCCTGTCCCCGCAACGAGAAGCGAAGGCCCCGGACCATCTGGTCCGGGGCCTTCGCCGTGTCCCGATCTTCTTCCGCGGCCGTCAGAGGCGGCCTCAGAGCTTGTCGAAGTCCGCCTCGTCGACGGCCGGCGTCGAACCCGCCCCTGCGGCCGTGCCCGAGGTTCCGGCGCTGCCGATCGCGGCAGGGGAGCCGCCCTGCTTGAGCGCCGCAAGGCGCGCCTCGATCTCGGTCCGCTCCCCGAGGTCCTCAAGCTCGTTGAACTGGGCGTCGAGGCTGCTTGCCGCGAGCTCCTGCTGGCCCCGGACCCTGGCTTCCTCGCGGCGGACCTTCTCCTCGAACCGCGAGACCTCGCTCGTGGGATCCATGATGTCGATGCTCTTGAGCGCATCGTGGACCTGGGTCTGCGCGGCGGCCGTCTTGGCGCGGGCCACGAGCTCGTTCCGCTTGGCCGTGAGCTCGTTCAGTTTGCCCTTCATCTGCTCGAGGCCGGTCTTGAGCCGGTCGACCACCTCCGACTGGGTCGCGATGGTGGGCTCGGCGGCCTTGGCCTCGTTCTCCGACGAGATCTGGCGCTGGATCGCCACCTTGGCCAGGTTGTCGAACTTGGCGGCGTCCGTCGAGTTGCCGGCAGCCCGGAATTCGTCCGCCTTGCGGGACGCGGCGAGCGCCTTGTTCCCCCAGTCCTGGGCGGCCTTGACGTCCTCGGCATGGTCGTCCTCGAGCATCCGGAGGTTGCCGATGGTCTGGGCGATCGCAGACTCCGCCTCGGCGATGTTGTTGGTGTAGTCGCGGACCATCTGGTCCAGCATCTTCTGGGGGTCCTCGGCCTGGTCCAGCAGGGCGTTGATGTTCGCCTTCGCCAGCTGGGCGATGCGGCCGAAGATGGACTGCTTGGTCATGGTGCTCCCTTTCGTAGGTGTGGAACGGTCGTCGAGGGACGCGTACCCCCGTGTGCGGCCTAGAAGCTGCCGCCGTCGCCGCCGAAGTCCCCTCCGCCGCCGAAGCCTGAATCGAAGCCGCCGCCTCCGCCGCCCCAGCCCCCGCCGAAGCCGCCGCCATCGCCCCAGCCGCCACCGCCGCTGTGGTGGTGGCCGCCCGAGAGGATCGAGTTGATGATGATGCCGCCGAGGACCGCGCCCGCGATGCCGCCCCCGTCGCGGCGCCCCCCGAACATGCCGCCGTAGCCCGGTCCTCCGCCCCACCCGGCGAACTGGTCCACGTCCTGCTGCGCGATCTGCGCGGCCTGGGCTGCAAGGGCGTTCGCCTGCTGCGCGTAGGCGAGCGCGGTGACCGGGTCCGTGCGGGAGATCGAGAGTGCATAGTCGAGGTTCCGCTGGGCCTCGGCGAGGCGGGTCCTCGCCTCTGTGCCGACCCCGCCGCGGCGTGCCGCGATGTAGTCGCTCGCAGCACCGATCTGTGCCTGTGCGCTGGCGACCGCCTGCTGGAGCGAGGCTTCGGCCCGCTGCACCTGCTGCTGCCGGTCGCGCACGCCTGTGAGGGCCTCGTCGAGCTGCTGATGGGCTGCCTCCACACGTCCCAGAGCGGCCACCGGGTCGATCTTGGGGGAGGCGGAAAGCTCCTGCTGCACCTGGCCGAGCGCCGCGTCCACGGCCGCGATGGGACCGGTCAGCTCGGGGTGCTGGCCCGAGCCGGCCAGGGCCTTGGCCTGGGCCAGGTCGCCCTGGGTGTCGGCAAGCGCGGCGTCGAGGCTGGTGCGGGCGTCGTCGAGCGAGGATGCGGCCTTGTCGATCGCGTCGAGGAGCACCCTCGCCTGGTGGAGCGCCTCCTCGGCGGCCCGGACTGCGACGGCGGCGGGGCTCGTCTCGCCGTCTGCGAGCTTCTGCCGGGCGGTCGAGGAGGCGTTCTCCACGAAGGCGAGCCGCTCCTTCGCCTGGGTGATGTTGTCGGCCACGTGCTTGAGGGCGGAGTCGGCGTACTTGGCGCGCAGCTGGCCGAGCTCCGCCTCTGCGGCCACAAGGCGGGAGTTGGCCTCCGCAGAGCCGCTGGCGACGTCGTTCAGTGCGGACGGCGCGTTGCGCTCGAGTTCGCGGAGGGCATCGAAGTCCGCCTTCTGCTCCGCGAGGGACGCAATCGCCGCCTCGGACCGGCGGATGATCTCGCCGAGCCAGGTGCGCTGCTGCTCCTCCGTGTCCGGGACGTGGTCGTCGAGCTGCTGCTGGAGCTTGAAGGACTCGCCCATGTGGGCCTTGGCGTCGGCGAGCGCCTTCGTGAAGGCGCCCACGGCCTCGGTGCCGTAGGAGGCCTCGGCGAAGCCGAGCTCCTGCTCGCTCGAGCGGATCGCGTCGTCCGCGCGGACCAGCAGCCCGTTGGCCTTGGTCCGCAGCTCGGCGACGCTCAGGCCCGCGAGAGGATCCCGCTCTCCCTCGCGGGGCCCGAGTGTTTTGGCGCCGCCTTGCCGGGCAGCCGGTCCCCTGCGGCGGCGGGCGATGAGGTAGGCGCCTGCGGCGCCCGCGACGACGACGCCGCCTCCGATCAGCCACGGGGCGGCGCCCGCGCCCGAGGAGGGAGTCCCGCTGCCCCCGCCGGCGGCGTCCCCGACGGCCTTCGCGGTGTCGATGGCGGCCTGCGCGAAGTCGCGCTTCCCTCCGGCGAGGTTCGGGGTGACGGCGTTCTGGGCGATGGCCGAGATCTTGGAGTAGACCTTGGTGTTCTGCGTGTTGGCGAGGATCTCGTACTGGCCGGCGGTGGCGATCGCGAGGAGGACGTCCGCGCTCCCCATGCCCTTGTTCTTCGCTACCGCTTTGGCCCACTCCGTGCGGTCGCCCGGGTTGGTGAAGGAGTCCACGATGACGACGTACAGGTTGATGCGGTGCTGGGAGAGGAGGTCCCCGATGGCCTTCTGCACCTCGTCCTTCCGGCCGCCGAGGGCGCCCTGGGGATCGACGACGTTCGTGCCGGAGGGAATCGTGACGGGGTCGGTGGCCCAGGCCGCTGCCGTTGCCGGGAAGAGCATCAGCAACGCTGCCGCCAGGGCACTCAGGAGTGTCTTCGCCGTCGAACGCATGGGCCACCCTTCGCTCAGCCCGGAGGCTCCGGCCCCCGGTTCGGCACAGCCCCCTGCACGCCACGTGACGGGCGGCTGTGGCACGTCACCTTGATTCTAGGGGCGCCCGCAGTGCCCCCGCACGCGTGGGCCTGCGCCCGGAGCGAACGGAGAGGGCCGTGTGAGCAGGAGGCGGCCGCTCCCTGCAGACTCCCAGCCAACTTCCAGAGAACGGAAGCGTGCGGCACAGCTTGACGGGGAATAGTAGGTGCAGAGCAGAAAGGACAGCTGAGATGAACGAGACCTATGGTCGCCCTGATCGTCCCGCAGGAGCCGGAAACGACGCCGGGCAGGACGGGCGCCCGACGCCGGCCGGTGCCGCCGAGCCGCTGACGTCGCCTCGGCAGGACGGCATGGATCGGCCCGCTCGCGAGGCGCAGAACGGAGCCCTGGCAGGGAGCGGCGCCGCCGGCACGGAGCACGGCCAGGTTCCCCCGGCGCCTCCGCAGGCACCGCGTTTCGGCCAGTATGCCCCCACCCAGCAGCATCCGCAGGTCCAGCCGCCCACCCAGCAGCAGGGGCAGGCCCCGCAGGGCGGCCAGCCCAGCCCCGGCAACGCGCCCCACTGGGGCCAGAGCGCCCCGCAGGGCCAGGGCTACCCCGGCCAGCACCCCCAGCACCCCCAGCAGGGCCAGCACCCCCAGCAGGGCCAGCCGTACGGAGGCCCCTCGCCCTTCGGGCCGACAGCTCCGCAGGGCTCCGCGTTCTACCGGAACGACACCCAGCGGCAGCGCCAGGGCCGGTGGGGCACCGGCGTGCTCGTCGGCGGCATGCTCGTCGCAGGCCTCGTCGGCGGAGGCGTCGCAGCCGGTACCTCGAGCCTGTGGGCCCCGAGGGCGGGCACGGTGGCCTCCTCGACGGGCGCGGCCCCCGTGATCGTGAACAACCAGGACAGCGTCAACGCCGTCACTGCTGCCGCGGCCAAGGCCGCCCCGAGCGTCGTCACCATCGGCGTCACCTCGGGCAACTCCTCCGGGACGGGATCGGGTGTGGTGATCGACGACCAGGGCCACATCCTGACCAACACCCACGTCGTGACGCTCGACGGCCAGGTCGCCAACCCGAGCATCGAAGTCCGCGCCAGCGACGGGTCCGTGTACAAGGGCACGGTCGTCGGCACCGATCCGCTGAGCGACCTCGCCGTGGTCAAGATCGAGGGCGCGAACCTCCCGGCCGTGTCCTTCGGGGACTCGTCCAAGCTCAACGTGGGCGACATCGCCGTGGCCATCGGCGCCCCGCTCGGACTCGACAGCACCGTCACCGACGGCATCGTCTCCACCCTCAACCGCACCATCTCGGTGGCCTCCTCGGCCGCACCCCAGGGCGGCGACAGCTCGCAGGGGGACAACGGCCAGGGCTTCCAGTTCGCGCCGCCGAACGGCCAGTCGCAGCGGCAGTCGGCCCAGTCCACCGTGAGCATCAACGTCATCCAGACGGACGCGGCGATCAACCCGGGCAACTCGGGCGGCGCGCTCGTGAACAGCAAGGGGGAGCTGGTCGGGATCAACGTGGCGATCGCGTCGACGGGGCAGGGCTCCACGAGCTCGAGCTCCGGAAACATCGGAGTGGGCTTCAGCATCCCCGCGAACTACGCCCACCGGATCGCCCAGGAGATCATCGCCGACGGCAAGGCGACCCACGGCCAGCTGGGCGTCTCGGTCCAGCCCAAGGCCGCCAACGGTTCGAACTCGTCCTTCTCGGTGGGTGCCCAGGTCGCCGAGGTCACGAGCGGCTCGGCCGCGGACAAGGCCGGCATCAAGGTCGGCGACGTCATCACCGGCTTCGCGGGCCGGCACATCGGCGATGCGAGCGAGCTCACCGCGGCCGTCCGCGAACAGGCCGGAGGCTCCACCGCCAAGGTGAGCCTCCAGCGCAACGGGCAGAACATGGATGTGGACGTCACGCTCGGGACGGCCAAGTAGGGCGCGGCGCGACCGGCTTCGGGCCGGCGCCGTGACGAGCGGCGCGAAGCAGCGCACGACGGCGAGCGCGGGCACCCAGCCTGCGCTCGCCGTCGTGCGTCTGGTCGCCGGGCCGGCCCGCCCGGGCCTGCGTGCGCATTCCGGCTCCGCGAACCGACACACGGAGTCAAACGGGGGAGCGCGGGGGCAGCGGCGTGTGGTTAGCTAGGGCGTGCCCGGCTGCCGCACGCATGCCGGACGCGCGAGCGCGCCCGCCCCGCGGGCCGGCGGCACCCCTGCCGCGCGAGTGACCCCGCCCGCGCCAAGCGGCGAAGATGGAAGGCCATGGACTGTGGGAGACACCCTCAAGATCGTCGTGCTGGTCAAGCACGTCCCTGATGCGCAATTCGACCGTCACATCGGCAGCGAGCGCACCCTCGACCGCTCCGAGAGCATCCTCTCCGAGCTCGACGAGTACCCCCTCGAGGCAGCGCTGCAGCTGTCCGAGGCCCGCGGCGGCGACAAGGGAGGCAACGAGGTCATCGCCCTGACGATGGGCGGCCCCGACGCTGCGAACGCCCTCAAGAAGGCCCTGCAGATCGGCGCCAGCTCGGCGGTGCACCTCAGCGACGAGGCGCTCGCGGGCTCGGACGCCTGGGCGACCGCGCTGGCCCTCGCGGCGGCCATCCGCCACATCGGCGACGTGGACCTCGTCCTGACGGGAATGGCCTCGACCGACGGCGAGACCTCCCTCGTCCCGGCCCAGCTCGCGGAGCGGCTCGACCTGCCGCAGCTGACCTTCGCCTCCTCGCTCGAGGTCGAGGGCCGCACCGCCCGCATCAAGCGCGACGGCGACGGCCACTCGGACACGGTCGAGGCCGAGCTGCCCGCGCTCGTGTCGGTGACCGACCAGATCAACGAGCCGCGCTACCCGAACTTCAAGGGCATCCTCGCGGCGAAGAAGAAGAAGATCGCCACCGTGACCCTTGCCGACCTCGGGGTCGACGCCGGCCGGGTCGGCGCCGCCGGCTCGCTCACCGCGGTCGAGTCCGCCGAGCCGCGGCCGGCCCGCACCGCCGGGACGATCATCACGGACGAGGGTGACGCCGGCGTCAAGCTCGTCGACTTCCTGGCCGCCCAGAAGCTCATCTGAGGGAGAGAGAACTCATGACTGCAGCAAATGTCCTGGTTGTCCTCGACGCCCCCGGAGCGTCCCTCACGAAGTCCCAGCGGGAGGTCCTCACCGCCGGACGCATCCTCGGAACCATCGCTGTCGCCGCGACCGGCCCGGTCTCCGATGCGGTGCGGGGCGAGCTCGCCGACTACGGCGCCGAGGCCGTGTACGTGCCTGAGGGTGCCGACCTGTCCGGGTACCTCGTCGGCCCCTCGGCCGCCTGGGCCGCCGACGTGGTCGCCGCGGCAGGTGGGATCACCGCCGTCGTGCTCGACAACTCGCCGACCGGCAAGGAGACCGCGGCGCGGCTCTCCGTGCGGCTCGACGCCGGCGTGGTCACCGACGTTGTGGCCCTCGAGGCCGACGGCACGGTGCACAAGTCCGTCCTCGCCGGGTCCTACGAGGTCAGGGCCCGTGCCACGAGCGCCGTCGCCATCGTCACGGTCAAGCCGAACAGCGTCGAGGCTGCGCCGGCCGGGGCGGCGGGCGCGGCGGAGCCCGTGACTGTTCCCGTCCCGCAGGCCGCGCTCGCCCGCGCCGCCCGCGTGACCGGCCGGACCGAGAAGCCCGTCACCGGGCGGCCCGAGCTCACCGAGGCGCGCGTCGTCGTGGCCGGGGGACGCGGGACCGACGGGGACTTCGGGCCCATCGAGGAGCTCGCCGACGCCCTCGGCGGGGCGGTCGGCGCCTCCCGCGCCGCGGCCGACGCCGGGTGGGTCAGCCACGACCTCCAGGTGGGCCAGACGGGCAAGACCGTCTCGCCGCAGCTCTACATCTCCGCAGGGATCTCGGGCGCCATCCAGCAGAAGGCCGGCATGCAGACCGCCAAGGTCATCGTCGCGGTCAACTCGGACCCCGAATCCCCGGTGTTCGAGATCGCGGACCTCGGCATCGTCGGGGACCTCTTCGAGGTCCTCCCGCAGGCCGCGGCCGAGATCAAGCGGCGCCGCGGCTGATGCCCGAGGCCCCTGCAGCCACCGGGCCCTTCGACCCGGCACGCCACGCGGTGCGCCGGGTCGTGGCCTTCGGGGCACACCCGGACGACCTGGACTTCGGCGTCTCCGGGACGGTCGCAGCGTGGACGGCCGCCGGCGTCGAGGTGCACTACTGCATCATGACCGACGGCGACGCGGGCGGCTTCGACCCGGCCCACCGGGCCAGCATCGTCGCCATGCGGCACGAGGAGCAGCGCTCCGCGGCCGCGCTCGTCGGGGTGGACGACGTCCACTTCCTCGGCTACCGGGACGGGTACCTCGAGCCGTCGCACGAGGTGATGCGCGACGTGGTCGAGCTCATCCGGCGGGTGCGGCCCGACGTCGTGCTCGCGATGCACCCCGAGCGGAACTGGGACCGCATCCAGAAGTCCCACCCGGACCACCTCGCCTGCGGCGAGGCGGTCACCCGGGCCATCTACCCGGCGGTGGAGAACCCCTTCGCCTACCCCGAGCTCGCCGAGGCCGGGCTGGACGCCTACCGCGTGCCGTGGCTGTGGCTCTACGCAGGCCCGGCCGAGCGGACCAACCACCGCGTGGACGTGAGCGCATTCGTCGACACGAAGATCACCGCGCTCCAGGTGCACATCAGCCAGCACCCCGACGTCGCCGCCATGGAGGAGTCGGTGCGCAGCCGCATGCGGGCCAGCGCCTCTGCCGCAGGGCTCGCCGAGGGGTCCTCGGCCGAGGAATTCCACGTCGTCTCGGTCAACAACCCGGAGACGATCGCCGGATTCTGACGGCCGCGGGCTCGCGCCGGAGCCTCAGAGCTGCGCGCCGGCGTACCCGTTCTGGCGCCATGCCTCGTACACGGCAATCGATGCCGCGTTGGCGAGATTCAGCGAGCGGCGCGAAGGCTGCATCGGGAGGCGGACGCGCGCGGTGAGACGGGGGTCGGCGAGGACGTCCTCAGGCAGCCCCACGGACTCCGGCCCGAAGAACAGCACGTCGCCGGGACGGTAGTCGACGTCCGCGAACTGCGTGTCGCCGTGGGACGTGAAGGCGAAGACGCGGGCGGGCAGGAGTGCCGTGAAGGCGTCGTCCAAGCTCTTGTGCACGGTCACGACGGCGAGGTCATGGTAGTCGAGGCCGGCACGGCGGAGTTTCGCGTCCTCGAAATCGAAGCCGAGGGGCTCGACGAGATGCAGCTCGGAGCCCGTCACCGCGGCGAGCCGGATGGCGTTTCCCGTGTTGCCGGGGATCTCGGGGGTGTAGAAGAGGATGCGGAACACGCCCTCCATCCTACGGCCGCCGCGGCGCGGCACCGCGACGGTGCGCGGCGGCTGGGCCGCGAGCCTCAGTGCAGCCCGGTGAGCAGGCGCGCGAACGCCGGGACGAACACGACGTTCGGCTGCGGGCCGGAGGCGAGGAAGAACGTGAGCTCGCGGAGGAACTTGGCCGCGTTGCGGGGTTCGATGAGCCCCTCCGTCCCGCGGCGGACATCGATCACCGGCTCGTGCAGGTTCTCCTGGGGTGTCTGCACGAGCACGAACCCCTGGACGTTGAGCTCGGGGAACAGGTTCTGGAAGTGCCGGACCTGTTCGGCAAGGCGCGGCGGAGCGACCACGCGGCCGCCGTGCAGCAGGTGCGCGCCGTCCCACGCGTAGTTGCCCGCCGGCACGAGCATCGAGTCCACGAGCGCGAGCCGGTAGCCGGCCAGGACCGCGTGGGCGATGTGCACCGATGAGGCGGGGGAGCGGAGGCCGTTGAAGAGCCGCGCGGCGGGGATCGAGGTCAGGACCTGGCGCCGGATCAGCGCGGCCGTCCGCAGCTCCCGCTGGATGCGGGCGTCTGCGCCGAACAGGCCCCTGCGGCGGGGGACGCCGTGCTCGGCACGCGCGGCGACCTCGGCGGGGACGAGCGGGGTGGTCCCGGGCGCGAACGGAGGCACGTACACCGCAGGCTCGCCCGACGGATTGCGCCGTCCCGCCTCGCGGGAGGCGGCCCGCGCGCGGAAGCTGCCGCCCGGCGTCGTGCGCCCCGCTCCGGACGACGGCGGCGTCCCCGCCCCGGCGCCGCGGGCGGACTCCTGCTGGGGTGCCGAGGTGAAGTAGCTGCGGTCGTACTCGGTGCGCCGCTTCGGGTCGGAGAGGACCTCATAGGCGAGGGTGACGCGCCGGAACTCGATGACGTCGCCGCCATGGTCCGGGTGGTGCAGGCGCGCGGCACGGCGGTACGCGCGCTTGAGGTCGGCCTCGCTGGCTGTCACGGGCACGCCGAGGACCTCGTAGTGCGAGGGGACGTGCGGCGGCATGCTCCCATCCTAGGGGCGCCGCACCCGCAGATTCTGGGCATCCGCTGGAATAATCCTGAGCATGCCCTCCCCGCGCCCTCTACGGCTGGTTCTCGCCGTCAACCCCGCTGCCTCGTCCGGACAGGGCGGGGTCCGGGCGCGGGAGGCCGCTGCCCTCCTGAGGGCCCGCGGCGCCACTGTCACCGAACTCGTCCGGGGGAGCGGCTCGGCCCTTGCGGCAGCGGTGGCCGGGGAGATCGACGGCGCCGATGCCGTCCTGGTGGCCGGCGGGGACGGGACGGTGAACCTCGTGGCGAACGTCCTCGCGGGTACCGGCGTGCCCCTGGGCGTCATCCCGGCCGGGACGGGCAACGACGCCGCGCGCCTCCTGGGCGTCCCGCTCGGGTCGGTGCAGGGTGCCGTGGAGGCGGCGCTCTCGGCGCTGGAGCTCCCGCCGAAGTCCCTGGACCTGGGCCTGATCGAGTGGGACGGCGGCCAGCGGCACTTCCTTGCTGTCGCCTCGGCCGGCTTCGACGCCCGCGTCAATGAACGGGCGAACTCCTGGCGCTGGCCCCGCGGGGCGGCGAAGTACACGCTGGCCCTCCTGCGCGAGCTGGCCACCTTCAGGCCCATTCCGTTCGAGCTCACGGTCGACGGCACGCCCCGGAACGAGCGGGCGATGCTCGTCTCGGTCGCCAACGGGCCGTCCCTCGGGGGAGGGATGCGCGTGGCGCCCGAGGCCCGCGCGGACGACGGCGTGCTGGACCTGTTCGTCGTGCGTCCCCTGACGCGGCTCGCCCTCCTGGGGGTCTTCCCCAAGGTCTTCCGCGGGCAGCACGTGGGGCATCCCGCCGTCGACCTCTCGCGCGCGTCCAAGGTCTCGCTGGGCGGTCCCGGCGTGGTCGTGTACGCGGACGGCGAGCGGGTTGCGCCTGCCCCCGTCACCATCAGCGTGGTTCCCGGTGCCCTCGCGGTCCTGGCCGCGCCGGCCTCCTCGGACCCCCAGCGGTCCGGGGCGGCCTGACGGGCCAGCAGAGAGGCCTGCGGGCCGGCCGGGTCAGGCCCGGCGCGAGGCGAGGCGGTTGAGGGCGAGCGCGCCGACCATGAGGCCGAAGTCGCGCAGCGCGACGTCGAACCCGTGCCCCAGCACGAGCAGATTGACGATGATCCCGAGCAGCCAGAGGGCGACGACGAGCGATCCCCACTTCGCCCGCCACGCGACGAGGAGGCCAGCGATGATCTCCACGACCCCGACGGCATACATGAACGTCTGGGGGCTGACCGGCACCACTGTGGTGGCGACCGGGGCGAGGTAGTTGGGCCAGTACGTGAGGATGTTGAAGAACTTGTCGAGGCCGAAGAGGATCGGCGCCACGACGTAGAGCGTCCGCAGCATGTAGAACGCCTGGTCCGCCGGCGCCATGGCCATGGCTCCCGAGCGGCTTGCTGCCGCGGTCCGGAACCGTCCGTGTGGGGCTGACGTGGCTGACATGATGTCTCCTTCCAAAACGGGTAACTCCGATTTTAGATTTGCGCCGCCTCTAAAACAAGGAATTCCTTTTTTGGACGTACCATTGAGGCATGCCCGTTCCGTCCAGCCATGGTGCCCAGCAGCCGCTCGGGTGGCGGGCCCGCCTGGGCGCCCTCGGCTCCCTGGGCGAGGAGCGCCGCCGTGCGCTCTACCTCTTCGTGCGCGGGGCGGGCCGACCGGTGGGCCGGAACGAGGCCGCGGACGCCGTCGGCCTCTCCCGCGGCACCGCCGCGGCGCACCTGGACCGGCTCGTGGACGACGGCGTGCTGGTCGCCACGTTCGCCAAGCCCGCCGGCAGCGGTGGTCCCGGCTCCGGACGGCCGTCCAAGTTCTACGAGCCCGCGGTGCAGGAAGTCGTCGCGGCAGTCCCGCAGCGGTCCTACGAGCTCGCGGGAGAGCTGCTCGCCGCGGCCGCGGAGCGCTCGATCGCCGAGGGCGAGCCGATGGCCGCGTGCATCGCCGCCGTGGGCCGTGCAGCGGGGGAGTCCCTCGGCCGCGCGCACGGCAGCATCGGCGCGGTGCTCGAGGCCGCCGGGTACGCCCCGCGCTCCTCGGCGGACGGCGGGATCGAGCTGTCCAACTGCCCCTTCCACCGGCTCTCGCGCGAGTACCGGGGGGTGGTGTGCAGCCTCAACGGCGCCCTCCTGGACGGCGCGCTCGCCGGCTGCGGGGACGGACAGCACGGGATCGAGCCCGTGGACCCCGACGGGCCGGGCCACGAGTGCTGCGCCCGGGTCGTGCCCCGCCCCTGACGCGCGCGGGGGAGGCTGCCGCGGACTCCCGCCACCGGCGCGTCCTACAGTGGATGGGTGCCCGTCTACCTCGACCACGCCGCCACCACCCCGGTGACGCCCGCTGCGCTCGCCGCGTACACCGCCCAGATCGCGCGCGGCGGCAACCCCTCCTCGCTCCACGCCGCGGGCCAGTCCGCGCGGCGCGCCCTCGAGGACGCCCGCGAGTCCCTCGCGGCCTCCCTCGGCGCGCACCCCACGGAGGTCGTCTTCACCTCCGGCGGCACCGAGGCGGACAACCTCGCCGTCAAGGGCCTCTACTGGTCCCGCCAGGCCGAGGACCCGCGGCGCACCCGCATCCTGTGCTCGGGCATCGAGCACCACGCCGTCGCGGACACCGTGGAGTGGCTCGAGGCGCACGAGGGAGCCGAGGCTGTATGGCTGCCGTGCGACGCCGCCGGCGAGATTAGCCTCGAGGCCCTGCGCGAGGAGATCGCGCGGGATCCCGGCGCGGTGGCCCTCGTCGCGCTCATGTGGGCGAACAACGAGGTGGGCACGGTCCAGCCGGTCCGCGAGGCCGTGCGGATCGCGGCCGGGCACGGCATCCCCGTCCACTCGGACGCGGTCCAGGCGTTCGGGCACCTCCCGGTCGACTTCCGCGCCTCCGGCCTCGCGACGATGGCCGTGAGCGGGCACAAGATCGGCGCCCCGGTGGGGGTCGGCGCGCTCGTGGTGCGCCGCGACGTCGTGCTCACCCCGGTCCTGCACGGCGGTGGTCAGCAGCGCGGCCTCCGCTCGGGGACCCTGGACTCCGCGGGCGCGGCCGCCTTCGCTGCCGCGGCGCACGACGCCGTCGCGCACCTTCCCGAGGAGTCGCGCCGGCTCGCGGGGCTGAGGGACCGGCTCCTGGACGGGATAGTGCGCGAGGTGCCGGACGCCGTCGTGAGCGGACCGGCCGACCGCGGCGAGGAAGCCCGCCTGCCGGGGATAGCGCACCTGACGTTCCCGGGATGCGAGGGCGATTCGCTCCTGTTCCTGCTGGACATGGCGGGGATCGCGACGTCGACCGGCTCCGCCTGCACCGCCGGCGTCCCACGCCCGTCACACGTGCTGACGGCAATGGGCCGCACCGAGGACGAGGCCCGGGGTGCCCAGCGCTTCAGCCTCGGCTGGAACTCGACGGAGGCGGACGTGGACGCGCTGCTCGCGGCCATCGGGCCGGCCGTGGCGCAGGCGCGCGCCGCGGGCATGGCCGGCCATGCGAGCACCATCCAGACGGCCAGCACCCGCCGCGCTCCCTGACGCCCCCGTACGTCTGGGGGTCACCTCCTGGAGGTCACGTGAGGTGACCCCCAGGAGGTGACTCCCAGAAGGTGACTCCCAGACGGGAGGGGTCAGACTCCCGCGAGCTCCGGGAGCGGCACCTCGGGGTCGCGCAGCCGCGCCTCGTCCACCGGGGCACGGGAGGCGATGAGCGCCTTGATCGCCTTCTGCTGCCTGGGGGTGTTGACGTTCATCCCGCCCACGACGGCGCCGTCCCTCACCCAGAGCGCGACGAACCCCTCCTTCGCCGCCTCGGGCGTGTCGATCCGGCCCCGCAGGACGAGGTGCGCGCCCCGCACGAGCTGCCCGAACCCCGAGTACTCCATGCTCAGCCCGGCCTGGTCCGTGTAGAAGTAGGGGGCGATGTCCAGCTGCGCGTCGACGCCGAGCATCGCCTTCGCGGCGACCTTGCCGCCGTTGAGCGCGTTCGACCAGTGCTCGCTGCGCACATGGTCGCCCGTGCGCGGCTGGAGGGAGCTCGCGACGTCGCCGGCGGCGAAGATGTCCTCGGCGCTCGTGCGCAACGAGGCGTCGGTGAGGATTCCGTCCCGCAGCCGCAGGCGCGCCTCCTCGGCCAGCGCCGTGTCCGGCTCGACGCCCACGGCCACGAGGACCAGATCCGCCCCGATCCGCTCGCCGGTGTTCAGCACCGTGCCCGCCACGCATTCGCGGTCGGCCGAGGCGACGAATTCGACGGGGTGCGCGGGGAGGCGGAACTGGACGCCCTCGGCCTCGAGCGCGCGGCGGAAGACCTCCGCGAGCGGGCCCTCTAGCTGGCGCAGCACCGAGGCGTGCCGCCCGAGCACGGTGACCTCGTTGCCGTACTCGCGGGCGGCGGCGGCCACTTCGAGGCCGATCCATCCCGAGCCCACGATGACCACCCGTCGCCCGCCGCCCGCGAGCTCCTCGCGTAGTGCGAGGGAGTCCTCGAGCCGCCGGAGGCTGTGCACCCCCTCGAGCTGTGCGCCCGGGATGTCCAGCGCCCGCGGCTGCGCGCCCGTCGCGAGGAGGAGCTTGGAGTACGGGACGAGGGCCTCGCTCTCGAGGCGGAGCATGTGGGCGCCCGGGATGATCTGGGCGGCACGCTCGCCGAGGCGGAGGTCGACGTCGTTCTTCTCGTACCAGCCGGAGGGGTTGACCAGGAGGTCCGCCTCCTTCTCCTGGCCCTTCAGGAACTCCTTCGAGAGCGGCGGCCTCAGGTAGGGTTCGCGGCGCTCGGCGGCGATGATCGTCAGCGGGCCGTCGTAGCCCTCCTGGCGGAGCGTCTTCGCGGCCGATCCTGCCGCGAGGCCCCCGCCCACGATGACAATAGGCTGCTGCACAGTACCTCCCCTGCACGACGGCGGTGCCACGGGCCGGTGCCCCCGCAGCCACCGCAGGGGGCCGCCCGGCCGGGGGCCCCGGACGCTAGAATAGACCGGTGCGAGTTCTGGCAGCCATGAGCGGAGGAGTGGATTCCGCGGTCGCCGCGGCGCGGGCCGTCGAGGCGGGGCACGACGTCGTCGGGGTCCATCTGGCTCTCAACCGCATGCCCGGAACGCTCCGCACGGGCTCGCGCGGCTGCTGCACCATCGAGGACTCCAACGACGCCTGGCGCGCCTGCGACCGGCTCGGGATCCCCTTCTACGTCTGGGACTTCTCCGAGCGGTTCAAGGAGGACGTCGTGGACGACTTCGTCTCCGAGTACGCCGCCGGCCGGACCCCGAACCCGTGCATGCGCTGCAACGAGCGCATCAAGTTCGCCGCGCTCCTCGAGAAGGCCCTCGCGCTCGGCTTCGACGCCGTCTGCACGGGGCACTACGCCAAGGTGGTCAGGGACGCGGACGGCCATCCCCAGCTGCACCGCGCCGCCGACTGGGCCAAGGACCAGTCCTACGTGCTCGGAGTCCTGACCCACGAGCAGCTCGAGCACTGCCTCTTCCCCCTCGCGGACACGCCCTCGAAGGCGGAGGTCCGGGCCGAGGCAGAGCGCCGCGGCCTGTCTGTGGCGGCGAAGCCGGACAGCCACGACATCTGCTTCATCTCCGACGGCGACACCCGCGGCTGGCTCGCCGAGCGGATCGAGATGGAGCCCGGGGAGATCGTCGACGAGACGGGTACGAAGGTCGGCGAGCACTCCGGCGCGAATGCCTACACGGTGGGGCAGCGCCGCGGCCTGCGCCTCGGCCGTCCCGCACCCGACGGCCGGCCCCGCTTCGTCCTCGAGGTCCGGCCGAAGGACAACACCGTGGTGGTGGGGCCCGAGCGGCTCCTCGCCGTCGGGGAGATCCGCGGCATCCGCGTCTCGTGGGCGGGCCTGCCGCCGTCCGAGGCGGAGACAGGCGAGGAGTTCGCCTGCGAAGCCCAGGTCCGCGCCCACGGCGATCCGGTCCCCGCGCGTGCCCGCCTCGAGCCGGCGGCCGTCCCCGGCGCCCCGGACGCGCACGACGGCGAGCTCGTCGTCACGCTCGAGACTCCCCTCCGCGGCGTCGCCCCCGGGCAGACGGTGGTCCTCTACCAGGGGACGAGGGTCCTCGGGCAGGCCACGATCGACGCCGCCCGATCGCCCGAGAGGCTACTTCCCCGCTAGTCGGCCCGGTGCCACAATGGCCCCAGGTCTCACTTCTGCGGGCCCGCGCCTGCGCGGACCCCTCGGCACGAGGCGGCGGCGATGGCACGGGACGACGCTCAGCCCGGGGTAGCCTACGGCGCGGGTCTCGTCAGCCTCACCGTCCTGGCTGAGGGCCCGTTCACCGGCCGGCCCGCCGCGCTCGCCTCCGTGCGGGTGCCCCTCGAACGCGTCCGGAGCGGTCCCATCGGCGCGAGGCTCGACGTCCGGGTGCGCAGGCCAGGGCGCGACGAGGCCCAGCCGATCCCGCTCTCCCTCGACGGCGGTCTGTGGGGGATCGACGACGTGCCGCCGCCGGAGGACACCGAGCAGCTGCTCGCGGACGGGCGCTTCCTCGCCCAGCACGTGTACGCGGTCGCGTCGGACACCCTGCAGATCTTCGAGCGGACCATGGGCCGCAGGCTCGGCTGGGCCGGGGGACACCGGCTCCGCATCGATGCCTACGACCCCGTCGACTTCCGCGACTCGGGCTACGACCCGCAGCGGCAGGCCGTGCGCTTCGGCCACCGCGCCGATCCGCGCAGCAGCCGCCATGTCCCGATGGCCCTGTACCGGGACCTGGTCGCGCACGAGGTGACCCACGCGATCCTCGACGGCTACCGCCCCCGCTGGGCGGACGCGAACGCGCTCCTGGACGGGTTCGCGCTCCACGAGGCCATGGCGGACCTCGTGGCCATGCTCTCGGTGTTCTCCTCCGAGGCCCGGGTCGAGCAGATGCTCCAGGAGGCCGGGATGCAGGGCCGCGGGACGCGGGAGGCGGACGAGAAGATCCTGCGCTCGGGCCTCTTCGGCCTCGCCGACGGCCTCTTCACCCGGTCCGCGGTCCGGCGCCCGCTCGACCGGGAGGTGCCGTTCGAGTGGACCCTCCTCCCGGAGCCTCACGCGCGCGGGGAGATCGTCGTCCAGGCCGTGCTCAACACCGTGGTCGAGCTCTGGAAGCAGCGCCTCGACTGCCCGGGCGGCCGCTCGAGCCGCTTCCAGATCGCGCAGTCCGGCGCCAGAGTGGGACGCCAGGTGCTCGGCATGGTCCTGCGCTCGCTGGCCTACCTCCCGCCCGTCGACCCGACGTGGACGGACCTCCTGCGGGGCATCCTCGCCTCCGACCTCGTCATGATGCCGTACGACACCCCGCCGTGCGGGCGCCCCAGCGGCCCGGACGGGGCCCGGCCGAAGGGCTACCGCGAGGTGCTCCGGGACATGTTCTGGAACATCGACCTCTCGACCGACCCGGACGCGCGGCTCGACGGGCTCGACGACCTCGAGGGCCTGCAGTACCCGGTGCGGCTCTCCGCACTCGCCTCCGATCCCGAGGAGCTCAACCGCTTCGTCTGGGCCAACCCCAGGCTCATGCGGGCCATGGACCTGGACGAGGAGACGAGCATCCGGATCGACCGCGTGCGCCCCACCGTGCGGGTGGGCCCAGACGGCTTCGTTGTCTCGGAGATCTGCGCGTCCTTCGTCCAGGACGTCCGGCTCAGCCGCCGCGAGGCCCGGGACAGGCTCGGGCTCAGGACGGAGGGAGAGGTCGTCGCCGTGCGCGGGGGCGCGGTCCTGCGGTTCGACGAGGGCGGGCGGCTGTGCTTCGCGGCCCTCAAGCCGGTCATGAACGGCGAACGCCAGCAGGCCCGCGCGGCCACTGCGCGGGCCGAGCGGGAGGCGGCTGCCGGAGCCGCGGCGTCGTACCACCAGGAGGGCGAACGTGAGGACCTCCCGGCCTGAGGCGCCGGACGGGCACGGCGAGCAGCACGCGGCGGCGGGCGCGCGCCGTCGGGCCTACCTGCCCCAGACCGCCTCGCGCTGGGCCGCGGTGCCCTCGAGCTGTGCCCGCTGGTCGAACTTCGCGGCGCGCAGCGCCGCCGTGACGGCCCGGTGTGTCGCAGACCTCGAGGCCGTCGGCTGGCTCGTGAGGGCCTCGAGGAGGAAGTGGGTGAAGGCCCCGCTGTAGCGGCCGCCGAACGGGGCATCCGAGGCGGTCTGGTCTGCCCGGCAGGCCGCGAAGAGGACGGGACCGGGGCCCGAGGCGACGAGTTCGCGGAGGCTGTGCGCCGCCGCACCCGGTGCGGCGGCGGCCCCGGCGGGCGCGGGCGGGGCGAGGAACCGGGCGCGGCGGCCGCGCGGCGCGTCGAAGGCGCGCAGCCCCGTCCCGCTGTGGCACGTGTCCAGCACGACGTCGGTGATCACCTGGGCGGGCACGCGCGACAGGAGCGCGTGCAGGTCGTCGTCGACGACCACGCTGCCGCGCTCCCACTGGTCCCCGGCCGTGGTGATGTCGTAGGCGGCGAGGGCTTCGTCCATCCGGTCCGGCTCGTCCGGGTCGGACGCGTCGTCGGGGATCTGGGTGCCGTGGCTCGAGAACGTCAGCACGATCTGCTCGAGACGGCCGTCCACGGCGCGCTCCACCATGTCCCCGATGGCGCCGAGGATCGCGGCCTTCGTCGCGGCAGCGTCGGTGAGGACCGTGACCTCGCCGGGCGCGAAGCCGAACACCCCGGTCAGCGCCGCCGCGATGTCGTGGGCGTCGTTGACGCACCCCGCGAGCCAGCTGTCCTCCGGGAGTGCGGCGAAGCGGTTGATGCCGATGCACAGGGCTGCGCGAGCCATGACGCCCTCCTCCGGGCCCAGCTCCCTGACTACAGGGTAGGCCCCTGTTCGCCGGCCGTACACCTGTCGGACACCGGGCGAAAGCCGGGCGGCACTAGCCTGCCGCTGTCCCTACCCCGTCAGCCCGCAGGAAGAAGGATCCATGCCCGCATCCACCCGTCGTCGCGCCGGAGCCGCTCTCGCCACCGTCGCCCTCACCGCCGCGGTCGCCGCCGTCGCCGGCCCGGCCGTCGCCGGCCCTGCCGTCCCCGCCGCGCCCGGACCCCAGGCCGCCTTCAGCTTCGCCGTCATCGGCGACACGCCGTACGGCGCCTCCGCGGTCGCCGAGTTCCCCGAGCACGTGGCGCAGCTCAACGCCGACTCCTCGCTCGACTTCGTGGTGCACGTCGGCGACATCAAGAACGGCTCGTCGGAATGCTCCGACGCGTACTTCGAGCAGGTCCGCGCAGACTTCGACCGGTTCACGCATCCGCTCGTCTACACCCCGGGCGACAACGAGTGGACCGACTGCCACCGGGCCAACAACGGGGCATACAGCCCGCTCGAGCGCCTCGGCAAGCTCCGCGAGGTGTTCTTCGACGATCCGGGCAAGACCCTGGGCGCCACCATGCCCGTCAGGAGCCAGTCGGAGCTGGGGCTGCCGGAGAACGTCGACTTCACGCGCAACCGCGTCGCCTTCGCAGCCGTCAACGTCCCGGGCAGCAACAACGCGACCCAGCCGTGGACGGGCCGCGGCGAGACAGTGCCGAACCAGGCGCAGCTCGACGAGGTCGCGCACCGCACCGACGCTGTCATCGCGGAGATCAGGAAGACGTTCGCCGAGGCGCGCCAGCGCAACGACCGGACGGTGGCGGTCTTCCAGCAGGCCGACATGTTCGACCCCACCTACACGGTGCCGTGGAGCGACATCAGCGCCTTCACCCCGATCGTGGAGGCGCTCGCCGAGGAGGCCCAGGCCTTCGACGGCGAGGTCTACCTGTTCGACGGCGACAGCCACGTCTACAACGTCGACCGGCCCCTCGCCGCGGGCTCGCCGTGGCTTGCGCGCTACGGTGTGACGGGCTCGGCAGACAACCTCACGCGCGTGACCGTGGACGGATCCTCGAACGCGAAGAACTACCTCCGCGTGAACGTGGCGCCGAACGGTGCCGCGGGCACCGGGGCGCCCGTCCTGAGCTGGGAGCGGGTGCCCTTCAGCGGCTGAGGCGAGTCCCGCCAGAGGAGCGGACGACGGCGCGCCGCCCGCGCGCCGTCGTCCGCGTCCACCGCGAAGGTCACCGTTCGGTCTCAATTCCGTCAAAGAACCGTTTCATTTTGCCCGATAGGTGGTTGAATCAGGTCATCAGGACTGTGCCCTGGGTCACGCTGGCGTATGCGCCGGCATCGGGGCCGGCCAGGACTCGACAAAGAAGGTCATAGATGGCTAAGACCACATCGGCTGTGCGAGGCGCTGTCGCGCTCGTCGGCATCTCCGCCCTCGCCCTCACAGCCTGCACGGGCCCCTCGGGAGGCTCGTCGCCCAGCGGATCCGCAGCGAGCGGACCGATCACCGTCGGCACGACCGACAAGGTCACGTTCCTCGATCCGGCCGGGTCCTACGACAACGGCTCCTTCCTGGTCATGAACCAGATCTTCCCGTTCCTGCTCAATTCGAAGCCCGGCAGCGCCGAGCCCCAGCCGGACATCGCGGAGTCCGCCTCCTTCACCTCCCCGAAGGAGTACACCGTCAAGCTCAAGAGCGGGCTCAAGTGGGCCAACGGGGACACCCTGGACTCCGCCGACGTCAAGTTCTCCTTCGACCGCCAGGTCAAGATCAACGACCCCAACGGGCCGGCGTCGCTCCTCGAGAACCTCGAGAGCACCGAGGCGAAGGATGCCACGACGGTGGTCTTCCATCTCAAGCTTGAGAACGACCAGACCTTCCCGCAGGTCCTCACCGGCCCCGTGGGGCCCATCGTGGACCACAATGTGTTCCCCGCCGACAAGGTCATGAACGACGAGGACATCATCGCCAAGAAGGCCTTCGCCGGCCCGTACACGGTGTCCTCCTACCAGAAGAACCAGCTCGTCTCGTTCAAGGCGAATCCTGACTACAAGGGCCTCCTCGGCGCCCCGAAGACAGACACCGTCAACCTCAAGTACTTCTCCGACTCCAACAACCTCAAGCTCGAGGTCCAGCAGGGCAGCATCGACGTCGCGTGGCGGTCGCTGACCGCGACCGATGTGGACAGCCTCGCGAAGGACTCCAAGGTTGCGGTCCACAAGGGCCCCGGCGGCGAGATCCGCTACATCGTCTTCAACTTCGACACGATGCCCTTCGGTGCCAAGACGCCCGAGGCGGACCCCGCCAAGGCGCTCGCCGTCAGGCAAGCCATGGCCGACCTCGTGGACCGTGATGCGATCGCCCAGCAGGTCTACAAGGGCACGTACACGCCGCTGTACTCGTACGTCGCCGACGGCTTCCTCGGCGCGAAGACACCGCTCAAGGACATGTACGGGGACGGCAGCGGCAAGCCGAGCGCCGACAAGGCCAAGAAGGCCCTTTCGGATGCCGGGATCCAGACCCCGCTCGCCATCAACCTCCAGTACAACCCGGACCACTACGGGAAGTCCTCGGGCGACGAGTACGCGCTCGTGAAGCAGCAGCTCGAGTCGAGCGGCCTCTTCAAGGTGAACCTCCAGTCCACCGAGTGGGTGACCTATCAGAAGGACCGCGCGAAGGACGTCTACCCGATGTACCAGCTCGGATGGTTCCCGGACTTCTCCGACCCGGACAACTACCTCACGCCGTTCTTCACGAAGAACAGCTTCCTGAAGAACCACTACGACAACGCGGCCGTCCAGGACCTCGTCGCCAAGGAGGCGACCAACCCGGACAAGTCCGCCCGCGAGAAGCAGATCCAGGACGTCCAGACGGCTGTCGCGAAGGACCTCCCCACCCTGCCCCTCCTGCAGGGTTCACAGGTCGCCGTGGCGGGGTCCTCGGTCAAGGGCGTCGAGACCACCCTTGATCCCTCGTTCAAGTTCCGCCTCGGCGTCCTGAGCAAGTAGCCCGAACGGAACAGCCCGCCGTCTGGTGGCGGGGTGCTGAGGCGCCCCGCCACCGCGGCGTGTTCAGGAGATCTCCATGACAGCTTTCACCGAGGCGCCGCCAGAGGCCGCCACCACTCCGGCTAGCAAGGCGAAGGGCGGCGGGCTGGGCGCCTACCTGCTCGTCCGCTTCCTGCTCATCTTCCCCACGATCTTCATCCTCGTGACCATTGTGTTCTTCCTCATGCGCATCACCGGCGACCCCATCACCGCCGCACTGGGCGGGAGGCTCCCGCCTGACCAGCTTGAGCTCCGTATCCACGAGGCCGGCTACGACCGGCCGGTCTTCATCCAGTACGTCGAATACCTCGGACAGATCTTCACGGGCAACTTCGGCCGGACGATCTCGGACAATCGTTCGGTCACGGAGATGCTCCTGACCTTCGGGACCGCGACATTCGAGCTCGCCGTCAACGCGCTCGTCGTGGCGTTCATCGTCGGGATCCCTCTGGGGATGCTCGCAGCCCACCGGCGCGACAGGTCCTCGGACGCCGTGCTCCGGGTGCTGGCGATCCTGTTCTACGCGACCCCCGTCTTCTTCTCGGGCCTCCTGCTCAAGCTCGTGTTCGGGGTATGGCTCGGCTGGACTCCTATCGCAGGCCGGGCCTCGACCACGACCGAGCTCGCGATGAACCAGCTCGCCGCACCGTCCGGCATCTTCTGGCTCGATGCGCTGCGCAGCGGCAACATGCCGGCGTTCTGGGATGTCGTCTCGCACGCCGTGCTGCCGGCCGTCGCCCTGGGCCTCCTCACGGCGGGTGTGTTCCTACGCCTCGTGCGGACCAACCTCATCGGCACGCTCGGCAAGGACTACGTCGAGGCCGGCAGATCACGGGGTGTCAGCGAGTTCCGTCTCGTCACGAAGCACGCCTACAAGCCCGCGCTGATCCCGATCATCACGGTCATGGGCATGCAGATCGCGCTCCTGCTCGCGGGAGCGGTCCTGACCGAGACGACCTTCGAGTGGAAGGGCCTCGGATTCCAGCTCGCGCAGTACCTCTCGGCGCGGGACTTCGTCGCCGTGCAGGGCATCGTGGTGCTCTTGGCCGTGATCGTGGCGGTCACGAACTTCGTAGTGGACGTCATTGCGGCGCTCATCGACCCGAGGGTGAGGTACTGAGATGACGGCCAAGACCCAGGCCCTGCCCGAGATCGAACGCAGGGAGCCGCTGCTGCAGCGGCTCCCGGTTGTCTCGCACCTGAGGGCAAGCGTCGGTGTGCAGCGGGCCATGCTCGTTGCGGGACTCGCACTCACCGTCGTCTTCCTGCTCATCGCGCTCCTCGCCCCGATCGTCGCTCCGTATGGCTACTCTCAGCTCTCCGACGCCTCGGGCAACTTCCCTGCACAGGACCCCCCAAGCCCACAGCACATCTGGGGAACGACCGTGGGCGGGTACGACGTGTTCTCCCGCGTCGTCTGGGGCGCCCAGACCGCCATCCTCGTGATCGTCGTCGCCGTGGCCCTGTCGATCTTCGCGGGCGTCGCGCTGGGGCTCGTCTCGGGCTACATCGGCGGGTGGGTCGACCGCGTCCTCGTGGTGATCGCCGACGCGGTCTACGCCTTCCCGTCACTGCTGGTCGCGATCGTCATGTCGATCGTCATCTCCCGCGGGCAGTCGAGCCTGTGGGGCGGCATCCTCGCGGCGGCACTCTCGGTGACCGTCGTGTTCATCCCCCAGTACTTCCGCGTGGTGCGGGCGGAGGCGATCCGCCTGAAGGCGGAGCCCTTCGTCGAGTCGGCAATGGTCATCGGCGCCTCGAGCTGGCGCATCATGGCCCGGCACATCTACCGGAACGCGACGCGCAGCATCCCGCTCATCTTCACGCTCAATGCCTCCGAGGCCATCCTCACGCTCGCGGCGCTGGGCTTCCTCGGCTTCGGCATCGAGCCGACGAGCGCGGCGGAATGGGGCTTTGACCTCAAGCAGGCCCTGAGCGACGTGACCGCCGGCATCTGGTGGACCGGGATCTTCCCCGGCCTGTCAATCGTCCTGACAGTCCTGGGGCTCACGCTCGTGGGAGAGAGCATCAACGATCTGGGTGACGCGCGCCTCCGCACGCGCGGCCGCAAGCGGAAGGGGAACCCGGCATGAACACCGGCACCGGAGAGGAGCTCGGCCCGGTGGGCGGGATCCGGCCGGACGAGACCGTCCTGGAGATCGACGACCTGCGGGTCTCCTTCGCCACCGACGCAGGGGAGGTCGACGCCGTGCGGGGGGTGAGCCTGGACGTCCGGGCGGGGGAGGTCGTCGCCGTCGTGGGCGAATCCGGCTCAGGCAAGACCGTCACGGCCAAGACCATCCTCGGCCTCCTGCCCGAGACCGCCACGAGCTCCGGCGCTGTGGTGATCAACGGCCACAACGTCGTCGCGCTCAGCGGGGCCGCGCTGCGCGAGCTGCGGGGACGCGACGTCGCGATGGTCTTCCAGGAACCCTCGACTGCGCTCAACCCCGTCTTCACGGTGGGGTGGCAGATCGCCGAGGGGATCCGGGCACACCGCGGCAGGGACGGCAGGAGGGTCAGCCGCAAGGAGGCCAGGGAGCGTGCCGTCGAGGCCCTGCGCAAGGTCGGCATCCCCGACCCCGAGAAGCGGGTGGACTACTACCCGCACCAGTTCTCCGGCGGGCAGAAGCAGCGCGTGGTCATCGCGGCGGCGCTCGCACTCGACCCCGGCCTGATCGTGGCCGACGAGCCCACAACGGCGCTGGACGTCACCGTCCAGGCCGAGATCCTCGAGCTGCTCCGCGACCTGCGTGACCTCTACGGCACGTCGATCGTGCTCATCACCCATAACATGGGGGTGGTCGCGGACCTCGCCGACCGAGTCGTCGTCATGAACCAGGGCGAGGTCGTCGAGGAGGCTGCCGCCCGCACGCTCTTCGCCTCCCCGCGCGAGGACTACACCCGGCGCCTGCTCGACGCCGTTCCCCACCTCGGGCGGGACTCCGCCTCGGAAGGCGCCACGGCGCGCCTCCACCAGGACGGAGAGGTGCTCGTCCGCGCCGAGGGGCTCGACATCACGTACCCCGGCCGCCTCGGGACCCCGCCGTTCAAGGCCGTCCAGGACGTCTCGTTCACCGTCTCCGCGGGCGAGGTGTTCGGGCTCGTGGGCGAGTCGGGATCCGGCAAGACCACGATCGGGCGGGCCATCGCGGGGCTCAGCCGCGCCAGCGGAGGCAGCCTGAAGGTCCTCGGCCACGAGATGGTCGGCTTCCGCGAGCGGGACGTCAGGCCGATCCGCAAGGACATCGGCTTCGTGTTCCAGGATCCGGCGGCGTCGTTCAACCCGCAGCTGACGATCGGCGAGTGCGTCGCCGAGCCCCTCCTGGTCCATCTGGACCTCGGTGGCGTCCAGGTGCGCCGCCGGGTGGGCGAGCTGCTCGAGTCGGTGCAGCTGCCGGCGTCGTACGCCGCCCGGTACCCGCACGAGCTCTCCGGCGGCCAGCGCCAGCGCGCCTCGCTCGCGCGCGCCCTCGCGCTCGGGCCCAAGCTGCTCGTCGCCGACGAGCCGACCTCCGCGCTCGACGTCTCGGTCCAGGCGAAGGTGCTCGAGCTGTTCCGCGAGATCCAGGCCGAGCTCGGGTTCGCGGCGCTGTTCATCAGCCACGACCTCGCGGTGGTCGACCAGCTCAGCCACTGGGTCGGGGTCCTCTACAAGGGCCGCATGGTCGAGCAGGGAATCGGCTCCCGCGTCATGGGTGCACCCGAGCACGAGTACACGAAGCGGCTCATCGCATCGCTGCCCGTGCCCGACCCGCTCGAGCAGGCCGAGCGCAGGGCTGCGCACCGCGCGCTGCTCGGCGGCTGACCGCCGGTCCGCAGGGTGGCCCCGCGTCCCTGAGGGCGCGGGGCCACCATGCGGCGGCCCATAGACTGTCAGCATGACCGAGCTGCACCGCCCCGACGCCGACGCCGAGACGACCGAGCACCGATCCGAGGGCCAGTACGACCCCGGCGCGAGCTCCCTGAAGGGTCACGTGGACCCGGCCGTCATGGAGGAGCTGCTCTCCATCCGCTCGAGCATCGACAACTTCGACGCGACGCTCGTCTACCTCCTCGCCGAGCGCTTCAAGGTCACCCAGAGGGTGGGCTTCCTCAAGGCCCAGCACCACCTCCCGCCCGCCGATCCCGAGCGCGAGGCCGCCCAGATCGCGCGGCTGCGGCGCCTCGCCGAGGAGGCCCAGCTGGACCCGGCGTTCGCAGAGAAGTTCCTGAACTTCATCATCAGCGAGGTCATCCGGCACCACCAGGCCATCTCGGAGGATGTCTCCGCGCGCCGCTCGGGGGACGGCCAGGACACCGCCTCGGACGCCTGACGTGGCGGGACAGGTCACTGCGACCGCGCTGGGGGACTGGCCGGGGACCGACCCCCTCGAAGCGGCCAAGGCCATCCGCGGCGAGCTGGGGTCGCCGCATCTCCCCGTCCTCGCCGAGCTGCCCGACCGGGGGGTCGGGTCCGACCCGGTCGGCAGGAGTGCCGCTCTCCTGGCCGACCTGCACGCGGACGTCCAGCCGCACGGGTGGCGGGTCGTGGACCGGCGCGGCCTCGACGCCGCCCGCGCGGAGTCGGCGCTCTCGACGGACCTCAACGTGCTGGCCGACGTCGTCGGCGCGGAGGAACGGCCGGCCGAGGACCTCCACGTCCGCATCCTGGGCCCCCTGAGCCTCATGGCCGGCCTCTACCTCCCCTCGGGCGAGCGGGTCCTGGGCGACCACGGCGCGCGGCGGGACATCGCGCAGTCCCTCGCGGCCGGCGTCGTGCCTTTCCTCGAGAAGGTGGCGCGGGCCGTCCCGGGCGCCCGACTCACGGTCCAGCTCGACGAGCCCGAGGCGGCGAGGGTGCTTGCGGGCCTCCTGCCCACCGCCAGCGGCTACCGCACGCTGCGCGCGGTCCCGGGCCACGAGGCGCGGACGGCCTGGTCACTCCTCACCGATGCCCTGCACGGAGCGGGGGCCGAGGCCGTCGTCGTGAACCTCCCGGCGTGGGAGGCGCCCCTCGCCGCGGTCCTCGAGGCCGGCGCGGACGGGGTCTCGCTGCCGCTCGCGGACCTCACCGTGCCGCAGTGGGAAGGGCTGGCCGGCGCGGTCGAGGCCGGCGCCCGCGTGTGGCTCGGGGCCCTCCCGCCCGACGGCGCGCCGCGGCTGCGGACCGGCGAGCTCGCCGAGAGGGTGGTGCGGCCCTGGCGGCAGCTCGGGCTGTCCTTCGCCGCGCTCGACGCCGTCCGGGTCACCCCGGCAGGAAGCCTCGCCGCCCTCACCCCCGCCGAGGCGACCGCGCGGCTGAACCGGACCGTCAAGCTCGCCGACGCCGTCAACCAGATTGCCCTGGGCTGAGGTGCGCGGCCTCAGCTGCCGCGGCGACTCAGCTGCCGCGGCGGCGGAGGTGCTCCTGCGCCAGCGCGTCCATCTGCTCGTCGCTGAGCTCGTCGAAGGACCTGGCCTCGCGGCGGTCGCTGCGCGAGAAGCGGACGAACATGAGGATGATGACCGGGACGTCCACCGCTTCGGCGATGAACCACAGGAGGTCGCCCGCGAGCTGCTGGTCACGCAGGGGCGAGGGGAACCACTGCGGGACGCCCGCCGCCCAGGAGGCCGCGCCGTCGAGCACCGTGGGGGAGAGCCGGAGGAAGATCCCCGGCACCGCGTCCGCGAGGAGCTCGATGAACACGTACACGAACTCGAGCACGATGAACGCGCTCGAGCGCTCGAAGGAGTCCCCTTCGGTCAGCGGCAGCGCCAGCAGGAGGCCGACGAGCGGGACAACCACGCTCAGGATCCCGCTGGCCAGCGGTGACCCCCGGTAGACGGAGAGCAGGGGGGTCAGGAACGTCCCGAACAGGACGAGCCCGACCAGCGGGGCCACGAAGGCGTTGCCCAGCATGCGCATGGCCCGGCTGGCCAGTGCACGCTCCAGCCGGTCCCTCGCCGCCCCCGACAGGGCGGCCCGGGCGAGGCCGACCGGCTGGCCGAGCCCGAGGAAGAGCGGGACGACGAAGAACATGAGCGCGACCTTGAGCGTGAAGGCCCAGCGGAGCGACGACCCGTAGGCCCCCGTGAACCCGTACGCGAGCGCGGCGTACGGGAGGATCCCGAGCAGGTAGAAGGCCAGCACGCGCCACAGGGGCCAGGCCACCCCGCTCCGCCGTGCCCGCACGAGGCCCGCCGCGTACAGGGCGGACGCAGCGAGCGCGAGGGCGATCGCCGCGGGGTCGACCGTAGCGGCGGAGAGGATGTCTGCGAGCGGCGGCACCCGCGAACACTAGCGGTACTGCCTGAGATCCCGCTGGGACTCGCGGACCGGGGCACGCGGCCGGGCACGCGGCCGGGTCCGCGGGGCGGGCGCCCAGCCGCGGCGCCTAGAATGAAGGGCGGTGTACACCCGGCGCGGCACGCCCGGCCCGGGACGTCGAGTGGGGGAGAGTGGAAGGCATGAAGGCACGCATTCTGGTCGTGGACGACGACGAGGCCCTGGCCGAGATGATCGGCATTGTCCTGCGCAACGACGGCTTCGAGCCGGCGTTCTGCGCCGACGGCGGGCAGGCCCTTGACGTGTTCCGGGCCCAGCGCCCCGACCTGGTGCTCCTGGACCTCATGCTCCCCGGCCTCGACGGCATCGAGGTGTGCCGGCAGATCCGGTCCGAGTCCGACGTCCCGATCGTCATGCTCACGGCCAAGTCCGACACCTCGGACGTGGTGCGCGGCCTCGAGTCGGGTGCGGACGACTACGTCCCCAAGCCCTTCAAGCCCGCCGAGCTCGTCGCGCGCGTGCGCGCCCGCCTCCGCCCGGGCGAGACGAAGGCTCCCGAAACGCTGCGGATCGGCGAGGTCTCCATCGACGTGGCGGGCCACACCGTCAAGCGGGGCGATGAGCACATCTCCCTGACCCCCCTCGAGTTCGACCTCCTCGTGGCCCTGGCCCGCAAGCCCTGGCAGGTGTTCACGCGCGAGCTGCTGCTCGAGCAGGTCTGGGGCTACCGCCACGCTGCCGACACCCGCTTGGTGAACGTGCACGTCCAGCGCCTCCGCTCGAAGATCGAGCGCGATCCCGAGGCCCCGGAGATCGTCCTGACGGTCCGCGGGGTCGGGTACAAGGCCGGCGGATAGGCCGCCGGGAGCCGCAGGGCCGCGTGGACACAGAGCATCGCAGCAGGCCGCCGTCGAACGAGATGCCCCAGGGCGGGGCGCACGACGGCGGCGCGAGCCTGCCCGCCGCCGTCGACCGCCCCGGCCGCGCGCAGCGGGCGGCGCGGCTGCGTGCCCGGGCCCGTCTGGGACTGGCGATCGCCCGCCGGTGGGTGCGCCGCGAGCGGCCCCAGGACCGGGCAAGAATCCTCGCCCGCCGAGGGCGCATCCTCGCGCTGCGGGCCGTCAGGGCGCTCGGCCGGACGGCAGTGGGCGTCGGTCCCGCCCTCGCAGCCGTCCGCGGCGGCTTCATGCGCCGCTGGCGGCGGTCGCTGCAGTTCCGCACCGTGCTCATCACGCTCGTCCTGACGTTCGTCTCCTTCCTGGCCGTGGGCGCCTACCTCTCGAACCAGATTGCGAACAACCTGTTCCAGGAGCGGCTCGCGCAGGCGGAGAACCAGACCCGCCAGGCGGTGCAGCAGGTCCAGGAGACGTTCGACGGCGCGCAGGTCACCGACCAGCAGAGCGTGCTCAAGCTCGTCAACGACACGCTCGACCAGCTCGAGGACCGCGAGTCCAGCACCCCGCGCCAGTACGTGTTCCTGGCCGTCCCCAACCAGGACCAGCCCCGCAACCGCTGGGTCGACTCGCGGGCGTCCTACCTGCGCACCGAGAACGACATCCCCGCAAGCCTCCGCGAGGCGGTCCAGCACTCCCAGCAGGAGCAGTACTGGCAGTCCATCCCGCTCACCGTGGACAACCGGGAGCACCCGGCGATCGCGGTCGGGAACAAGGTCAGCTTCGGCGGGACCGTCTACGAGCTGTACCTCCTGTATGACATCGTCTCCGCTCAGCAGACGCTCGACGACATGCAGAACGTCCTGTGGTTCGGCGGCATGTTCCTGCTCCTGCTCATCGGCGCCATCACGTGGATCGTGACGCGCAGCGTCGTCTCGCCCGTGAGCCACGCCGCGGCCGTGTCCGAGAAGCTCGCCGCCGGGCAGCTCGAGGAGCGCATGGCGGTGGAGGGCGAGGACGAGGTCGCCCGGCTCGGCGCGGCGTTCAACCACATGGCCGCCAACCTCCAGGAGCAGATCACCGCGCTGGCGAACCTGTCCCACATGCAGCAGCGCTTCGTCTCCGACGTGAGCCACGAGCTGCGGACCCCGCTCACGACCGTCCGCATGGCCGCAGAGGTCCTGTTCGACGCGCGGGACGAGTTCAGCCCGATCACGAAGCGCTCCGCCGAGCTGCTCTACAACCAGGTCGAGCGCTTCCAGGCGCTCCTGAACGACCTGCTCGAGATCTCGCGGTTCGACGCCGGCGTGGCAGTCCTCGACGCGGAGCCGCGGGACATGGTGGCCCTCGTCCGCAGTGCCATCGACAAGGCGGCGCCCATCGCCGCCGAGTGCGGGTCCGAGGTGAAGCTGTACACGCGGACCCCCAGCATCATCGTCGAGATGGACGACCGCCGCATCGAGCGGGTGCTGCGCAACCTCCTGAACAATGCCCTCGAGCACGGCGAGGGCCGCCCAGTGGAGGTGTTCGTCGCCGCCAACGCCGAGGCGGTCGGCGTCGCCGTGAGGGACCACGGCATCGGTATGGCCGCCTCCGAGGCGGCGCGGGTGTTCGACCGGTTCTGGCGGGCCGACCCGGCGCGGGCCCGCACGACCGGCGGCTCCGGCCTCGGCCTCTCGATCGCCACCGAGGACGTCAAGCTCCACAACGGGTGGCTGCAGGCCTGGGGGAGCAAGGGCCAGGGGTCCTGCTTCCGCCTCACCCTCCCGCTGCGCGCGGACGGGACGATCAGCGAGTCGCCCGTCGCGCTGGCGCCGGCCGACGGCGACGTGGTCCTCGTCGAGGGCACCACGACCCGGGACGTCGTCGTCGGCCCGCAGGCGTTCCGGCGCACCGCCCCGCCGTCGCCCGAGACGGGGGCACCGTGACGCGCCGCTGGCTGCGGTGGGCGGTGCTCGCCGTCGTGCTGTGCCTCGGGGCGCTGGCGGGGTGCGCGCAGATGCCGATCACGGGATCCGTGGGGAAGAGCCGCGACAGCGCCACGACGAGGGGCAACGCCCCCCAGTACATCCCGCCGGGGCCCCGCGACGGCGCGAGCCCGCAGTCCGTCATCGAAGGCTTCTTCAACGCCGGAAGCGGCTACCAGAACGACTTCACGGTCGCGCGGCAGTTCCTCGCCCCCGCACAGGCCGTCACGTGGAAGCCGAGCCAGCGGACGCTGGTCTACCGGGGCAGCGCGGCCGTCGTGCCCACCGGACGCGAGAACGAGTACAGCTACGAGATGGACCTCGCCTACTCGGTCGACTCGCAGGGGATCTCGACTCCCTTCCCGCCCGGCACCAAGGAGCACCTCGACGTGACCGTCTCGTCGGTGGACGGCCAGTGGCGGCTGTCCAAGCTCCCCGACGGCACGGCCATCCCCGAGGAGACCTTCAAGGTCCTGTACAAGTCCTTCCCGCTGTACTTCTTCGACCCGGGCTTCAGCACGCTCGTCCCTGACGTGCGGTGGTTCATCGACAACTCCGGCGTGGCGAAGTCCCTCGTGAGCGCCCTCATCGCGGGGCCGGCCCCGTACCTGCGGTCCGCCGTCGCGACGTCCTTCCCGCAAGGGGTGCGGCTCGAGCGGGAGTCCGTGCCGATCGTCGACAACACCGCCCAGGTGGACCTCACCTCGGAGGTCCGCGACGCCTCGTTCACGGACCGCCAGCGGATGCACGCCCAGCTCGTGCGCACCTTCTCGGGCATCAGCTCGGTGGTCGGCGTGACGCTGCGCTCGAACCAGAGCGAGGTCGCGCTCGAGGACCCGACGACCGGCGGGAACATCCCCCAGCCCACAGTCGACCCCCAGGTGCCCACGTGGCAGGTCGCCGTGGCCGGCGGCGAGCTCGTGCGGTACGCCGACCAGCAGGCGGCCCGCATCGACGGGCTCCGCAGTGTCGCCCAGTTCAACCCGCGCGCTCCGGCAGCGGCCCAGTCCCAGCAGGTCTACGCGTTCCTCGGCGACGGCCCGGCGCTGTACTCCGCGGTGCCCAACCAGCCGGCGCGCCTCCTCGAATCGCGGACGCGGCTGTCGCCGCCCTCGGTCTCGCCCAAAGACTGGGTCTGGACCGCCGGCCCCGGCGCCACGGGGGCAACGGAGGTGGTGGCTTACCGGCCCGTGGGGGTCGCCGAGGGAGCGGACGTGCCGCACGTCGCCATCGCCCCGCGCTGGCTCGCGGGCCGCACGGTCGAAGACCTGCGGGTCTCACGCGACGGCGCGCGCGTCGCGGTGCTGTCCTCGCGGGACGGCAAGGCCGTCCTCCAGCTTGCGGGGATCGTGCGCGGACCGGACGGCGTGCCGCGGGAGCTGGCGGATCCCGTCACGCTCCCGACGGCGGACGCGGGCGCCCGCCGTGTGGCCTGGGTCGACGAGCTGACGCTCCTGGTCTCGGGCCTCTCCGCCACCGAACCCGTGGCGCCCGAGATCGTGTCACTGCGCGGGGGCGAGCCGCGCCAGCTGCCGCCGCTGGCCGGGATCCATTCGATCAGTGCCGGGAACGGCGAGCAGGCCATCTACGCGCAGACGCCTGCCGGCGTGTTCCAGCTCGTGCGCACCGCCTGGACCGAGCACGGCAAGGGAGTCGAGTATCCCGCCTTCGCCGGCTGACGCGCTGTCCACATGCACGGCCGGCACGTGGCGGGTGCGGCGCGGCCGCGCAACGCTGGTGGGATGCACGACGACGGAGCCTCCTCCCGCCGCCGTCCCGCCGTGGGCGCGGGACCGCCATCGACGTCCGAGCCGCACGGCCCCTCACGCCACGCTGCTGCGTCCCGGAGCCGGCTCCTGCGGCTGGCCGCCCACACTGCCGCCCTGGCGCGCGAGCTGCTCGGGCTCGTCGTTCCCGTCGACTGCGTCTCGTGCGGCGCTCCGGACAGCACCCTCTGCGTGGGCTGCGCTCGCCGGCTGCGCTCGATCACGGCGCGTCCGGCCCGGGTCGAGGCCCACGCGGCGGCACTCATCGAGGCCGACGGGACCGTCCTGCTCCCCGCCGTCGCGGCAGGGCCCTACCGCAACGAGCTCTCGCTCGCGCTGCTCGACTTCAAGCGGCACGGGAGCCGAACGCTCGAACGCGAGCTCGCGGCAGGGCTCGCCCGGGCGGTCCGGGCCGCGGTCGGCGCCCAGGGCCGCACGGTGTGGCTCGTGCCCGTTCCGACGAGCACGGCAGCATTCCTACGCCGGGGCTTCGACCCGCTCGCGCTCCTCGGCCGCAGGGCGCGGCGCGAGGGCCGCCTGCCTCCCGGCGCCGTCTGGGTGCCTGCCCTGAGGCCGCGGCGGGTCCCGCTGCACTCGGCGCTGCTCGGCGCGGCCCGCTCGGCCGCCGGGTTCGGGGACGGCTCGCAGAAGGGGCTCGGGAAGGGCCAGAGGCGCCGGCGCGCGGCCGGGTCCCTCGAGGCCAGGGCGCGGGTCAGGGTCCCGGGGCAGAAGGGGCCGGCGCGGGTCCGCGGACGGGCGTGCGTCCTCGTCGACGACGTCCTGACGACCGGGGCGACCCTGAGGGAGGCGGCCCGCGCGCTCGAGGCCGCGGGCGCCGTCGTCCTCGGCGCAGCCACGCTCGCCTACGTTCCCCTGCGGGAGCCGACGGCGGGCTCGCGGGGCTACGCTGCCAGCGGACAGGGGCGGGACGGGACCAATGGAGGGTGAATAAAAGGTGACGATCCACTAACGTCTGTAGTGGGTCCCGTAGCCAGAAGGACCCGTCGATAGCGGCTCAGGAAAGGGGCTCGACTGTCACAGCGCGAGCCTTGCGGTGCCGATATCGGGCTGAACTCGGAAATTTGGAGGGCACCATGGAGTTCAACATCAGCGGACGCAACCTGACGGTTTCTGATCGTTTCCGTGAGTACGCGAGCGAGAAGATCGAGAAGATCGGAACCCTTGCAGACAAGGTCCAGCGCGTCGACGCCAAGTGCTCCAAGCAGAATGGCGCCCGTTCGGGAGGCGACCAGCTCACCGTCGAGCTCACGGTCACCGGACGCGGTCCCGTGATCCGCGCCGAGGCAACGGCGCCGGACAAGTTCGCTGCATTCGACCTCGCCTACGGGAAGCTCCTCGAACGGCTGCGGCGGGTCAAGGACAGGCGGAAGGTACACCACGGAAAGCACACGCCCGTGGGTGTCAGCGCCGCCACGGCGGCCCTTCCCGTGGTGAGCAGCAGCCAGCCCATCTACGCCGAGCACGCGCTCGAGAGCGCCACAGGCACGTCCGCCGATGCCGGCGAGGAGCAGTCGCCGTACGAGGTCGAGAACGACATTCCCGCCGGTGACTCCCCGGTGCTGATCCGCCGGAAGGTCTTCCCCGCCGCGACGCTCACCCTTGACGACGCAGTGGACAACATGGAGCTCGTGGGGCACGACTTCTACCTGTTCATCGACGCGGACACGAACACGCCCTCCGTCGTGTACCGCCGCCGCGGCTGGACCTACGGCGTCATCAGCCTGGACCGGGCGTGCGAGCCGGGCCAGACCACCGTCGAGGAGAAGATCCTCGCCTACCGTTCGGACGACCAGGGCGCCGTTGTCTCCTGACACCTCGTCTGGCGCGTCAACAGCAGCGGCGGTCCCGTCCGGGGCCGCCGCTGCGGCGTGTGGGCCTTCCGGAGGCGAGCGCGCGTGAGGGCGACCCTCAGCCTTGCCCAGGCGCGCCGCCTTGCGCTCGCCGCCCAGGGCCTGCACCGGCCCCGTCCCGCCGCACCGGCCTCGACGAGGTCCCTGACCGCGGTGTTCGAGCGCCTGCAGCTCGTGCAGATCGACTCCGTCAATGTCCTTGTCCGGAGCCACTACCTGCCGTTCTTCTCAAGGGTCGGCGCGTATGACCGGGGAGCCCTGGACCGGCTCTCCTCCCGGAGTCCGCGCCGGATGGTGGAGTACTGGGCGCACGAGGCGAGCTTCGTGCGGCCCGAGCACTTCGATGCCCTTCGGCTGTGGCAGCGGCGCGCCTGGGTGGGCGCCCACCGCATGGACAGCGGGACCCGCGCAGACCTCGCCGAGCGCATCGTCGCGGTCCTGGCCTCGAGCCGGCCCCTGACGGCGTCGCAGCTCACCGAACGGCTCGGCCACGTCGAGGAGCGCCGGACCGACAGCTGGGGATGGAACTGGAACGCCGTCCAGCGTGTCGCGAGCCACCTCTTCGAGGAGGGGATCCTCGGCTCGGCCGGCCGCTCGCCGTCGTTCGAGCGCAGGTATGCGCTCATGGAGGCAGTCCTGCCGCCCGGCCTCGCCCGGGATCCCGCGCTGTCCCGGGACGCCGCGATCCTGGAACTGGCGCGCGCAGCCGTGGCAGCGCACGGGATCGGGACCGTCCGATGCTTCGCCGACTACTTCCGCCTGCCGCACCGGGACACCGGCCGCGCGCTCGAGCGGCTTGTCGCCTCAGGGGAGGCGGAACCGGTCGACGTGCCGGGCTGGCCCGGGCCGGTCTATCGCGATCCGCAGCGGACCCTCCCGCGCACGGCGCAGGGGCGGGCCCTGCTGAGCCCCTTCGACTCGCTCGTCTTCGAGCGCCGGCGCCTCGAGGAGCTCTTCGGGTTCCGCTACCGGCTCGAGATCTACACGCCTGCCGCCCGGCGCGAGTACGGCTACTACGTCCTGCCCTTCCTCCTCCGCGACGCGGTGGTGGCCCGGGTCGACCTCAAGGCAGACCGCGTCCGCCGGACCCTCATCGTGCACGCCGCCCATGCCGAGCCCGGAGCCCCGCCGGACACCGCCGCGGAACTCGCCGCGGAACTGGCGCTCCTCGCGCACTGGCTCGGGCTCGACGACGTCCGGGTCGCCGACAGCGGCAGCCTCGCCTCCGCGCTGCGGCGGGAGCTCCCCGGCCGTCTCGGATGAGGAACGCCCGGGGCGGCATCCGAGCTGCCGGGCCGGAACCCTCAAGCCGTCCCATACGTGTCTGACGTAGACTGATGCCCGCCCGCAGCGCGCGCGTGCTGCGGCCCACGCCATTGACAAGGGAGCGAACGCCACGTGGCAAACCTTCTCGAGAAACTCCTGCGCACCGGTGA
This sequence comes from Sinomonas sp. B1-1, assembly GCF_050474465.1. Classification (NCBI taxonomy): domain Bacteria; kingdom Bacillati; phylum Actinomycetota; class Actinomycetes; order Micrococcales; family Micrococcaceae; genus Sinomonas; species Sinomonas sp. B1-1. Next base: position 910,406 of record NZ_JBCHVF010000001.1, on the reverse strand, counting down.
CCGCCGGACGCTCAAGCAGCTGCGCGTCTATGCTGACGCCATCAACGCGCTCGAGGATGAGTTCCGCGGACTGAGCGACGGCGACCTCCGGGGCGAGACGGACCGCCTCCGGGCCCGCTACGAGGACGGCGAGAGCCTCGACGACCTGCTGCCCGAGGCGTTCGCGGCCGTGCGCGAGGCGGCCGGGCGCACGCTCGGCATGCGTCACTTCGACGTCCAGCTCATGGGCGGCGCCGCGCTGCACCTCGGCAACATCGCCGAGATGAAGACCGGCGAGGGCAAGACGCTCGTGGCGACCGCTCCGGCCTACCTCAATGCCCTCACCGGCAAAGGCGTGCACGTGGTGACCGTCAACGACTACCTCGCGGAGTACCAGTCCGAGCTGATGGGCCGCGTCTACCGCTTCCTCGGCATCTCGAGCGGCTGCATCCTCGCCTCGATGGACCCCGCGGCACGCAAGAAGCAGTACGACGCCGGCATCACGTACGGCACCAACAACGAGTTCGGCTTCGACTACCTCCGGGACAACATGGCCTGGGACAAGAACGAGCTCGTCCAGCGGGGCCACCACTTCGCGATCGTGGACGAGGTCGACTCGATCCTCATCGACGAGGCGCGCACGCCGCTCATCATCTCGGGCCCCGCCCAGGGCGATGCGAACCGCTGGTACTCGGAGTTCGCCAAGATCGCGCTCCGCCTCGGCGAGGGCGACTACGAGGTCGACGAGAAGAAGCGCACCGTGGGCGTCCTCGAGCCAGGGATCGAGAAGGTCGAGGACTACCTCGGCATCCACAACCTGTACGAGTCCGCCAACACCCCCCTCATCGGGTTCCTCAACAACGCCATCAAGGCCAAGGAACTGTTCAAGAGGGACAAGGACTACGTGGTCCTCGAGGGCGAAGTCCTCATCGTCGACGAGCACACCGGCCGCATCCTCCCCGGGCGCCGCTACAACGAGGGCATGCACCAGGCCATCGAGGCCAAGGAGGGGGTGGAGATCAAGGCTGAGAACCAGACCCTCGCCACGATCACCCTCCAGAACTACTTCCGCCTCTACGGCAAGCTCTCCGGCATGACCGGAACCGCCGAGACCGAGGCGGCCGAGTTCATGAGCACGTACAAGCTCGGCGTGGTGCCGATCCCGACCAACAAGCCCATGGCCCGCATCGACCAGTCTGACCTGGTCTACAAGAACGAGGTCGTCAAGTTCGAGGCCGTGGTCAAGGACATCTCGCGCCGCCACGCGACCGGGCAGCCGGTCCTGGTGGGCACCACGAGCGTCGAGAAGAGCGAGTACCTCTCGAAGTCGCTCGCGAAGGCCGGTATCCGCCACGAGGTGCTCAACGCGAAGAACCACGCGCGTGAGGCCGCGATCGTCGCGCAGGCCGGGCGCAAGGGCGCCGTCACTGTGGCGACCAACATGGCAGGGCGCGGCACCGACATCATGCTCGGAGGCAACGCCGAGTTCATGGCGGTCGCCGACCTCGCGGCCAAGGGTCTGGATCCCGAGGAGAACTCCGAGCAGTACGAGGCCGCGTGGCCAGCCGCCCTAGAGGCAGCCAACCAGGCGGTGAAGGCCGAGCATGAGGAGGTCCTCGAGCTCGGCGGACTGTACGTCCTCGGAACGGAGCGGCACGAGTCACGGCGCATCGACAACCAGCTCCGCGGCCGCTCGGGGCGTCAGGGCGATCCCGGTGAGTCGCGCTTCTACCTCTCGCTCACCGACGACCTCATGCGCCTCTTCGGCACGGGCGGCGCCGAGCGGCTCATGGCGTCGAGCCTTCCGGACGACACCGCGCTCGAGTCCAAGATGGTCTCCCGGGCGATCCAGTCGGCCCAGGCGCAGGTCGAGGGCCGCAACGCCGAGCAGCGCAAGAACGTCCTCAAGTACGACGACGTCCTGAACCGCCAGCGTGAGGCGATCTACGGCGACCGCCGCAGCATCCTCGAGGGTGACGACCTCCATGAGAAGGTCCAGTTCTTCCTCGAGGACACGATCACGGCGATGATCGACGCCGCGACTGCCGAGGGCAACGGGGATGACTGGGACTTCCACGCCCTCTGGTCCAACCTGCGCACGCTGTACCCGATCACGCTCACGCCCCAGGACATCATCGACGAGGCGGGCGGCAAGCCCCGCGTCACGGTCGAGATGCTCAAGGAGGAGATCCTCTCCGACGCGAAGCTGGTCTACGCCCAGCGCGAGGAGAAGCTCGGCTCGGAGATGATGCGGGACCTCGAACGCCGCGTCGTGCTGTCCGTCATCGGGCGCAAGTGGCAGGAGCACCTCTACGAGATGGACTACCTCAAGGAGGGCATCGGCCTGCGCGCCATGGCGCAGCGCGACCCGCTGGTGGAGTACCAGCGCGAGGGCTTCGCCATGTTCCAGGCCATGATGGAGGGCATCCGCGAGGAGTCCGTCGGATTCCTGTTCAACCTCGAGGTCCAGCCTGCCGAAGCGGCCCCCGCGGGACAGCCCGTCCAGGCCCCTGGACTCGAGGCGCCGGCCCGGCCCGTGCAGCTGGAGTACTCGGCCCCGGCCGAGGACGGCTCCACCGAGACCCACGTCGAGCAGGCACGCGCCGCCCGTGCGGGCCAGAACGGCGGAGATGGAACCCGGCCGCAGGCAGGCCAGAGCCGCTCTGCAGCCAAGGGCGGCCCCGGCCGGCGGTCCCGCCGCCGCTAGCGGTCGCTGCGCAGACGCACGACGCCGGCCCTCCCCTTCAGCGGGGGGAGGGCCGGCGTCGTCGTTGGCTGGCCGAATAGTGCGAAGCGGCGACTGGGTGCCGTCTCAGCCGATCTCGAGCGCGGTGACCTGCCACCCGGCCCGGTCGCCCGATTCGAGGCGCAGCGCAACCGCCCTGCAGCGCAGGGCGTCGACCACGACGACCGCGACCTCGTAGATCCCCGGTGCCACCCGGGCCGCGTGGACAGAGCGCACGGACACCGCGCGGTGGGCCAGCGCGAGCTTCGGTGGGCCTGTCTGGGCGGCGTCCCTGTCGCGCCCCTGTCGCGGGCCCGGGGCCGGCCGGGGACGCGACAGGGCACTGCGCAACTCGATGGGCGCCAGCAGGTCCCTGTGGAGCCACGGCACAAGCTGCTGCAGCGGGCGCACCCCCGCGAGGACTTCCATGATGGCCCTGGTGATCGAGGCGGCGAGGTGCCGGACTTCTCCGGCCTCGTCAGGCGGGGCCACTGCGCGCAGTGCTCTCGCAGGTGGCCTCTGGCGCTCCGCCTGCGCAGGGGCCAGCGCCGTGTTCCCGGAGGTCCGGACGTCTGGTCCCGGCGTCGCCGACCGCTCCCGCCGCGGCCTGTGGAAGTGGAGGACGTCAGCGGTGCGCGGTCCGTCCGGGACGACGTGGAGCACCACGGCGGCAGGGTCCCCGCCTTCGGCATCCGAGGAGCGGCAGGGCACCGAGTGACCAGCGCGTCCGGGCGAGTGAGGTGCTGTCTTCTCGTCCAGCGCGGCTGAGCCGGCAACGACGGCGAGTGATGTCATGGCGTGCTTCCTTTGCAGGTCGGCGGCGTGGTTGCGGGACGTTCCCGTGCGCGGTTCGGGTCCCGGGGCGTCGGAGTCGGGGAGTCTCAGCGGGGTGCGGTGAGGAGCTGGCCCGGCAGGATGAGATGCGGGCTGTCCCCGATCGCACCCCTGTTGGCCGCGTACCAGTCGGGCCAGGCGGCAGCGATGTCGAGTTCCGTGGCACCCGGCCCGAGGTGCCTTGCCACAATCGACCAGAGGGTATCGCCGGGGCGGACCTCGACAGTCGGTGTCCCCGTGGCCCCTGCTCCCCGGGCGGGCTGCTGGACGAGCAGGCCCGTCGGGGCCAGGGGAGCGGACGGTGTCCAGCCGGGCTGCGGGAGCGGCGTCGGCTCGGGGGCGGATTCGGCGGCTGTCGTCTCCGCCGGTGCCGCCTCGGCAGGTGCTGTCTCTGCTGCTGGGTTCTGTGCTGCTGGAGACTGTGCTGCTGGAGTGCCGGCGCCGGCGGCCGCGGACGCGGGCGGTGTGGCAGCGAGCGTCGCCGGAACCGAGACCGACGGCTGCCATGTCGGATCGGGAAGTGTGTCCGCATGCGCGGCAGGCGCGGCCGCAAGGCTGAGGCCGAGGACGGCAAGGGCAAGCCTGCGCATGAAGGCCGGTGCGAAGGCCCCAGTGATCCTCGACGCGCGCGGCGCGCCGGCGGCAGCCAGCAGGGCCGCCGTGACGGCCAAGCCCATGGAGAGCAGCCACCAGGTCACCACCGCGAGCCCGGCCACGCTCGCGAGGAGCCCGAGGAGGACGTCGAAGCCCGGGAGCGTGCCGCCGTCGAACGCGCCCGGGGCGATCCGCAGCCAGTCACCGGAGGCGCCCGGCGCGAGACTGCCCGCAAGCATCGTGCCTGCGACGACGAGCACCGCCGCCAGGACCAGTACTGCCGCGGTGGTCAGTGCGTCGGCCATGACCTGCTGACGCTGCGTGTTCTCCATGTCATCCCCCAGATATGCGCTTGGTCATTAGATGCAGTTTGATGCTGTTAGACACAGTTTGACCATGCAGAGAACGATTTGTCCAGCGATGGCAGAAGATGAGCGCGATTGCTTAGCGAGGGGTGCGTTCCCTAGGGTTGACGCATGCGATGGGATGCCCTCTTTTCAGACCTCGAAGCGCAGATGGCTGCGGCGGGGCACCTCGATCTGGAGGCAGAGGTCGCGGAGCGAGTGCGCGCCGAGCAGTCTGCGGTGCTCCTGGCAGACAGGCTGCGGGCTGGTGCGGGGCGGCCGGTCGAGGTCCTCCTGCGCCATGGGACGAGGTGCCGGGGAACGGTCAGCCAGATCGCGGACACGTGGTTCGTCCTGGAGGATCCACCGCGGAGCCTGTTGATCCCGGCACACGCGGTCGCCACAGTCGCGGGCATGGGACGCCGAGCCGCGCGGGAGGAGTCAGCCGTACGCCGGTCCCTCTCGCTGTCCTCGGGGCTGCGTGCGCTCGCGCGCGACCGCGCGGTGGTGGGCTGCATGGTGGACGTGGGCAGGACGGATCCCTGTACGGTCACCGGCAGGATCGACGTCGTCGGCGGGGACTACCTCGAGGTCACGCGCGCCGACGGCGCGGAGGCGCCTGACGAGTGGCAGCCGCGCACCCTGCTGATACCGTTCGCGGCGCTTCTGGCGGTGCGGTCCGGCGGCTGAGCGGCTGGCGCGGCGAACGTCCGGTCAGCCCGCGCTGTGCGAGCGACGGTTCTCGGCGAGCATCTTCTCGGCCTTCGCATAGCTGGCCTGGATGTACTCCTCCAGCTTGACGTCCTCGACCCGCCACTGTCCGCGACCGCCGACCTGGATCGCCTTGAGCTCGCCGCTGCGCACGAGCGCGTAGGCCTGCGCCGAGCTGATCTGGAGCTGTTCGCACACATCCGCGAGCGTCAGGAAACGAGGCATGGTCACATTCTGCCACCGCATGGACTGGTTCGACACTCATTGGTGGAGTTATCCACAGTTTGACCCACTTTGGCGTGGTGTGACTTGGGCGGACCGCCGCCTGCCGGACACAATGTCGCCGGGGGGCCGGGGTGCGGCCCGCGTTCGAGGGGGGATCTCGATGTCCGCTGCCATCACCACAACGCCTTCAGGCTCGAGGAGCCCAGCCGCCAACCCACCCGGAGCGAGGATGTCGCGGCCCTCGTGGAAGGATCCACGGCTCCTGGTGGGCCTGCTCCTCGTCCTGGCGTCGACCGCCGGAGTCGTCGCGCTCGTCGACGCCGCGGATGCGACCGTCCCGGTCTACTCCGCGAAGGAGGACATCTCCGTCGGACAGCCGGTCGACGCGACTCTGCTCGAGCAGGTCGACGTCAGGCTGGGGGACGCCGAAGGCCGATACCTCCGCGCAGGCGCGCCTCCCGAGGGCCGTGTCGCGCTGCAGCGCGTCGCGAAGGGTGATCTCGTCCCGGCGTCGAGCCTCGGGGAGCCGCGTGCAGTGGACCGCAAGCCCGTCTCTGTCAGCGCGGGGGATTCGCTGCCCGCGGAAGCCCTGCCGGGGACCCGGGTCGACGTCTGGGTCGCTCTTCCCGATGGGCGCAACGGCTTCGCGGAACCGGTGCTCCTGGTTCCGGGCGCCGAGATCGCGCACCGCGAGGCCGCCAGCTCGACGCTCGGCGGAAGCCGCGAGACGCGCGTGCTGGTGCTGGTCGACGACGCCCGACTGCCCAAGCTCCTCGGCGCCCAGGCCAACGAGGCGAAGGTCTCGCTCGTGTGGAATCCCGCGGGCGGGACGCGATGAGCATTCCCGTGGTCACCATCGGCGCCGGCCAGGCCGAGCTCGTTGGGTCGCTCGAGCGGCTCCACGGGCCGGTTACGGTGGTGAGGCGCTGCGGCGAGCTCTCCGAGCTCATCGCCGCCTGCCAGACCGGTCTCGCCCGGGCCGCCGTCGTGGCCGGCGGCACCCAGGACATCACCGCGACACTCGCAGACCGGCTCGCCGCAGTCGGTGTCGCCCTGCTCGGCCTCACCGATGACGACGCCGAGCGGGCCAGGCTCTCCGCGCTCGGCCTGTTCGCAGCGCCGGAGTCCGTCCCAGCGCCCGAGCTCGCGCGGCTCATCGGGCGCGCGGTGGAGCAGGTGGCGCAGGACCGGGTGTCGCTGTCGTCCTTCGCGGTCGCCGGTGCCCGGCCGCTCGCCGAACCTGCCACGGACGCCTCGGACGGCTCCGGCGGGGACGACGGGGACGACGGCGACCCCGAGCGTCTGGGCGAGGTGATCGCCGTGTGGGGGCCCATCGGGTCGCCCGGTCGGACGACGGTCGCCGTGAACTGTGCCGCCGAGCTCGCCGCGGACGGGCGCGCCGTCGTGCTGGTCGACGCCGACACCTACGGAGCCTCTGTCGCTCCCGCGCTCGGGCTCCTCGACGATTCCGCCGGCCTCGCACAGGCCTGCAGGCTCGCCGACCAGGGACTCCTGGACCGCCAGGCGCTCGAGCGCATTGCGACTCGTGTTGTCATCGGCGGCGGGACGCTGCGCGTCCTCACCGGCCTCACCCGCGCGGATCGGTGGCCGGAGCTGCGTGCGGCAGCCTTCGGCGACGTGATCGGGAGGTGCCGCGAGGTCGCCGACGCGGTGGTCGTGGACGTGTCCTTCTGCCTGGAGGCAGACGAGGAGCTCAGCTTCGACACCATGGCGCCTCGCCGGAACGCGGCAACCCTGCGCTCGCTCGAGCTTGCCGACCGGGTCTTCGCCGTGGGCGCAGCCGACGCCGTGGGCATGCCCCGCCTCGTGCGGGCCATCTCTGAGCTGGAGCGGGCCGTCCCGAGCGCGAGCCCCACGGTCGTCTTCAACAAGGTCAGGCAGTCCTCGATCGGTCGGTTCCCCGAGCGCGCGCTGCGCGAGGCGTGGGAGCGCTTCGGCCCGGGCGTGCCCGTGGCCGCCATGATCCCGTTCGACGGCGCTGCGGCGGACGCGGCGCTGCTTGGCGGCTCGGTGCTCCTCGAATCGGCTCCCGATTCGGGTCTGCGGAAGGCCATCGCCGAGCTAGTGTGTGCACCTGTCCAGCAAAAACGCCGTTTCGCTAGACGTGATACCAAAGCAGGCGTAGAGGCCCCGCGCTAGGCTCGTCGTCAGAGCGCTGCGAAGTGGCAGCCCTGTCCAGTGGAGGCGAGCCCCGTGTCGACCGGTACTGCCCAGCAGACCCCCTTCCCGTCCGCCGAGCAGGAATCGCGGTTCCTCGCCGAGTACTACGAGCATCTGGCCGAGGAAGACCAGCAGGCGTACCCGTCGGAGACGCTGCAGGAGCGGGCACGAGAGCACTGGAAGGTCGCCGAGGGGCGGGTCGTGGGCACCGCCAACGTCGCCATCGTCGATGAAGGCGGCCGGAGCATCGTCTACATCGTCACCGATGACATGCCGTTCCTGGTCGACTCCGTCACCGCGGAGCTCGTGCGCCAGCACGCGCCCATCCACCTCGTCGTGCACCCCATGTTCGTCGTGACCCGCCGCCGCAGCGACGACGGGATCGTCGCCGTCGACCGCGTCCCCGCCCAGTGGGGCATGACCAGCGGCGACACGGCGACCATGCCCCTGCTGTCCGCCCTCATCGCGGACGGAGACAACGCCACGCACATCGAGTCCTGGATCGCGATCGAGACGAACCGGGCCTCCGCGTCGCAGAAGCCGGAGCTGATCGAAGGCATCCAGCGGGTGCTCGGGGACGTCAGGGCCGCCGTCGAGGACTGGAATCCCATGCGGACCAAGGCCCTCGAGATCGCCGACGGCCTCGGAACGGTCGCCGGCGCCGAGGACATCCCCGACCTCGTCCCCACCCAGGAACTCCTCCGGTGGCTCGAGGAAGGCAACTTCACCTTCCTCGGCTACCGGGAGTACGACCTCACGACGGCCGACGGCGAAGACGTCCTCGAGCTCGTCGAGGGCAGCGGGCTCGGGCTGCTCCGCGGGGACGGCGCGCACGCGCTCCAGCACCTCACGGCCGAGGGCCAGGAGCATGCGCGCGAACGGCGCGCCCTCGTCATCACGAAGGCCAACTCGCGCAGCACGGTCCACCGTCCCGCCTACCTCGACTACATCGGCATCAAGCGCTTCGACGCCCAGGGCCGGGTCGACGGCGAGCGGCGCTTCATCGGGCTCTTCGCCTCGAGTGCCTACACCCAGTCCGCCCGGACGGTCCCGATCGTCAAGGACAAGATCGACGAGGTCATGCGCCGGTCGGGCTTCCCGGCCGACTCCCACTCCGGCAAGGACCTGCTCGCGATCCTCGAGACCTATCCCCGTGACGAGCTGTTCCAGATCGATGTGGACACCCTGCTGGACACGGTGACCCGCATCCAGCGCCTCCAGGAGCGCCGACGCACACGGCTCTTCCTCCGCCCCGACATCTACGGGCGCTTCATGAACGCCGTCGTCTACCTCCCGAAGGACCGCTACAACACCGCGGTGCGACGTCGAATCGAGCAGGAGCTCGAGAGGGAGTTCCACTCGTCCTCGATCGACTATGACTCCCACATGAGCGACTCGGCCCTCGCGCGGCTCTACTTCCGCATCCGGCTCCCCAAGAGTGCGGAGGGCGGCGGGGTGGACCTGCGCTCGATCGACACGGCCGCCCTCGAGCAGCGCCTCGTCACCGCCACCAGGTCCTGGAGCGAAGGGATCGCCCAGGTGCTCCACGAGAACCGGCCCCTCGAGCAGGCCGAGCATCTGGCCGCCGTGTGGAGCGAGGCGTTCCCGCAGTCCTACCGCATCGACTACAGCATCGAGGACGCCCTCGACGACCTCACGCGGTTCGAGGCCTACGCGGCGGAGCAGGCGGCCCTCGAGGCGGAGAGCGCGGAAGGGGAGGAGGCTCCCGAGCGTCCTGCCGTGCACGTGTACCTCCCCCAGGGAGCCGGCGAGTCGCTCGAGGAGGACGCGCGCGTCAAGCTCTACCTCTTCGAGCCCAAGAGCCTGAGCCAGATCCTCCCGTACTTCCACAACCTCGGCCTCGAGGTGCTCGACGAGCGACCCTTCGAGATCACGACCGGCGACGAGCGGGAGTTCTTCCTGTACGACCTCGGCCTCAAGTACCCGGCCGGCGTCGACCCGCTCGCCACGGGGAAGCTGCTCGCCGACGCCTTCGGCGCGGCGCTCGCCGGGGAGACCGAGTCGGACGGGCTCGATCGCCTCGTCCTGCGCGAAGGACTCAGGTCGCGCCAGGTCATCGTCCTGAGGGCCTACGCCAAGTACATGCGCCAGACCGGCAACACGAACTCGCTCGGGTTCATCGCGGACACGCTCCTGAACAACGCCGAGGTCACGCGCCGCCTCGTGGCGTACTTCGAGGCCCGCTTCGATCCGCAGGTCCCGGACGAGGAGAGGGAGCAGGTGACGGCCCAGGTCACCGCCGAGCTCATGGCAGAGCTCGAGAAGGTCCCCACGCTCGACGCCGACCGCCTCCTGCGCACGTTCATCAACCTCATCGAGGCGACCCTGCGCACCAACTTCTACCTCGGCAGGAACTACCTCAGCCTCAAGCTGCGCCCGTCGCAGATCGAGGGCCTGCCCTCGCCGAAGCCCGCGTACGAGATCTGGGTGTACTCGCCGAGGGTCGAGGGCGTGCACCTGCGCTTCGGCAAGGTCGCCCGCGGGGGCCTGCGCTGGTCCGACCGGCGCGAGGACTTCCGCACCGAGATCCTGGGCCTCGTGAAGGCGCAGGTGGTGAAGAACGCCGTGATCGTGCCCACGGGAGCCAAGGGCGGATTCTTCGCGAAGCGGCTCCCAGACCCGGCCGCCGATCGCGCGGCATGGCTCGCCGAGGGGGTCGAGAGCTACAAGACGTTCATCCGCGGCCTCCTGGACATCACCGACAACCGGGTGACGACCGAGGCGGGGGAACAGGTGGTGCCGCCCGCCGGCGTCGTGCGCCACGACGATGACGACTCGTACCTGGTGGTCGCCGCCGACAAGGGCACCGCGACGTTCTCCGACATCGCCAACGGGCTCTCGGCGGAGTACGGGTTCTGGCTCGGCGATGCCTTCGCCTCGGGCGGATCGGTCGGCTACGACCACAAGGCCATGGGCATCACGGCCCGAGGCGCGTGGGAGTCGGTGAAGCGGCACTTCAGCGAGCTCGACCACGACACGCAGACCGAGGACTTCACGGTCGTGGGCGTGGGCGACATGTCCGGCGACGTCTTCGGCAACGGGATGCTCCTGTCGGAGCACATCCGCCTTGTGGCGGCGTTCGACCACCGCCACATCTTCCTCGATCCCACGCCCGACGCCGCGCCCTCCTACGCCGAACGGCGTCGCCTCTTCGAGCTTCCGCGCTCGTCCTGGGACGACTACGATCGCGACCTCATCAGCGCAGGCGGCGGTGTGTACCCGCGCTCGGCGAAGTGGATCCCGGTCTCCGAGGAGGTGCGGACCGCGCTCGGCCTGCCCGAGGGCACCACGCAGCTGAGCGTGGCGGAGATGCTCAAGGCCGTGCTGCTCGCACCGGTGGACCTCTTCTACAACGGCGGCATCGGCACGTACGTGAAGGCGAGCACCGAGACGAACGCCGAGGTCGGCGACAAGGCCAATGACGCCATCCGCGTCGACGGCCGCGACCTGCGGGTCAAGGTGGTGGGGGAGGGCGGCAACCTCGGCTTCACCCAGCGCGGACGCATCGAGGCGGCCCTCCAGGGCGTCATCCTCAATACGGATGCGATGGACAACTCGGCCGGCGTCGACACGTCCGACCACGAGGTCAACATCAAGATCTTCGTGGACCGCATGGTTGCCGCAGGCAAGCTCCAGGCCTCCGAACGCACCGACTTCCTGGCCTCGATGACCGGCGAGGTCGCGCGGCTCGTGCTCGCGGACAACATCGACCAGAACATCCTTCTGGTGAACGACCGGGCCAAGGTCGTCGAATGGAGCCCCAGCTTCGAGCGCCTCATGGACTGGCTCGAGAAGGAGGCCGACCTCAAGCGCGACCTCGAGGCGCTCCCGAGCACCGGGGAGCTCCAGAAGCGCGTCGAGCAGGGCCAGGGGCTCACGTCGCCGGAGCTGTCGGTGCTCGCGGCCTACGCGAAGATCGAACTCACCGAAGCACTGCGTGAATCCGACCTTGCAGATGACCCCTGGTTCCGGGACACGCTGCGGAAGTACTTCCCGAGCGAGATCGGCGAGCGCTTCGACGAGGAGCTCGACAGCCACCCGCTACGCCGGGAGATCATCGCCACCGCCGTGGCGAACGACATGATCAACCTCGGCGGGATCACCTTCGCCTTCCGCACCATCGAGGAGACGAGCGCGACGCCGGCCGCGGTCGCCAAGGCATTCGTCGCGCTGCGCGAGGTGTACCGGCTCGACGAGCTCACGGACGCCGTCAACGCTATGCCGGCCTCGTTCCCGACCGAGCACTGGACGATGGTCCACCTCGACATCCGGCGCCTCCTCGACCGTGCGGTGCGCTGGCTCCTGCACCAGGGCACCGCGGGCAAGACCATCGCCGAAGTGGTCGGGCAGTACGGGCCGCCGCTGGCCACGCTGCGCGCCCGGCTGCTCGACTACCTCCGCGGCCAGGACGCCGCCCGCGTGATGTCCTGGCTCGAGCGGGGCCGGTCGTGGGGCCTGCCCGAGGAGCTGGCGAAGCGTTGGGCGGAGCTCTTCGAGAGCTTTGCGCTGCTCGACGTGGCGCGCATCGCCCAGTCGACTGGATCGCCCGTGGAGCAGGTCGCGGCCGTCTACTACACGGTGTTCGACCGGTTCCGGGTCGACGACCTGCTCGAGCGGATCACGGCGCTTCCGCGTCGGGACCGCTGGCAGGCGCTGGCCAGGGCGGCGCTGCGGGACGACCTCTATGCCACGGTCGCTGACTTCACGCGTTCGGTCATGGACGCCGCACCCGATTCGGCAGCCCCGGACGCCCGGCTCGCCGTCTGGGAGAAAGCGAATCGGGAGCAGCTCGATCGCGCGGCGGCGATGTTCGCGGAGGTCAACGCCCTCGAGAGCGACGACATGGCCTCGCTCTCGGTAGCATTGAGGCTGCTGCGGTCGATCGTGCGCCATTAGGCGGCACGGTGCATGAGGCCGCGGCGGCTCCTGCCGCCGCGGCCTTCGCGTGCTCACCGCCAGTCCCACGACGACGAAACCCCGGCCCGGCCGGGCATCCACGACAGGCGGTGCAGGTGGCCATCTTCACGGACCCCATCAGGGAACATGCCGAGTTCGGCCCCGGGGATGCCGAATGGCTCCACCTCCTCGTCGGCGACTGGCAGCTCATCGCCGACCTTGCGTTCGCGGACCTGGCCCTGTGGTTCCCTCATCCTGAGGACGGGTACGTCGCGCTGGCCCACGTGCGTCCGTCCACGACCCACACCGTCTTCCACAGCGACTTCGTGGGGGAGCGGATCCGGTCGGACCTCAAGCCGCTCGTGGACAAGGCCTGGGCGAGCCAGACCATCGAGCGCAGCCATGAGACGAGCTTCAACTCCGAGATGGCGCTGCGCGTCGAGGCCGTGCCGTTCGTCCGCAACGGGCGCACGCTCGCCGTCGTGACCTCCCATATGGACCTCTCCAGCTCGCGCATGCCGAGCCGGCTCGAGCTGACCTACAGGCAGTGCGCCTACGACCTGCTCCGGATGGGGACGCTCGGGCTGTGGCCCGACTTCGCATCGCCCACCGGCTCCCGCCGGGGCGCTCCCCGCGTCGGCGACGGGCTCATCCGCCTCGATGCGGACGGCATCGTCCAGTACGCGAGCCCGAACGGCGTGTCGGCCTTTCGGAGGCTCGGCGGGATCGAGTCCCTCGAGGGCCGGTCGCTGGCCGAGATGACCACGGGCCTGCTCAAGGACCGCAGGCTCGTCGACGAGACCCTCCCGCTCGTCGTGACGGGCCGGATGCCGTGGCGCAGCGAGATCGAGTCGCGCGGCGTGAGCCTGTCGCTGCGGGCGATCCCGCTGCGGGACGAGCACGAGCGGTTCGGCGCCCTCGTGCTGTGCCGCGACGTGTCGGAGCTCAGGCGCCGCGAGATGGAGCTGGTCACGAAGGATGCCACGATCCGGGAGATCCACCATCGCGTGAAGAACAACCTCCAGACGGTGGCCGCGCTCCTGCGCATGCAGTCCCGGCGGATGAAGAGCGACGAGGCGCGCCAGGGCCTCGAGCAGGCGATGCGGCGCGTGGCAACGATCGCCCTCGTGCACGAGACCCTCTCCCAGGGCCTGACCCAGACGGTCGACTTCGACGAGCTCATCGCCCGCCAGTTCAGGCTCTCCGTCGAGGTCGCGACCGAGGGCCAGCACGTGGCCACCGAGCGGCGCGGGGAGTTCGGGGAGCTGCCCAGCGACTTCGCGACCCCTCTTGCCCTCGTGATCAACGAGCTTGTCACGAACGCGGTCGAGCACGGGCTCGCCGACCGGTCGGGGACGGTGTGGCTCACCGCCGCCCGGTACCAGGATCCGACGGGGACGGCCATGCTCGAGGTCACGGTGGAGGACGACGGCGTGGGGCTCCCCGCCGCGTCCGACCGCCATGAGGGCCTGGGCCTCCAGATTGTGCGGACGCTGGTGACGAGTGAACTCGGCGGCACGATTGAGTGGAGCGAGCGGGACGGCGGCGGGACGTGCGTCCGGATCGTGCTGCGTCCCTCCCGTCACTAGCCTGCGCCGGCGCCACTGCCCGCGAGACGGGACTGAGGGCGAGACAGAGCTGCCCGGGACAGCGATGCTGTCCCGGGCAGAGGGTTCAGGGTGCGCCAGGCGGTCCTGGCACGCGTCCTAGGAGGCGCGGCGGGCGCGGGCGGCGCGGCGCTTGAGTGCGCGGCGTTCGTCCTCGCTCATGCCGCCCCAGACGCCGGCGTCCTGGCCAGACTCGAGAGCCCACTGGAGGCACGTGTCGATGACCTGGCACCGGCGGCAGACGCTCTTGGCCTCTTCGATCTGCAGGAGGGCCGGCCCCGTGTTCCCGACTGGGAAGAACAGTTCAGGATCCTTGTCGAGGCAGGCCGCGCGATCACGCCAGTCCATGGGGAAGTGCAACTCCGTTTCTCGGGGGTATCGGCACTTTGTGAAAAGATTCACGAGTGCTCTCAAAGCAAAGGGGCCTTTGGGGGCCCCGCGGTCAACTCCGTTAAGGTTGTCACGTTAACTGTGTGTAAACAAGGGTCCTGACCCACTAATCCGCTCGGAAGCGGGAGGTATCCGTCACACCGCCCGGCGAGGCCGGGCTGGACGGATACGGAGGTGGCGAGCGCGTCCGGTAAGGTTCGCATGTGCCCAGCCACCCCGATAAGCCGAGCGCCGCCGATGCTCCCGGAGCACGGCCCTGGACCTTGGCCGTCCTCGTCCTCATCATCGCTCTCGAGGCAGTGGCGCTCCTCGCCTTCGGAGTCCTCTATGCGGTGTGGCTTGCCGCGGGGCAGGCAGCCACGTCTCCGGCCGGTGCGGCGTTCACGATGGTGCTCCTGCTGCTGTTCAGCATCTGGCTCGGCGCTGTGGCCCTCTTCCTCTGGCGCGGGTTCCGGTGGACGCGTGCGGGTGCGCTCGTCGCGCAGCTCTTTGCGCTGACAATCGGCGTGCCGACCCTCACCGGTGGCTACCCAGCCTACGGGTTCCTCATCCTCGTCCCGGCCGCTGCCGCCATCCTTCTCCTCTTCGAGCGGCGAGTGCTTGCGGCGACCCTCCGGAGCGGCCGCCAGCATCCCGAGCCGTGACGTCGCCTTCTGCGGAGAATCCCAGCTGGACCTCGATCGGACGCCCCTCGACAATCGCAACTGCCCGTCCTGCTGGGGAGGGCCGCAGAGCGTCGACGCGCACGCCGAAAGCGTCGCCGTCGGCGGGACCGCGCGGGCCAATGAGGATTCCCATGCCACCGGACCGGGTCTGGAGCGCGATCGGGCAGCGCGCGTAGAGGCCCGCACCGTAGCCGGCGGTCGCCACGACGGCAGCCCCGGCCTCGACCAGCTGGGCGAGCAGCTGGTTCTCCTGGGGGCCCAGGATGTCCGCGTCATCGGCCAGGACGACTGGCAGGCGCCTGGTGTGGGCCTCGCTCAGCAGTGGGCCCTCCAGTTCGGCAAGAAGCCCCTCCCAGTCGTGGCCTCGCAGCCCGGCACGGAGGCCAACGAACCAGACCTTCGGGTTCATCACCTCCAGTGCCCGCAGCAGCGATGACCTGCCCGACTCGGGCCTGCCCAGGACCAGCAGCACGTCGCCAGGCCCGAGCCTGAGGCGGAGCGGCTGCGGTTCGTCGCCTGCGAGCCCTATGGCGAGGCTGAGGCGCGGCCCGGGTCCGGACGTCGTGCCACCGTTGGCTGATTCTGCCCCAGAGGCGGCAATCGCGGCGGCATCGGCGACGGCTGGGAGCGGCTCGATCCGGAACGGCCGCGAACCTCTGCGTTGGGCGCGGGAGGAAGCAGTCCCTGCGGCGGCGCGGGCTGGGTCCGGAGCGGCGTAGCACTGCAGAACGAGTGGCGTGGGTCCTGCCAGCGCCCCGTGCGCTGCGCCCCGCCCGGGCACGGGGAGCATGGCCGGGAGCCGCGGCCACGCGAGGCGGGCCTCCTCCGGGGCGCCGCACGGGAAGAAGACGCGCGCCCGCATCCCAGCAAAGGCCCGCGACGACACGAGCTCCCTCTCCCCGGCCGCAACAAGCGTGATGCCGGCGGGAGGCCCGTCCCGGACGATGTCCGCGAGCGCTTCCTCCGCCCCCGCGTGCGGGCTCTGGCGAAGTGCCGAGATCCAGCTGCCCCACCCGCTCATGACCAGCACGAGCGGAATGCGCGCGTGTGGGTCGGCGTGGAGCCGGGCGGTGGATTCCTCGCACAGCCGCCCGATCACCCGCGCGGCCCTGACGAGGTCGGCGAGGTCGACGTGCGCGCCGACGCGGGGATGGTCCCGGAGGAAGTCCAGTGTCCCATCGGCGTCGAGCACATACAGGTGGCGTTCCACTGCCGACCCGGCCAGCTGCGCGGCGACCGATTCCAGAGTGCGGGCTGTCCCGGCGGCAGGCGGTCCGCAGAGGGCCAGATGGCCCTGATGCGCGGGATCCCAGGCCAGTTCGCGGGTGAGCTGCTCGTGCGGAAGGTCGACGATACCGAGGCGGACGATGCCCTGACCGGCCGAGGACGCGGGATCTGCCGCGTCGCCGCCTCGGTCCGCGATTGACGTGCCGGCCTCACCGGCCAGCCGGGGCAGCTCGACCCGGTCGGGCAGTGGAGCCGCCACAGGGCGCCGCACCGAGCCCCCGCCGCAGTTGCGCCACAGGTCGGCAGCCGTCCGGACCAGAGGCGCGGCGGCGTCCGCGGGGGACAGGGGCAGCGCCCCCGGTCCATCTGCGGCGGGACGGGCTGCCCACTGCTCGGCGGGCACGACGGTGATGCGGGGCCGGAGGCGCCTGATCGCACCTATTCCCAGAGACGCGGCCTGGAATTCGACGGGCGGTCCGGTTCCGACCGCCAGGTAGGCCCGGCCGGGCAGGCCCACGGGAATCCGCGCGGCCACGGGACTGCCCACGACGTTCGAGGATTCGATGTCGTCCTGCATGCGGAGGGCGATGCTGGAGGTGACGTTTGCCCGGATGTCGCTCGACACGGAGCCCTGGGGGCGCTGGGTTGCCATGACCAGATGCATGCCGAGGGAACGCCCCACGGTCGCGATCCGCATGAGCTCGGCCAGCGCCGCAGGCGCCTCGTCGACGAGCACGCGGAACTCGTCCACAACGAGCACGAGGCGGGGGAGGGCCGCGGCCCCCTGGCGTGCGAAGTCGTCCAGATCGGCGGCGCCCACGGAGGCGAGCATCCTCTCGCGTCGGACGAGCTCGGCACGCAGTGACGCGAGCGTGCGGTCCACGTCGCCCGCGGCGAGGTCCGTGACCAGGCCGACGCAGTGCGGGAGGCCCGCGAGCGGCTCCAGCCCCGATCCGCCCTTGAAGTCGACGAACAGGAAGGTCAGCCGGTCGGGCGGGTGGGCCGACGCGGCCCCGGCGATGAGGCTTCGCAGGAGCTCGGACTTCCCGGAGCCGGTGGTTCCGGCGATGAGGAGGTGCGGCCCGTCGGCGACCAGGTCGAACGCGAGGGGGCCGGAGGCCGACATGCCCAGGATGACAGCCAGACCCCGCGCTGATGCGCTGCGCCGCCACGCGCCGCGGATGCCGTCGGCGTCCAAGCGCACCACGTCATCGAGGGCGCATCGCTCGGGCAGGCCTGCGCTGCCCTCGTCGCTTCCGCGGAGTCCGGCTCTCCGGGCCGCGGTCTCGAAGGCCGCCGCCGGCATGAGGTCGGGGATGAACTCGATCCTCTTTCCGAGTCTGACCAGTTCGGCCCGACCGGACCGGAGGCGGACCTCGGCCCCGGAGCCGGGCCCGACGGCGTCGGGCGGGCCGATGAGCGGCCATCCGCGCTCCGCAGCGGCGCGCACGAGCGCCTCCTGCGGGCGCGGAGCCTGTGGGGTGCCCGAAGCAGGACCTCCCGGCACGACGACGACCACCTGCTGTGCCGCGCCTGCCGCGCGCTCAAGGGACGCTGGGTCGGGTACCGCGCTGTCCGGGAGGATCCGCACGCGGGGCAGGAAGCGCGCGGTCATCCTGAGGGACGACGGGCCGCCCGCCACCAGCGCGCGAGTTCCCGCGAAGGCCGGAAGGAGGGCGAGCTGCAGCAGCAAGAACCGCAGGAGCCCTGCAGCCTCCCGCGCCGCGCCGGACACCGCGATTCCGCTGTCCACCGGCACTGTGACGGGCGCGTCGCGGATGATCGGAGCGGCCGGGCCGGGCGGTGACACCACGACGGCCGCAGGGACATCAGCCGTCCCGAGCCTGAGATGGGCCGACTGCGGAGACCCGGGGACGCCGGCGCGCGGGCTCCCGTCAGCCTGCCGTGCGGGGACCCCGGTCATCGCAGCGGCACTCCCTGCTGCACCGGCTGGCGGGAAAGCGGCTCCCCAGGCACGCGCGAGCAGTCCGGCGTCCGGTGAGGCGCGGCGGCGCCGGTCGGCGTCGTCGTCGACCGCACGCCGGAGCCGGCGCTGCAGGTCGCGCCGCGCCGAGCGGGCCTCCGCGAGGGGGAACAGGATCGACACCGCAGAGACGGCGGTGAATGCCAGGAACATCCACGTGCCGGTGGCAAGGGCCATCCCGATGCCGAGGAGCAGCGGCAGGACGGCCATGGCGATCAGCGCGGCCCTCCGGGACGGCGGAACGTTCTGGGGCACCGTCAGCGTCTCGCCGGGCGCACCACCGGCCGCGGGATCGATCCGCGGGGCTTCAGAGCTGAATGCAAGCGCGCAGGTGCTCGCGCCGATCCTGAAGCCCTCGCCCACCGCGAGGTGCGCGGCACGCACGCGGCGGCCACCGAGCCACGTCCCGTTCGCACTGCCGGCGTCGCGGAGCACGACACCTGTGTCCGTCACCTCGAGGACGGCGTGGTCGCGCGACAGTGCAGGATCGGCCAACGCAATGCACGGTCCGGGTCCCGAGGGACTCCTGCCGATCCTGAACGTCCCGCGGGGAAGGGGAACCACAGTCCCTGACGCGGGCCCGCTCCGGACGACGAGGGCGAGGGGCGGTGCGGCGGCCGAGCCGCCGCACCACTGCGGGAGGAGGACGGCCCCGCTGCACAGCGGCGCGGCTCCCGCGACCAGATCCTCCAGGGGGCTGCCTCCGACGGCGAGCGGTCCCACGCCGTAGCGTTCCGTGAGCTCGGACTGGATCACGCTGCCCGACGTCCCCCTGGCAGTGTGGACCACGATGTCGCGGCGTGCCAGGCCTGACTGCAGATGACCGGCATCGGGTACGACCAGCGTGCAGTGCAGCTCCATGTCCCCCCCAGGAAACGTACCTACTCAAGGCCCTCCCAGATCACGCTAGGCCCCGCGGGAGCAGGCATTCCAGCGCAAGGGCGCGCTTGTGGACAACGCGCTGAAGGACGCTTCTCGGCGCGCAATTCCACGGTCTCGCGCGGTGCCGGGGCACGCGTCGCGGCGGTTCATCGGGTCGGGAAGGCCTCCGACCCGCGCATATACTGAACCTTGGCCACACCCTTGGAGCTCGTTTGGAAGGACATCAGTCATGGTCACAGTAGCCCCGGGGGCCGATGTCTCCGATGCTGCCCGCATTGGCGAGGGGACGAAGATCTGGCATCTGGCGCAGGTCCGCGAGGACGCTGTCCTCGGGGAGAACTGCATTGTCGGACGCGGGGCCTATGTCGGCACAGGCGTGAAGATCGGCAACAACGTCAAGATCCAGAACTATGCGCTGGTCTACGAGCCGGCGGTGCTGGACGACGGCGTGTTCATCGGACCCGCTGTCGTCCTCACGAACGACACCTACCCACGGTCGGTGAACCCGGACGGATCGCTCAAGAGCGCACACGACTGGGAGCCGGTCGGCGTGACCATCCGCGAAGGAGCGTCCATCGGCGCCCGGGCCGTGTGCATCGCACCGGCGACCATCGGCCGCTGGGCCACCGTGGCGGCGGGCGCCGTCGTGACCAAGGACGTGCCGGACTTCGCCCTCGTGGCTGGAGTCCCCGCACGCCGGATCGCCTGGGTCGGCAAGTCCGGAGAGCCGCTGGTGCGCGAGGGGGACCATTGGGTCTGCCAGCGCACGCGAGAGAAATACATCGAAGAGGACGAGACCCTGCGAGAGGTTGACGCATGAGCAAGGACTTCATTCCCCCCGCCAAACCCATCATCGGCCAGGAGGAGCGGGACGCGGTTGACCGTGTTCTCGCGTCGGGGCAGCTTGCCCAGGGCTCCGAAGTCGCCGCGTTCGAGAACGAGTTCTCCTCCGTCCTGCTTGACGGACGGGCCAGCGTCGCGGTCAACTCCGGAACGTCCGGGCTCCACCTCGGCCTCCTCGCCGCGGGGATCGGTCCCGGCGACGAAGTGATCGTGCCCTCCTTCACCTTTGCCGCGACAGCCAACTCGGTCGCCCTGACCGGTGCCACGCCCGTCTTCGCCGACATCGAGCTCGAGCACTTCTGCCTCGATCCGGCATCCGTCGAGGAGAAGATCACCGACAGGACCAAGGGCATCATGCCTGTCCACCTGTACGGGCACCCCTTCAACGTCGAGGCCTTCGAGGCCCTGGCCGCCAAGCATGGCATCGCCCTGTTCGAGGACGCGGCCCAGGCCCACGGGGCCAAGGCCAACGGCCGTCGCGTCGGCACCTTCGGCACGTTCGCGATGTTCAGCCTCTACCCGACCAAGAACATGACGTCGGGCGAGGGCGGCATGGTCTCCACCGGCGACGCCGAGGTGGAGCGCCGCCTCCGGCTCCTGCGCAACCAGGGCATGGAACGGCAGTACGAGAACGAGCTCGTCGGCTTCAACAACCGCATGACGAACATCCACGCCGCCATCGGCCGGGTTCAGCTGACGAAGGTCCTCGGCTGGACCGACCAGCGCCGCGCCAATGCCGCGTTCCTCGATGCCAACATCGAGGGCGTCGTCACGCCGCGCGTCGCCGAGGGCTACGAGCACGTGTACCACCAGTACACCGTCCGCGTCGCGGATGACCGGGACGGCTTCGTCAAGGCCCTCCGCGAGGAGCACAACGTCGGCTCGGGCGTCTACTACCCGATCCCGAACCACCGCCTTGCCCCGTTCCGCACGAGCGATGACCTCCCCGTGACGGAGCAGGCCGCGGCCGAGGTGGTCTCGCTCCCGGTCCACCCCTCGCTGAGCCAGGATGACTTCGAGCGCATCGTCGAGGCAGTGAACAGCGTCGCGAAGGCAGGTGCGTGATGGCTGAGCTCCGCGCAGGCATCATCGGCCTCGGCATGATGGGGCGCCATCACGCCCGCGTGCTCCGCGAGCTCGACGGCGTCGAGCTCGTCGCGGTCGCCGACGCCTTCGGCGACCCGCACGGCGTGGCCGGTTCGCTCCCGCTGCTGTCCTCGGTTGACCAGCTCATCGACGCCGGCATCGATCTCGCCGTTGCCGCGGTCCCCACCATCCTCCACGAGGAGGTCGCACTCAAGCTCGCAGAGGCCGGGGTGCACACCCTCGTCGAGAAGCCGATCGCCAACGACTCCGCGTCGGGCAAGCGGATCGCCGATGCCTTCGAGGAACGCGGACTCGTCGGCGCGGTGGGGCACATCGAGCGTTTCAACCCGGCTCTGCAGAGCCTCCGGGAGCGCCTCGAGAACGGCGACCTCGGGGATGTCTACCAGATCTCGACGCGCCGTCAGGGCCCCTTCCCGGCCCGGATCGCGGACGTCGGCGTCGTCAAGGATCTCGCGACGCACGACATCGACCTCACCGCCTGGCTCGCGCAGAGCCGGTACGTGACGGTCGCCGCGAACACCACGCATCGCTCCGGCCGCCAGCACGAGGACATGGTCAGCGCCATCGGCCACCTCGAAGGCGGCATCGGCACCAACCACATCGTGAACTGGCTCTCCCCGTTCAAGGAGCGCACCACGGTGGTCCTGGGCGAGAGGGGAGCGTTCATCGCGGACACCGTCTCGGCCGACCTCACGTTCGTGGAGAACGGCACGTTCCAGACCGACTGGGACTCGATCGCGAACTTCCGCGGCGTGTCCGAGGGCTCCTCGACGCGGTTCGCCATCGCCAAGCGCGAACCCCTCAAGATGGAGCACGAGGCCTTCCGCGACGCCGTCCTGGGGATCTCCAAGGACGTCGTCACGATGACAGAGGGCCTCGAGACGCTCCGCGTCGCCGAGGCGCTGCTCGAATCGGCCCGGTCGGGCGCCGTCGTCCAGCTCTGAGCCACTGACTCCACGGAAGGCCGCCGAACCGGCGGCCTTCCGTGTGCCGGGGAGGTCCCAGAGTGGGGCATCCCACCGACCCCGATTCAGGGAAGCCTGCCGCGCTCCGGTAGGCTGAACCCGGACCATTGGGCCTGCTGTGCCCGCTCGCCAGCAGTCCGCCAACCCACAGGAGTGATCTTGACTGCAGACCTCGTTGTTGTCGGCTCCGGCTTCTTCGGCCTCACAGTGGCCGAACGCGCAGCCGCAGACCTCGGCCTCAAGGTGACAGTGATCGACCGCCGCCACCACATCGGAGGCAATGCGTACAGCGAGACCGAGGGCCAGACGGGGATCGAGGTGCACCGCTACGGCGCCCACCTGTTCCACACGTCCAACGAGAAGGTCTGGGAGTACGTCAATCGCTTCACGACGTTCACCAACTACGTGCACCGTGTCTACGGAGTGCACAAGGGCGAGGTCTTCCCCCTCCCCATCAACCTCGGGACCATCAACCAGTTCTTCCGCGCGAACTACACGCCGAGCGAGGCCCGCGCCCTCATCGCCGAGCAGGCGGGCGAGCTCGCGGGGACAGACCCGCAGAACCTCAACGACAAGGGCATCCAGCTCATCGGCCGGCCCCTCTACGAGGCGTTCATCAAGCACTACACCGGCAAGCAGTGGCAGACGGACCCCAAGGACCTGCCCGCCGGGATCATCTCGCGGCTCCCCGTGCGCTACACGTACGACAACCGGTACTTCAACGACACGTTCGAGGGCCTGCCCACCCGGGGCTACACGGCGTGGATCGAGCGCATGGCCGACCATCCGAACATCACCGTCCAACTCGAGACCGACTTCTTCGACGAGTCGCAGCCGGTGAGCAAGGGCAACGTGGTCGGCAACGTCCCCGTCGTCTACACGGGCCCGGTCGACCGGTACTTCGACTACAAAGAGGGTGACCTGTCCTGGCGCACCATCGACTTCGAGGAGGAGGTGCTCGACACGGGTGACTTCCAAGGGACCTCGGTGGTGAACTACAACGACCCCGACGTCCCGTGGACCCGTATCATCGAGCCCCGGCACTTCCACCCCGAGCGCAACTACCAGACCGAGAAGACCGTCATCATGCGCGAGTTCTCCCGGTTCGCCGAGAAGGGCGACGAGCCCTACTACCCGATCAACACCGAGGCGGACCGCAGCAAGCTGCTCGCCTACCGGGATCTGGCCAAGTCCGAGAAGGACGTGCTCTTCGGCGGCCGCCTCGGCACGTACAAGTACCTCGACATGCACATGGCCATCGGCTCGGCGCTGTCGATGTTCGAGAACAAGATCAAGCCGCACTTCACTGGCGGTGCCAAGCTCGAGAGCGGGGGAGTGGACGCATGAGCGTCACCGCAGACAAGCAGACGACGTCCAAGACAGCGGCGGAGCAGGCCGGCAATGGGGACCTGCGCGTAGTCCAGCGTGTCGTGTTCCCCGTGACGCGCGACCTCGACACCCTCCCGCTCTACGTCGACCCGGACATCCGCAAGGTGCAGTCGACCACCGGCCAGGGCCGCGACGGGACCGTGCAGACGGTGAGTGCAGGCCAGCAGCTGCACCCCCAGGACATCCTGTCCCGCCGCAGCGTCCGGGTCCGCCCCGGCGAGCGGCTCTCGTTCGGGTCCTACTTCAACGCCTTCCCTGCGAGCTACTGGCGCAAGTGGACCGTCGCGGACAAGACCGTCCTGTCCGTCGCCACGCAGGGCGAGGGCACCGTCGTCGTCTACCGCTCCAATGCCCGCGGCGTGTCCCAGCGCGTGGACTCCGTGCTCGTGGACGGCAGCAGCCGCCTCGAGTTCGACCTCACGCTGTCGCCGTTCGGCGACGGCGGATGGTACTGGTTCGACCTCGTCGCGGGGGCCTCGGGCATGACGCTCGAGCAGGCCGAGTGGTCCGTGCCCGACGGCGGCCGTCCGCAAGGCCGCGTGACGCTCGGCGTGACGACGTTCAACCGTGCCGACTACTGCCTCAAGACCATTGAGACGATCGCCGCGGACCAGGGCGTCTTGGAGATCCTCGACGAGCTCATCATCGTCGACCAGGGCACCCAGAAGGTCGCCGACCAGGACGGTTTCGACGAGGTCGCAGCGACGATGGGCAGCCAGCTGCGCATCATCAACCAGGGCAACCTCGGCGGTTCCGGCGGCTTCGCCCGCAACATGTACGAGATGGTCAGCGCGGGCAAGAGCGACTACGTCATGCTGCTCGACGACGACATCAACCTGGAGACCGAGGGTGTCCTCCGTGCGGTCGCCTTCGCGGACCTGTGCCGCACGCCCACCATCGTGGGCGGACACATGTTCGACATGTTCAACAAGTCGGTGCTGCACGCCTTCGCCGAGGTCGTCAACCCGTACCGCTTCCTGTGGGGCCCGATCCAGGACCTGGGCAACCACGACTTCAGCACCGAGGGCCTGCGCGCCTCGGCGCCGCTGCACCGCCGGTGGGACGTCGACTACAACGGCTGGTGGATGTGCCTCATCCCCCGCACGGTGGTCGAGAACATCGGCCTCTCGCTGCCGGTGTTCATCAAGTGGGACGACGCCGAGTACTCGCTCCGTGCGCGTGCGGCAGGCTTCCCCACGGTGACCCTCCCGGGTGCTGCCGTCTGGCACGTCTCATGGGCTGACAAGGACGACTCCGTCGACTGGCAGGCCTTCTACCACGAGCGCAACCGTCTCATCGCCACGCTCCTGCACTCGCCCTACGCCAAGGGCGGCCGGATCTTCCGCGAGAGCATGAACAACGACGTCAAGCACCTGGTGTCCATGCAGTACTACCCGGAGCAGGCCCGTCTGCTCGCGCTCAAGGACGTGCTGGCAGGCCCCGAGGGCCTGCACGAGCAGCTCCCCACGATGATGCCGAAGCTGCGCGCGCTCCGCAACGAGTTCACCGACTCCCAGATCAAGACCGACCCGGGGGCCTTCCCGGCGCCCTTCCGGAAGAAGCCCCCGAAGAAGCCCCAGTCGTACCGGATGCCCTCCACGCTCGGCCTGCTGCCCTGGGCGGCCAAGACCGTGCTCAAGCAGACGGTCATGCCCGTGCGCACCGACGCGAAGGACCATCCCGAAGCGCACGTGGCGCACCAGGATGGGAAGTGGTGGAGCCTCGCCCACCTCGACAGCGCCGTGGTGTCCAACGCGGACGGGACCGGTGCCTCCTGGTACATGCGCGACCCGAAGAAGGCCCGCGAGCTCCTCGCCGAGTCCGTGGCGCTGCACGCGCAGCTGTTCGCGAACTGGGAGAAGCTCCGCGCCCGCTACCGCAAGGCCCTGCCCGAGATCACATCGATGGAAGCATGGAAGAAGACGTTCGACGCCTCGGTGTCCGGCACCGCGAAATGACCCAGGACACCGCCACCTACGACACGCCAGGCGTCGGAGCCGGGCTCCTCGACGTCTTCCGCCGCCGGTACCTGCTCAAGCTGATCGTCCGCAAGGAGCTCAGGGTCCGCTACCGCGGATCAGTCCTCGGGCTCGCCTGGTCGTACGTCAAGCCGCTCGTGCAGTACCTGGTGCTCTTCATCGCGCTCGGCATCGTGCTGCGCGTGGGGGAGGCCATCCCGAACTATGCCCTGTACATGTTCTCGGGCGTGATCGTGGTCAACTTCTTCACCGAGGCGTTCTCGAACGCGACGCGCTCCATCGTCTGGAACGCGCCCCTGGTGAAGAAGATCTACCTTCCGCGGGAGCTGTTCCCGGTGGCTTCGGTGTGGGTCGCGGCCGTGCACTTCCTCCCGCAGCTGATCGTCCTCCTGCTCGCCGCGCTGGTGAGCGGGTGGAGCCCGGACCTCGCCGGCCTCGTGGGCGCGGTCATCGGATTCGTCATCGTGTCCATCACCGCGGTGGGCCTCGGCCTGCTCGCCGGAGCGGTGAACGTCTTCTTCCGCGATTCGGAGAACATCGTGGACATGCTCATGATGATGGTCACCTGGGTCTCGCCTGTGCTCTACGACTGGACCATGATCCGGCGCATCCTGCCCGACTGGCTGTTCGTGGTGTACCAGCTGAATCCGGTCACGGTGGCAGTGGAGATGTTCCACTGGGCGTTCTGGCACCCCTCGGTGCGCGGCCCCGTCGAGCTGCCGCCGCACCTCATGCTCACCGGCCTCGCGGGCCTGGGCATGGCCGCACTGTTCCTTCTCATCGGCCAGCTGGCGTTCCGCCGGCTCGAAGGCCACTTCGCCCAGGAGGTCTGATGAATCCCGTCATCAAGATCGAGGGCCTGGGCAAGACCTTCAACCTCAGGCACACCCATTCCCTCAAGGAGACGGTCGTCTGGCTCTTCAAGGGCCGCAAGGAGGACCTGTCCAAGAAGTTCCGCGCCCTCGACGGCGTGGACCTGGAGGTCAGGGAGGGTGAGACCGTCGCGCTGCTCGGCTTCAACGGTTCGGGCAAGTCCACCCTGCTCAAGCTGATCTCCGGCGTGATCCTGCCCGACGGCGGCACGGTGCGCACGCGCGGCCGGGTCGCGGGCCTCATCGAGGTCGGCGCGGGGTTCCACCCTGACCTCTCGGGCCGGGAGAACGTCTACCTGAACGCGGCGATCCTGGGCATGAGCGAGGCCGAGATCGACGAGAAGTTCGACGAGATCGTCGCCTTCTCCGAGATCGAGCAGTTCATCGACACCGAGGTGAAGTTCTACTCCTCGGGCATGTTCCTGCGCCTCGCGTTCGCGGTGGCCGTGCACACCCAGCCGGACATCTTCCTGGTCGACGAGATCCTGGCCGTCGGCGACGAGCCGTTCCAGCGCAAGTGCCTCGAGCGGATCCGGAAGCTCTCGGACGAGGGCCGGACGCTCGTCGTCGTGAGCCACGACCTCGACATGGTCGCCCGCATCTGCACCCGCGGCGTCGTGCTCGAGCACGGCAAGGTGGCCTTCGACGGCCCCGCCCCGGACGCCGTCGACTGGCTCCGGTCCCGGTAGCCGCGCGCCCCGTCCCGCCCCCAGACCCCTCCCGGAACCACCAGAAAGGCCATTCGACACATGGACCTCGGCCCGCTGGCGCTCAGCGTCGCCCTCATCGCCCTCGTCTGGTGGGGTCCCGGCTGGCTGCTGGGAGAGGCGCTCGGCATCCGCCGCATCCTCCTGCCGGCCGTGGCGCCGCTCATCGGAGTCGGGGCGCTTGCCAGCATCGGGGCCATCGGGCACCTCGCCGGCATGGCATGGAACGCCCTCACCGTGGCGATCACGGTCCTCGTCCTCGCCGCCGTGCTCTTCGGCGTCCGCGTCGTCGTCCGGAGGCGTAGGCCCGCCGCGGATCCGGAGCCCTTCTTCGGCAGGTGGGGCTACCGCGGGGCGTGGCTGACCCTGGCAGCCGGCATCCTCGCCGGGGGAGTCGTCGCCGCCACCTCGTGGACGGTCGGCACTGAGGGGCTGCTGGGCATCAACCAGGACTGGGACATCCCGTGGCACGCCAACATGATCCGCCTCATCGCGGAGAACCAGGTGTGGGACCCCTCCATCGCCGGCAACTTCGCGTACTACGACACCAACATCGCCGACGCGCCGATCCGGAGCTACCCGATCGCGTTCCACGCCATGCTCGCGCTGGTCTGGCCGGTGACCGGTGTGGCGCTGCCCACGTTCCTGAATGTCTTCGTCGTGCTCATGATGGCCGTCCAGCTCCCCCTGAGCACTGTCGCGCTCGGCCTCGTCGTGACGCGACGCCCCGTCGCGCTGGCGGCCGCGGCCGCTGTGTCCGGCTGGTTCACGGTGTACCCGTTCGACCTCCTCTGGCGCGGACCGCTCATCCCCTTCTTCGCGGGGATGCTGCTCGTCGGGCCCTTCTGCCTCCTCGCCGTGCGCGCCGCCCTCGGCCGTCTCTGGCTGTGGGTGCCCGCGATCGCGTTCGGAGCGGTGGCGCTCATCGCCGTCCACCCCTCGCTGGCCTTCGTGGTGGCTCCCATCCTGGTCTTCTGGTTCATCGCGCTCCTGGTCCGACGCCGCCTCGCGGCCGTGGTGCCCGCCCTCGTCCTCGCCGCGGGTGCAGTCCTCGCGGCGGTCCTCGGCCTGCCGATCATCCAGCAGATGCTCAAGGAGGCGGAGCGCGTCTCGAAGCAGGTCTGGGCCGCGGACACCGACCGGATGGGCGCGATCCAGAACATCCTCCTCCTGCACCACGGGTCAACCCCCCAGCCGATCCTCTCCGCCATGGTCGGCCTCGGGGTTGTGGCTCTCCTCGTGCGGCCGAAGATGTGGTGGTACCTCGCCCCGGTCCTGGCGTACGCCTTCCTCTCCGCCTACACGATGGGCTCGAACAGCACGCTGTTCGCGAGCCTGACCGCTCCGTTCTACGACGACCAGTGGCGGATCTTCGGCATCCTGGTCATGCTGCTCGTGCCGCTGGCCGGGCTCGGTGTGGCGCAGTTGGCCGAGGCCGTCGGCTGGGCGGTGCGGCGGTTCCGCAGCCAGCGGGGGAGGCGCGCGCAGGGCGAGCGCACGACGGCGGCCGCGCACGCGGCGTCGTCCGCGACGCCTGTCGCTGTGCTCGCCACGGCAGCGGTCGTGCTCCTGCTCGCGGGAGTCGTCGCACGTCCCTACTTCGCAGAGAACGCGGCACGGATTGAGATCAACACCAAGGTCGACGGCGCGACGCTCTCCACGGCCGAGGTGCGCCTCCTGACCCATATCGCCGACTACGTGCCGCAGGACGCCACGGTTCTCAACGACTCGTGCAACGGCTCGGTCTGGATGTACGCGCTCGGCAACCGCATGCCGATGATCCGGCACTTCGAGATCCTGCCGACCAACCGGCAGCTCCTCGTGCTGCAGAAGCTCCCCGAACTCGCGACCGACGCCCAGGTCCGCGCCGCGGCCGCCGAGCTCGGCATCGAGTACGTCTACATCGCCGATGGGACCATCCGGGCCTGGGACGAGCCGAAGCCCGGGCTGACGCACCCAGACCAGATCCCATTCCTCAAGCTCCTCGCCCGCGACGGCAATGCCGCCGTCTACAGGATCGACTGGGACAGCCTGCCGGGCGGTCGCGCCCAGCTCGATGCCCGGGCTGGCGACCGCCACCAGATCGGGGACGTGCCCGGCATTCTCCTGAACTCCGCCCCCGACAGGATTGCCCCCCTTGGAAGGATCTGCTGATGCTCGACAAAGCCAAGCGCTTCCTGCGCTCGAGCCTCTTTCGCTACCTCTTCATCGGCGGCCTCAGCTTCCTCGTGGACCTCGGCCTCCTGGCCCTGTGCTACCAGGTGTTCGGCCTCCCGCTGTGGGTCGCGACGGGCGCCGGGTTCTGGGGAAGCTTCTTCTTCAACTACTTCCTGCAGCGCCACTTCTCCTTCGGGGGTGGCGGCAGCGCGCTCGGTGGCGTCCTGCGCTACTCGGGGCTCCTCGTGGTGAACACGCTCGCCGTCATGGGCATTGTCCAGTTCTTCGAGTTCGTCGGTGCAGGCTATGTGGTGGGCAAGGTTGTCGCCACCATCCTGACCACCGGCTGGAACTACTTCATCTACAAGCACTGGGTCTTCCCACAGCACCACAGGAGCAAGGCCGCCGAGCCCAGCGCGCCGGACACCGGTGCCCCCATTCACCCGACACCATCGACGAACAGCGAAGGATAACGATGTACCGAGGAGTACGGATCGCCGCGGTCGTGCCCGCCTACAAGGAGGAGCTGCACATCGGGACGGTCATCCAGACGATGCCGGACTTCGTCGACGACATCGTGATCGTCGACGACTGCAGTCCTGACGACACCTCTGGTGCCGCACGGCGCGCCGACGACGGCCGCGTCACCCTCATCCGCCACGAGGTCAACCAGGGCGTGGGCGGTGCGATCATGACGGCGCACCGCGCCGCGATGGACCTCGGCGCAGAGATCAACGTGGTCATGGCCGGGGACGCCCAGATGGACCCCGAGTACCTCCCGCAGCTGCTTGACCCCGTGATCGACGGATACGGGTTCGCGAAGGCCAATCGATTCTTCTCAGGCGAGTCGTTCGCGGGCATGCCGGGCTACCGGATCTTCGGCAACATCGTCCTGTCGTTCATGACGAAGCTGGCCTCGGGCTACTGGCACATCTTCGACCCGCAGAACGGCTACACGGCGATCCGCACGGAGGTCTTGCGCAGGCTCCCCCTGAACAAGGTCGCGCAGCGGTACAGCTTCGAGAACGACCTCCTCATCCACCTGAACATCCTCGACGTGCCGATCTGCGACGTCCCGATCCCGGCCGTGTACGGTGCCGAGGTCTCCAGCATCAAGCTCAGCAGGGTCATCCCGGAGCTCGTCTCGCTGCTCTTCGGCGGCTTCTGGCGGCGGGTGTGGTGGAAGTACATGGTCTGGTCGTTCTCCGCAGTCGCCCTCCTGCTGATCTTCGGGCTCGCCCTCCTCGTGGGCGGGATCGCGATCGGCATCTGGGTCATCCTCGCGAGCGTCGGCTCGCCGACCGCGGGCTCGGTCATGCTCGCTGCCGTGCCCTTCATGCTCGGGGTCCAGATGCTGCTGATGTCGCTCCAGCTCGACATCCAGGGCAGCCCCAACAGCCCGACCCTACACAAGCTCCAGCCGCAGACTGCGAATTAGGCGGGCATCCGGCTTCGGCCGGTGCTCTGTGAGAGATCGGTACGCACGACGTCGGCCCTCACCCCGCCCGGGGTGGGGGCCGACGCCGTCCCGCGGGCCGGTCAGCCGAGCATGGCGGTGAGGGCGTTGATGAGGGTGGATTCGACGCCGTTGGTGCCGGCGCGGAAGTGGGCGATGTGGCCGTAGACGGTCATGGAGCCGCCGGCGATGCCGGGGGCGTCGGTGTCCCAGCCGCCTTCGTAGCTGCCGGCGGTCATGTATGGGGAGAAGTACTCGTTGGAGGGGATGTAGCAGCAGGACTCGTTGGCGTAGCCGCCGATCCAGATCCCGGCCGATCCGCCGTATCTGGACCGGAAGTAGGCGGCGTAGCCGCTGACCATCTCCCCGCCGACGAAGGCCATCCGCAATGGGGTGCCGCCGCCGATGGTCCAGACCTGGAAGGGGGAGGGGACGCTGGTGGCGACGTTGCCGGAGTCGATCCTGGCCATCATCATCTGCGCGTGGCGCACGTAGTAGGCCGGGAAGCCGCTCGGGTTGGGAAGGCGGGCGGCATAGGCATTGCGGAGCGCCGCAAGATTGCCCGCGGTCGTGCTGATCTCCAGCGGCAGGTTGACCTGCTGGTACTTGGTGTTGATCGGGCCGGTGAGGGCGCGGCCGGCGCTCTGCGCCGCGCTGAGGACGGCGGAGCCCAGCGAGTCGCCCCACTGGTCGCGCAGCGCCCAGCTGGGCGGAGAGCCCGCAGGGTTCTGGTCGCCGGCGGGGCCGATGAGGAAGAGCGCGAAGGCGTCGGAGCGGTTCTCGATGTAGTTGCACGCCCCGGCGGGGTAGTCGCCGTCGAACAGGGAGCGGTCGCCGGCGGCGACGGGGTGCGAGCCGTAGCCGAAGATGACCGCTGCGGCCGTCCCGTTCGAGCGGCGGCACACAAGGACCGGAACGTCGGTCTCGACATAGCTCAGGCCGGCCCGGTTCACCGACCAGGTCTGCTGGATGACCTTGTAGTCGAGGCTCACCGTCGTCTGCCCGGCGTTGAGGGCCGCCCGGGCGGCCTCGACGATCCGGTCCTCGAGCCAGGACGAGTAGGCCCGGATCTGGTCCATTCGGTGATGCCGTAGCTGGAGAAGGGCTGCAGCGTGTCGACGAGCGTGGGCCCGTTGTGCGTGTGGGTGGCCTGCAGCAGGATGTCCGCGGTTGCCCAGTTGGCGAGCGCGAGGAGCCGCGGGCGGATGCGCTGGTGCATCGTCCGGGGGATCGCCAGGACGTCGACGCTCAGGATCAGATGGGGGCTGCCGTTCTCACGGATGACGACGGCGCGGGCCCACAGGGGCTCATACGGGGTGCTGCTCGTCGCGAGGCGTCCGCCGTCCGCAGTGCCGTAGCCGGCCATGTAGGGGTTGGAACTCAGCGTGGGGGTGATGTTGACCTTCGCCGTCGCCACAGTGAACGCCATGTTCTCTCTCCTCTTTCTGATGCTGGCCGTGGATCGTCGGACTCAGGTGCTGGCTGGCCGCATCCTCAGGCGGGGGCGCCGGCGTCGATCCAGCGCTTCATGATGGCCGCCTGCGGAGCCTGGGGGGCCAGGACGAGCACCCCCTGGACGATCGGGGCGCCGACTCGGCGGATCCCCGCCTCGACCGTGCGCTGGTCCAGTCGGGTCGCGGCGGTGACGATGTCCAGGCAGATCTGCTCGCGGCTGCCCTTGGCCCCGGCGGCGATGGCGGCGTCCACGGCCGCGTTCTCCTCCGCGGTGAGGGCCTGGGGCCGGGGGCCGACGTACTTGGCCTTGCAGGAGGCCACCTGCAGGTAGCGGCTGTTGGACCACAGCTCTTCCAGGCTCGTCAGCTCCGGGAGGCTGGTGCCGTCGTAGAGCGTCGCGGCGAACAGGTACCGCGTGGGCCGTTCCGGCTTCTCCTTCGCGGTATCCGTGGGGGTCTTGCGGGCCGTCGGCACGGCCGGCGCGGCCTGTGCCCCGACCGCCGCCACAGCGGCAACCCCTACTCCTGCCGTCAGGGCACACAGCTGTAAGGCAAAACGCCTGGAGATCTCCATGAACGCCCCCGGTGTTCTGTGGATGCTCCCCAGCAACGCATACAACGGTTGCGTGGACCGGCTGGCCCCGCTGCTTCCATCGTGCGGGATCCGGGCTGCTCCGGCACAGGGCACAACGACCCAGAACCGCGGGGCAGACTTCCTGGGCAGGCGACGCGGACGACGGCGCCCCCTCCTGGGTGGGAGGGGGCGCCGTCGTGCGTGGGCCGGGCCGGCCCGGGTGGGGTCAGGGGAGGGTGAGGCCGTTCCAGCCCCAGCCGACCTGGGTGCGGCTGAGCCAGCCGCCGGTGCCGTTGCCGGGGTAGAGGTAGAGGCCTCCGGAGGCGGTGTCGCGGGCGAGGACGTCGTTCTTGCCGTCGCCGTTGAAGTCGCCGATGCCGAGGATGGCGTTCATGACGCCCCAGCCGGAGCCGACCTGGGCTCGGGTGCCGAAGCCTCCGGTTCCGGTGCCGGGGTAGAGCCAGAGGGCGCCGTTGGCGTCGCGGGCGAGGATGTCAGTCTTGCCGTCGCCGTTGAAGTCCCCGGTGCTGGTGATGGCGTTCATGGTGTCCCAGCCCCAGCCGACCTGGGTGCGGGTGCCGAGGCCTCCGGTTCCGGTGCCGGGGTAGAGCCAGAGGGCGCCGGTGGTGTCGCGGATGAGGAGGTCGGTCTTGCCGTCGCCGGTGAAGTCTCCGGGGGCGGTGATGAGGTTGGCGGTGCCTAGGCCGGTGGCGAGCTGGGTGCGTGCCTTCCAGCCGCCGGTGCCGTTGCCGGGGTAGAGCCAGAGGGCGCCGTTGGTGTCGCGGGCGACGAGGTCGCTGATGCCGTCGCCGTCGAGGTCGCGTGTGGCGGTGATCAAGGACAGGCCGGTCCAGGTGCCGGAGCTCAGGCGGGTAAGCCAGCCGCCGCTGCCGTCGCCGGGGTAGATGTAGCCGTTGCCGCTGGAGTCGATCGCCACGACGTCGTTCATGCCGTCCTTGGTGTAGTCCTTCCACGGAACCACCGCGGGCGTCACCGTGTAGGTTTCGGTCACGACACCTGAGGCATTGCCGGCAGCGTCGACGCCGAAGAACTTCAGCGTCATCGCGGCCGTGAGGGTGAGCTGCGTGCTGTACTTCGTGCTCGACGTGGTGGGCGTGCTGCCGTCGGTGGTGTAGTAGATCGTCGTGTTCGTCTCATTCGAGTTCAGCGAGATCTTCGTCCCCGAGGCGTACTGGCCGCCGGCAGGGGAGGCGCTGACCACGGGCGCCGTGGTGTCGGGGACCTGGTAGGCGAAGCTGGCCGGCGCCGAGGTGTTGCCGTAGGGGTCCACCGCGATCGCCTTGATGGTCAGCGGACCATTGAGGGTGATCGGGCCCGTGTACTTCGTGCTCGAGGTGGTCGGCGTTGAGCCGTCGACCGTGTGGTAGATCGACCCCGACTCGGAGCTGCTCAGGGTGATCTGCTGGCCCGATGGATAGGTGCCGGGCGCCGGGGATGCAGTCACCGTCGGTGCCGTGTTGTCGAGCACGTAGGCGACGCTCTGGACGGTCGACGCATTCTTCGAGCTGTCCACGCCGAAGAACTTCAGGGTCATGGTCGCCATCGGAATGGGCCCGGAGTACGGCGTGCTCGAGGTGGTGGGAGTGCTGTTGTCGGTCGTGTAGTAGATGGTCGCCGGCTCGTTGGCCGAGAGCGTGATCGACTGCGAGGGCCCGTACGTCCCCGCCGCCGGGCTCGCCGTGACGGTAGGCGGCGTGGTGTCGACGATGTTCACCGTGACGGTCACGCCGGTGGTCGTCGTGTTGCCCGCCTTGTCGGTGGCCTGCACCTCGAACCGGTGCTGTCCCGCCGTGACGTTGGTGAAGGTCTTTGGCGAGGTGCAGGCCGTGAAGGCCTGGGTGTCCATGCGGCACAGGAACCGGTCGACATCCGTCGAGGTCGAGGAGAAGACCACGTCCACGTTCTGGGAGACCGTGACCGTGGAGCCATCCGTCGGCGAGGTGATGGAGAGCTGCGGCGCAGTGAGGTCCACCTGCACGACCACGGAGGCAGCGGTGCTGCGGTTCGTGGCCTTGTCCACGGCCTTCACGTAGAGGGTGTGCTGGCCCTCGGTTGTGAAGGAGAGCTGGCTGCCCGGTGTGCAGGGAGTGAAGCTCGCGTCAGCGGTCGTGTCGATCGCGCACACGAAGGTCGCGCCGGTCTCGGCTGTGGCGGAGAAGGTCGGGCTTCCGTTCACCGGCGTCGTCGACGTCGGGCTCGTGATGGTCGGCGCCGCCGGCGCCTGGGTGTCCACCGTGAAGTCGCGGCTCGCGGCGCTGCCGCCGCCGGTCGCGCTGACCTGGAAGGTGTACGCGCCGTCGGCCAGCGGAGTGGACGGCGTGTAGGTGCCGGAGGTGCAGTCGGTCCAGACGGGATTCGAGCTCCCCGAGGCGGTGATCGCGCACTGCATCGATGCCGCCGGGGTGGCGGAGACGGTGAAGGTCGGCGTCGAGTCATTCGTGAAGGCCGGGTCGGGTGCCGCCTGCCCATTGGCCAGTGTCGGGCCGCCGGTGATGCTCACGACCCCGCCGGAGAGGCGGTACATGACGCCCTTGCCCGACGGCGGGGGCGAGGACAGCAGCCCGGCGTCGTCCATGACGAGCACCTTGCCGCCGAGCACGCCCAGGCCCGTCACCTTCGAGTAGCCCAGTGCCCACTGGGTGTCGACGGCGTTGTTCGCGAGGCTCACCTTGACGACCGAGTCCTTGCCGGCGTCGGCGGAGGTGGCGC
Source organism: Sinomonas sp. B1-1 (assembly GCF_050474465.1). Lineage (NCBI taxonomy): Bacteria > Bacillati > Actinomycetota > Actinomycetes > Micrococcales > Micrococcaceae > Sinomonas > Sinomonas sp. B1-1. The sequence goes on along the minus strand of NZ_JBCHVF010000001.1, from coordinate 874,908 downwards.
CGATCGAGGTCCCCGCGTAGAGGGTGTTCGACGAGCTGTCGAACATGAGCGCGCCAGCCTTCGGCACGCTGAACGCTGCGGTCGGGGTGATGTTCGCGAGGGTCCCGTCGGGGGGCGCCGTGAAGCGCGTGATCCCGCTGGCCTCGGCGACGTAGACGATGTTCCGGCCGCCCGAGAGTCCGGCCGCGGCGATGCCGGTGACGGCACCGGAGGCCGAGGCGATGCTCTCGAGGCTCGGGTGCTGGATCTCAGGGTAGGTCAGGCGCGCGATCACCCGCGTGCGCTCGAAGCTGAGGTAGATGTTCTTGTCCGCGCCGAGGCTCACGGCGTTCGGACGCAGGTCGCCGTCGAAGATCTGCAGGGTGTTCGCGTAGTCGAACTTCTGCGTCGACGGGTTCCACTTCGCTCGGACAACCTGTGAGCCCCCCGGGGTCTGGTCCGGGATGAAGACGAGCTCGTCGCCGCTGCCGGGCTGCCCGTCCGGATCGAAGAAGGCAGGTGCGCCGGGGACCAGGGGGCCCGGGCCGGCCTTGTCGAGGGTGCCGCCCAGACACGTGGGCGCCGTCGTGTCGGTGGAGGTGAGGGGATGGTCGATCCTGCCGGGTGTCGTTCCGGTGGGTTCTTGGATCCTGCAGAAACCGGCCTTGCGGTCCGCCACCCAGACGCGGCCGACGGGGTCGATGATCGTGCCGGCGGCCTGAGTCAGGCCGGTGACGAACGTCTGTTTCGGCTGGTCCGCGCTTGCCGGGACTGCGGTCGCGACTCCGACAGCCATCGTGGCGGCGAGCGTCAGTGCGACGATGCCAGCGCTGGACTTCCTGAGCGTGCCCGGTCTCATCGCGTTGCCGACGAGCCGTGAGAAGCCGACGAGCACGAGTGTCCCCCGTTTCATCCGGATGCTCCCCAGCCCCGCATGCCCCATATTGGACCCTCTGGGCCCACAGGGACCATCTTGCACCCTCGCAGCGCTCTGCGCACAGGGCCTGAAGACCCGGGGTCGCCACAGGTTCCGATCTGTGCCCGTTCCGAGCCCTCGGCTGCCTTGACCCCCGAACAGCGGAGTCGGGACGATATGGACAGGGACCGTCGGCTTGAACCGGGCCGCCGCGACGTCCGCCTCGGAAGGGGGGAACATGCCACCTGCCACGCGTGCCGTCCCTCTCCGCGGCGCCTCCAGAGGCCTGATCCTCGCGGTGCCGCTCTTGGCCGCGACTTCCTTGGTCCTCGGAGGCTGCAGCACCGGCTCGGCTCCCGACGGCAGCGCGAGCACGACGGCGTCCGCGAGCCACTCGCCGTCGTCCTCCTCCAGCGCCACGCGCCCATCCTCGGCCCGGGGCACCACGCTCGCAGCAGAGGACCTGCGCTTCCTCATCACCTGCAGCCACGTGGACAATGCGCCCGATATCTCGCGGTACAGCCTCGAAGAGGTCTGGGCCAGCACCAACTACGTCCGCATCAAGGAATGCACCGTCGCATACCAGGGGAGCCGGCCGTACGAACCCCAGGGCGACGAGACTGCCGTGGTGGACACGGCCCTGCACGGGCAGGCGACGGGGGACGCCGCGCTCGACGCGGTCCTTGAGGCCATGCGCCTCTGCACACGCATCTCGGACGAAACAGGACCCGAGGGCTTTGCCGCGGCCAGCAGGGACATGCTGCGCGCCGCAGCTGCCTTCTGCCCGGATGCTCCCCAGGGGAAGATCATCCAAGCGTGGGCGTCAGGCGAACGCTTCGGCGACGGGTCGCACGCCGTCGGCCCTGAGATCGCTGCCGGCGACTACGCTGCGGTGAATCCCGCCGAGTCGTGCCGCTGGGCCGTGGCCTCAGGCGCCGGGGCCCAAGTGGCTTCCGGCGGTGCTGCCGAGGCGTCCACGGTGACCCTGAACCGCGGCAGCAGCTTCAGTAGTGACAATTGCGGGATCTGGAGGAAGATGTAAGGGCGGGGCCGCCCGGCCCACGCGGCCGTTGTATGCGTTGCTGGGGAGCATCCGAACATCGGGGGCGTTCGTGGAGATCCCTAGGCGTCGTGCTATCCAGCTGTTTGCGATCGGAGTCGGAGTAGGGGTTGCCGCTGTGGCGGCGGTCGGGGCGCAGGCCGCGCCGGCCGTGCCGACGGCCCGCAAGACCCCCACGGATACCGCGAAGGAGAGGCCGGAACGGCCCACGCGGTACCTGTTCGCCGCGACGCTCTACGACGGCACCGATCTTCCCGAGCTGACGAGCCTGGAAGAGCTGTGGTCCAGCAGCCGTTACCTGCAGGTGGCCTCATGCCGGGCCAAGTACGTCGGCCCCCGGCCGCAGGCCCTCACCGCGGAGGAGAACGCGGCCGTGGACGCCGCCCTCGCGGCCGGGGCCAAGGGCAGCCGCGAGCAGATCTGCCTGGACATCGTCACCGCCGCGACCCGCCTGGACCAGCGCACGGTCGAGGCCGGGATCCGCCGGGTCGGCGCCCCGATCGTCCAAGGGGTGCTCGTCCTGGCCCCTCAGGCTCCGCAGGCAGCCATCATGAAGCGCTGGATCGACGCCGGCGCCCCCGCGTAGCCCGGGCAGCTGGTCTCCCGCGGCTGGCTGCACGCGAGAAGGGCCGACGGTCCAGAAGGCCGCCGGCCCTTCTTCCTGCCGGAGTGTCAGCCGAGCATGGCGGTGAGGGCGTTGATGAGGGTGGATTCGACGCCGTTGGTGCCGGCGCGGAAGTGGGCGATGTGGCCGTAGACGGTCATGGAGCCGCCGGCGATGCCGGGATAGTCGGTGTCCCACCCGCCTTCGTAGCTGCCGGCGGTCATGTACGGGGAGAAGTACTCGTTGGTCGGGATGTAGCAGCAGGACTCGTTGGCGTAGCCGCCGATCCAGATCCCGGCCGATCCGCCGTATCTGGACCGGAAGTAGGCGGCGTAGCCGCTGACCATCTCCCCGCCGACGAAGGCCATGCGCAGCGGGGTGCCGCCGTCGATGGTCCAGACCTGGAAGGGGGAGGGGACGCTGGTGGCGACGTTGCCGGAGTCGATCCTGGCCATCATCATCTGCGCGTGGCGCACGTAGTACGCCGGGAAGCCGCTCGGGTTGGGCAGGCGTCCCGCATATGCATTGCGGAGCGCGGCGAGGTTCCCGGCCGAGGTGTCGATCTCGAGGGGGAGGTTGACTTCCTGGTACTTGGTGGTGATCGGGCCGGTGAGGGCGCGGCCGGCGCTCTGGGCGGCGTTGAGGACGGCCGCTCCGAGGGAGTCTCCCCATTGGTCGCGCAGGGCCCAGCTCGGGGATCCTGAGGGGTTCTGGTCGCCGGCGGGGCCGATGAGGAAGAGGGCGAAGGCGTCGGAGCGGTTCTCGATGTAGTTGCAGGCCCCGGCGGGGTAGTCGCCGTCGAAGAGGGAGCGGTCGCCCGCGGCGACCGGGTGCGAGCCGTAGCCGAAGATGATCGCTTCGGGTGTGCCGTTGGGGCGCCGGCAGACCAGCACGGGCACATCGGTCTCGACGTACTTCAGGCCCACGCGGTTCACCGACCAGGTCTGCTGGACGACCTGGTAGTCCAGGGTCACGTTGGTCTGCCCGGCGTTGAGCGCGTCCTGCGCGGCCTCGACGATCCGGTCCTCGAGCCAGGACGAGTAGGCCCGGATCTGGTCCATTTCGGTGATGCCGTAGCTGGAGAAGGGCTGCAGCGTGTCGACGAGCGTGGGCCCGTTGTGCGTGTGGGTGGCCTGCAGCAGGATGTCGGACGTCGACCACGAGGCCAGAGCCAGCAGTCGGGTGCGGATGCGCTGGTGCATGGAGCGGGGGATCGCGAGGACATCGACGCTCAGGATCATCTGGGGGCTGCCGTTCTCACGGATCACCACCGCACGCGCCCACAGCGGCTCGAAAGGCGTGCTGCTCGTCGCGAGGCGTCCGCCGTCCGCAGTGCCGTAGCCGGCCATGTAGGGGTTGGAACTCAGCGTGGGCGTGATGTTGACAGCCGCCGTTGCCACAGTGAACGCCATGAGCGCTCTCCTCGGGTCACTGCTGCCAGCGAAGGAAGAGCCGCCCCATTGGCTCCGGAGCCCCCCGTCGGCACCACTGTGTCTGAGACCTCCTTCATTAGAACACGCCGACGGTGAATTGTGGTCCTCGGAAACGAAGAGTGGGGCGCCGCGTGCTCGCGGCGCCCCACTCGGGGCAGGTGTGCGGCGTCGTTCCGCCGCACACTGCTATTTCGCTGCTGGTGCGAAGAGGTTGGCGCCGCTCCACCCGGTGCCGACGACCGCCGTCGTGCCCCACACGCCACCCGCAGTGATGGGGTAGTAGCGCAGGGCGCCGTCGGTGGTGCGGGCGAAGAGCCCCTTCGTGCCAGCGCCGGTGAAGCCCGAGCTGCCCACGACGGCGTCGAAGATCTGCCAGCCGGTCCCGACGGTGCGGCGGGTCTCGTTGATGAAGGCACCGCTGCCGTCTGAGCGGTAGAGGCGCACCTCACCAGCCGTGGTGCGGGCGAGGATGTCCGAGTTGCCGTCGCCGTCGAAGTCGATCTGTGTCAGCGACAGGCCCTGCCAGCCCCAGCCGATGGTGACCGGCGCAGCAAGCGACTTCCCGCCGACGTTGGCAATGTACTGGAGGGTGCCATCGGGCGCCTTGGCGACGATGGAGGGCAGCGCGTCGGCTGCCTTCCAGCGGCCCACCGTGAGCGTCCACCCGTCCCAGCCGGTGCCGATGACCGTGGCCGCGCTGAACGTGCCGTCGGCCTGCCCGAAGTAGACCATGATCCGGCCGTCCGGCCACAGTCCGACGAGGTCCTGGAGGCCGTCGCCGTTCCAGTCGGCGACGAACCCTTGCGTGACGCTCGACCAGCCGGACCCGACCGCGACGGGGGCCGCGAGCGTTCCGTTGCCCGGGGCAGGGTACCGATTGAGCACTCCCGTGCCCGTGGCGCCAACAAGGTCCGAAGGCCGGATCACGGTGGGGGGCGTGGGATCGAGCGGCGCTCCTCCGAGCGTCGCGTTCTGCCAGCCCGAGCCGATCTTCGACGGTGCTCCCCACGATCCATTCGACGCCGGGTAGTAGTAGATGTCCCCGACGGTATCCTTCGCGACGAGGCCAAGGCTGCTTGCACCCACGAATCCCCATGAGGACGCGACGGACGCCATGCGGTTCCATCCGCTGCCGATGGCCTGTCCCTGTCCGGTTGTGAAGCCGCCCTGGCCATTGCCTGCGTACAGGTACATCGTGCCGTCAGATGCGCGCGAGAGCAGGTCCTGCGCGCCGTCGCCATCGAAGTCGATCATGGAGATCTTCTGGGTGCCGAATCCGGACCCCACCTGCTGGCCGCCGCCGAGGTACCCTCCGGCGGTGTTCGAGTAGTAGAACAGTCGCCCTTGGGCATCCTTGGCGAGGATTGACGGATACCCGTCCCTCGCGTTCCACCACCCGACCGTGACGGAGATGTCCTGCCATCCGGTGCCGACTGTGGTGGGGGCGCCGAACCCGCCACCCGCGGCCCCCGGGTACATCCGGAGAGTGCCGTCGCCCCATTGCCCGAGGAGGTCGAAGACGCCGTCCTGGTTCCAGTCGACGACGTAGACCGCCTTGGCGCCGCTCCAGCCCGAGCCGATGCGGCGCGCGGTCTGGATGAGGCCTCCCTGCCCGTCGGCGGGATAGTCCACGAGGTTCCCGGAGGAGTCGATCATGACGAGATCCCCGGCCGTCGCTATGGAGGCGTTGGCCGCCGCGGTGTCGCCCCGGGCGAACAGCTTCAGGGCGTTGAAGCTGCCGTTCCACTGGTTCGAGTCGCCGGCGAAGGGGCCCTGGCTGTTGTACTGCCAGATCGAGTAGAACGACCAGCTGGCGGGGAGGGTCCCGGGGCCCACGTTGTTGTACGCGGCAATGTGGAGGGGGTTGTCGGAGAAGGCGGCACTGTTGCCGGTGCACCTGCTCCACCAGTCCGTGGTGGTGTAGATCGCGGGTACCCGGCCCACGAGGGATTTGAGAGTCGCGGAGAAGTCCTGAATCCACGCCACCATCTGCGCCGCACTCATGTTGTAGCAGACGTTGCCGAGGGAGCTGTACGGGTTGTACTCGATGTCCAGGAGCGGGGGCATCGTGATGCCGTCCGGCGACCAGCCTCCGCCATTCCTCACGAAGTAGTTCGCCTGAGTCGCGCCGCTCGAGACGCTGGGGAGCGCGAAGTGGTACGCGCCGCGCACCATGCCGGCGTCGGCGCTGCCGAGGTACTGGGAGCTGAACGCGTCGCTCACGTACGTGGTGCCTTCGGTCGCCTTGACATAGGCGAAGCGGGCGCCGAGATTCCACTGCTGCTGCCAGTCGATGTCGCTCCCGCCGGACGCGGCGGACTGCCACGCGCTGACGTCCATGCCCTGGACCCCTGGGGGCGTCCAGGTGTTGTTCGCGGTCTGCACCGCGGCATTCGCGGGGCCGCCGACCTCGAGCGGAACCACGGTCGAGGACTGCGGCGTGACCGCCGTCGGGTCGTTCGACGCGCGGGGTGCGGGATCCGGAAGGGCGGACGGGTTGAGCGCGGTCGCCGCGGTCTGCGGAACCGAGGTGGTGGGCGACTTCCCCGCGTTGATGCGCTTGAGGCCTTGGCCCATCGCCGAGCCGCTGCGCCCCATCTGGGTCTGAAGCTGGGCCATGGTCTTGTCGTCCGGGGGCGCCGGCTGAGAGGCATCCCCGGTCGGGGCCGCCCCGGACGACGGCGTCGGGCTGGGCGCCGTTGCCGGCGCACCCTGACGCGGTGGGGGCGTTGAGCCCGCATTCTGAGCCTGCGCTGCAGCGGGTCTCGTCGTGTCGAGGGCCACCGGCGCAACGGTGCCGGCCGGTGGGGCGGCAGCTTGCGCGAGTGGGCCTGGGTTCTGGAGCGCGCTGGTGGATGCGCCCGTGCCTCCGTGGAGGGTTGCGGCGGGCACGGCCACAGCAGCGGCCACGGTGACGACGGCGACTGCCGCGCCTTTCGCGAGCCGGGTGATGTGTCGGTGCTTCTGATGCCGGTGGGCTGCTCTGCTCATGCTGGACCGTCCAAGGGCTACGGCCGCTGATCCCCCCACTCAATACGGCCTTGCGGACTGCCCCCGTCAATCTGGCACGTCCCGAGCCAACGGGGGCAGCAATGGCATCGTCACGATAACACTGTTGTTTCTGATGTGACTATTGAGTCCAAAGATACTGACGAGATTAGTGTTCTTCGTTGAGCAGTCCGAGAAGGTAGCGTCCGTAGCCGCTTTTGACGAGGGGCTGCGCGACTTTTCTCAGGGATTCGTTGTCGAGGAAGCCTTGGCGCCAGGCGATTTCCTCGGGCGCGCCGATCTTGAGTCCTTGGCGGTTTTCCACCGTGCGGATGAAGTTGGAGGCGTCGTTGAGGTCGCTGAAGGTGCCGGTGTCCAGCCATGCGGTGCCGCGGGGGAGGACTTCGACGTGGAGCCTGCCGGCCTCGAGGTAGGTGCGGTTGATGTCGGTGATCTCGAGTTCGCCGCGGGCGGAGGGCTTGAGGTCCTCGGCGATGGCGACGACGTCGTTGTCGTAGAAGTACAGGCCGGGGATGGCGTAGTTGCTCTTGGGCTGGGCGGGCTTCTCCTCGATGGAGACCGCGCGCCCGGCGTCGTCGAATTCGACGACGCCGTAGGCGCTGGGGTCCTTGACCCAGTAGCCGAAGACGGAGGCGCCGTCGATGTCGTGGTGGCGGCGCAGCTGGGTGCCCAGGCCGGGGCCGTAGAAGATGTTGTCCCCGAGGACCAGGGCGACGGTGTCGGCGCCGATGTGCTCGGCGCCGAGGATGAAGGCCTGGGCCAGGCCGTCGGGGGAGGGCTGCTGGACGTAGCTGATGGAGATCCCGAAGTGGGACCCGTCGCCCAGGAGCCGTTGGAAGAACGGGGCGTCCATGGGGGTGGTGATGACCAGTATGTCCCTGATGCCCGCCAGCAGCAGGGTGGAGAGCGGGTAGTAGACCATGGGCTTGTCGTAGACGGGCACGAGCTGCTTGCTCACGCCCAGGGTGATGGGGTGGAGTCTGGACCCGGTGCCCCCTGCCAGGATGATTCCCTTCATGGAAATCATCATTCCGGTTACACGTTGGGTTCCCAACAGTTAGATTCAGGCTTATGAAACTGCTCGTGACGGGCGGCGCAGGCTTCATCGGTGCCAATTTCGTCCACTACGCGCTGCGGCATACGGGCCATCATGTGACCGTCGTGGACAAGTTGACGTATGCGGGGAATCTGGCGTCGTTGGAGGGGCTGGCGGGGGAGCGGTTCCGGTTCGTGCGGGGGGACATTGCGGACGCGGCGCTGGTGGATCCGCTGGTGGCGGCGGCGGATGCGGTGGTGCATTACGCGGCGGAGAGCCACAACGACAATTCGCTGCGGGACCCGCGCCCGTTCCTGGAGACGAATATCGTGGGCACGTACACGCTGATCGAGGCCGCGCGCCGGCACGGGACGCGGTTCCACCACATCTCCACCGATGAGGTGTACGGGGACCTGGAGCTGGACGACCCGGAGCGGTTCACCGAGTCCACCCCGTACAACCCCTCGAGCCCGTACTCGGCGACCAAGGCCGGTTCGGACCTGCTGGTGCGGGCGTGGGTGCGCTCGTTCGGGCTGGCGGCGACGATCAGCAACTGCTCGAACAACTACGGCCCCTACCAGCATGTGGAGAAGTTCATCCCGCGCCAGATCACCAACGTGATCGACGGTGTCCGGCCCCGGGTGTACGGGAAGGGCAGGAACGTGCGGGACTGGATCCACGCCGAGGACCACTCCTCCGCGGTGCTGGCCATCCTCGAGCGCGGCAGGATCGGGCAGACGTACCTGATCGGGGCGGACGGGGAGCGGGACAACAGGGCGGTGGTGGAGCTGATCCTGGAGCTGATGGGCCAGGCGCCGGACGCGTACGACCTGGTCGCGGACCGGGCCGGGCACGACCTGCGCTACGCGATCGACTCCACGAAGCTGCGCACTGAGCTCGGCTGGGAGCCGGCCTACGGCGACTTCGCGGCGGGCCTGGCCGCGACGATCCGGTGGTACCGGGAGAACGAGGCCTGGTGGCGCCCACAGAAGGCCGCCACCGAGGCCCGGTACGCGGAGCTGGGCCAGTGAGCGGGCCGGGCCGGGGCGGGGAGGGCTTCGTGTTCTCCAGGCCGCTGGCCGTGCACGCGACGGCGATCCCGGGGCTGCTGCTGCTGGACCTGCCGGTGCACGGGGACGGGCGGGGGTGGTTCAAGGAGAACTGGCAGCGTCAGAAGATGGGCGCCCTGGGGCTGCCGGACTTCGCCCCGGTGCAGAACAACGTCTCCTTCAACGCCACGGCCGGGACGACCCGGGGGATCCATGCCGAGCCGTGGGACAAGTACGTCTCGGTCGCCACGGGCCGGATCTTCGGAGCGTGGGTGGACCTGCGCCCGGGCCCCACGTTCGGGGCGGTGGTCACGGCCGAGCTGGACCCCTCCAGGGCGGTGTTCGTCCCGCGCGGGGTGGGCAACGCCTTCCAGACCCTCCAGGACGGCACGGCCTACACCTACCTGGTCAACGACCACTGGTCCGCCGAGGCCCAGGGCAAGTACACGTTCCTGAACCTGGCCGACGAGACCGTGGCCATCCCGTGGCCGATCCCGCTGGCAGACGCGGAGCTGTCGGAGAAGGACCGCGCCCACCCCCGCCTGGCCCAGGTCGCCCCGATGCGGCTCAGGACGGTCCTCGTGCTCGGCGCCGGAGGCCAGCTCGGCAAGGCACTGCGCAACGCGTACGACGGCGACGACTCACCTGCCGCTGTCGAGTTCGCCACGCGCTCCGAGTTCGACCTCGCCGACCCGGACTCGTACGCCTCGCGGGACTGGTCCGGGTACTCCACAATCATCAACGCCGCCGCCTACACCGCCGTCGACGCGGCAGAGACCCCTGAGGGGCGCCGGGAGGCGTGGGCGGTCAACGCCGGCGCGGTGGCGAAGCTGGCCCGGGTCGCGGCCGAGCACCGGATCACCCTGGTCAACGTCTCCAGCGACTACGTCTTCGACGGCACCGTGCGTGTCCACCACGAGGACGAGCCGTTCTCCCCGCTGGGGGTGTACGGGCAGTCCAAGGCCGCCGGGGACGCCGCCGTGGCCGCCGTCCCACGGCACTACACCGTGCGCACCTCGTGGGTCATCGGGGATGGGAACAACTTCGTGCGCACCATGGCGCGCCTGGCAGCCCAGGGGGCCAGCCCCGCCGTCGTCGATGACCAGATGGGCCGGCCCACCTTCACCGCGGACCTCGCCGCCGGGATCCGCCACCTGCTCGAGAGCGGGGCCCCGTACGGGACCTACAACCTCAGCTGCTCGGGGGAGACCGCGAGCTGGGCCGACGTCGCCGCGGAAGTGTTCGCCGTCGTCGGACGCCACCCCGGCGACATCCAGCGCACCACCACCGCCGCCTACTTCGCCGACCGGCCCCACACCGCCCCACGCCCGCTGAACTCCACCCTGGACCTGCACAGGATCGAATCCACCGGCTTCACCCCCCACCGCTGGGAAGACCGACTCCGCACCTATCCGATCGGGCCTTGAGCGCGAGGACGTCACCGAGCGTCTTCCGTTTCGGTTCGTCCCGTAAGCTACGCCCATGCCTCAGACTTCACGTATCACCAAGGCCGTCATTCCTGCTGCAGGCCTCGGCACCCGCTTCCTCCCGGCGACGAAGGCGATGCCGAAGGAGATGCTGCCCGTCGTCGACGAGCCCGCCATCCAGTACGTCGTCGCGGAGGCGGCCAAGGCCGGGCTCGACAACGTCCTCATGATCACGGGCCGCAGCAAGCGGGCGCTCGAGGACCACTTCGACCGCGTCCCGACGCTTGAGGCCGTGCTCGAGGCCAAGGGCGACACCAGGCGCCTCGCAGCCGTCCAGGAGTCGAACACGCTCGGTGACATCCACTACGTGCGTCAGGGTGATCCAAAGGGCCTTGGCCATGCCGTCCTATGCGCCAAGCGGCATGTGGGCGACGAGCCCTTCGCCGTCCTGCTCGGCGACGACCTCATCGACTCCCGCGATGAGCTGCTCAGCGAGATGATCCGGGTCCAGCAGGCCACCGGCGGATCGGTGATCGCCCTCATGGAGGTCGACCCGGAGCAGATTTCGTCCTACGGGTGTGCGGACGTCGAATCCGTGGATGGCGAGGACTATGTCCGCGTCAACAGGCTCGTCGAGAAGCCCGCCGTCGAGGAGGCGCCGTCGAACCTCGCGGTGATCGGCCGTTACGTGCTGCACCCGGGCGTGTTCGACGTACTCGAGCAGACGCAGCCCGGGCGCGGCGGCGAGATACAGCTCACCGATGCGCTCGAGGTCCTCGCCGCCCGTGAGGGCGAAGGCGGCGGCGTCCATGCCGTGGTGTTCCGGGGGCGCCGCTACGACACGGGGGACAAGCTCTCCTACCTCAAGGCGGTGGTGACCCTCGCCGTCGAGCGTGAGGATCTCGCCGGGCTGCGGCCGTGGCTCAAGGACTTCGCAGCGGCGCTGTAGGCGCGTCAGCGGTTCAATCGGGGGAGTTTTCCACAGGTAGGCGTCTTGTTCAGCGGGTGTTGGCAAAAGCAGTTAGTGTGAGCCTTGCTGCCGGGAGGGGGTCCCGGCAGGGCGACACACCCAGGGGGGAACTGTGGACGCACTGCGCATCGTCGAGGGAGAGGTCCGCGAGCTGATCAGGCTCAGGGGCATCGATCCGCTCGGCTCGTCGGGTGACGTACGGCGGCTGGTCGATGCCGCCGTCGTGGACTACGATGAGCGAGCTCTGCTGGGCGTGGTCCCTCCCCTTGGCTCCCTTGAGGCTGCCCGCAAGAGCCTTTTCGACGCCGTCGCCGGCTTCGGGCCCCTCCAGCCCCTGCTGGACGATCCGACCATTGAGGAAATCTGGCTCAACGCTCCGCACGAGGTGTATGCAGCCCGAAACGGTGAGTCCGAACTGACGAGCGTGACTCTCAGCGAGCAGCAGGTCCGCGACCTCGTCGAGCGCATGCTCAAGTCCTCCGGGCGCAGGCTCGATCTCTCGAGCCCGTTCGTCGATGCTGCCCTCCCCGACGGCTCTCGCCTGCACGTGGTGATACCCGATGTGACCCGTCGGCACTGGGCTGTGAACATCCGCAAGTTCATTGTGAAGGCGAGCCGCCTCGAGCACCTCGTCGAACTGGGATCCCTCACCCCCCAGGCCGCGCGTTTCCTCTCCGCGGCGGTGGCGGGCGGTCTTAACATCCTCGTCTCCGGTGCGACCCAGGCCGGCAAGACGACGATGCTCAACTGCCTCAGCGCGTCGATTGGTTCCCGTGAACGGGTGATCACGGTCGAGGAGATCTTCGAGCTCCAGTTCCCGCTGCGCGATGTCGTAGGGCTGCAGTGCCGTCAGCCGAACCTCGAGGGCACCGGCGAGATCCCGCTGCGACGTCTCGTCAAGGAGGCGCTGCGCATGCGGCCTGACCGACTGGTCGTGGGAGAGGTGCGCGAGGCGGAGGCCCTCGACATGCTCATTGCCTTGAACAGTGGGCTTCCCGAGTGCGGGTTAGGGACAGTCAAGGCTTCGAAGGAGCTCGCAACAGCTTTCGCCTAGCGATCTCGCCTTTACAGCCCCGAACACTGCTCGTCCTGCCGCGAACCGAGCTCTGCGACCGCAGGTCGCCAAGCGGGCCCCACCGCTTGTACCGAGGAGAAATGTCAGTGGTGTTTGGCACAGTCGAGTGGAGTGTTGATGGTGCTGCAAGGCAGCGTCCGCACCCTAGACTTGCTGGGGTCGACTGACCGAATAGAAGGGCGACGATATCTCCGTGACTGCGCAACAGCTGAACCTCCCCGTACCGGTCATAGTTGCACCGGGCAAGGTGCTGGACTTCATCGATGGGAAGACCCAGCGTCCCGACACGCCTGAGGAGTATGTTCGCCAGGAGATCGCCAAATCTCTGGTCCGCGAGTACGGCTACGCCAAGGGGGATATCGAGGTTGAGTTCCCCATCAAGTTTGGCAGCAGACGCGTTCGGGTCGACATCGCCATCTTTCCCCCTCGTGTGGAGCACACGCAGGCTAACGTCATGCTCATCGTTGAGTGCAAGAAGCCCGGCACCAGCCCCCGGGCGAAGAGCGATGGCGTCGATCAGCTTCTCAGCTACATGGCCGCTTGCCCTAACGTCGAGGCGGGGATGTGGACGAATGGGATGGATCTCGTTACCTTCCGGTTTGTCGCATCTAACGGGCAGCGGGTCTCGGAGGAGATTCCCGACATCCCGCACGCCGGTGAAACGGTCGAGGCGGACCGCCCTGAATTTCATCAGCTGCGGGCGGCGGCCTCTGATTCCCTTCTCTTTGCGTTCAAAAGAACTCACGACTACATTTCAGGCAATCAAGGACTTCAGAAACCTGAAGCCTTCTGGGAGTTGCTCAAGCTGATCTTCTGCAAGATCCACGACGAGCGGAACTCCAAGCGGCCAGAGTTCTACGCAACCCCCGCCGAACGCACTACCATGACTGGTGCACTCAAATGTAATAAGCGGATCAGTGCGCTCTTCGACGCGGTAAAAGCAACGTATCCGGCGATCTTCAAGCCTGGTGAAGAGATTGAACTGACCCCGACGGTCTTGGCGTACATCGTTACCCAGTTGCAGATGTTCTCGCTTCTCGACAGCGATGTAGACGTGAAGGGAAAGGCCTACGAGGAGATTGTCGGAGACAATCTGCGAGGCAATAGGGGTGAGTTCTTCACACCTAGGAACGTCTGCAACATGATGGTCGAGATGGTTGACCCGGGAGAAGCCGAGCTAATCCTTGACCCCGCATGTGGCACGGGGGGCTTCCTCATAACGGCGATGAACCATGTCATTCGCAGAATCAAAGAAGACGTTATTAGGTCTGGTCGAAGTGAAGGAATGCAGGCAACCGCTATACGCGAGCGGAATGGCCAGTTCCTCTCCAAGAACCTTGTGGGCATCGACTTCAACCCCAACCTAGTGCGCGCGACCAAGATGAACATGGTCATGAATAACGACGGCTCCGGAGGGTTGTACCAGGCGAACTCTCTTGCGAACCCGTCAACTTGGGATGACGATCTTCGCGAGCGGCAGCTCATCGGCAATGTTGATGTGATCGTCACAAACCCTCCGTTTGGCTCAAAGATTCCGATTGATGATCCCTCCATTTTGACGCAGTTCGAACTGGGGCATTCGTGGACTTATGACGAGGATTCCGACGTCTGGATCATGCGGGATGAGCTGACGTCGCGACCGCCGGAAATTCTCTTCATCGAGCGTTGCTTCAATTTCCTGAAGCCGGGGACGGGTGTCGCTGCAATGGTCCTCCCGGACGGGATTCTAGGCAGCCCTGGCCTTGGCTACGTGCGCCAATGGCTACTCAAGAACACGACGATTATCGCGTCCGTCGACCTCCATCAGGACACATTCCAGCCCGGCACGAGCGTGCAGACTTCTGTTCTGATATTCAAACGGAAGACCGCCGAGCAGATCCGGAACGAGGAGGCGGCTGGCCGGCTGAAGGACTACGAGGTGTTCATGGCGATCTGCGATCACATCGGCCACGACAAGCGCGGAAACACGATTTACGTGCGCGACGACAACGGGTTCGAGATCATTGCAGAAACTGCCGATGCAATCACTTCTGCGCTAGATAGCGAGAAGACCGCTCATGCGCACACAGCCCAGGAGCGAGTCGTTGATGACAACACCAGCGAGATCGCGGAGGCGTTTCGGGCATGGCAGTCGCAGCAGAGCTAGTGGAAAGGCCGCGATCTGTGAGTGCTGTGGGACAGGTACCGTGGGCCGCTGTGCAGGCCTCCTTGATTCTCGGGGGCCAACGCCGTCTGGAGGCTCGGACCTACTTGACGGATGGGTACGGCATTCGCCGCCGCGTGGAAGCAGCCGAGGGCTTCAGCATTCCCTTCGACAGCCTTGCGGATATCTGGCAGCCCTCCCGTCTAAAGGGATATGTCGTGCGGGAAGGTGCGGGTCTGCCATTTCTCTCGGCCGGTCAGGTATTCGAGTCCAAGCCGCGAGTCCGAAAGTGGCTTGCACGTGGACTTGTGCCCGATGAAGAGTCGCGTTATGTGAAAGAGGGGTGGCTTCTTCTCTCGTGCTCTGGCGAGGTCGGTAGGACTACCGCCGTCTATCCTCACCATACGGGAAAGATAATCACGCACGATCTACTACGGGTAGTTCCCAGAAATCCCGCCGACTACGGGTGGCTTTACGCATATATGCGGACTCCGTCTTTCCAGGCCATTGCGAGGAGTTCTCAATACGGCCATATGATTAAGCACCTCGAGCCGGAGCACGTGAAGTCTATGCCGGTAGTTGTACCCGATGACGAAACTCGATCTCGCATCGGGGCGATCGCCGCGGATGCGGTCGCGAAGCGAGCGCGCGCTCGAGAGGTTCAACAACAGGCTGACGAGATTTACAGCAAGCTAATTAACCCAGACTCAGTGCCGGTGACTCGTGAGATCATGCAATCCGTACCTGTTTCGGAGATCAGCAGCGGGCGCCGGCGCTTCGAGGGCCAGGTGGCAAGGTCGGATGTGCGGCAAATTGATGCCTTGGTGAGGAACGCAGCAACTCGGGGCGTCGATACTGTCGGTGCGGTGTGCGCGTCCGTCACTCTGGGGAACCGCTTCCGTCGATACTTTGGGCCGAATGGAACGCCTTATCGAAGCGCGGCCGAGCTCTTTGATGTGAACGCTCCCGTCACCAAGCGAATCTATAGTGGTCTGCTCGACAATCCCTCATCTTATATGCTTCACGAGGGCTGGATAATTATGGCTTGCTCCGGGCAGACATACGGGCTTCTTGGGCGAACTGTGGTACTTACAAAGCAACATGAAGGTGTGTTTGGCAGTCACGACCTGATTCGAATCGTCCCCGACCCTGAGAAGATAGCGCGGGGTTACCTCCAGACCGTCTTGAACCATGAGCTCTATGGACGCCCGTCTGTAGTGCGCCACGCTTCTGGGACTTCGATTCCTCACCTCGACCCCGTTGATATTCGAACGGTTCCCGTGCCGCGATTCGACGATGCGACGGAGGCGCAGATCGCCGACCTTTGTGATGAAGCAACCCGGCTGTCCGCAGAAGCGGACGC
Source organism: Sinomonas sp. B1-1 (assembly GCF_050474465.1). NCBI lineage: Bacteria > Bacillati > Actinomycetota > Actinomycetes > Micrococcales > Micrococcaceae > Sinomonas > Sinomonas sp. B1-1. The sequence goes on along the minus strand of NZ_JBCHVF010000001.1, from coordinate 858,844 downwards.
TTTAGAGTCGGAAGCTATTTCGGCAGCTGAGCTGGTCATTGAGAACCGCGTCGGTGCTGTCGATGTAGGGGCGGGGGAGGACAGCGGCGGCGACGAGTAGCAGAGACTGCTTTGAGTCACTGTGATGAGAGGTCTCGCGGCGCCCGCGGCGTCTGGCAATTCCGGATCGAATTTTGACATTCCCGGTTCGCGGAATGGGATCTAAGATCCTTCCACCCTTTGAATCTAAGGAGTGGTGGTAATGTCAAAGGACCTCGTGGTTATCGCTGACCTGCCCGCGTTCAGCATCGTGGAGCACAAGCACGGCTTCTCGGTTTCGACTGAGCCGGGTTGGTACACGCCGGTGCAACTCAAGGCCTTTCTGCTCAAGTGGCACCTGCCTGCCTCCGTGGACATCCTCGATCGTCTCGCGACGGGGGATATCCTCGAGCTCACCTACGAGTATCTCGTTAGCCGAAGGATGCCAGGATTTCTTCATCGGAAGCCGGGGTCCCTGCCGCCCGCGCGTGACATCTACAAGGCTTGGCAGAAGGATGAAGGGAACCGTCATCTCTTCGCAGGCCTGGACGAGGACTAACAGGCCCAGTTCAGAGGTCAGCCAGCCGATCGAGCGCGGCGCGCCAGCGCCGCGCGTGGCCCTTTCGGAACTCCTGGAACTTCCCCTCGTCGGCTACTTCGACCGTGAGAGCTGGGGGTGCAGGACGCGCCAGTCCCTCGAGGGAGAGGCGCGCGTAGTACCTGCGCATAGCAGCTTGTGAAACGACGGGGCGTGAAAGCCCGGCCTGTTGGGCCATCCCGGCTACTGCACGCCATGGCTCAGCTGACGAGCTTGATGGGGGTGGAACTGTGAGCCTGCCGTCTCGAACGTAGAACCTGCAAACAGCCTCCACTGTTTCCTGGGCATCCTCAGAGAGGTCAACGTGGCGCACCGTCAGATCGGCCGCCTTCTCGGCCGCGTAGATGCTGCGGACGACGGGGCCGTCAGCCCACGCCTCGATCTCGTCGGCAAAAAGGGGTCGCCCACTCCAGACAAGAGCCCAGGCTTGGCTGTAGTAGGCGAGCAGCTGGATTGTCGGTGCATCACGGATGTCATAACGCTGGGCGATGTAAGCGCCCACGTCCAAGGCCGAATCCATTCCGCGCTACCTCCCAGCGATCCAGTGGTATCTCGTCTCCGACAACGATGGCACACCGGCCCGAGGGCCGGAGGCGCTGACACCGCGCGGATTTCCCGCGGCCTGCGAGGGCGCCCGGTCGGGGAGGCGTCAACGAGGCCTCGGACTCCTATAGCCCCAGTGCTTTAGCCCGGCGGTAGTAGCTGGCCCGGCTGATGCCACGCTTCGAGGCCGCCTTGGCCGCGCTCATGCCCTGTTCGATGTCGCGGGCGATCCCGTGGATGGCGTCATCGCTGATGGTCTGTGGCCGGCCTCCGAGGTCGCCACCGTTCGCGCGTGCCTTGGCTACCCTGTCGCGGTTGCGCTCAGTCTTGATGTCTAGCTCCATCTGCGCGAGGGCGGTCATCACGGTGAAGAGCATGCGGCCCATGGGGGACTTGGTGTCCACGTCGCCGCCTCCGAGGTTGAGCACCCTGAGATTGACTCCCAGCTCTTCAAGCTCCTCGGCGAGCTCGAGCATGTTCTCGGTGGACCGGCCCAGCCGGTCCAGTGTCGTGATGACGAGTGTGTCGCCCTCATGCAGGGCAGCCCTAGCCCGGTCGAACTGGGGCCTGCTGGCCCTCGCACCGCTTGCCCCCTGGTCTACATAGAGATCATCCCGCCGCACGCCCGCGGCGAGGAGGTCTGCTTCCTGGCGGTCGGTGTCCTGACCTCGTGTGCTGACCCTCGCATAGCCGATGAGCTTGCCTGATCCCTTTGTCACGCTTCCCCCAATTGTCTCATAACCGAACTTCGTTACAGGCAAGATAGCACAGGGTTGTGCGACGGGGTTACGCGACACTTCGAGCCCGTGTTTACGGGGTCGCTCAACCGTCTCGCCGGGCTGTCTTAATACCGATCGGTTTTGAGACCGACGCATCCCAAGGACTCGTGGCATGATGCATCTGTGGCTGCCTCCAAACACCCTCCTGCGTTCAACCAGCCGACCTTCGATTGTCCCCGCTGTGGCGCCTTCACTCAGCAGTCCTGGTCGGATGTCTTGATCCAACACACGGACGAAGGCACCGAAGGCCTTGTCCAATTGGGGGAGTCGGGGACGGTGAAGCTCGGAGCGGCGGAACTCCCGGTTCGTAAGGGGTGGAAAGTAAGCACCTGTTTCGTCTGCAATCTCCCAGCCCTCTGGATCGGATTCGAGCTCGCATATCCAGATCCGGACGCTCTCGGCCTATTCGATGTTGACGAACCTAACCCCGACCTGCCAGCGGACGCTCGCGAACTGTACTTGGAAGCCGCGGCGGTCCTTCCGCACTCGCGCCGCGCGGCAGCTGCGCTCTGCCGCGCATCGCTGGAGCAGCTTGTGAAGTCTGTGACCCCTGATGGTTCAGGTCGTCTTGACGACAGGCTTGCTGCTCTGTCGGCACGACTATCCGAATCGACTTCGAGGGCTCTGGATGTGATTCGCCACGTCGGGAACACTGCACTACACGGGGCCGCTGACGGCGATGAGTCTGCAGTGATATACCTCGACGGCTCGGACGACACGCTTCCGCAGATGTTCTTCTTTGCCATTAACGCGCTCGCTGAAGAACTTCTCACGCGGCCGCGAATAGCGGAAGAGAAGTTCAAGCTCCTGCCGGACGGTGTTCGCGACACCATCGCTAGGAAGCGGGAGAGAATCCAAAAGCAGCCGGATTCCTAACTCGGCAGGCGTCGACGCGAGCTTGCTCCGCCGGAATGGAGCCCGGGGGGTGCACCCCTAATTTGTTACTTTCAGCCCCGCTCGTGCATAGCACCAAAAGTTGCATACGGGATAGGAACTTTTCTTCGCTTATACGACAAAAGGGCCCCCTTCGCGGAATGCGAAGGGGGCCTCGTGTTGCCGACGGGCTATGCCTCGATGGGCTTCTGCTCACCGAGCAGGCGGAGTGCACGCAGCGAGACCTCGCCGCGCACCCATCCGGTTCCGATGCGGGTGAGGGACTGGGTGTCGACCCGAAGGTACGCGCCTGACGTGCTGTCCTTCTGGATGGAGACGCCGCTGCCGTGGGCGGCCGGATGCGTGGCGGGATCGATGCGCGTGCTGGCGGGGGACCGCAGTGCTTCCAGCGTGGACTCGAACTGGCGGTTCCAGTCGTCGGCTTCACCCTCGAGGGCCGCGAGGCCCTCGGCCAGTGCCGCCGCCATGCGCTCGATGTGGGGCTCGACGTCGGGTCGTTCGGCCAGGAGAGTGCGCGCTCGGCGGCAGGCGGCCTGCACGTTGCGCGTCTCTGCAGCCTCGGCTTCGATACGGTGGGCGGCTTCGAGGATTTCCACGCGGACGCGGGCGTTCTCGGCCTCGGTGCGGATCTCGGCGATGCCCTCGGGCGTCAGGGTGAGGTCGCCGACGGCGACGCGGTGGGGGATCATGCCGGCGCGGGTTTCGGCGCTGCGCAGTGCCGCGCGGGCGGCTTCCAGGTCGCTGGTGATGGTGTCGAGCTGGGTGGTCATGGTGGTCCTTCCGGATGTTGGTCGACGGGCGGGAGCCCGCCGGAATGAGAGTGATGAGAGTGGGGCGGCCGATGTGGCTTGCGCCGTCAGTGTGGAGGGTCAGGCCGCGAGGTCGTAGTTGTCCCTGCTGGCAATGAGTGACACGAGTTCCATCGCGCAGTTGACGCATGGGACCAGGTCAGCCGGCGGCATGGGTGTTCCGTGTGCCACGCGCTCGTCGTGCTCGGGGCAGTAGCTGACGTACTGGATCAGCTGGGCGGTATCCACGCTTTGGTGCTTGGTGTAGAAGTCGTGCTGCTCCGGGGTGAGGGCGAGCAGGTGCCCTGGGTTGAGGCAGCTTCTCGTCCCGCAGGCGTGGTGGACCTGGCGGCCAGCAGGGATCTCGCCAACGATGGTCCGGTAGCTGGCGCGATGGCCGTTGCCGAACGGGAGGCGGCTTCCAGGGACCAGGGCGTAGCCGCCGGAGTCCAGGTCGCCGCTGTACTTCCAGCACCCGCGTGCGTCTACGGTGCACTGCTCGAGCATCGCCGGCAGCGCGTCGTCATAAGCTTCCTCGTAGCTGCGGAGCCGGAGGTAGAAGGCGTCCCGCTGCCGCTGCTGCCGTGCTTTGGTCTCGGCCCGCGGCGTCGGGCGGTACCCCTCGGAGCGTCGGTCGAGCTCCGCGTAGATCACGTCCATCTCGTCCTGGCTGAGCTCGCGCATGACGTACAGGTGCTTTCGGCTCTCGGCCGCCGTGGTCACCGCTGGGACCGGGAGGTCCGCCAGCACTCGGATGTACTTCCGGAGCGTTACCCTCGACCTCACCCCCGAGGCATCGGCGAGGTCGTCCATCGTGAGTGGGACGCCTTTCGCCGCGGCCTGCCAGAGCCGGCCGGGACCCTTCAGGTCCCGTGTCCGGAAGCAGTCGGGCAGGGCTTCAGAAAGGCCCCATTTGGTTGATCCTTTCTTGACCCCTTCTTCGGTGAGGCGGAAGCTGCACTCAACGCCTTGGACTCGAGACCTCCTGACGTTGAGGAGGCCATCGGCCTCGAGGGAGTCGACGGTGTTGGCGATCGTCTGGAGTCCGTAGCTCGTCTCCGCCTGCAGGTGACGGCGTGAACACTTCGTCCATCGCCTGTCCGCGCCCAGGTCCAGCAGTGCTTTGAGGATGATGCGCTCAGCCAGCTTCACGCCGTCTGCTCCTTCCGCTCCGGGCGCGACAGCGCCCGGTGTAGTCGATTGCTTTCTCGTCGATGGCTCGCGGCCTGCTGATGGCGAGGCCGGCTACCCTCCCGCTGGCGCTCCGATGCCCTCCAGTCACTCGGCGCCCCTGACGGGATGGCGAGCGCTGCGACGTCCTGTGCCACCAGAGCCAGCCGCTCGGCCCTCACGCGCTCGCCCCTGACCTCGTGACTTCGAGATGTCGCCATGTCTGGCCGTTGATGATCCGGCTTACGGCGCCCCGCGTGACGCCGTACCGTTCGGCGAGCGAGGCCATGCTGACGACGCCGGGCGAATAGTCCCGCCGAATATCAGTTACGTCAGCGTTGCTGAGCTTTGCAGCCTTGCATTGCATTCCGTGGAGATGGGGCATTGCTTCCCTTCTGGGGCGAGTGGTGACGTGTGTGCAACAGGGCAAATAGAGAGCCGGCGCACCAGCGCCGGGCACTGCCTCTCGGCACGTAATCGGCGATCTCGATTGATCGCGGGACCACCATACAGACACTGGGTTGTCGACCTATGGACCCCGAGAAGTTGCTGTAGAAGTAGGCGATCCGTAATCGACGCCACAGCCCCGTGGTGCACAGCTGCAATCACCACAGCCTGCTCAATGCGAGCACTTTAGGGGTTAGGGCAGGAAGGCCTTAAACAATAGGACCGCAGGTGCACTTGCTACCTGCGGTCCTATCTCTTCAAATCCGAGCGGTGTCAGCGTTCAGCCCTTCTTCCGCCTGCGTCCCCGCTTCACTGCCAGGTCCAGCACGCTGACCCCCCTGGGGTCATCGTGGGGGAGGATCTCGTCGTCCGTCCTCCTCGGGAAGCTGAAGTGGATCGGCGTTCCGTCCCATAGCGTTACCTCTACCGAGGCGGGGTCGAACGACCGGCGACGCTTGGGATCGCTGGGCAGCAGTCGCACCCGGAGGTTGTGGCGTACCCAGTCACGTCGTGCGTCGAGGTCCATCGCGTCCCAGGCTCCCGATGCCGAGAGCATGGACGACACAACGATTCCGTCTTCCTCGACGCGGGCGCCAGCCCGCGCGATCCGCTCCTCGAGGTCGGCGAGCTCCGCTCTGAGTGATGTGCGCTCTTCTTCAATCGCCGCTGCCATCCTGAGCACGATGCCAACGGGCACGCCAGCACTCGCGGACTGGTCGACCACTTCGGCCTCTCTGGCCTCGAGGTCGCGAAGCTGTCTTTCGATGTCGGTGCGGCGCGCCGTGTCCTCAGGTGCGGCGCCCTTGTCCGCGAACTCGAGTGCCAGCACTCTCCGAGCCGCACTCTCGACCATCACGTCCACCGGTCCAACCCGTTTTCCGACATGCCCGCCCCCGCCCTTCAGGCACCGATAGATGGGATAGACCCAATCGCCACTGATTGCCGTGGCCTTCCTGACGACCTCGCCGCAGTGGCAGGTGGCGATGCCGCTCAGGAGATACGCGGCACGGTTGGTGCGGCTCTTGCGCCGCGTCGGGTCGTCCAGCTTGCGTACCACCGCGCGGTAGGTTGCCTCGTCGATGATCGGGGGCGCCTGGAGGCGCCCTACCTCTTCCCCCTGATAGGTTGCGATGCCGGCGTTCCGAGGGCGCCGCAGGATCTGACGCAGTTGGGTGTAACCCCATGGCTTGCCGGCCGACGTGAGAATGCCCTCGGCGTTCCAGGCCTTGACGATGCTGCCCAGGCTCTCACCGTCCAGCACGCGGCTGCAGGCGTCCTTGACCAGCGCCGCCTCACTCTCATTAACCACGAGCTCGCTGGACCGGCTGCCCCGAGCGGTGTCAGTGCTGGGCACTGGATCCCACCCGAAAGGACGGGCTCCGCCCGTCCACTCACCCTTGAGCGCCTTGTCCTTCATCTTCCGGGCGATGCGCTCCGCCTTGTGCTGTGACTCGTAGGCCGCCAGGCTACCAAGCTGCCGGGCGATGAGCTGGCCGTGCGCCGTTGAGAGATCGAGCTCGCCGGCCTTTACGGTGTAGGTCGTCACGCCGTTCGCCTTGACGGCGTTGATGTACTCCTCGAGCTCGAGCGGACTGCGGTGAAGGCGATCGGTGTGCCAGCAAAGGACGGCGTCCACCTCCGAGAGCCGGGCCAGCATGGCCCGGTAGCCGGGGCGCGGCCTCCCCGAGTAGGCGGACATGTCGTTGTCCTCGAACACCTCGAGAACCTCGAGCCCGCGCTCGCGAGCGAGCGCCTCGCAGTCCTCTCGTTGTCGGCCGACGCCGAGCCCGGCGCCCTCTCGGTCCTCACTGATCCGGCAGTAGATGAAGGCACCCCCAAGCATGCTTGGGAGTCTACCCGGCTAATAGCCCGTGTCCGGTTTCCGGCACCCTGTGCTTCCAGACGATGCTGCCCGATCCGGGCGTACCGATTCTGGGAATGAGGAGGCGCGCTGGACTTCTTCCCTAGACCAGAGCACGGGTACGTTGAGAGCAATAGGCGTTCAGCGGCGCGGAGATCAGAACGCCTCTTAATCCTCGCTTTACGAAGGAGCTTGGGAGACACTGTTCTTTATGGGATCTGCGGAAAGGTCTGAGAACGTCGGGACTAATAGTGATATACCAGATGCGCCGAAGAGATTCGTTCGGTTGCGGGGACTGCTTCGATCTTTAGCCCCCGATCTTTTCGGAATTGGCGTGTTCTTGGCCGTAATTGTTCTGGGATATGTTCAGCTGTGGTCAGTATATGCTTCGGCCACCGATTATCCCACCTCATTAGTAGATGACTCCTCGATAATGGTGCACACGGGCGATCAAGATTCTAAATTCGATACATACGTGAGTTTTGACGAAGACAAGGGCGTGACGGTTAGCTTCAAGTTGAATGATTCGAACGTTTCCCCGGAGATTCGCGTCATGGTAATATTCGCGGGCAATGACTTTCAGAGTCACAGAGAGAGTGCCGGTCCCTCCCCAAACGAGAAGCGTAATTGTGCCGTCGGGCTCTCCGAGAATTCGGAGTTTCAATGCGTAGATTCAAAAGACGGCAAGATGGACGTACCCGATGGGTTCATGCCCTTCCTTGGGGCGAACAGCACGCTAGTCTACGGGAAGGTGTCCAAAGCGCAACAGGCAAGCGGATTCACAATTCATCCTGAGAAGAAATTCTACTCGTCGAATGGCGCAACCACGTACTTTTCTCTCCCTCGAGTTGGAACCGATTACTGTTTATGCGTGACTGAAGTCGGCAAGAAGCTTACCTATGCCTCCGGGGGAAGCTTCTTCGTGGCCTATACCCGCGCTAAGTCCGGATCCCCGGGCCAGCTTGGTCCCGATGAGTCTTTGACATCGGTGGCACCCCAATCTGACGCGCCCGGGCGTTTAATGTGGTCACTCTTAGATGCATCCAAGGCCGACCCTTGGCTTGGTCCGGACTGGAATGGCCTGGGTTTCATTATCAGGTTCGGCAGGGAAATTCAACCGAGCGGCGTAATTGCTAATTCCGTAACATCGGAGGAGCAGTCGAGGCTCATCTTCATTTTAGGAGTAGTCGCGGCCGTGATTCCGGGCGCGGCCGCGGGGGCGGCTAAGTTCGTACGCCTTGCTACAAAGACTGCCATCGGCCGGAAGCGGGGAGCGCACGGTCGCCATAGATTGGAGCAGGGAGAGTAGCCTGAATGGCGACGGCACTGGTGCCCTCGCCTCTCTGCGGTGGGACAGCCGACCATCCCGGCTGCTCTCGAGGCCGTCTTGCTGGGGAGCGCCTTGAGCAACCGAGACGTGTAAGAGCAGCGAAGGACCAAGCCGGCTGCGGTCTATCGATTTCGTCTGATTGTCCCTAAGTGATGCCCGGCCTTCCGGGCATGTGCACTGTCCACGCGAACTCCGCCCAGGACGCCGTCACCAAGCTGTGCACGCTCCCGCTGCTGGCTGGCGCCAACATCTCGTCCAGCTTCGTCGTGCCCACCGTGGCCGCGTGCATCGACCTCGTGGTCCACTGCAGCCGTCATCCCAACGGGCGTCGGCAGGTCACCGAGATCCTGTCCCTCGGGCAGCGCGTGGAGAACGGTGTCATCGAGACATCGTCGGTGTTCGCCCTCGACGGCGACGGTGTCCTGCGGTCCCGGCCCACCGGGCTTCCCTCGGTGGAGAAGTTCTCCCGGGCCGGCATCGACGTGCTGGACCTGCTGGAGAGCGCCTGATGGCCGCGGTGCTTGGACTGGCCGGGGGCGCGGGGCTGTTCCTCGTGTGGTGGTCCTTCTGGCCCAGGCCAGAGCGTAGGGTCCGCAAGCAGGAGCCTGGCCGGCTTGACGTCCTCATCGCCCAAGCCGGAATCCACAGGGTCACCCCCACCGGACTCGTCGCTTCGAGCCTCGGACTCGGCGCGTTCGTCGGCTTGCTGTTCGTCGTCGTCACCGGGGCTGTCCCGGTCGCGCTCTGCTTCGGCCTCTTCGCGGGCGCTCTGCCTGTCGGGCTGGTGAGCTGGCAGGCCAAGCGGCGCACTGCCGTCCTCCGCGAGCTCTGGCCCGACGTCGTCGACCACATTCGGTCGGCGATCCGCGCGGGTCTGTCGCTGCCTGAATCGCTCATGCAGCTCGGCTACAAGGGGCCGGAGCCGCTGCGCGGAGAGTTCCTCGAGTTCGCGGCGGACTACCGCTCGAGCGGAAGCTTCGGCCTGGCACTCGACCGCCTCAAGGAGCGCCTTTCCGACCCAGTCGCGGACCGCATCGTCGAGGCCCTGCGGCTGACCCGTGAAGTCGGCGGATCGGATCTGGGACGCCTGCTTGGCACCCTCGCCGAATTCCTGCGCGAGAGCGCGCGCACCCGCAGCGAGCTCGAGGCGCGGCAGTCGTGGACGGTCAATGCCGCGCGCCTGGCCGTCGCTGCCCCGTGGATCGTGCTGCTGCTCATGTCGACACGGCCTGAGGCGATGGCGGCCTACGCGGCGCCGAGTGGGTTCCTCGTGCTGGCGGTCGGACTCGGCGTTTCCGTCGTCTGCTATCGCCTGATGCTGCGCATCGGGGCGCTTCCCCGGGAAGAGCGGGTCCTGCGATGAGCGGCATCACGGCTGCGGCCGTTCTCACGGGATCACTTCTGGGCGTCGGACTATGGATCGCATTTGTCCGACTCCCTGTCATGCGCCGGGCCACGTTCACGCAGCGGGTTGCTCCGCAGCTGCGCTCCGTCGACCGCGGATCGAGGCTTCTGCATGGCGAACCCGCCAGCGTGACCCCGTTCGGACCCCTCGAGCACATCATCCGCCCGCTCTTGGATGACGCCGTGGGCGCGCTCTCCAGGCTGAATCTGGGCAATGCCACGCTCGCGCGGCGGCTCGCCCAAGCGGGGAGCGCCAAGTCGGCGGTGGACTTTCGTGCTGAGCAGCTCCTCTGTGCCGGAGGGTCGTTCGCTGTGGCGGCTCTCGGCGCGACGGTCGCCGCTCTCAGCGGCCGCACCACGGCGGTCTTTGCGGTGCTCATGGTCGTGGCAGCGACCGTCGCCGGGTTCATGGCGCGGGATTACCTCCTCGGTGCGGCCATCGCCCGCCGCAAGCAGCGGATCCTGGGGGAGTTTCCCTCGGTCGCGGACATGATGGCGCTCGCCGTCGGCGCGGGTGAGACGGCTGCAGGCGCTCTGGACAGGACGGCCCGTGTCTCCAAGGGCGACCTCGCGGGCGAGTTTGAGAAGGTGCTCGCCCACGCCCGCTCCGGAGCGCCACTCGTTGAGGCACTGCAGGCCATGGCGGACCGGGTGGACCTAGCGCCCATCACGAGGTTCGTGGACGGGCTGATCGTGGCCATCGAACGCGGCACACCCCTGTCGGATGTCCTGCGGGCGCAGGCTCAGGATGTCCGCGACCTTGCCAAGAGAGAGCTGATGGAGGCCGCTGGGAAGAAGGAGATCGGGATGATGGTGCCGCTGGTCTTCGGTGTCCTGCCGCTCACCGTCGTCTTCGCCGTGTATCCGGGCGTGGCCGCGATCACGCTTGGCTTCTGACCACCGCTTTTGGGGGACACCGAATCCGGGGAACCGCCCCGGGCGCCGCACATATTGGGGAAAGGGAAACACCATGAACACGCTCACCCGCGCAGGGATCCGGCTAGCGAAGCTTCCGGAGGCGCTCTGGAGAAGGGGCTCGGACGGCGACGACCGCGAGCGAGGCGACGTCCCGGGCTGGGTCATGATCACCCTGATGTCTGCCGTCCTCGTGATGGGGCTCCTCGCAGTCGCCGGGCCTGCCCTCGAAGGTCTTTTCAACCAGGCCATCAGCAAGGTGAGCAAGTAGGCCATGCACTGCCCCCGCTCGCGGCGCCCATGGCAGGCGCTCTGGGGTTCTGAGGAGGGCTCTGCGGCTGCCGACTTCGTGATGGTCGGCGGCCTTCTGACGGTCCTTGCGCTTGCGGTGGTCCAGCTCACGCTGGTCCTCCACGTGCGCAACGTCCTCGTCGATGCTGCCGCCTCCGGCGCGCGGTATGGCATCCTCGCTGACAGGACGCCCCAGGACGCACGCGCCCGGGCTGGCGAACTCATCACCGGAGCCGTCGGTGCCGACTATGCCGGGGACATCAGCGTGGGCCACGCCGATTCGGCCGGCGTGAGCTCGTTGGAGGTCCGGGTGGTCGCCCCGATGCCGGTCGTCGGACTCATCGGCCCGGCGGGGCGCCTGGAGGTCTCCGGCCATGCCCCGCTTCAGTGATGGGCCGGCCCAGAAGGCTGGGCTCCGAGCTGCCCTTGTCGATCGGTGCAGAGGGCTGGCCGCTGGAGAGGGCGGAAGCGCCGTCGTCGAATTCGTCTTCCTCGGGCTGATCCTGCTCGTGCCTGTCGTCTATTTCGTGCTGACGGTCGCCGCGCTCCAGGGCGCCTCGTTCGCTGCGACAGGCGCCGCCGACCATGCCGCCAAGTCCTTCGCCCAGGCGGCGGACGAGGCGGCGGCACGGACTGCGGCGGAGTCGGCGGTGCGCGTGGCGATGTCCGACTTCGGGCTCGCCGAGCACAGCGCCCGGCTCGTACTCGCCTGCGATCGCAGCCCCTGCCTCCAGGCTGGCGCCGCAGTGCAGGCGACGGTCCACGTCGAGGTACCGCTGCCGTTCAGTCCGGTCAGCTCTGGCTTCGGCCTGACAATCGGCCGTATCGAGGCGTCGGCGACCCAGATCGTGGGGAGGTTCCGCTGAAGAGGCTAGCGGGCGCCGTCGTGCGCCGGGTCCGGAGCCGCGGGGACGAGTCGGGCCAGCTCACCGTCCTGATCATCGGCTTCACCGTCCTGTGTCTGCTGGTCGCAGCCACGGTGATGGGAGTCTCCGCGGTGCACATCGAGCACCGGAAGCTGCTCTCGGCGGCCGACGGCGCCGCGGCAGCCGCCGCCGACAGCTTCACGCTCGCGGACACCGCCTCGGGAGACCGGCCGCCAGCGGCTGTGCTCGCGCCGGAGAAGGTGCGTGGCGTCGTCGCCACTTACCTCGCTCGCGACGGCGCGGCCGCGAGGTTCGAGGGGCTGGCGGTCGAGGCAGCGACCGGCACACCGGACGGCCGCACGGCCACGGTCAGCCTGACAGCGATGGCTAAGGTGCCGATGGCCGGCATCCTCTTGCCTCACGGGGTGCCGATCAAGGCCACCGCAAGTGCCCGTGCCCGGCTCGTGCGCTGACCAGCGCCGCTGCTCATGGCGTAACCTTGGATGGTTATGGCTGAGATCGACTTCCCCGCAGAGATCCGCGCGCTTCGCGCAACGCACGACTCCATTGAGCAGGTGACCGACGTCGAGTCTCTGCGTGCCGAGATCGCGGAGCTAAGCGAGGCGGCCGGCGCCCCGGACCTCTGGGACGACCCGTCGAAGGCACAGCAGGTGACCTCTCGGCTGTCTCACCGTCAGTCGGAGCTCGAGCGTGTCGAGAAGCTCGGAGAGCGCATCGATGACCTTGAGGTGCTCGTCGAGCTTGCCCAAGAGGAGGGCGATCCAGACTCGCTCGCAGAGGCAGGCAGGGAACTCGGCTCGATCAGGAAGGCTCTTGAAGAACTCGAGGTCGTGACGCTCTTGAACGGCGACTACGACGAGCGGGATGCCGTGGTGACGATCCGCGCGGGGGCTGGTGGCGTCGATGCCGCGGACTTCGCCGAGATGCTCATGCGCATGTACCTCCGCTGGGCCGAACGCCGCGGCTACCCGACGAAGGTCATGGATACCTCGTACGCGGAGGAGGCCGGCCTCAAGTCGGCGACCTTCGAGGTCAACGCGCCGTTCGCCTACGGCACCCTCTCTGTCGAGGCGGGCACCCACCGCCTCGTCCGCATCAGCCCCTTCGACAACCAGGGCCGCCGCCAGACCTCCTTCGCAGCGGTTGAGGTGATTCCCCTCATCGAGCAGACGGACCACATTGAGATCCCGGACAACGAGATCCGCGTGGATGTCTTCCGCTCCTCGGGCCCCGGCGGCCAGTCCGTCAACACGACTGACTCCGCCGTCCGCCTGACACACATCCCGACGGGCATCGTCGTGTCGATGCAGAACGAGAAGTCGCAGATCCAGAACCGCGCCGCTGCGCTGCGCGTTCTCCAGTCCCGCCTCCTCCTCCTGAAGAAGGAGCAGGAAGACGCACAGAAGAAGGCCCTCGCAGGCGACGTCAAGGCATCGTGGGGCGATCAGATGCGGTCATACGTCCTGAACCCCTACCAGATGGTCAAGGACTTGCGGACGGAACACGAGGTTGGAAACACTGCGGCGGTGCTCGACGGCGACATCGACGGCTTCATCGACGCCGGGATCCGCTGGCGTGCCGGTCAGCGCCAGGGCGCTGCTGAAAGCTGACCCGCTGCGAAGAAAGCCCGGCTCCTCTTGTGAGGCGCCGGGCTTTCTTGCGTCCGTGGCGGCGCGGCGCGTCGCGGTTTCGGCGGTGGACGCGGAGTGCAAGGGGTGACGTCGCGCGCAAACGGGGTGACCTCGGGTTCACACGGGGTGACGTCGGGTTCACAGGGGGTGACCTCGGGTTCACACGGGGTGACCTCGGCGGAGGGTGGGGGAGCCTTGACGGCAGCGCGGCGGCGTCGTAGGTTTTCCGTAACCTGAATCACCTTTCATGTTTGCTCGTTCCGCACTCCTGCAGCTTCTGCGAAAGGCACTCCCGTGAAGGCAACAAAGAAGTTCCTCCTTGCGGCCACCCTCGCCGCCGGCCTCGCCGCGACCGGATGCGCGCCCAGCTCGTCGAGCGCCTCGGGCGGCTCCTCTGATGCGGCCCGGACGGTCAACGTGGGCATCGTCTACTCGAAGACGGGGCCCCTCGCGGCCTACGGCGAGGCCTACTACGAGGGCCTCCAGGCCGGGATCAAGTACGCGACCGGCGGGACGGGCAAGGTCGGCAACGCCACCCTGAACCTGACCTACCAGGACGACGCGGGTGACCCGGACAAGGCCGTGGCGCTCGCCAAGGACCTCATCGGCAAGGACTACAAGATCCTCGCGGGCACCGTGGTCTCAGGCGTCGCGCTCAAGCTCGCCGAGCAGGCCGCGCAGAACAAGGTCCTCTACATCTCCGGCCCCGCCGCGACGGACGCGCTCCAGGGCATCAACAAGTACACGTTCCGCTCGGGCCGCCAGTCGCTCCAGGACGTCGCCACGGCCGGCACCTTCGTCGAGAACCTGCAGGGCAAGAAGGTCCTGGTCTTCGCGCAGAACAACGCCTTCGGCCAAGGCAACGTCGCCGCGGTCAAGGCCGTGCTCGGCGCCAAGGGCGCCACGGTGGAGCAGGTCCTCGTCCCCGAGGACGCCACCGAGTTCACGCCGTTTGCCCGCCAGATCATCGACGCCAAGCCCGCAATGACCTTCGTGGCCTGGGCCGGCGCCACGAGCGGCGCGATGTGGCAGTCACTCACCCAGCAAGGCGTGTTCGACGCCGCACCCGTCGTCACTGGCCTCGGCGACACCTCGACCTACTCGGCCTACGGTGCCGCGAGCGGCAAGATCAGCTTCCTCAGCCACTACTTCAAGGGCGCGGGCGGCAACAATGCCGTCGAGCAGGAGATGGTCAAGGACGTCGAGGCCGCAGGCAAGAAGGTGGACCTCTTCACCCCGGACGGGTTCGTCGCAGGCCAGATGATCGTCCAGGCCGTCAAGTCCGGTGCGTCGGTGGACGACATGGTCAAGGGGCTCGAGGGCTACGAGTTCGACGGTCCCAAGGGCAAGGAGAGCGTCCGCGCCTCGGACCACGTGCTGATGCAGCCGATGTACCAGGCCAAGCTCGTCCAGAAGGACGGCGCCTGGACCCCCGAGCTCGTCAAGACGGTCCCTGCGGACCAGGTCGCCCCGGCCGAGAAGAAGAGCTAGCGTGGCGGCCCATCCCGCCCTCGCCGTCGAGGGCCTCGGCTTCGCCGTCGGCGGCGCGAGCATCCTCGCGGACGTCGGGTTCGGCGTCGCGCGGGGCGAGATGCTCGGCGTCATCGGCCCCAACGGTGCGGGCAAGACCACGCTCTTCAACCTCCTCTCCGGCCTCGTCCGCCCCACGGCCGGGCGGGTGCTCCTGGACGGCCAGGACGTCACCCATCTGGCAGTGCACCGCCGAGCCCGCGCCGGATTGGGGCGGACGTTCCAGACGTCGAGCCTGTTCGAGGGGCTCAGCGTCCTGGAGAACGTCCGGCTCGCGGCGCAGGCACGGCTCGGCGGCAGCCTCTCGGTCCTCGCCTTCCCCAGGAGGCACGACGCCGCGACCCGAACCGCCCGCGAACGGCTCGCCGAGGTGGGCCTCGCCGGCAAGGAGGACCACCGGTCCGGCGACCTGTCCCACGGCGACAAGCGAAAGGTGGAGATCGCCATGATGCTCGCCACCGACCCGAGCGTGGTCCTCCTCGACGAGCCCATGGCCGGCGTCGGCTCAGGGGACGTGGGAGCGCTCAGCGAGGTCATCCGGGGACTCCACCGGGACCGCGGGACCACCGTCCTCATGGTCGAGCACCACATGGACGTGGTCCTCGGCCTCGTCGACCGTGTGGCCGTGATGCACCACGGGCGGCTCCTCGCCATCGGAACCCCGGAGGCCGTCATGGCCGACAGCACCGTCCAGGCCGCCTACCTCGGGGAGCCGGTATGAGCACGGCAACGGATCGGGGCGGCCGGACGTCGGCGTCGCCCATCCTCACGGTCGAGGGCCTGCGCGCGCACATCGGCGGCCAGCAGGTCGTGGAGGACGTGGGCTTCTCCGTCCCGGGAAGGGGCGTCACCGCCCTCTTGGGGCGCAATGGCGTGGGCAAGACGAGCACGCTCAAGGCCGTCCTCGGCCTCATCGGCCGCTCGGGACGCGTCAGCCTCGGAGGCGAGCGGATCGACGGCGAGGCGACGCACCGGATCGTCCAGCGCGGGGTCGGCTACGTCCCGGAGGACCGCGAGGTCTTCTCGAAGCTGACCGTTGCCGAGAACCTCCAGCTCGCGGTCCGCGGCAAGGCCTCGGCAGAGCGCCGGGAGTTCGTCGAGTCGCTCTTCCCGGATCTGGTCGCGCGGGCCCAGCAGCCCGCGGGCACCCTCTCGGGCGGGCAGCAGCAGATGGTCGCCCTCGCACGGGCGCTCCTGAACGAGAACCGGGTGCTCCTCGTCGATGAGCCGACGAAGGGCCTCGCGCCCAAGGTCGTCCAGGAGGTCGCCGCCGCGCTGGAGACGGCCGCGCAGGCCGTGCCCATCCTCCTCGTCGAGCAGAATCTCGCAGTCGTGCGCCGCCTCGCCGCCGGCGTGGTCGTCCTCTCCGGCGGAAGGGTGGTGCACCGCGCGGACGACGCCAGGGCGCTGCTCGACGACGAGGCGCTCACCCGCCGGCTCCTCGGCGTGGGATCAGAGGGACACGGGCACGACGCCGCCCGCTCGGCCGACGAGCGCCGCCCACCCGCCCGGGGTGCCCACGCGGCGTCGTACACGACGTCCCCCGGCGAGGGGGCCCGGCCATGAGCACCGTCATCCTCCTGCTCGTCACGGGGCTGGGCCTGGGGGCGCTGTACTTCCTCGTCGCCTCCGGGCTGTCCCTCATCTACGGGCTCATGGGCGTGCTCAACTTCGCGCACGGGTCCTTCCTGACGCTCGGCGCCTTCCTCGGCTGGGAGACCGCGCGCAGGCTCGGGGCCGACTCGTGGGGCGCCTTCGCGCTGTCACTGCTCGTGGGGGTGCTGGCGGGCGCAGCGGTCGCCGCGGTGACCGAGCTCGTCCTCATCAGGCCGCTCTACCTGCGCCACATCGAGCAGGTGCTCGTCACGGTGGGCCTCGCCCTCGCGACGGTGGCGCTCTTCGACGGGATCTGGGGAACCGACGCCGTCTACATCTCCGGGCCTGGGTGGTTCGAGGAGACGACCGACATCCTCGGGGCCAGGATCCCCAACGACCGCTTCGTCGCGATCCTGTGCGCCGCGCTCGTCCTGGCCGGACTCGTGCTGTTCCTCAAGCGCACCCGCTACGGGCTCATCATCCGCGCGGGGGTGGAGAACCGGGCGATGGTCACGGCGCTCGGCATCGACGTGCGGCGGGCCTTCACGCTCGTCTTCGCGATCGGCGGCGCCGCGGCGGGCCTCGGCGGAGTGCTCGCGAGCCACTACTTCGGCTATGTCTCGCCGCTGCTGGGCGGCTCCCTCCTGATCTTCGCCTTCATCGTCACGGTGATCGGCGGCCTCGGCTCGCTCACGGGGGCGGCGATCGCCTCGGTCGGGGTCGCGGTCCTCCAGCAGTTCGCCAACTTCTACTTCGGGATCGGTGATTTCGTGGTCGTGCTCGCGCTCGCCGTCGTGCTCCTCGTGCGGCCCCGCGGACTCCTCGGGGCGGCGTCATGAGCGGGGCCCAGGCGCAGACGGGACAGCGCCCGCGGCTGCCGTGGGCACGGATGGCCGGGGGAGCGGCGGCCGTCCTGGCACTGGCCGTCCTGCCGCTCTTCGCGATCGACCTCCCGGGCATCCTCCCCGGCCCCACGTACACCCCGGGCACGCTCCAGCTGGTCGCCCTGTGCTTCGCGATGGCCGCCGCTGCCCTCAGCTATCACCTCCTGCTCGGGGCCGCGGGACTGCTCTCCTTCGGCCATGCCCTCTCCTTCGGCGCCGGGGTGTACGGCCTCGCCGTGATCCTCGCCCACCTCGGGCTCCCGCTCGTCCCGGCCGCCGCGCTCGCCCTGGTCCTCGCGATCGTGCTTGCGCTCGCGGTCGGGAGCATCAGCCTGCGCGTGGGAGGCATCCCCTTCGCCATGGTCACGCTCGCCTTCGCCCAGGCCGGATCCGTGCTGGTGCGCCGCAATCCCGGCGACGCGACGGGCGGCGACGAGGGGCTCAGCCTCGCCACACAGAACCTCCCCGACGGCCTGGTCGGAGTGGTGAACACCCGCAACCTGTACTGGCTGGCGCTCGCGGCGCTCGTGCTGGTCTACGCGGTGGTGCTGTGGATCCAGAGCAGCCGTGCCGGGCACGTCGCGGAGGCGGTGCGCGAGAACGAGCTGCGCGTGCGCGTGCTCGGTCTGACCCCGTTCCCCGCGAAGCTGCTCGTCTTCACAGTCGG
The DNA here is from genome assembly GCF_050474465.1 of Sinomonas sp. B1-1. Lineage (NCBI taxonomy): Bacteria > Bacillati > Actinomycetota > Actinomycetes > Micrococcales > Micrococcaceae > Sinomonas > Sinomonas sp. B1-1. The sequence continues at coordinate 840,611 of NZ_JBCHVF010000001.1, read as the reverse complement.
AGGGGCGCTCGCCTCGATCGCGGGCATGGTGTACCTGCTCCTGCAGTCGGGGGCCGTGCCGCGCTCGGTGTCCACGGACCTCACCATCACGCTGCTGGTCATGGTGGTGCTCGGCGGTGTCGGGTCCCGCTGGGGCGCGGTCGTCGGGGGAGTCCTGTACACGCTCCTGGACCAGCGGCTCGCGGCGCTCGCGGCCTCCCCGGCCATCAAGGAGCTGCCCCCGGTGCTGCGGATTCCCCTCTCGGAACCGCTGTTCATCCTCGGTACGCTGTTCATCCTCGTCGTGCTCTTCATGCCCGGCGGGATTGCCGGCGCCGCAGGCAGGCTGCGCGCACGACGCCGCGCGGGAACCCGTGCGCCCGAACCCGCCGAGCGCCTCGAGAAGATCCTGGAGGACGCGTGAACCGATCCGCACCCGCCGACGGGCTGCACACGCTGGGACGCTGGACCACCGACCGCGCGTCCAGCATGCCCGAGCGGACCGCCGTGGACGACCGCGGCGTCACCCTCACGTACGGTGAGCTCGAGGCCAGGGCGGCCGCGCTCGCAGCGGCCCTGCTCGGCGCCGGGTACCGGCCCGGCGAACGCATCGCAACGCTCACGGGCAACAGCGCGGACCAGGTCGTGCTCTTCTTCGCGTGCGCCAAGGCCGGGCTTGTCCTGGTTCCGCTCTCATGGCGGCTCGCGCCGCGCGAGCTCGCCGAGCAGCTGGAGGTCGCCGCGCCGGTCCTGTTCGCCGTCGAGCCGGAGCACGAGGCCCTCGCGCGCGCGGCGGCGGCCCTGATGCCCGTGAGCCCGTCCACCGCGGAGCCGGGCCGTGGAGGCATCGAACGGAGCCTGCCCCCCCGCGGCGAACCCGTCCCCCACGCCGCGGTGGGCGACGACGACCCCCTCCTGATCGTCTTCACGTCCGGCACGGAAGCCCGGCCCAAGGCTGCGGTCCTGACCCACGCGAACTGCTTCTGGACCAACCTCTCGTTCTCCCGCACCGTGGAGGTCAGCCGGGACGACGTGGTGCTGTGCATCATGCCGCAGTTCCACGTGGGCGGATGGAACATCCTGGCGCTCCTGGCATGGTGGACGGGCGCCACGGTCGTGCTCGAACGGGGGTTCGACGCCGCCCGCATCCTCAAGCTCATCGCCCAGCGCCGGGTGACCACCATGATGGGCGTCCCGGCCCACTACCTCATGCTGTCCCAGCACCCGGGGTTCGGCGAGGCGGACCTGACGAGCCTGCACCGCGCCGTCGTGGGCGGCGCGCCCATGCCCGCGCCGCTCCTGCGCACGTGGCATGCCCGCGGCGTGGCCCTCACCCAGGGCTACGGGCTCACCGAGGCGGGCCCGAATGTCCTTTGCCTGGCCCCGGAGGAGGCCCTGCGCCGGGTCGGATCCGCGGGGACGCCGTACCCCCATGTCGACATCGCGGTCGCCGACCCGACGACGGGAGCCGTTCTCGACGGGCCTGCGCGCGGCGAGCTGTGGGTCCGGGGGCCGGGGGTTTTCGCGGGGTACCTCGATGATCCGGCCGCGACCGCCCGCGTGCTCGTCGACGGCTGGCTGCACACGGGGGACGTCGTGGAGCGCGACGCCGAGGGGTTCCTGCGCGTCGTCGACCGGCTCAAGGACCTCTACATCTCCGGCGGCGAGAACGTCTCCCCGTCCGAGGTCGAGCAGGCCCTCCTCGCGCATCCGGCGGTGGCCGACGCCGCGGTCGTCGGAGTCCCGGACGAGCGCTGGGGCGAGGCGGGAGCGGCGTTCGTCGTCGTGCGGCCCGGCTGCGCCACTGACGCGGAAGAGCTCAGGGAGCACCTGCGCGGCGTGCTCGCCCGCTTCAAGGTGCCCCGGAGCATCGATTTCGTCGCAGAGATCCCCCGCACGGGACTCCACAAGGCGGCCCGGGCCAGGCTCAGGGCGCGCGCCGAGTCACGTGCCGTGCGGGTGCCGGGGGAGGGAGCGCGATGAGCGCGCAGCCTCGCACGGCCCGCGGGACGCGCACGCGGGCGCGCCTCCTCGCCGCGGCGGAGGATGTCTTCGCCTCGGCGGGCTACCACGACGCGTCGATCGTGAGGATCACCGAGCAGGCGGGGATCGGCCTCGGCACCTTCTACCTGTACTTCGGGGGCAAGCAGGAGATCTTCGATGAGGTCGTGGACGACCTCAACGCGCGCGTCCGCCGCGCCATGACGGAGGCGGCCCGCACCGCCGAGGACCGGTTCGACGCGGAGCGTGAGGGCTTCCGGGCGTTCTTCCGCTTCACCGCCCAGCACCCAGCCCTCTACCGGATCATCCGGCAGGCCGAATTCGTCTCCCCGGGCGCGCAGCGCCGGCACTACGAGCGGATCGTCCGCAGCTACGCCCACGGCCTCGCCGCCGCGCAGGACGCGGGAGAGGTTCGCGCGCTTGACCCCGAGATCGCCGCGTGGGCGCTCATGGGCATGGGCGAGCTCATCGGCATGCGGTACATCCTCTGGGAGGCGGGTGGGGTCGGCGAGGCCGACGGCGCGCCGCGCGACATCCCCGACCACGTGCTCGACGAGCTCATGGCCCTCATCCAGCGCGGCCTCGCGCCCGACGCGCCGCCCCCAGCGGCCCCACCCAGAGAGGACGTCCGGCATGACTGACACGCTGGCCTACCGCACCTTCGACGTCGACGTGCGCGGCGGGCGCCTCCGGGTCGGCGAGTGGTCGCGCGGGCATGAGGAGGGACCGGGCGAGCCTGCCTTCGTCCTGGCGGTGCACGGGGTCACGTCCTCGCACCTCGCGTGGCCCTTCGTCGCGCGTGCCCTGCTCGGCCGCACGGCCGACGACGGCGGGCCGGCCTCCGCGCGCACGGCGCCCGAGCGGGTGGTCGCCCCGGACCTGCGCGGGCGAGCGCGCAGCAGCTCGCTGCCCGGCCCCTACGGGATGGCCCAGCACGCCGACGACCTGGCCGCCGTGCTCCGGTCGGCCGGCGCCAGCGCGGACCGGCCCGCCGTCGTCGTGGGCCACTCGATGGGTGCGTTCGCGTCCCTCGTCCTGGCCGACCGGCACGCCGAGCTCGTCGACCGGCTCGTGCTCGTGGACGGCGGCTTCCCCCTCGAGGCGCCCCCGGGGATGACGCGGGACGAGGCGCTCGAGGCGCTCCTCGGGCCCACCCTCGAGCGCCTGACCAGGGAGTTCGCGAGTCCCGAGGCGTACCTGGAGTACTGGCGCGGGCATGCGGCGTTCGCCCACGCGTGGTCCCGAGAGGTCGAGGACTACGTCCGCTACGACCTCGACGGCGAGGCGCCCCACCTGCACCCCTCCACGGTCCCCACGGCGATCCCCGACGGCAATGAGGACCTCTACGGCGGCGCAGTGCTCCTGAGCGCGCTTGAGCGGCTCCGCGTCCCCGCAGTGTTCCTGCGCGCCGAACGCGGATTCTTCGACGACCCTGCCCGGCTGTACCCGGACGAGGCGATGGAGCGCTGGCGGGCGGCCTACCCGGCGATCGAGGTCCGCGAGGTCCCGGGCACCAACCACTACACCATCGTCATGACGCCCGACGGCGCCGCGTCCGTCGCGCGCGCAACGCTCGGCGGGCGCGGCGTCAGGACGGAGGAGGCAGTGCGCGTCGCCGAGGGCGACACGCCGAAGGGTTAGCCGCGTGTCGGCCCATCCCCATGGTTATAGTCGAGCAGCCGGCGCGTTCTGCCCCCGAGCCTTGCCCGTGCGCCGGGCGTCGGACGCGCGCGTCCACGGGCCGGAAAGCCGATGATCCGCTTCGAGAACGTCACGAAGGTCTACGACCGGAAAGCCCGCCCGGCACTCGACTCTGTGAGCCTCGAGATCGAGCGGGAGGAGTTCGCGTTCCTCGTCGGCGCCTCCGGCAGCGGCAAGTCCACCTTCCTCCGGCTGGTGATGCGTGAGGACCGGGCCACGAGCGGGGCCGTGTTCGTCGCGGGCCAGAACGTCGCCACGCTCCCGAGCTGGCGGATTCCCAGGCTGAGGCGGGGCATCGGCGTCGTGTTCCAGGACTTCCGCCTGCTGCCCCAGAAGACCGTCTTCGCGAACGTGGCCTTCGCCATGCAGGTGATCGGCAAGAGCCGGACGATCATCCGGGACGCTGTGCCCGAGGTCCTCAAGACCGTCGGCCTGGAAGGCAAGGGCCACCGCATGCCCCACGAGCTCTCCGGCGGCGAGCAGCAGCGCGTGGCGATCGCGCGCGCCGTCGTGAACCGCCCCGGGATCCTCCTCGCGGACGAGCCCACCGGCAACCTCGACCCGACCACGAGCCAGGGCATCATGGCGGTGCTCGACAGGATCAACCAGAACGGCACGACGGTCGTGATGGCCACCCATGACACCGACATCGTCAACTCGATGCGCAAGCGCGTCATCGAACTCGTCGACGGCCAGGTGGTGCGCGACGAGGCCAAGGCCCTGTACACCTCGATGATCCCGCACGTCACCGCGGAAGGGGGCGGGGAGTGAGGGCCGCGTTCATCCTCGGCGAGATCGCCGGTGGACTCCGCCGCAACCTGACCATGGTCGTCTCCGTGGTCCTCGTGACGTTCGTCTCGCTCACGTTCGTGGGCGCGGCCGGCATGCTCCAGCTCCAGATCAACCAGATGAAGGGCTTCTGGTACGACCGCGTCCAGGTCGCCATCTTCCTCTGCAACGGAACCGCCAAGGCGCCGGGATGCACCTCGGGGGCCGTGACGGAGGACCAGCGCGCGGCCCTGACGAAGCTGCTCGAGACGCCCGCCGTGGCGCAGTACGTCAACGACTACCACTATGAGTCGCAGGACGAGGCGTACCAGCACTACCGGGAGCAGTTCGCCAACTCGCCGATCGTGGACTCGGTGACCCCGGACCAGCTTCCGGCCTCGTTCCGGGTCAACCTCAAGGACCCCCAGAAGTACCAGATCATCAGTGAGACCTTCTCGTCGCGGCCGGGCGTCCGGCTCGTGAGCGACCAGCGCGAGGTCCTCGAGCGGCTCTTCTCGGTCATGAACGTCGCCTCGCTCGTGGCCATCGTGATCGCCGGCATCATGATCGTGTGCGCGATCCTGCTGATCGCCACGACCATCAGGCTCTCCGCATTCAGCAGACGCCGCGAGACCGGGATCATGCGCCTCGTCGGCGCGTCGAAGCTCATGATCCAGCTGCCCTTCGTCCTCGAGGGCGTCATCGCGGCGGTGGTGGGGGCGGTCCTTGCGTCGGCGACGCTCTGGGCCGTCGCCAAATTCTTCCTGGGCGACGTGCTCACGGCCCAGTACCCGGGGACGGCGTTCATCTCGCCGTCCCAGACCCTCGTGCTCGCCCCCCTGCTCATCGCGCTGGGGATCGTTCTCGCGGGGGTTTCGTCGATGCTGACCCTTCGTCGGTATCTCAAGGTCTAGTCCGCTGGGAGGGACGAGGATGCACAAACGCGCGCTGGGACCGGGGGTCCGTCAGCCACACGTCGGCGGCAGGAGCCGCAGGGCGGCCGGCGCTGCCGTCGTCGTCGCCCTCCTCGCGGGGCTCTGCGCCTCCGGACCCGCGGCGACCGCCGACGACCTCGACGACAAGCAGTCGCAGCTGAACCAGCGTGCGCAGGAGGTCCAGCAGAATCTCGAGTTCCTCGACGGCAGGATCCGCCAGACCGCCGCGGACCTCGCGACCTACCAGGGCCAGCTGCCCGGGGCGCAGCAGGCACTGCTCGATGCCCAGTCCCGCGTCACCGCCGCGACCAACGAGGTCAACGCCCTCGCCGTGCGCGTCGACGCTGCCCAGCAGAACAAGGCGAAGATCACGGCCCAGATCGAGGCCGACCGCGGCAAGATGGACAGCACGAAGAAGCTCATCGGCGAGATCGCGAGTGAGGCCTACATGTCCGGCGGCGTCCCGTCGAACCTCAGCCTCATGCTGGGCTCGGGCGAGGGCGGGAGCCTCACGAGCTCGCTGGACCTGGCCGACCAGGTCATGGAGAGCCAGAATGCGGCACTGACCCAGCTTTCCCAGCAGAGCGCCGCGAACGTCAACTCCGAGGCACGCCTCGCGGCGGTCGAGTCCGAGATCAAGGAGCTCAAGGCACTCGCCGACGAGGCGCTGCGCAAGGAGCAGGCCGCGCGGGACGACGCGGCGGCGAAGAAGGCCGCGGTGGACAAGCTGATCGACGACACCTCGCGGCTGAGCAAGGAGCTCGAGGCCGCCAAACCGGCCATCCAGAAGCAGATCGCGGACCTCAAGACCCAGCAGGACCAGGTGGCGGCGGAGATCGCCGAGCGCGACCGGAGGCTGCGCGAGGCATGGGAGGCCGAGCAGCGCCGCATCGCTGAGCAGCGCGCCGAGGAGGCCCGCCAGGCCGCGCTCGCCGCAGGCCAGGCCAGGGCGGCGGCCGAGGCCGCTGCTCAGGCGGCGCGCGACAACGCCGTCCGGCCCGGGTCGCCGTCCGCGTTCGGCCTCGCGAACCCCTTCCGCGGCATCCCGATCACCTCGGGCTTCGGCTGGCGGGCGACACCGCCAGGATCGATCGACTTCTACGGCACCGGCGGATACATGCACACCGGGATCGACTTCGGGGCCCCCTGCGGGACGCCCGTCTACGCGCCCGCAGCGGGCACCGTCACGACGGCCGGCTGGCTGAACAACGGCGGCGGGAACACCGTGATGATCTCCCACGGGGTGGTCCAGGGGAACTCCCTGACGACGGTCTTCTACCACAACACCTCCGTGGCGGTGAGCCCCGGGCAGTACGTGAGCCAGGGCCAGCTCATCGCCTACTCCGGAACCACGGGGAACTCGACCGGCTGCCACTCGCACTTCGAGACCTGGCTCAACGGCTCGCCGGTCGACCCGATGGGCCTGCTGTAGACTGAAATCTTCCCTCGCCGGACCGGCGGGGGCGCCGTCCACCGCGGAGAGCGGAACGAGGAAAAGGAGCAGCGCCGTGCCGAAAGAGAGTGGCCGGAAGGTTGTGGCCACGAACCGCAAGGCCAGGCACGACTTCCACATCCTCGACACCTGGGAGGCCGGCCTCGTGCTGATGGGCACCGAGGTGAAGTCCCTCCGGGACGGGCACGTCTCCCTCGGCGAGGGATTCTGCCACTTCGACCGCGGTGAGCTGTGGCTCGAGGCCGTGAACATTCCGGAGTACACCCAGGGCTCGTGGACCAACCACCCCTCCAAGCGCAAGCGCAAGCTTCTGCTGCACCGCGAGGAGCTGGCCAAGATCGAGCACAAGGTCAATGAGTCCGGCCTGACGGTCGTGCCGCTGCAGATGTACTTCAACGACGGCCGCGCCAAGGTCGAGATCGCCCTGGCCCGAGGCAAGAAGGACTACGACAAGCGGCAGTCCCTGCGCGAGGCGCAGGACAAGCGCGAGGCTCTGCGCGAGATGCGGGAGCGCAACCGGCGCCGGTGAGGCGCCGTCCCGGGACGCGGACACGCCGCGATCCCGCCTGAGGAGGCCATGGCACACCCACGGACACGGACCTGGATCGTAGCAGCCGCAGGAATCATCGTCGGGCTCGCGCTCGCGTCGGCAGTGCTCGTGCGACTGCTCGCACCGGAGCCGGGACCCACGACGCCGCCTGCCGCCTCCGCGTCCGGCTCGCCCGGGGCGTCGGTCGGCGGTGGCGGCGAGACCACGCCCGCGGCGAGCACCGAGGGGGGCGGCAGCCACGCGCCGTCGTCCGTTCCGAGCGCGTCCCAGGCCCCGGCGCCCAGCCGCGCGCAGCAGATCCTCGCGTCGATGACGCTTGAGCAGCGCGTGGGGCAGGTCGTGATGGTCGGGACGCCGGTGACCGGAGCGGATGCCGCGAGCCTGGACGCCCTCCGGCGTCTCCACATCGGCAACGTCTTCCTCAAGGGGCGCACGACCGCTGGCGCGGCGGCCGTGTCCGCTGTGGTGGCCGCCCTGAAGGCGGAGGCCACGCCGGACGCCACGCTCGGGGTGGGGCAGTTCGTCGCGACGGACCAGGAAGGCGGCAACGTGCAGATCCTGCGCGGTCCCGGGTTCTCGGACATTCCTGCGGCGATCGACCAGGGGGCGATGGATCCCGCCGCGCTCCGCGCAGCGGCCCGGACCTGGGGCCGCGAGTTGGCGGCCGCTGGCGTCAACGTGAACCTCGCTCCCGTCCTGGACACCGTGCCGTCGGCGGAGTTCGCGCCGGGCAACGCGCCCATCGGCAAGTGGGGCCGCGAGTACGGCTACAGCCCGGACGCGGTCGCGTCCCACGGCGTGGCCTTCGCCCAGGGCATGGCCGACGCCGGCGTGGCCACCGCGCCGAAGCACTTCCCGGGCCTCGGGCGTGTCACGGCCAACACCGACGTCAGCGCCGGCGTGGCCGACCCCGTGACAGGCCGAAGTGACCCCTATCTGGCTCCCTTCAGCGCGGCCGTGCGGGCGGGGGCCCCGTGGGCCATGATCTCCAACGCCAGGTACCCGGCCATCGACGCTGCGAACGACGCCGTGTTCTCCCCGACGGTCATCCAGGGCATGCTGCGGGGTGACCTCGGCTTCCGCGGCATCGTGGTCTCCGACGACATCTGCGACGCCGCCCAGCTGGCCTCCGTCCCGCCCGAAGGCCGGGGGAGCGGCTTCCTGGCTGCCGGGGGCACGGTGGCCCTGTGCACCAACCAGAATCTGGCGCCTCGCGTGTGGGCAGGGATCGTCGAGCGGGCGAAGACCGATCCCGCCTTCGCCCGGACCGTCGACGCCGCAGCTTTGGCCGTCCTCACGGCCAAGGAATCGGCCGGTTTGCTGCTCCGCGGGTGAGCCGGAATATTCTGCGGCGGTCGCGCGCTATACTGGCTGTTCCGATGGTCGCAGGGCCGCCGGAGCGGTCAGCCCGCAGGGGTTGCCCGAGGTTTGACAACCACATACGGGGATGATCGGTTTCGACGGTGTAGGTCGAGACAGGGGAAGCGGGCCGAGGATGCAGAGTCATCTCGTCAACGCTCTCTGCAAAACAATAAGTGCCAAGTCTAAGCGCACTGACTTCGCTCTCGCTGCCTAAGTAGCGAGCAAGTCCGTCAGCCCGGGATTGCTATCGCCCCGGATCCTGGCGTCGATTAGATAGCCACTGCTGGCAGCCCTCGTCGTCGGGGCTGCTGGGACATTCAGACGACTGGGCCCGGGTCAGCCACTGGTGTGCTTGATGGCTGGGGCCGAGAAAACCCGACGCACACTGCGCCCGGAGAATACCTGGCAAAACCGCACCGGACGGGGGTTCAATTCCCCCCATCTCCACTCTGTCGCACGAGGACCCCGGCCATCAGGCCGGGGTCCTCGTGCGTCCGCCCCTCGTGCCCAAGCCGTCCCGGAGGGCAGTATGGGGCTGTGCGTCCGCGCGAGCCCCGGGGCCTGCGCCGCGTCCTCGGCGTGGCGGTTGCCTCGAGCTGCCTCGTGATCCTCGACGGGCAGGGCGTCGGGCTGGCGCTTCCCGCGGTCGAGCGCGAGCTCGGCGGCGGCCTCGTGCTCCAGCAGTGGGTCATGGACGGCTACCTCCTGACCCTCGGGGCGCTCCTGCTCGCCGCCGGCGCCGTGGCCGACCGCTTCGGCACCGAACGGGTGCTCGCCGCCGGGACGCTCTGGTTCACGCTCACCTCGCTCGTGTGCGGCCTCGCGCCCGAGGGCTGGGTCCTCGTGGCCGGCCGGCTCGCCCAGGGCGCGGCAGGGGCGGTGATCACGCCGAGCGCGCTCGCGCTCATCACGGCGGCCGCCCACGGGACGACCCGGCTGCGGCTGATCGCCCAATGGACCGCCTGGATCTCCGCGGCGAGCGTCGCGGCGCCCTTCGTGGGCGGCGCCGCGGTCGACCTCGGGAGCTGGCGGCTCGTCTTCCTCGTCAACGTGGTCCCTGCGGCCATCATGTGGCGCCCGCTGGCGCGACTGCGCCGACGCGCCATCCGTCCGCCGCGGCGGGAGGCACCCTTCGACGTCGCGAGCGCGGCCCTCAGCGTGGGCGGCCTGGGTGCCCTCGTGCTCGGCCTCATCGTGGCGGCGGGAACCGGCTTCGCGGATCCGGCGGTGATCGTCTCCCTCGCGGGCGGCTCGGCCCTGGTCGCGGTGTTCCTGGTGCGCCAGCGGTCCTCCGCAGACCCGCAGATGCCCTTGGGGCTCTTCCGCGAGCCGGCCTTCTCGGCGGGGAACGCGGCGACCTTCTGGGCCTATGGCGCTCTCGGCCTAGGCTCCTTCATCGTCGGGCTGTATCTCCAGCAGCGGATGGGGCTGAGCGCGTTCCTGGCCGGGCTGGGCATGCTCCCGAGCACCGTCCCCATGCTGTTCCTGTCGGGACGGTCGGCCAGGCTGGCGGCCCGACGGGGCCCCCGGCTTCCCATGTCCGTGGGGCCAGCCGTGGCGGCCGTGGGCTTTGCCTGGCTCGCCCTCGCCCAGCCTCCGCTCGTGTACCTCAGGGATGTCTTCGGCCCCATGGTCCTGCTGGGGATCGGGCTGGCGCTCATGGTCGCCCCCCTGACGACGACCGTGCTCTCCGCCGTGCCCGCGGGGGCAGAGGGTGCGGGTTCTGCGGTCAACAACGCGGTCGCCCGCATCGCCTCGCTCGTCGCAATCGGTGCGTCCGGGGCGATCGTCGGCGGCGCGCTCGACGACGCGGGGTTCGCCCGGGCGGCTGCGGTCACCGCAGCGCTCCTCGCCCTCGCAGCCGCCACCTCGGCGGTCTGGATCCCCGCGGCCAGCACCACTGCCGAGCCGGCCAGCCGGGAGGCGTGAAGCCGGAGCCGGCGGTAGGGCCCGGCTCAGCCTCCGTGGTGGGCGGACGCGGCCAGGGTGCAGCCGGCATGCACGGTGTCGCTGTGGACCCATACCGCCTCGGCGATCTCGTCCGCGACGTCGACCTCGCGCGCATCGCCCGCTCCGCCGAGCCTCACGACCAGCGGTCCGCCGAACGGCTTGCGCCGCACCACCTCGAGGTCGGCGTCGAGGACGATCCGCTCCGCCGCGAGGTAGCGCAGGAGCTCCGGATTGTCGTCGCTGATCCGCGTGATGCGCCCGCGATGGCCGGCATCGAGCTCGCTCAGGACGTGGGCGCTGGGCCGTTCTGTCCGCCCGTCCGCCGTCGGGATGGGGTCACCGTGCGGGTCGCGGACGGGGTGCCCGAGCTTCGCGGAGAGCCGGTCGACGAAAAGGTCGGACACCGCATGCTCGATCTGCTCGGCCTCGTCGTGGACCTCGTCCCACCTGTAGCCGAGCTCGCGGACCAGGAAGGTCTCGAGGAGGCGGTGCCGGCGGACCATGGTCAGGGCGAGCGCGCGCCCCTCCTCGGTGAGCCGCACGGCTCCGTAGGGGCGGTGGTCCACGAGGCCCTGTTCCCTGAGCTTGCGGACCATCTCGGAAACCGATGAGTTCGCCACGCCCAGCCGTGCGGCCAGCTGCGACGACGTGATGGGCCTGTCCTGCCATTCGGTGAAGGTGTAGATGACCTTCACGTAGTCCTCGATCGAGGACGAGGGAGCGCTCTTCACCCGTCCAGCCTACCCTCAGGGCCCCGCGGCGAAGGTGAGCCACAGGAGCACGATGTTCAGCGCGACGACGAGCGCGGCGCTCGTCCAGGACGCGACCGCCAGGGGGAGCCGCATCGCGTACTCGCCCACGACCGACTTCGAGGAACCGAGGCGGATGAGCGGGATCAGGGCGAAGGGGATGCCGAAGCTGAGCACGACCTGGCTCACGACCAGGGACCACGTCGGGTCCACGCCCAGCGCGAGGACGACGATCGAGGGGATGAGCGTGATGGACCGGCGCAGCACGAGGGGGATCCGGCGTTCGAGCAGCCCCTCCATGATGGTCGCTCCCGCATACGCGCCCACCGCGGTCGAGGCGAGGCCGCTGGCGAGGAGGCCCAGGGCGAAGATCGCACCCACGGCCGGGCCGAGGGCCGACTGGATCGCGGCGTGCGCTCCCTCGATCGAGTCGGTGCCCTCGTCCCCGGCCAGCGTCGAGGCCGCGAGGAGGAGCATGCCGATGTTCACGACGCCGGCAACGCCGAGGGCGACGACGACGTCGACCCGGGTGCCGCGCAGGAGGCGGCGGATGGCCGCCCCGGTGAATTCCTCGGCAGGATCGCTGCGGTGCCGGTCCCTCGCCAGCGCTGAATGGACGTAGATGGCGTGGGGCATGACCGTGGCGCCGAGCATCGAGGCCGCGAGCAGGACGGAGTCGGGGCCGTCGAAGCGCGGCAGAAGGCCCGCGACGACGCCCGAGGGCGCTGGGGGGCTCAGTGCCAGACCTGTGAGGAAGCCGATGGTGATGACGGCCAGGAGCCCCACGATGGCGAGCTCGAAGCGCTGCTGCGTCCGGAAGTCCTGGATGGCCAGGATCGCCATGGACACGGCGCCGACGATGACGGCGCCCAGCGGAAGCGGCACCTGGAAGAGGAGGTGCAGGGCGAGCGCGCCCCCGACGACCTCTGCGAGGTCCGTCGCGAGCGCCACGATTTCGGCCTGCGCCCAGTACAGCCTGCGCGCTGCCGGGCGCAGGCGCCCGCCCAGGATTTCGGGCATGGTGCGCCCGGTGACCACGCCCAGCTTGGCGGACTGGTACTGGATGAGCATCGCCATGGCGTTGGCGAGGACGAGTACCCACACGAGCAGGTAGCTGTACCGGGCGCCTGCAGTGAGGTTCGCGGCGACGTTCCCCGGGTCCACGTACGCGACGGACGCGACGAACGCGGGTCCGAGAGTCCCCATGAGCATCGCCCACCGGGGCGTCGCCCCAGGCAGCCGCTCGGTCGCCTTCACCGTCCTGCTCACCTTCAGCCTCTCTGCTGCGGGCTCCAAAGGTGTTAGCCAGCCCTCGGAACCTCTTTTCGGTCTGCCTAAACCTTAGGCGGCCCAGAAGATGAGGGCAAGCGGCTGGCCCCTTCCGCCCGCTATGCGGGGGACGGGACGGCGCGCCAGACCTGGGTCAGATAGGGGAGCGCGAGGACCTCGCCGGGGCTGTGCCCGAGGTGCTCGAAGAGGTACCACGCGAGGTTCGACTCGACCTTGGCGCGGTGGCGCGCATCGGCGCGGAGGTAGTAGCTGCGCGACTTGGTCAGGTCCACGATGCCCTCCGGCGTGATGGGGTCCTCCCACCGGATGACAGCAGACTCCCAGCCCGTGAGCTCGGGGCCCGACGGCGGGTGGTAGTCGGGCTTGTGGACATCGCCGGCGTGCATGATGCGGGAGAGCCGGTGCACCCACGGCACCGCCGTGTCGAGCTGGTTCCAGACGAGGCCCGCCCGGCCGCCGGGGCGCAGGAGCCGCACGGCCTCCCGCGTGGCGGCCTTGGCATCGAACCAGTGCCAGGCCTGGGCCGCGACGACGAGGTCCGCGCAGCCGTCGGGAAGCCCAGTGGACTCGGCAGGCGCGACGACGCAGTGCACCCCCGGGTAGCGGCGGCCGAGTTCGGCGAGCATGTCCGCGGACGGGTCCACGGCGGTGACCTCGAGCCCCTGCCGGGTCAGGAGGCCCGTGAACTTGCCCGTGCCGGCCCCGAGGTCGACCGCGGTCTCCGCGCCCTCGGGGACGAGCCACGCCACCGCCTCCGCGGGGTACCCTGGCCGGACCCTCTCATAGTGCGCCCCGCCGGCCTCGAACGCGCTGGCGAGCTCGCGCCGTCGTGCGTCGTCCAGCTTCGGCCCGCCGCGTGCCATTCCCTGCCTCCCTCGTGAACTGCCGAGCCCACTCTATTGCGGCGTGGGCAGCGGCGCCCCCGGCGGGGTCAGGAGTCCGTGAGACAGGGGGCTGCGCCCGCGGTGCCGGGAGTGTTGGGCGCCCATGCGGGGAAGGGCCGCGAGTCGTGGGCGGGCACCCACCGGCCGGCGTCGACCGCGTAGTCGATCCCGAGCCCGTCCTCGACGAGCCCTCGCACTCCCGCCACAAGGCGCTCGACGTCCTCCAGCCGGGACCCGACCCCGAAGCTCGCGCGCAGCGAGCCCGACGGCAGCCCGAGGCGCTTCAGGAGCGGGTGCGCGCAGAACCGGCCGTCGCGCAGCCCCACGCCGTGCTCTGCCGAGAGGCAGGCGGCCACCAGCCCGGCGTCGTGGCCGGCCACCGAGAAGTTCACGACGCCGATAGCCTCCTCGGAGTCGTCGAACAGCCGGTGGACGGTGACGGCGTCGATCTCCGCGAGCCCCTCCAGGAGCGCGGCACGCAGCTGCTGCTCGTGCCGCTGCCACGCGGCCTCGTCGAGGGAGCCGAGGACCTCGGCCGCCCGGGCGAGGGTGGCCGCCCCGAGGACGTTGGGGGAGCCGGCCTCGTGCCGGGCCGGACCGTCCGCCCAGGCGACCGCGTCGAGGCGCACCTCCCGAACGGCGCCGCCGCCGGCAAGGTGGGGAGTGCCGGCGTCGAGCCAGTCGGCGCGGCCCACGAGGACGCCGCTGCCGAACGGCGCGTAGAGCTTGTGGCCCGAGAACGCCAGGTAGTCGATCTCCCCGCACGTCCCTGCGGCGGCCATGTTGATCCGGCGGTGCGGAGCCAGCTGGGCTGCGTCGACGACGATCCGGGCACCGTGCTCGTGCGCGATCGCGGCGAGTTCGGCGATGGGGAGGACTTCGCCCGTGACATTGGAGGCGCCCGTGACCGCGAGGAGGCCCACGCCGCCGTCGGACAGCGAGTTCCGGACCCGCTCGAGGGTCTCGGCCAGGCTGGGCGCGGCGACGACGCTGCGGTGCGGGCGCGCCTGCCAGGGCAGGAGGTTCGCATGGTGCTCGATGTCCAGGTACAGGACCTCGCTCCCGGCCGGGACGCATCCGGCCAGCAGGTTGAGGGAGTCCGTCGTGTTGCGCGTGAACACCACCGCGTCGTCGGGCCGTGCCCGGATGAACCTGCGGACGGTCCCGCGGGCATTCTCATACAGGCTCGTGCTGATCTGCGACGCATACCCCGCACCCCGGTGGACGCTCGCGTAGAACGGCAGGACCTCGGTGAGATGGTCGGCAACGGCAGCGAGCGACGGGGCGGAGGCCGCGTAGTCGAGGTTCGCGTACCGGACCTCGCCGCCGCCCACGAGCGGCGCGCGCAGGTCGTCGCCCACGACGGCGAGCAGCGGCTCGAGCGCGTCGGCGTACCGGTGGGGCGGGGTGGCGCTCGTGCCGACGGCTGTGTCGACGGCGTGCAGCAGGGAGGGCAGGACAGGGCTCATCGGCATTCCTCGTGACCGTGAGGGACCCGTGGCGGGTCCGCGCTTGCCGGGTCCGCTCCGGACCGGCCTGGTCGTCACCCGGGGCACCCCGCCGCGGTGGGAGGGTTGCCGGCCAGCAAACCGGGGTTTAGCGCTGGCACTCGTGACCTGTCCACGAGACTAGGCCACGGGGTGCGGAGGGTGCATCCGTGGCCGTCGAGCGTGTCGCATTGTGACAGCGCGTGTCAGGGCGCCTCCGAGACGGGCTCGCGCTCGGGGTTGAGACGGCCGAGGACCTCCGAATGGAGGATCCCGTTGGTCGCGAGGGCGTTCCCGCCCCACGGGCCGTCCTCCCCGTCCAGGGACGTGAAGCGCCCGCCCGCCTCCTTCACGATCGGAACCAGGGCCGCCATGTCGTACAGGGCGAGCTCGGGCTCGGTGGCGATGTCGACAGCTCCCTCCGCGACGAGGCAGTACGACCAGAAGTCCCCGTACGCTCGCGTCCTCCACACGTCCTCGGTGAGGCCGATGAAGCCGTCGAGGCTCCCTCGCTCCTTCCATCCCGAGAGCGAGGAGTACGAGAGCGAGGCGTCCTCGAGCCGCGCCACATTGGAGACCTTCAGGCGCGTCGCCGAGGCGAGCGAGCGGCCGGTATAGGCGCCGGCTCCCTTCACCGCCCACCACCGGCGGCCGAGGGCCGGCGCGCTCACCACGCCCATGACGATCTCATCGCCGTCCGCGAGGGCGATGAGGGTGGCCCACACGGGCACGCCGCGGACGAAGTTCTTCGTGCCGTCGATCGGGTCGATGATCCACCGGCGCGCCCCGTGCCCCGTCGTGCCGAACTCCTCGCCGACCACGGCGTCCCGAGGCCTGGAGCGGGCAAGCTGGCCGCGGATGGCCTCCTCCGCCGCCCGGTCCGCGTCCGTCACCGGCGTGAGGTCGGGCTTCGTGTCGACCTTGAGGTCGAGGGCCTTGAACCGCTCCATGGTCTGGGCATCGACCGAGTCCGCCAGCACGTGGGCCAGCCGGAGGTCGTCGTTGTACGTCTCGGGCGCTTGCGTCATGGACCCCACGCTATCGCTTCGCGCCCTGCCGGAGCGGGAGGCTCCGCGTGGAAGACGGGGGCCCGCTATGCGCCGAGCTCCTTGGCGTCCTGCGCCTCCTCGCGCGAGCCGCTGCCGAGCAGACGGCGCAGCGACGCGAGGCGGGCCGGACCGGCGTCGCCCGCGTTGCCCTCTGCGACCCACGCGTCGAGCCCGCAGCCGACAGCCGCGGCGTCGTGGCGGCAGCCCCGCTCGCACGCCGCGGTGCCCGGTTCGAGGTCGGCGAAGGCGTGCAGGATCCGGTCCGGGTCCACGTGCGCGAGGCCGAACGACCGGATCCCCGGGGTGTCGATGATCCAGCTCCCCGGCGGAGCCTCGGAGAGGCGGAGGGCAAGCGCCGACGACGAGGTGTGGCGACCGCGCCCGGTCACGGCGTTCACGCCTCCGGTGGCCCGGTCGGCGCCGGTGAGCGCGTTGACCATGGTCGACTTGCCCACACCCGAATGGCCGAGCAGCACCGTCACGTGCCCGTCGAGTTCCGCGCGCAGCTCCGCGACGGCCTCCGCGTCCAGCCGGGCCGAGGAGCCGTCAGCCCCTCGCGCATCGATGCCGGCGCCCGCTGCTGCCTCATCCGCCGGGGCGTCGTCCGCCGGGGCCTCGTCCGTCTCGGCGGTGCGGCTCACGACGACGGTCAGCGGAAGGTGCTCGTAGGTCGCCAGGAGCGGGGCCGGGTCCTTCAGGTCCGCCTTGGTGACGAGCAGGAGCGGCTCGATCCCGGCGTCGTAGGCGGCGACGAGGGCCCGGTCGATGAAGCCTGTGCGGGGCTCGGGGTTGGCGGCCGCCACCACGATCACGAGCTGATCGGCGTTGGCGACCACGACGCGCTCGATGGGGTCTGTGTCGTCCGCGCTGCGGCGCAGGACGGTCTGCCGCTCCTCGACGCGCACGAGCCTGGCGAGCGTGTCCGGACGCCCGCTCACGTCTCCGACGAGCGCGACGAAATCCCCGGCGACCACCGGGGTGCGCCGCAGCTCGCGCGCCCGCGCCGCGACGACGACCCGTTCCTCAGACGAGTCCTCGGCCACGATCGCCGTGTAGCGCCCGCGGTCCACCGTGACGATCCTGCCCCGGACGGCGTCGTCGTGGCTCGGCCGCTCCTTCGTGCGCGGCCGGCTGCCGCGCTTGTTGGGGCGGATCCGGACGTCGCTCTCGTCCCATTCGCGCTTGGCCACTCAGGCTCCCTGGCCGAGCATCCTCGCCCACATCTGGGGGAACTCGGGCATCGTCTTGGACGTCGTCGCGATGTCCTCCACCTCGACGCCCCGGACGGCGAGGCCCCAGATTGCGCCGGCCGTTGCCATCCTGTGGTCCGCGTAGCTGCGCACGACGCCGCCGTGCAGCGGGGCAGGCCTGATCACCAGCCCGTCCTCGGTCTCCTCGGCGTCGCCGCCGAGCCGCGTGATCTCTGCGACGAGCGCCGCGAGGCGGTCCGTCTCGTGCCCGCGCAGGTGCGCGATGCCGGTGAGGCGCGACGGCGAACCGGCCAGCGCGCACAGCGCCGCCACGGTCGGGGCAAGCTCGCTCGTGTCCGCCAGCTCGGCGCCCGTGATCCGCTCGCCGCCCGTGACGGTGAGCGTCCCGCCGTCGAGCGTCACCGTGGCCCCGAGCTGCGGGAGGATCCGCCGCCACGCGTCGCCGACCTGCGTCGTGTGCTCGGGCCAGTTGGGAATCCGGACGGTGCCGTGCGTCGCGAGGGCCGCCGCGAGGAAGGGCCCCGCATTGGAGAGGTCCTGCTCGATGCGCACGTCGAAGGCGCGGATGGTCCCTGGCGTGACGTGCCAGTGGTTGGGCACGGAGTCGTCGACCTCCACCCCGACGCCCCGCAGCACCTCGACCGTCATGGAGATGTGGTCGAGGCTCGGCACGGGCTTGCCCACGTGCTCGAGGTGCAGGCCGTGCTCGAAGCGGGCGCCCACGAGGAGGAGCGCCGAGACGAACTGGCTCGACCCCGACGCGTCGACGACCACGTGCCCGCCGGGCACCGTACCGGCGCCGCGCACCGTGAACGGCAGCGACGTCGGCGTGCCAGCGGAGTCCGGGCCCGACGAGGAGACGGCGACGCCGAGGGCTGCGAGCGCGTCGATGACCGGTCCCATGGGGCGGACCCGGGCATGGGGGTCGCCGTCGAACGCGACTTCACCGCGGACGAGCGCGGCGAGCGGCGGGACGAAGCGCATCACGGTGCCGGCGAGGCCGCAGTCGACCTCGGTCCGTCCCAGACCCGGGGCGTCGGCGCCGGTGGGGATCGGAGTGATCTCGAGGTCGGGGCCGTACTCGCCGTCGCCGGGCACCTCGGTCACCGTCGCCCCGAGCGCCCGGAGCGCCGCGACCATGAGTGCGGAGTCGCGCGAGTGGAGTGGCGCGCGGAGCCTGCTTGGCCCGTCCGCGAGAGCCGCCAGCACGAGGTATCGGTTCGTGAGGGACTTCGAACCCGGAACGGTGACTGTCGCGTCGACCGGGCCGGCGGCGAACGGGGCGGGCCAGGCAGGAGGGGTCACGCGAGCACGCCCGAGGCGGTCTCCGAGGCCCCCTTGGCGACGTTCCGCACCGTGCGCTCGGCGCGCTTGGCGGCCTTGTGCGCGGCCTTGTCGGCCCGGGCGAGCTGGCGGCGGCCGGCCTTCGCGGTGTCGGCGGCGAGGTGCTGCGCGCGCCACGCGACGGAGGGCCGGCCGTCGGTGTCCACCGCGGCGAGCAGGACCCCGCCTGCGAGCGAGAGGTTCTTCAGCAGCCCGGAGCGGCGCGCCGCGCGGCCCTCGGGAGAGCCGATGTCCGCTGAGCGCCACTCGACGAACGCGGTGAGCGCGCTGGTGAGGGCGAGGACCGACGCCGACAGCCGTGGCGCCTTGCCCAGGGCGAACAGGACGCCCGCGGCGATCTGGCTCCCGCCGATCGCCCGGGCCAGCGTCTTCTCGTCCACGCGCACGGGCAGTGCGTCGGCCGCGCGGCGGAGCACCGGAGACAGCTGTTCCGCCGTGTCGTCCGCGTTCTTCAGCTTGTCCGCGCCAGCGACGATGAATGACGACGCCAGAAGCGGCCGGGCGAGGAATCGGACTGCGGACATGGAGCCTCCTGCAAGAGTCGGTGACGTCGTCAGATGCGTCCCCAGTCTCGCACCTTTGCGGAATATTTTCGCGCGGACGCGGCGTTGTGCCTCACGTCCGTCAGCGAAAGCCGCCGCCCGTCGTCCACTGGAAGGAGCCACCGTGCTGGTCCTCGACCGCCCCGTGACTGCCCCGACAGTAGACTGGTCGGCAATGAGCAGTGTCGAGCCCCGCGAGCCGAAGGCCGCCGACGACGGGACAGGTGCCGTGGGCGCCGCGGCCCCGGACGTCGCCGCCGAGTCGGACGATGAGCGCCGCGACCGCTTCGAGCGGGACGCGATGCAGTACGTCGATCAGCTGTACTCCGCTGCCATGCGGATGGCGCGGAACCCCGCGGACGCGGAGGACCTCGTCCAGGAGGCCTATGCGAAGGCCTTCGCAGCGTTCCACCAGTACAAGCCGGGCACGAACCTGAAGGCCTGGCTGTACCGGATCCTGACGAACACGTACATCAACCTCTACAGGAAGCGCCAGCGGGAACCGCAGAAGGCGGCCACCGACACCGTCGAGGACTGGCAGCTCGCCCGCGCCGAGTCGCACACCTCCACCGGACTGAGGTCCGCCGAGGCAGAGGCGCTCGACCACCTCCCCGACTCCGACGTCAAGGAAGCCCTGCAGTCCATCCCCGAGGAGTTCCGCCTCGCGGTGTACTTCGCGGACGTGGAGGGCTTCGCGTACAAGGAGATCTCGGAGATCATGAACACACCCATAGGCACGGTCATGAGCCGGCTCCACCGCGGGCGGAAGATGCTGCGCGACAGGCTCGCCGACTACGCCGCCGAGCGAGGATTCGCGGGCGCCCGCACCGCAGCATCTCAGGAGAAGGAACAATGAGCGATTGCCAAGGGCTGGGGGACTGCGACGAAAGCCGGCTCCAGCGACTGTACGAGTACCTCGACGGCGCCCTTCCCGCGCACGACGTGGCCGAGATCCGCACCCACCTCGAGACGTGCCCGGACTGCCTCGAGGAGCACGACCTCGAGTGCATGATCCGCTCGGCCATGAAGCGCAGCTGCCACGAGCAGGCGCCCGCCGCCCTCAAGACCTCGATCCTGGACAAGATCCACACCCTGCGCGCGCAGTCCTGAATCGCCCAGTCCTGAATCGCCCAGTCCTGAATGGCAGGGTGAGGTCCCCGAAGTACCAGCGGAGCGGGCAGCTGACGCCAGCGGCCGACGGACGCACAGGAGGCCCCGGACAAGTGTCCGGGGCCTCCTGCTGTCCGCGGCTGCGCCTTTAGGTGTTGGGGCGCTTGCCGTGGTTCGCGCCGCCGCGCTTGCGGTCACGGCGCTTGCGTGCACGCTTGCTCATGGCTGGCCTCCTTCTCTCGACGGACTGTGTGGCCCGCGTGGGCCGGGTGGCCCAGAAGGCCGTCGTCCAGTCTCCCACATTCGGCACCCCAGCGCCCAACCGGGCTAGGGCCGGAGGGCTGCGCGGATCGCGGCGCGGGTCGATTCGAGGGCCGCGCGCAGGGCCTCGACCGTGATCTCGGTGATCGGGTGGGCGGCCGCGTGTGCGCGCAGCTCGACGCGGAGGTCGTCGCGGAAGGCCTGCACGAGCATCTCGGCCTCGGCGAGGCGTCCCGCGTTCTCCCGCACCTGCTCGGCGCGGCCGGCCGCAGGGGTGCGGCCCGCCGGACCGTCATCGGTCGGGCGTGCGCCGGCGCCCCCCGAGCCGCCGACGCCCCACGGCGGTGCGCTGCTGCGCTGGGCCGACCTGCGCGCCGTCTCGGCCGTCGCGGCCAGGTCCGCCCTGAGGCCGCGCATGCTCGCCCGCAGCTCCTCGCGCAGCGAGTCGGCGAGGCGTCGCACGGATGCGGAGATGTCCTCTTCGACGTCCGCGAGCTCGCCGCGGCGCTCTTCGAGCTCGGCGCGGCCGGAGTCGGTGATCGAGTACACCGTCCGCCGGCCCTCGGGCGCAGTCGCGACCAGTCCCTCCTCCTCGAGCTTGGAGAGCCGCGGGTAGACGGTCCCGGCGCTGGGCGAGTAGGTGCCGCCGAAGCGCTCGGAGAGCGCCCTGATGATCTCGTAGCCGTGCTTGGGCCCGTCCTCGAGGAGCGCAAGGAGGTACAGGCGCAGGGCACCGTGGGCGAAGACAGGTGGGACCATCTCAGTCCTCCGTTCCGCGGCCCGGCTCCTGGGCTGCCGGGGGAGCCTCGGGGGCTGGGTCCGAGGGCGCCGCGGCGTGGACGACGGCAACGTCCCCCGAGACGGTGTTGGCGCGCAGGCGTATGCGCTGCCCTTCCGGACCGAGGTTCGCCGCGATCTTGCCGCCGAGGATCGTGAAGCGCTCGTCGTCCACGACGACGCGGCCCGAGGAGGTGCGCACGCCGAGGTCGAGCCCTACGCCGTGCGGGATGCGGACGGTCAGGGCGCCGCTGACTGTGTTGGCCCCGATGTCCTGCATGGTGCCTGCCGAGTCGAATGACAGGTCCCCGGAGACGGAGTTGGCGCGCACGTGGTTCAGCTCCCCGGAGGCGGTGACCTCGCCCGAGACTGTCTTCGCGGTCAGGAGGCCTTCGTGGCCGCGCGCGATGACCTCGCCTGAGACCGTATTGATGTGGAGCTCGCCCTGGGTGCCGTCGGCGAGGACCGAGCCGGAGACGGTGTTGAGCTTCGTGACAGGGCCGGTTCCCGAGACGAGCCCGTCGCCGGTGACCGTCCCGACCTCGACGGGGACACGGGCGGGCAGCGCGATGCTCACGATCGCGGTGTTCTGGGTTGCGCCGCTGATGGTTCCGAGCATGCTCTTGAACCAGCCCTGCGCGCCGTCCTCGCGGTGCCGGACCTCGAGCCGGCCCTCGGTGAGGGTCACGACGAGGGGTTCGCCGCTGACCTCCGCGACCTCCACGCGAACGCCCTCGCCGTCGTGCGCGATGACGTCGAGGCGCCCGGCGATGATGCCGGCCCGCAGGGAGGACACTGCCTCGATGTCGATGGTCTGGGGTTCCGTCACTGACCAGCTTTCGGTGGGCATGGCCCCTCCTCCGGGATCACGATATATCGCGTTGACACGATCACGATATATCGCGTTCTCGGGCAGGGCAAGGCCCGGGGCCGGATTCCCTGCCGCCGGCGGGTGCCGTGAGGGGCTCCCCGCCAGCGGCATTGCCCGAGGAGGCGCCCTACTGCGGCTGGGGCAGGCGCAGCCAGGGGAACCAGCCGCGGTGCAGCACGAGCCAGGCGATGAGGCCGTAGCCCGCCTGCCCGGGGGCGCCCGCATTGGCGGCAAGGTCGCCGCGCCACTGCTCGTGGTTCAGCAGGGGGGAGAAGGTGTCCACGTAGTAGTGGTTGCGGCGGGTGGTGACGTCCGCGAAGGCCGTGTTGAGCTCCGCGAGGCGGCGGTTCCGCGCCGGATCCAGGGTCGGCGGAGGGCCTACGACGAACACCTCCGCGCTGTTCTGCTGCGCCGAGTCGAGGATGTTGGCCACGTTGAGCCGGCTGCGGGCGGGGGAGATGCCGAATTCGATGTCGCGGCCGGACAGGCCGATCACGAGGCGGTTCTCGAAGCCCTCGCCGAAGCGGCGGAGCGTCTCGCCCTCCCAGCGGGCGGCGAGGCCTTCGGTTCCTTCGAGGGGGGCCGCGAGGACGTACGACTCGAGGGTCAGTTCCTCCCGCGGTGTCCGGGCGAGGACCCGGCCGAACCACCCGAGCGCGCGGGGGTCCCCATTGCCTGCGAGCAGCTCGTCTCCGATCGCCGCGAGGCGAAGCTTCCTCTCGTGCGCCATCCACTCTCCCTCGTCGTCGCGGCCGCTGCCGCCCCTGCTCTCGGCTTCCGAGTCTAGCGAACGACGGCGGCCGGTCCCCGCGTCTGGGGACCGGCCGCCGTCGTGCCTGGCTTCAGCCTGGCGTCAGCGCGTGAACACCTCGCGGACGAGGATGTCCTGCTCCGCTGCGTGGCGCTTCATCGAGCCCGCGCTCGTCGCGGCCGAGGCAGCGCGTGACACGAGGCGGATGCGGCGCTCGAGCACCGGGGCGAGCGTGATCGCCATGTACGGCCACGGGCCCTGGTTCGCAGGCTCGTCCTGCGCCCACACGACCTCGGCGTTCGGGTACTTGGCGAGCTCGGCCTTGATCTCCTCCTCGGGCAGCGGGTAGAGCTGCTCGACGCGGACGATCGCCGTCTTGGTGTCCTTGGCCTTGGTCCGGGAGGACAGCAGGTCGTAGTAGAGGCGGCCGGAGACCAGGATGACCCGGTCCACAGCGTTCGCATCGAGCTGCTCGTGCTCGCCGATCACGGGACGGAACGTGCCCTCCGTGAAGTCCTCGACGCTCGACGCGGCGCCCTTGAGGCGCAGGAGCTGCTTCGGCGTGAACACCACCAGCGGCTTGCGGGGCCGGCTGAACGCCTGGCGGCGCAGGAGGTGGAAGTGCGACGCCGGCGTGCTCGGCTGGGCGACGATGATGTTGTCCTCGGCGCACAGCTGGAGGAAGCGCTCGATCCGGGCGGACGAGTGGTCCGGGCCCTGGCCCTCGTAGCCGTGGGGGAGGAGCATGACGAGCGAGGACCGCTGGCCCCACTTCTGCTCCGCCGAGGAGATGAACTCGTCGATGATCGTCTGCGCGCCGTTGACGAAGTCGCCGAACTGCGCCTCCCACAGCACGAGGGTGTCCGGACGCTCGACCGAGTAGCCGTACTCGAATCCGAGCGCAGCGTACTCCGAGAGCGACGAGTCGTAGATCGACAGCTTCGCCTGGTCCTCCGAGAGGCTCGCGAGGGGGGTCCACTCGGCGCCGGTCTGGCGATCGTGGAAGACCGCGTGCCGCTGCACGAACGTGCCGCGGCGCGAGTCCTGGCCCGACAGGCGCACGGGCACGCCCTCTGCCGTGAGCGAGCCGAAGGCCGCGATCTCGCCGAAGCCCCAGTCGATCCCGCCGTCGCGGGACATCTGCTCGCGGCGCTCGAGGAGCTGGCGGAGCTTGGCGTGCACCGTGAAGCCCTCGGGAACCTGGACGTGCGCCTGGCCGATCGCGGCGAGCATCTCGCGGCTGATCGCCGTCTGGCGCGGGGCGCGGACCTCGGTGTCCTCCTGCTGCTGGGCGAGGGGGCGCTCGAGGTCCGAGACGGCCTTCGCGTCGGCAGTGATGACCGGGATCGGCGAGGTCTGCGCGGCGTGGGTCTCCGCGAAGACGCGCTCGAGGCGCTCCTGGTAGTCGCGCAGGAGCTGCTCCGCCTCTTCCTGCGTGATGTCGCCGCGGCCGATCAGGCTCTCGGTGTAGAGCTTGCGGACCGAGCGCTTCGCCTCGATGAGGTTGTACATGAGCGGCTGGGTCATCGACGGGTCGTCGCCCTCGTTGTGCCCACGGCGGCGGTAGCACACGAGGTCGATCACGACATCCTTGTGGAACCGCTGGCGGAACCGGTACGCCATCTGGGCGACGCGGACCACGGCCTCGGGATCGTCGCCGTTGACGTGGAAGATCGGCGCCTGGACCATCTTCGCGACGTCGGTCGAGTACACCGAGGAGCGGGACGCGGACGGGGAGGTCGTGAAGCCGACCTGGTTGTTCACGATGATGTGGATCGTGCCGCCGGTGCGGTAGCCGCGCAGCTGCGAGAGGTTGAGGGTCTCCGCCACGACGCCCTGGCCGGCGAACGCCGCGTCGCCGTGGACGAGGATCGGCAGGACGGGGAACGCCTCGCCCTTGTCGAGCCGGTCCTGCTTGGCGCGGACGATGCCTTCGAGGACCGGGTCGACGGCCTCGAGGTGGGACGGGTTGGCGGCGAGGTAGACCTTGGTCTGCTTGCCGTTCTCCGCGGTGAACGTGCCCTCGGTGCCGAGGTGGTACTTGACGTCGCCGGAGCCCTGGACGCTCTTCGGATCCTGCGTGCCCTCGAACTCGCGGAACACCTGCGCATAGGTCTTGCCGGCGATGTTGGTCAGCACGTTGAGGCGGCCGCGGTGGGCCATGCCGATACCGACCTCGTCGAGCCCGTCCTCGGCCGCCTCGGACAGGGTCGCGTCCAGGAGCGGGATGAGCGACTCGCCGCCCTCCAGGGAGAAGCGCTTCTGGCCGACGAACTTGGTCTGCAGGAACGTCTCGAAGGCCTCGGCCGCGTTCAGGCGGGAGACGATGCGCAGCTGCTCCTCGCGGCTCGGCTTCTTGTACGGGTGCTCGAGCTCGTCCTGGAACCACTTGCGCTCGGCGGGCTCCTGCAGGTGCATGTACTCGATGCCGGTGGTGCGGCAGTACGCGTCACGCAGCACGCCGAGGATGTCGCGGAACTTCATCTTCGGCCGGCCGCCGAAACCGCCGGTGGGCCACTCGCGGTCGAGGTCCCACAGGGTCAGGCCGTAGGTGAGCACGTCGAGGTCCGGATGCCGGCGCTGGACGTACTCGAGCGGGTTCGTGTCCGCCATGAGGTGGCCGCGCACGCGGAACGCGTGGATGAGCTGCTGGATGCGGGCCACCTTGTTGATGGCGTCCTCGGGGTTGACCTGGAGGTCCGGGCTCCAGCGCACCGGCTCGTAGGGGATGCGCAGCGATTCGAAGATCTCGTCGTAGAAGCCCTGCTCCCCGAGGAGGAGCTGGTGCACGAGGCGGAGGAACTCGCCCGAGCCCGCGCCCTGGATCACGCGGTGGTCGTAGGTCGAGGTCAGCGTGATGATCTTGCCGACGGCCTGGAGGGCCAAAATCTTCTCGGAGCTGCCCTGGAACTCGGCCGGGTACTCGAGCGCACCGACGCCGATGATGGCGGCCTGGCCCTTCGAGAGGCGCGGCACGGAGTGGACGGTGCCGATGCCGCCGGGGTTGGTCAGGGAGACCGTGGTGCCGGCGTAGTCGTCGGCGGTGAGCTTGCCCGCGCGCGAGCGCTTGACGAGGTCCTCATAGGTGTGCCAGAAGTCCGAGAAGTTGAGGGTCTCGGCCTTCTTGATGTTCGGGACCACGAGGAGGCGTGAGCCGTCCGGCCTCGGCAGGTCAATGGCGATGCCGAAGTTGACGTGCGCGTGCTGGATGGCGACCGGCTTGCCGTCGACCTCGTCGTAGGAGACGTTCATGGACGGCATGAGCTTGAGCGCGCGGATCACGGCGAAGCCGATGAGGTGCGTGAACGAGACCTTGCCGCCGCGGACGCGCGTCAGGTGGTTGTTGATCACGATGCGCTGGTCCATGAGGAGCTTCGCGGGCACCGCGCGCACGGTCGTGGCGGTGGGCACCTCGAGGCTCGTGATCATGTTCGACGCGATGGCCTTGGCCGGACCGCGCAGCGGCGAGACGACGTCGTCCTCGATCGTCTCGTCCTTGGCCGTCTTCGGCAGCTGGGCAGGGATCAGGCCCGTCGTGGAGGGCCGGGCGCCGTCGCGTACGACGGCGGCAGCGCCCTTCTTCGGCGAGGCGTCCGACGGCGCCGGGGCAGCAGCCGGAGCGGAGGCGGCGGCCGGCGCGGCGGCCGGTGCCGCGGGCTTGGCGGGAGCGGCAGCCGGCGCGGCGGCCGGTGCCGCAGGCTTGGCGGGCGCAGGCGAGGCGTTGGGGGCCTTGACCGTGGGGATCTGCCGCGTCAGCGTGTCGGCCGCGGGCGCCTTCGCCGTGCCGTTCGACGTGTGGCCGCTGTCCGAGTCGAACGACTCGAACAACGGCCACCACTTGGAGTCCACGGAGTTCTTGTTCTGCTGGTACTGCTCGTAGAGCTCGTCCACAAGCCACTCATTGCCGCCGAATTCCTCGGGCAGGCGGTGGGTTGGCAGTTCTGGCACTGGAGTTACGCCTCTTCCATCGATACTTAGGCCCGCACAAGTCCGCGGGTCCGCGCGCCATGCCCCACATCGGGACCGTGTTCTCCACGGGGCTGTCCGAGGGGGCCGGCTGGATCCGCCGACTGCCGTGGACCCCGTCAGGGCCCACACACTCCTGAATAGTCTAGTGACCTGCGCGCGGAATCGGGCAATCTGAGTCCGCTATCACACCGCGCCGTCGCTGATAGGCTGGAATGACTATGGACGGCACCTCTAGATGCCGGCCCGGCCGTGCGCCCCTTCCGGGGCTCCGCGACCGCAGCGCCGGCAGACACCGTGTACTTGTTCACCCGTGGCGCCCATCGGCGCGCCGCCGCACCCTCTGGGGGCCCGATTCCTGAGATGGAATGGCTCCTCCTGGCCGCCGGCCTGCTCCTGATTCTCGGCACGGGCTTCTTCGTGGCCGTCGAATTCTCCCTCGTGGCCCTCGACCAGGCCACCGTCCAGCGCAGCATCGACGCCGGCGAACCCGGTGCAGAGGCGCTCCTGCGCTGCCTCAAGAGCCTCTCGACCCAGCTCTCGAGCTGCCAGCTCGGCATCACCCTCACCACGCTCCTCACCGGCTACGTGATGGAACCTTCGGTGGGCCGCCTCCTCGAGGGCCCGCTCGCGGCCCTCGGCATCCCGGGCGCTACCGCGGTGTCGCTGACCGCCGCGATGGTCCTCGCCACGTTCCTTTCCATGCTCATCGGCGAGCTCGTGCCGAAAAACCTGGCGATCGCCCGCGCACTCGCCGTCGGCCGCGCCGTGGCCCCGTCGCAGCTCCTGTTCACCGCGGTGTTCAAGCCCGCCATCGTCGTGCTCAACGGCTTCTCGAACCGGGTCCTGCACCAGATGGGCATCGAGGCCAAGGAGGAGATCTCCGGGGCGCGGTCGCCCGCCGAGCTCGCCTCCCTCGTCCGCCGGTCGGCCGAGCTCGGCACGCTCGACGAGGGGACAGCGCGCTTCGTCGCCCGCACACTGAGCTTCGCGGAGCGCACCGCCGCCGACGTCATGACCCCGCGCATGCGGGTCACGACCGTGGATGCCGACGGGTCCGTCGACGCTGTGGTCGAGGCCGCGCGGCGCACCGGCCACTCGCGCTTCCCAGTGATCGGGGACTCGCCCGATGACGTCCGCGGGCTGGTCCACGTCAAGAAGGCCGTGGCCGTTCCGGCGGAGCGCCGGCACTCGCTGCAGGCGGGAGCCATCATGACGGAGGTGCTGCGGGTCCCCGAGACCATCCACCTCGACGCGCTCATCTCCCAGCTGCGCGACGGGAACCTGCAGCTCGCCGTCGTTTTGGACGAGTACGGCGGGACCGCCGGCATCGTCACGCTCGAGGACCTCGTGGAGGAGATCGTGGGCGAGGTCTCGGACGAGCATGACCGGCTCGCTCCCGGGGTCCTGCAGAGTGCTGCGGGGGACTGGTACTTCTCGGGCCTCATGCGCCCCGACGAAGTGTCGGAGCAGGTGCCCGGGCTGGGCGTTGCCGACAGTCCCGCATACGAAACCGTGGGCGGCTTCGTCATGAGCGCGCTCGGACGTGTCGCCGCGGTCGGGGACACCCTCGAGATCGGCGGGGGCGAGCTCAGCGTGGTCCGCATGGACGGGCGC
The DNA here is from genome assembly GCF_050474465.1 of Sinomonas sp. B1-1. Lineage (NCBI taxonomy): Bacteria > Bacillati > Actinomycetota > Actinomycetes > Micrococcales > Micrococcaceae > Sinomonas > Sinomonas sp. B1-1. The sequence continues at coordinate 812,003 of NZ_JBCHVF010000001.1, read as the reverse complement.
CGCGTGGACCGGCTCAAGTTCGTCCCGCCCAAGGAGCCGCAGATGGCCGAGGGCACGCGCGACGGCGGGAGGGCTGCCTGATGGGCGACTGGGCCGGGATCCTCTGGCTGGCCGTGCTCCTGCTCGGCAACGCGTTCTTCGTCGGTGCCGAGTTCGCCATCATGAGCGCCCGGCGCAGCCAGATCGAGCCGCTTGCCGAAGCGGGCTCGGGCCGCGCCGCCACCACGCTGCGCGCCATGGAGCACGTCTCGCTCATGCTCGCGTGCGCGCAGCTCGGCATCACAGTGTGCTCGCTGCTCATCCTCCAGGTCGCCGAGCCGGCGATCCACCACCTCATCGGCGACCCCCTCCACGCGGTGGGGCTCCCCGAGGAGCTGGCCGGGGGCATCGGCTTCGTGGCGGCGCTGGCGATCGTCACGTTCCTGCACGTGACCTTCGGCGAGATGGTCCCGAAGAACATCTCCGTCTCGGCCGCCGACCGCGCCGCACTCCTGCTCGCTCCGGCGCTCATGGGTGTCGCGCGGGTGGTCCGTCCGGTGATCCATCTCCTCAATGGCAGCGCGAACGGCATCCTCCGCCTCATGAAGGTCGAGCCCAAGGACGAGGTGACCTCGAGCTTCACCCTCGAGGAGGTGCAGTCGATCGTCGCGGAGTCGACGCGCCACGGCCTCGTCGACGACGAGTCGGGCCTGCTCTCGGGAGCCCTCGAGTTCTCCGACCAGACGGCCGAGTCGATCATGGTCCCGGTCGAGGAGCTCGTCTCGCTCCCCGCGACGGCCACGCCCGAGGAGTTCGAGAAGGCGGTCGCCAAGACCGGGTTCTCGCGCTTCCCGATGGTCGACGACGACGGCGAGCTCGTGGGGTACCTGCACGTCAAGGACGTGCTCGCCATCGCCCCTGAGCACCGCGGCCGGCCGATCGGGGAGAGCAGGGTCCGTTCGCTGGCCAACCTGGGGCTGGACGCCGAGATCGAGGACGCCCTCTCCACGATGCAGAAGTCGGGCTTCCACCTCGCGCGCGTCATCGGCCCGGAGGGTGCGACGCGCGGCGTCGTGTTCCTCGAGGACGTCATCGAGCAGCTCGTCGGCGAGATCAGGGACGCGACGCAGAACGCCGTCGTGCGCCGCAGGGAGAACGGCGGCGCGGCGAGGTAGGGGCAGCCGGGCGGGGGCCGGGGCGCTAGATGGGAATTGTTCCCAAGAAGCGGTAGAGTGTCTGTGTTGCGACTCGTTCTCAGTTGTCCGGTCCACGGCCAGCGGGAGCAGTCGCCTCGCGCCCCCTCGACCCCCTCCCGCCGACCCGAACTGAGGACCTGTGAGTTCTTCCCTGCTCCGCACTGCCGCCCTCGGCGCCGCAGCCGCCCTTCTCCTGGCCGGCTGCGCCCCGACGCCGGGCCAGGGCGGCGGCGGGGACACGATCTCGGTCGTGGCCTCGACGAACGTGTACGGGGACCTCGCCCAGACGATCGGCGGGGACCGCGTGCACGTGACCGCGATCGTCAGCAAGCCGACCCAGGACCCGCACTCCTACGAGGCGACGACCCAGGACCGCCTCGCGGTGTCCAAGGCCAGGCTCGTCATCGAGAACGGCGGGGGCTACGACCCGTTCATGGATTCCCTCCTCGCCGACGCCCGGCCCGAGGCGTCCTCGGTCCTCAACGCCGTCGAGGCGAGCGGGCTCGGCGGCGGCGTGGGCGGCTCGGGCGAGCCGGCGCCGTCGTCCGCCGCCCCCTCGGCCAGCGCCCACACCGGCCACGCCCACATATCCAACGAGCATGTCTGGTACGACCTGCACGCGATGGAGGCTGTGGTCACAGCGATTGCCGAGCGCCTCGGCGAGCTCGAGCCCTCCTCGGCGGCGGACTTCACCGAGCGGGCCGCCGCGGTCGCGAAGCGGCTCGAAGCCGCCGAGGGAACGCTCGCGGCGATCAGGCAGGCCCACTCCGGCAAGGCCGCCGCGCTCACCGAGCCCGTCCCGTCCTATCTCCTCGAAGACGCGGGGCTCAAGGACGCCACGCCGCCGGGCTTCCTCGAGGCCGTCGAAGAGGAGCAGGACGTCCCGCCGGCAGTGCTCAAGTCCACGCTGGACCTCCTCGCCGCCAAGGGGGTCGCGGTCCTGGCCTACAACCCCCAGACGGAGAGCCCCCAGACCAAGCAGGTCCGGGCGGCGGCCGAGGCCGCGGGAGTTCCCGTCGTCGAGTTCACCGAGACGCTCCCTCAGGGAACCGACTACGCGGGCTGGATGCAGGGGAACGCCGACGCGCTCGCGAAGGCGCTCGGATGAGCGGCCCCGACGCGCGCGTCCCGGCTGTCCGGCTGCGCGGCGCCTCCCTCGCGTTCGGCGACCGGACCCTCTGGTCCGGGCTCGACCTCGATATCCAGCCGGGTGAGTTCTTCGCCGTCCTCGGGCCCAACGGCAGCGGGAAGACGAGCTTCCTCAAAGCGCTCCTCGGCGTCCTCCCGCTCAGCTCGGGGACCGTCGAGATCGCGGGTCACCCAGCCGGGCAGCGGGGGGAGGGGATCGGCTACATCCCGCAGCAGCGCGCCTTCGCCCCGGACACGCCCCTGCGCGCGCGGGACCTCGTCGGCCTCGGCATCGACGGTCACCGCTGGGGCTTCCGGCTGCGCCACCGGGCTGTCGACGCGCAGGTGGACGACCTGCTCGGGCGCGTGGGTGCCCGCGAGTACGCCAAGGTGCCGGTCGGCCAGCTCTCCGGCGGCGAGCAGCAGCGGCTCCGCATCGCGCAGGCGATCGCCGACAGCCCCCGCGTGCTCCTGTGCGACGAGCCGCTCCTCTCGCTCGACCTCAACCACCAGCAGGCCGTCAGCCAGCTCATCGACGACCAGCGCCGCGCCAACGACGCCGCGGTCGTGTTCGTCACCCACGAGATCAACCCGATCCTGGACTACGTGGACCGCGTCCTGTACCTCGCGGACGGTCGCTTCCGGATCGGCTCCCCGTCAGAGGTCATGACCACCGAGGTCCTCTCCGCGCTCTACGGCGGCCGCGTCGAGGTCTCGCGGGTCAACGGCCGCATCGTGGTCGTGGGCCTGCCCGATGCCACCACCCACTACCACCTCCCCGGCGACCACCACGAGACGGAGCCCGCATGAGCCTGTCCGACATCCTCGGGAGCATCTTCTCCTTCGAGAACTACGGGGAGATCCTCGCGCTCGTCCAGAACTCGGTGTGGGCGGGTGCCGTGCTCGGCCTGCTCGGCGGCCTCGTCGGGACGTTCGTCATGAAGCGCGACCTCGCGTTCGCCGTCCACGGCATCTCCGAGCTCTCGTTCGCCGGCGCCGCGTTCGCGCTGCTCCTCGGCGCGGACGTCGTGCTCGGCTCCCTCGCGGGCTCTGTCGTCGCCGCGCTCGTCATCGCCCTCATGGGCGGCCGCGCGCGGGAGAAGAACTCCGTGATTGGCGTCCTCATGCCGTTCGGGCTGGGGCTCGGCATCCTCTGTCTGGCCCTCTACGAGGGCCGCGCTGCGAACAAGTTCGGACTCCTCACCGGACAGATCGTCGCCGTCGACACCGTGCAGCTGCAGCTGCTCGCGGTGACCGCGCTCGCCGTCGTGCTCGCCCTCGCCGCCATCTGGCGGCCGCTCACCTTCGCGAGCGTCGACCCCGAGATGGCCCATGCCCGCGGCGTTCCGGTGCGCGGGCTCTCCATCGCGTTCCTGCTGATCCTCGGCGTGAGCGTCGCACTGTCGATCCACGTGGTCGGCGCGCTGCTCGTGCTCGCGCTCCTCATCACCCCGGCCGCGGCCGCCCTGAAGGTGACGTCCTCGCCCCGTCTCGTGCTCGTGCTCAGCGTAGGGTTCGCGGTGGCCGCGACGGTGGGCGGGATCCTGCTCGCACTCGGCGGCAGGCTCCCCATCAGCCCGTACATCACCACGCTGTCGTTCGTCATCTACGCGGTGAGCGCCAGCATCGGCTGGTACCGGCGGCGGCGGGCCCTGAACGGCCGGCTGCAGCCCACGCCGGGGGAGCCTCAGCGCACGACGCCGGTCGCGGCCTCGCGCTAGCTGCCCGCCTCGCCCGCGTCCCCGGCCTCGGCGGATCCGCCAGGCTGCCCATCGGCACGCTCCTGTGCGGCCAGCGCGGTGCACTGGGGGCAGAGGCCGAAGATCTCCACGGTGTGCTCCACGGCGGTGTAGCCGTGTTCGCGGGCCACACGGCTCGCCCAGGTCTCGACGGCGGGGGCCTCGATGTCCACGGCCTTCCCGCATCGCCGGCACACCAGGTGGTGATGGTGCCCGGTGGCCTCGCAGCGGCGGTAGACGGCTTCGCCCTCGTCGCTGCGCAGGACGTCGACCAGGCCCTCCTCGGCCATGGACTGCAGGATGCGGTACGTCGTGGCGAGCGAGACGGACGCCCCCTCGTCGTGGAGCATGCGGTGCAGCTCCTGGGTGCTCACGAAGTCCTCGAGCCGGTCGAGCGCCGCCGAGACGGCGACCCGCTGCTTGGTGACCCGCTGCTCGCGTGCCGCGGGCCGTCCCGCGCTCTCCGATGCCCGGGCCGTCGTGCGGGTTCTCTCCGCCACCGTTCCTCCCTCGAACGCCGGCAGTCCTCCGGCGCAGTCGATCCTCCAGCCTAGCAAGAGGCGGTTCTAGACTGGCGCCATGCGCATGACGAAGCTCACCCACGCGTGCATCAGGCTCGAGAAGCCGGGCGGCCCCGCCGGCGGGAACCGGGTCCTCGTGATCGATCCCGGCACCTTCTCGGAGGTGGAGGAGGCCCTGGATGGTGCCCAGGCCTTCCTCGTCACCCACGAGCACCCCGACCACCTCGACCTCGACAGGACCGGCGCCGCGCTCGCAGCGGACACCGGCCTCGAGGCCTGGGCCCCCGCGGCGGTGGCGGACCAGCTGAAGGAGGCCGCGCCGTCGGCCGCGGACCGCATCCACGTGGCGGAGCCGGAGACGGAGTTCGACGCCGCAGGCTTCCACGTGAAGACCTTCGGCAGCCAGCACGCGCTCATCCACGCGAGCGTGCCCGTGGTGGCGAACATCGGCTACCTCGTGGACGGCGAGGTGTTCCACCCGGGCGACTCCTTCACCGTCCCACACGGGGTCAGCGTCAGCACGCTGCTCGTGCCGATCCATGCGCCCTGGAGCAAGGTCGGCGAGGTCCTGGACTTCATGATCGCCGTCGGGGCGACTCGGGCCTACCCGATCCACAATGCCCTCCTGAACGAGCGCGGGACCGGAATCGCCGAGGGGCACGCCAAGCGGATCGGGGCAAAGTACGGCACCGAGTACGTGCACCTCGAACCGGGCGAGTCTGTCGACCTGTAGCTCCCCGGACAGCCGCAGGGCAGCGACTACTCTGGACGTCAGCGCCGGCGTCACCGCCGCGCGCCAGACGCGGCGCCCACAAGGGGCCGGTCCGTGAAGAGGAGTGGCACTGATGACCCAGGTCCTTGTATCCCCGGCGGAGCTCGCCGGCCGGCTCGACTCCGGCGCCCGCACCGTCGTCCTGGACGTCCGATGGTCCCTCGGCGCCCCCCACGGCCTGGCGGCGTACGAGGCTGGCCACATCCCCGGCGCCGTGTTCGCGGACCTCGAGACAGAGCTCGCCGTGCCGGTCCAGCCGGGAAGCGCCGAGGAGGCCGCCGGCGGCCGGCACCCGCTGCCGGCGCCGGACAGCTTCGAGGAGACCGCCAGACGCTGGGGGATCGACGACGGCGACCCGGTGGTCGTGTACGACGACTCCGCCGGCCAGTCCGCCGCGCGCGCCTGGTGGATGCTGCGGGACGCGGGCGTCGAGGACGTGCGCATCCTCGACGGAGGACTGGCCGCGTGGACGCGCGCCGGGCTCGCCCTCGAGCGCGGCCGGGAGGTCCCCGCGCTCGGCGGTGTCCACCTCTCCGGGCACCACCTGCCGCGGATCGACGCCGATGCCGTCGGCGCCCTCACCGGCCAGGGCGGCGTGCTGCTCGACGCGAGGGCAGCCGAGCGCTACCGGGGCGAGGTCGAGCCCGTGGACCCGCGGCCGGGCCACATTCCCGGCGCCGTCAGCGCCCCGACGTCAGGCAACCTCGCCCCGGACGGGACGTTCCTGCCCGCCGACGCGCTGCGCCAACGCTACGCCGCGCTCGGTGCAGTGCCCGGACGGGACGTAGCGGTCTACTGCGGCTCCGGCGTCACGGCCGCGCACGACGTCGCGGCCCTCGCCATCGCGGGCATCGACGCCGCGCTCTACCCCGGCTCCTACTCGCAGTGGTCCAGGGACCCCGCCCGGCCGGTGGCCACGGGCGACGGGGAGACCGCCGCATCGGATAGCGTCGGATCCATGAGCCGAGGAGCGCGGGCATGACCCCGGGACGCCCCATCCTGCCCGGGGTGGACAAGCTCCGCCGCCCCCTCGGCACTCACGCGAGTGCGGAGGGGGCCTCCGACCAGGGCAACGAGAGGAAAGCCATGAGCACGCTGTTCACGCGCATCATCGAGGGCGAGCTGCCCGGACGCTTCGTGTGGAAGGACGACGACGTCGTCGCGTTCCTGAGCATCGGGCCCCTCGCGGAGGGCCACACGCTGGTCGTGCCGCGCAAGGAGGTGGACCGCTGGACCGATGCCTCGCCGGAGCTCTGGGGCCGGCTCACCGCGGTGGCCCAGACCATCGGGGCGGCGCAGGTCGAGGCGTTCGGCGCGGCGCGCGCGGGGCTGATCATCGCAGGGTTCGAGATCAACCACCTGCACCTGCACGTCTGGCCCTCCAACTCGGAGGCCGAGTACGACTTCAAGCGCGCCCAGCACAACCCCGACCCGGCCGTCCTCGACGCGGCCGCCGAGAAGATCCGCGCGGCCCTGCGCGCCTCAGGGCACGGGGACCACGTCCCGGCCGCCTGAGACCCGCCTGAGACCCGTCTCCTAGGCCTTCCGCGGCGTCATCGCCACCATGCCCGCGAAGGTGAACCCGCCGCCGAACCCGAACAGGAGGGCAGGGACGTCCGCGGGGATCCGTCCGGCGTGCCACCACTTGCTCAGCCCGAGCGGGACGCTCGCCGCCGAGGTGTTGCCCGACTCCGTCACATCCGTGATGACGATCCGGTCGGTCAGGCCCAGCGCCTCGGCAAGCGGCTCGATGATGCGCAGGTTCGCCTGGTGCGCGGCGAGGACCTGGATGTCGTCCAGGGTGAGCCCGGCGGCCGCGACGGCCTCCCGCGCGTGCTCCGGCGCCTTGGTGAGCGCCCAGCGCAGCACCTCCCGGCCGTTCTGCCAGAACCTGCCCGACGGCGGCGAGATCCTCACCGCGTTGGCCATGTCGCCGCGCGAGCCCCACACCACAGGGCCGATCCGCGGCGTCTGCGAGGGGCGCACGACGGCGGCGCCGGCACCGTCCGCGGTGAGCACCGCCGTCGTGCGGTCCGTCCAGTCGGTCACGGCGGAGAGCGTCTCCGCGCCCACGACGATCGCGTGGCTCGCGCTGCCGGCACGGATGGACTGGTCGGCGATGCCGAGGGCGTACTCGAAGCCCGAGCACGCGGTGTTGATGTCGATGATCCCCGGCCCCCGTCCGTTGCGGCCCAGTCCGAGGGCCTCGGCCACACGGCCGGCGGTGTTGGGGGAGCGCTCGGCGGCCGTCGTGGTGGCGACCACCACGAGGTCGATGTCCTCGGCGGCCACGGCGGAGTCTTCGAGGGCCATCCGCGCGGCGGGGATCGCGAGGTCCTTGACGGTCTCGCCCTCGGCGGCGATGCGCCGCGTGACGATCCCGGTGCGCTGGCGGATCCAGGCGTCGGACGTGTCCATCATGCCCTCGAGCTCATGGTTGTCCATGACGCGGCGGGGCTGGGCATGGCCGAGCCCCGCGATCTCGGTCCCGGCCGGACCGTGGGCGACCGTGAGCTTCATGGGGATCCTCTCTCTCGTGGAAGTCGGCAGTGGCGGGCGCGGCGCACCGGCGGACTACGCCGGGGCGAGCGCCTCGTTCAGGGTCTGGCGGACGCGCTTCTCGGACACCTTCCCCGCGGTGCCGAGTTCGACGGCGAACAGGCTCACCCGCAGCTCCTCGATCATCCAGCGGACCTTCTCGAGCTTGGCCTCGTTGCGTCCCGTGGGGGCGAGGGCCGCGGCGGCGTCGTCGTAGTCGTCCTCGAGGGCCTGGACCGTGGCCATCGCGACGGCGTCGCGCTGGACGTTGGCGGGGAGCTTCTCGAGGCGGCGCTCGATCGCGCGCAGGTAGCGGGGCAGGTGCATCAGCTGCGCGTACCCGGTGCGGGCGACGAAGCCGGGGTAGACGAGCTGCTCGAGCTGGGCCTTGACATCGTTCAGTGCGCTGATCAGGGCCAGGCTCGTGGAGCCTTTGAGCTGCTTGCTGATCCGCATCGAGGAGGCGAGGACCTGCTCGACGATGGCGGTCACCTTGAAGACCGTGTCGATCAGCTCGGCACGGACCTCGTCGTAGAGGGCGTCGAAGGCGGCGCGGTCCCACGGCAGTGCGGCGGGGACGAGCCGGTCGATCGCCGCGATCGCGCAGTCGGAGATCAGCCCCGCGACCGATCCGTGCGGGTTCTGGCTGAACGTGAGCTTCTCGCGGTTGTTGAGGTGCTCGAGCACGTAGCGGTCCGGCGACGGGATGCGCAGGGCCAGGAGGCGGATCACCCCGGCCCGGTGGGCACGCAGCTGGTCCTCCTCGCTTTGGAATACGCGCAGGCCCGCAGTGCCCCTCGGCGAGGCCTTGGTGCTGCCCTCGTCGGTCAGGGCCGGGTAGCCCGTGACGGTGTGGCCGGCGACGACGGTGCTCGCCGTCCGCGGGATGGTCCCCACGCTCCACTCTGTCAGTCCGCTGCGCTCGGCCAGTCCGCCGCGCTCTGCCAGTCCGCCGCGGGCCGTGACTCCGCCGCCTTCGGCGGGGCGCGCCGTCGTGCGTCCGTTGGGCGAGGTCTTCTCGGCACGGGGTGACTTCGGGTCCACACGGGGTGACCTCGCGTCCACACGGGGTGACTTCGAGTCCACACGGGGTGACTTCGGCGGGGCGGTGCTGCCCGGGGTCGCACCGAGGGACTCCGCGATGGCGCGGCGCGTGGCGGGGGCGAGCTGCTCCTGCAGGGCCACGAGGTCCTTGCCTGAGCCGAGGACCTTCCCCCGCGGGTCGACGACGCTGAAGGAGAACTTCAGATGCGGCGGCACGGCGTCCCAGTTCCACGAGCCCGGGGGCACGATCTGGCCCTTGAGCCGGCGCAGCACGAGCCCGAGGGATTCCTCGATCCGGTCGTGCGCGGGGTCAAAGTCCGCCTCGAGGGCGGCGACGGCCCGGCGCGCGACGTCGGGGGCGGGCACGAAGTTCTTCCGGACCTGCTTGGGCAGGGACTTGATGAGCGCCGTCACGAGGTCGACCCGCTGGCCCGGGATCTGCCACCGGAACGGCTCGGGATCGAGCTGGTTCAGGAACAGCACCGGGACCTCTGCGGTCACCCCGTCGTTCGGGTCCGGCGTGCCGCCGGGTGCCACGGGGTGGAACTCGTAGGAGAGCGGAAGGTCGAAGCCGCCCTGGCGCCAGACGGTGGGGTACGCGGCATCGTCCCCGGCGGCGGCCTCCTCGCGCAGCAGGAGCTCGCGGTCGAAGTCCAGGAGGTCCGGGTCCTCGTGCCTGGCCTTCTTCCACCAGGCGTCGAAATGCCGCTCGGAGACGATTCCCTCGGGGAGCCGGCGGTCGTAGAAGTCGAAGAGCGCCTCGTCGTCCACGCGCAGGTCGTGCCGCCGCATCCGGGTCTCGAGCTCCTCGACCTCGTCGAGGAGGGCGCGGTTCCGCTTGAAGAAGTGGTGGCGCGTGTGCCAGTCGCCCTCCACGAGCGCGTGCCGGATGAACAGCTCGCGGGCGAGCGCCGGGTCGATCCGCGCGTAGTTGACGCGCCGCTGCGCCACGAGGGTCACGCCGTAGAGCGTGACCTTCTCGTACGCCATGACGGAGCCGGCCCGCTTGGACCAGTGCGGCTCGGAGTAGGAGCGCTTGACCAGGTGCGGCGCCACGAGCTCGCCCCACGCGGGGTCCATCTTCGCGGCGGTGCGGGCCCAGAGGCGGCTGGTCTCCACGAGCTCGGCCGCCATGACGTAGGTCGGGTTCTTCTTGAACAGCGCCGACCCGGGGAAGACGGCGAAGCGCGTCCCGCGCGCGCCGACGTACTCGCGCTTGCGCTCGTCGAGGAGCCCGATGTGGCTCAGCAGGCCCGCGAGGAGGGACTGGTGCACGGCGTCGTGCTTCGCTGCTGCTTCCAGCCGGGTGTCCGTCGCGCGGCCCTGGCCGGGTGAGATGCCCAGCGGGCGGGCCAGCTGGCGCAGCTGCGCGTACAGCTCCTGCCATTCGCGCACCCGCAGGAAGTTGATGAATTCTGCCTTGCACAGGCGCCGGAACGCCGAGGAGGACAGCTCGCGCTGCTGCTCCTGCAGGTAGTTCCAGAGGTTGAGGTAGCCCGTGAAGTCGGAGTTCTCGTCCTTGAAGCGCGCATGCTTCTCGTCCGCGGCCTGCCGCTTGCCCGTCTCCTGCGAGGGCCGCTCGCGGGGGTCCTGGATGGTCAGGGCGGCTGCGAGCACCATGACCTCGCGCGCGCAGTCGCGCCTGGCCGCCTCGACGATCATGCGCCCCAGCCGGGGGTCGACCGGGAGCTGGGCGAGCTGGTGCCCGACGGCGGTGAGGCCGCCCTTCGCGCCCCTCGTGCCACGAGTGGCCTCGGCGCTCGTCGCCTCCTTCGCACTGGCCGGCTCGGCGAGGGCGCCGAGTTCGCGCAGGAGGGTCACGCCGTCGTTGATCGCGCGGGACTCGGGCGGCTCGACGAACGGGAACGCCTCGACGTCCTTCGGGCCGCGCGCGATCCCCATCGCGGTCATCTGCAGGATGACGGCGGCGAGGTTGGTGCGCAGGATCTCGGGGTCGGTGAACTCCGGGCGCGAGAGGTAGTCCTCCTCGGAGTAGAGGCGGATGCAGATGCCGTCGGAGACGCGCCCGCAGCGGCCGGCCCGCTGGTTCGCGGAGGCCTGGGAGACGCGCTCGATCGGCAGCCGCTGGACCTTGGTGCGGTGCGAGTAGCGCGAGATGCGCGCCGTGCCCGTGTCGATGACGTACTTGATCCCCGGGACGGTGAGCGACGTCTCGGCCACGTTGGTCGCCAGGACGATCCTCCGCCGGCCGCCCGGGGTGAACACCCGGTGCTGCTCGGCGAGCGAGAGCCGCGCGAACAGCGGCAGGATCTCCGCGTTCGCCATGCGCGGGTTCTTCTGGATCGAGCCCGCGAGGGCGTCGGCGGCGTCGCGGATCTCGCGCTCGCCGGAGAAGAAGATGAGGATGTCCCCGGGGGCCTCGCGGGAGAGCTCGTCGACGGCGTCGCACACGGCGTCGACGGGGTCGCGGTCCTCCTCGAGCGCGTCGTCCGAGCGCGCGACGGCGTCGTCCTCCTCCCCGTCGTCGCCCGCCTCGCCCGGGGCGGCCGTGAGCGGCCGGTACCGGATCTCGACGGGATAGGTGCGTCCCGACACCTCGATGATGGGCGCGGGAACCGGCTCTTCTCCCGCCTCCGGCGACGGAGCCGCGAAGTGGCGCGCGAACCGCTCGGGATCGATCGTCGCCGAGGTGATGATGACCTTGAGGTCCGGGCGCTGGGGGAGGACCCGCCTGAGGTAGCCGAGGATGAAGTCGATGTTGAGGCTGCGCTCGTGGGCCTCGTCGATGATGATCGCCGAGTACTTCTTCAGCAGGCGGTCCCGCTGGATCTCGGCGAGCAGGATGCCGTCGGTCATGAGCTTGACCCTGGTCTGCGGTCCGACCTCTCCGGTGAACCGCACCTGGAAGCCGACCTCCTGCCCCAGCTCGACGTCGAGCTCCTCGGCAATGCGCTCGGCGACCGTGCGGGCGGCGAGGCGGCGGGGCTGCGTGTGGCCGATGAGGCCCTTCTCGCCCAGGCCGAGCTCAAGGCACATCTTGGGGATCTGCGTCGTCTTGCCCGAGCCCGTCTCCCCGGCGATCACCGTGACCTGATGCGCGGCGATGGCCTCCATGATGTCGTCGCGCCGCTCGGAGACAGGGAGGGCTTCGGGATAGGTGATCGTGAGCGCCATGGCTGGTCCATTCTAGTGGCGGAGCCGGCCCGGGTACGTCGAAGGCCCCGCCGAACTGCTTCGGCGGGGCCTTCTGCGGTGCCCTCGATAGGATTCGAACCTACGGCCTTCTGCTCCGGAGGCAGACGCTCTATCCCCTGAGCTACGAGGGCATTCCATTTCTTTCCGGACGCTCCCCTGCGGGAACTCACCGAGCTTATCAGGTGCTCCGGGGCCGCGCGCAAACCGGGGAGGCGCGGCGCCCGCGGCGCCCGGGCCAGGCGGCGAACCAGGGCTACTCCTTGTAGTTCTCCACGACGTCCGCCGGCCGAACGGTGGCCTCGTCGGGGTCCTCGCCGAACTCGCGCTTGGCCCGGCGCTGCCTCAGGAGGTCCCAGCACTGGTCGAGCTGTGCCTCCACCTCCCCGAGGCGCCCGGTGCCCTTCTCCTCGCTGCCGGCGCCGGGCGAGCCGCGGAGGGCGTGCTCCTCGTCGATGAGCTCGCGGATCCGGTCCTGGATGTCCTTGTCCATACCAGCACGATAGCGTCAGGGGGTGGCACAAGAACATGGTGCGGCCCGGGGGTCCAGAGCCTGGCGCGGCCGCCTCCTCGTCCTCGTCGGCCTGCTGGTGGTGGCGTTCACGCTGAGGACGGCGGTGACGAGCGTCCCCCCGCTGACCACCGCGATCGGGCAGGACATCGCGCTCCCGTCGTGGCTCATCGGCGTGCTCGGGATGCTCCCGACCGCCCTGTTCGGGCTGGCGGGGCTCCTGACCCCGCTCCTGATGCGTGCATGGAGCGTGGAGGCCATCGCCGTCGCCGCGATGGCGGCCTCCGGGCTCGGACAGGCGGTGCGGGCCGTCGCGCCCGAGACCGGCACGTTCCTGGCGGGCTCCGCCCTCGCGCTCGCCGGGATGGGTGCGGGGAACGTGGTGCTGCCGCCCATGGTCAAGAAGTACTTCCCCGACCGGATCGGCCTCGTCACGGCGCTCTACGTGACGATCATCAGCCTCGGCACCACCATCCCGCCCCTCGTCGCTGTGCCCGTCGCCGACGCCGCAGGCTGGCGCGCGTCCGTCGGCTGGTGGGCGGCGGTCAACGCTGTCGCCATCCTCCCGTGGCTCAGCGTCTGGCCCGGGCGCCGCAGAGGCGTCCCCGCGGCGAGCCCTGAGACGGGCGAGGGCGGATCCGCGCCCCGGCCACGCGTCGTCGTGCGCCCTTGGCGCGCGCCCGCGGCGTGGGCGCTCGCGCTCGTGTTCGGCTGCTCCTCGCTGAACACGTACACGATGTTCGGCTGGCTCCCCTCGATCCTGACCGGTGCAGGGCTCAGCGCCGCCGACGCCGGATTCCAGCTCGCGCTGTTCTCCGGCATCGGGCTGCCGCTGAGCCTCGTGGTGCCCGTCCTCGCGGCCCGGCTGAGGAACCCGTTCCCCATCGTCGCGTTCGGCGTGGTCTGCTTCGCGGCAGGCTACGCGGGCCTCTGGCTCGCCCCCGGCTCGGCGACATGGGTGTGGACGACCCTCGCGGGGCTCGGCCCGGCGACGTTCCCGCTCGCGCTCGTCCTCGTGAACCTGCGCACACGCACGCACCAGTCCTCCGGCGCCGTGTCCGGCTTCGGGCAGGGGATCGGCTACATCGTCGCCTGCGCGGGCCCGCTCCCGGCCGGGCTCCTCCACGACGCGACGGGCGGATGGGGGGCCACGTTCGCGTTCCTCGGCGCGACCCTCGTGGTCCTGGCCGCCTCGGGGTGGGTCATCAGCCGTCCCCACTTCATCGACGACCACCCCCGCGTGGTCGAGCCCGTAGCAGAACCCGCATCCTCCCAGCGCGGTTTCGGCTCGCGCGGGCCGCGCCGGTAGGCTATGGGGGTGACTCCCGAAGAACTTTCTGCCGCTGTATCCGCCTGCCTCGCCGACGCCGTCCGCGCCGGCGAGATCTCTGTGGATGTGCCGACGGACGTTCGGGTGGAGCGTCCCAAGAACCGCGAGCACGGCGACTGGGCCACCAACATCGCCCTCCAGCTGGGCAAACGCGCAGGCATGCCGCCGAGGGCGCTCGCCGAGCTGCTCGCCGTCCGCCTCGAGGCGCTCGCCGGCGTCGCGGGCGTCGACATCGCGGGTCCCGGCTTCCTCAACATCACGCTCGACGCCGCCGCGGCAGGCGCGCTCGCGAAGGCCATCGTCGAGGCCGGCCCCGACTACGGCACCAACGACACCCTCGCGGGCCACGTCATCAACATGGAGTTCGTCTCCGCGAACCCCACGGGCCCCCTGCACATCGGGCACACCCGCTGGGCCGCGCTCGGCGACTCGATTGCGCGGGTGCTCAAGGCCTCCGGGGCCGACGTGACGCGCGAGTACTACATCAACGACGCCGGCAACCAGATGAACGTGTTCGCGAACTCCGTGCTCTCGCGCCTGCACGGCCGCGACGTGCCCGAGGGCGGCTACCCCGGCCAGTACATCGCGGACCTGGGCCACGAGGTCCTCACCGCGCATCCCGACGTGCGCGAGCTCACCGACGAGGCCGCGCTGCCGATCGTCCGGGAGGCGGCCTACGCCGCGCAGATGAAGGACATCAAGGCCACGCTCGCGGCCTTCGGCGTCACCTTCGACGTCTACTTCTCCGAGCGGGAGGGCCTGCACGAGTCCGGGGCCATCGAGTCCGCCGTGAAGCGCCTGCGCGAGCAGGGCCACGTCTTCGACGCCGACGGCGCGGTCTGGCTGCGCACCACGGACTTCGGCGACGACAAGGACCGCGTCCTCATCCGCGCCAACGGCGAGCCCACGTACTTCGCCGCCGACGCCGCGTACTACCTCACGAAGAAGGACCGCGGCTTCGGCGAGAAGGTCTACCTCCTCGGCGCCGACCACCACGGCTACGTCAACCGCCTCAAGGCCATCGCGGCCTGCGCCGGCGACGATCCCGAGACGAACATCGAGATCCTCATCGGCCAGCTCGTCTCGGTCAACGGCGCGAAGCTGTCCAAGCGCGCGGGCAACATCATCGAGCTCAAGGACCTCATCGAGTGGCTCGGCAAGGACGCGGTGCGCTACTCGCTCGCGCGGTTCCCCGCGGACTCGCCGCTCACCCTCGACCCCGAGCTGCTCAAGAAGAACTCCAACGAGAACCCCGTGTTCTACGTCCAGTACGCCCACGCCCGCTCGCGCGGCGCGGCGCGCAACGCGGAGGCCGCCGGCGTCCACCGCACCGTGGACGGCGCCGACGCGTTCGACGCCGCGCTCCTGGACCACCCCACCGAGAACGAGCTGCTCGCGCACCTCGCCGCGTACCCCTCGATCGTGGGCAAGGCTGCGGAGTTCCGCGAGCCGCACCGCGTGGCGCGCCACCTCGAGACCATCGCGAGCGCCTACCACTCCTGGTACGACAACTGCCGCATCGCCCCCCAGGGCGACGACGAGGTCACCGACCTCAACCGCACGCGCCTGTGGCTCAACGACGCCACGAGCCAGGTCCTGGCCAACGGGCTGTCCCTGCTCGGCGTCTCGGCGCCGGAGAGGATGTGAGGCGTGGCTGAGAGCACCGCGCAGGCCGCCGGCTCGCCCCTCGCCCCCGAGTGGCTCGCCGTCCCCTCGGACCTCAACGAGCTCGTCCCCGCACTCTGGGCGCACGACGTCGCCCGCGGCCCGGGCGGCGACCTCACCGTGGCGGGCCTCCCGGTCGGCGAGGTCAAGTCCCGGTTCGGCTCCCCGGTCTTCGTGCTGAGCGAGGCCGACTTCCGGGCGCGTGCACGCGCGTTCAAGGACTCGTTCGACGCGGCCTTCGCCGATGTGTGCGGCGGGGTGGACGTCTACTACGCGGGCAAGTCGTTCCTCTGCACCGCGGTGGCCGCCTGGGCCCACCAGGAAGGCCTGCGGGTGGACACGGCCTCGGGCGGCGAGCTCGCCGTGGCCCTGCGCGCAGGCGTCCCGGGGGAGCTCATCGGCCTCCACGGCAACAACAAGTCCGACGCCGAGATCGAACGCGCCCTCGGGAACGGCGTGGGCCGCATCATCGTGGACAGCCTCGACGAGCTTGAGCGGGTCGCCCGCATCGCCGCGGCGCGCGGCACGGACACTCCCGGCTCAGGGCCGCACGGATCGGAGGCCCCCCGCGCCAAGGTCATGCTCCGCCTGACCCCCGGCGTGCACGCGCACACCCACGAGTTCATCGCCACGGCGCACGAGGACCAGAAGTTCGGGCTCTCCATGGCCGCAGGCACGGCCAGCGAGGGGTTCACGGGCGCCGGCGCGGACAGTGGCGCTGACGGTACCGCGAGCATGGCCGAGGAGGCCATCGCTGCCGCCGCGGGCCACGACAGCATCGAGCTGCTCGGCGTCCACTGCCACATCGGCTCGCAGATCTTCGAGCCCGAGGGCTTCGAGCTCGCCGCCGTGAAGCTCCTGGCCTTCGTCGCGTCGATGCGCTCCGCGTACGGCGTCGAGCTGCCGGAGCTGGACCTCGGCGGCGGGTACGGCATCGCCTACCTGCCGGGGGACGCGCCCCGACCGCCGGCCGAGATCGCGGAGGCGCTGGCCGGCGTCGTGCGCGAGACCTGCGAGAAGCTCGGCATCACCGCGCCCCGCATCTCGATCGAGCCCGGCCGCGCGATCGTCGGCTCGACGACGTTCACTCTGTACGAGGTCGGGACGATCAAGGACGTCGTCGTGGACCTGCCAGCCGGCGGGATGGGCGGCACCGCTGTCCGCCGGTACGTCTCGGTCGACGGCGGCATGAGCGACAACGCTCGCCCGGTCCTGTACGACGCCGACTACTCGGTCGTGCTCGCGAACCGCACCTCGGAGGCGCCTGCGCAGCTGACGCGTGTGGTCGGCAAGCACTGCGAGAGCGGCGACATCGTGGTGCGCGACGCGTACCTCCCCGCGGACGTCCGCGCCGGCGACCTGCTCGCCGTCCCCGGAACCGGCGCCTACTGCTGGGCCCTGTCCAGCAACTACAACTACCTCGCCCGCCCGGGTGTCCTCGCCGTGCGCGGGGGAGAGGCGCGCTGGATTGTGCGCCCGGAGACCGAGGACGACCTGCTCTCCCGCGACATGGGAGCCTGAGACGAATGGGAGAGACGATGACTGAGACGAGTGGGCTCGAAGCCCCCGGCGCCGAGAAGGTGCTCAAGGTCGCCCTCCTCGGCGGAGGGACCGTGGGCTCCCAGGTGGCCCGCATCCTCCTCGAGGACGCCGATGCCCTGGCCGCGCGGGCGGGGGCCCGCCTGGTGCTCACAGGCATCGCCGTGCGCAACGTGGACGCCCCCCGCGACGTCGAGCTTCCCCGCGAGCTGTACACGACCGACGCGGAGAAGCTCGTGGCGGGCGCAGACCTCGTGATCGAGCTCATGGGCGGGATCGAGCCGGCCCGGACGCACATCCTCGCCGCGCTCAAGAACGGCGCGTCCGTCGTCACCGGCAACAAGGCACTCCTCGCCCAGGACGGCGCGGCACTGTTCGACGCCGCGAGCGCGAACAACGCCGACCTCAACTTCGAGGCCGCCGTCGCCGGCGCCATCCCGATCATCCGGCCCATCCGCGAGAGCCTCTCCGGCGACCGCATCACCCGCGTGCTCGGGATCGTCAACGGGACCACGAACTTCATCCTCGACGCAATGGACACGACTGGCGCCCAGTTCGCCGACGTCCTCGCCGAGGCCCAGCGCCTTGGCTACGCCGAGGCGGACCCGACGGCCGACGTCGAGGGCCTCGACGCCGCGGCCAAGGCCGCGATCCTCGCCTCCCTCGCCTTCCACACGCGCGTCTCCCTCGAGGACGTGCGCTGCGAGGGCATCACGAAGGTCACCGCCGACGACATCGCAGCCGCGCAGGATGCCGGCATGACCATCAAGCTGCTCGCCATCGCCGAGCTCATCACCGCCGGGGACAGCGCCGACGGGTCGGCGGCCGAGGGCGTGAGCGTCCGGGTCCATCCCACGCTGCTCCCGCGCAAGCACCCCCTCGCGGCCGTGCACGGGGCTTTCAATGCGGTGTTCGTCGAGGCAGACAACGCGGGTTCGCTCATGTTCTACGGCGCGGGGGCGGGCGGCGCCCCGACGGCCTCGGCCATCATGGGCGACGTCGTCTCCACCGCACGCCGCATCGCGGCCGGCGCTCCCGGAGCCCCCGGCGCCGCCACGCGTGCCCTGCCCATCCTCGGGCTCGACGCCGTCACGACGAGCTACAGCATCGGGCTCGAGGTCGCGGACCAGCCGGGTGTGCTCTCCCGCGTCGCCGCCGTCTTCGCCGAGCACGGAGTCTCGATCGAGACCATGCGCCAGACCGTCGACGGCGGCCCCGGCCTCGCGGCCGCCGACCGCTGGAGCGCCGGAGGACGGGCCGAGCTGCGCTTCGTCACCCACCCTGCCTCCGAGGCAGCCCTCGCCGCGACCGTCGCGGACATCAAGAACCTCGACGTCGTCGAATCCGTGACGAGCGTCCTCCGAGTCGAAGGAGTCTAGTGGCCCACCAGTGGCGCGGAGTCATCCGCGAATACGCCGACCGCCTGCCCGTCAGCGAGTCCACCCGCGTGATCACCCTCGGCGAGGGCGGCACGCCCCTCGTCCACGCCCAGAAGCTCTCCGAGCTCACCGGCTCCGAGGTGTTCCTCAAGGTCGAGGGGATGAACCCGACCGGCTCCTTCAAGGACCGCGGCATGACCATGGCCATGACCGCAGCCGTCGAGGCCGGGGCGAAGGCTGTGGTCTGCGCGTCCACGGGCAACACCTCGGCGTCCGCCGCCGCCTACGCGACCGCGGCAGGCCTGACCTGCGCCGTCCTCGTCCCGGAGGGCAAGATCGCGCTCGGCAAGCTGTCCCAGGCCATCGCGCACGGCGCGACGCTCCTGCAGGTTGACGGCAACTTCGACGACTGCCTCGAGATCGCTCGCAAGCTCGCCGACTCGTACCCGGTGTTCCTCGTGAACTCGGTCAACCCGGCCCGCATAGAGGGGCAGAAGACTGCCTCGTTCGAGATCGTCGACGCCCTCGGCGACGCCCCGGACATCCACGTCCTCCCCGTGGGCAACGCCGGGAACATCTCCGCGTACTGGAAGGGCTACAAGGAGTACGCCGCGGAGACTGAGTACCCGGCACACGGCGGCGACGCCGAGCCGCGCACCCTGGCGGCCGTGGCGACGAAGCTGCCCGTGATGTGGGGCTTCCAGGCCGCCGGCGCGGCCCCGTTCGTCGCCGGCCACCCCATCACCCACCCCGAGACCATCGCGACCGCGATCCGCATCGGCAACCCGGCGTCGTGGGAGACGGCGGTTGCCGCCCGCGACGAGTCCGGCGGCCTGATCGACTCCGTCACCGACGAGGAGATCCTCGCCGCGCACCGCTGGCTGTCCTCCAAGGAGGGAGTGTTCGTCGAGCCCGGCTCGGCGGCCAGCGTCGCGGGCCTGCTCAAGAAGCACGCCGCGGGGGAGGTGCCCTCCGGGAAGACCATCGTGTGCACGGTGACCGGCCACGGGCTCAAGGACCCCCAGTGGGCCCTCCGCACCGCCGACGGCGCCGAGGTCGAGCCCGTCAAGGTGAGCAACGACGTCGTGACCGTCGCGGCCGAGCTGGGGCTCGAGTAGAAGCGATGACGGCTCCGACGACGGCCGCTGAGTCCCTGCGCACGGTGGCGGCCGGACAGCGCGTCACCGTGAGGGTGCCGGCCACGAGCGCGAACCTCGGTCCCGGCTACGACAGCCTGGGACTCGCCCTGGCGCTGTACGACACCGTGACCGTCGAGACGACCGACGACGGGAGCCTCGCCTTCGAGCTGAGCGGCGAGGGGGCGGAGACGCTGCCGCGGGACGAGTCGCATCTCGTCGTGCGCACGCTGGACGCCGCCCTCGCCCGGCTCGGCTACGCTCGCTCCGGCCTGCTCCTGCGTGCGGAGAACGTGAGCCCGCACGGGCGCGGACTGGGCTCGTCGGCGTCGGCGACCGTCGCCGCTGTGCTCGCCGCGGCGGCGCTGGTCGAGCCGGCGGACCAGCCCGACCGGGCCTGGGTCCTCCAGCTGTGCAGCGAGATCGAGGGGCACCCCGACAACGTGGCCCCCGCGATCTTCGGCTCCCTCGCCCTGTCCTGGCAGGAGGGCGAGGCGTTCCGCACGGCGGTCGCCGAGGTCGTCGACACGGTGGTGCCGATCGTCGCGATCCCGGACTTCGAGCTCTCGACCGAGCTCGCCCGCTCGCTCCTGCCCTCATCGATCCCGCACCACGCCGCGGCGGCGAACTCCGGACGCGCGGCGCTGCTCGTGCACGCCCTCACGAAGGACCCGTCCCTGCTCCTGCCGGCGACCGAGGACTACCTGCACCAGAGCTACCGCTCGACCGCGATGGAGCCGAGCGCGAGGCTCATCCAGCGGCTCCGTGCCGAGGGGCACGCCGCGGTCGTCTCGGGCGCCGGTCCCACCGTCCTGGCCCTCGCCGACGGTGCGGCGGAGGCCGACGAGGTGCAGGACGCCGTCGAGCGGTTCGCGCACAGCGTGGGCGCCGGAACGCTCGATCCCGAGCAGGGTGACGAATCTGTGACCTCGTGGCGTGTCCTTCGTCTGGCTGTCGACCGCGAAGGTGCTAGAGTGGACCTGCACCCACGGTGAATCTGCCTCAGTTCGGCGTACCCGGATAGACACCGTCCGGCGACACAGGGACACACGGTCAGGGACATCGTTTCCCGGCCCGGTGGCACTGTGATCGCCGCCTTCTGGTCCAGTTTCTCGGCACGGGGTGCCGCTCCTCCAGCTCGCAGCCGGTCAGGCTGATTGCGACTGTCCCCACAGACTGTTCGGCAAGCAGCGATCCAGCCCTGCTGCCAGCTCGGACGAGCAGCTAGACGACGGGCCTGCCCGGCCTCCATGGCCCCGCAGGTCACCCAGCCTGGCCGCCGCTGTCGCCGACGGCCGCGACCACGATGTGTTGGCCCCTGGCCACGCAATCGATCCGGAAGGAACATCCGTGACACAGACCACTGAGCTGAACCCAGCAGTGGACCCCGCTTCGGCATCCGAGTCCAAGGGGATCGCCGGTCTCAAGCTCGCACAGCTCCAGGCGCTTGCCTCCCAGCTGGGCATCACCGGTGGCTCCCGCATGCGCAAGGGCGACCTCGTCGCCGCCATCTCGGCACACCAGAAGGGCGAGCCCGTGGGCCGCCCCGCCGGCCGTGCGCAGGCCAAGGGCGAGGCTCCGGCCGCCGAGGCCGCTGCGACCCCGGTTGCCGAGCCGGCCGCTGCCGCCGAGGCCCCCGCGGCCGAGCCCGCCCCCCGCGCCCGGCGCAGCCGCCGTCGTGCGGGGAGCGACGGCGTCGTGAGCCCCGCGGCCGAAGGCCAGTCCGCACTGCTCGAGGCGCCCGCGCCTGCCGCGGCCCCCGCCTCCGAGGGCGCGGCCGCGCAGGCCGCTCCCGTCGAGGCTGCCGCCCCGAGCGAGGCGCCGGCTGAGCCGACGCGCCCGGTCCGCAGCCGCGGCCGCAGCCGCCGCGCCGAGGCCGCCCAGGGCTCCGGCACCGAGACTGCTGCCCCCGAGCAGCGCAACCAGGCGCCTGCCGAGGCTCCCGCCGAGGCGCCTGCGGAGGCGCCCCAGAAGGCCGCCGAGGCCGAGCGCGCTGCCCAGCAGCCCGCCGAGGCCCCGCAGCAGGAGGCCGGCGAGGGCCGCCAGCGCCGTGGCCGTGAGGGCCGCGAGCGGTCGGACCGCCAGGACGGCCAGGAGCGCCAGGGCCGGCGCGACGAGGGCCAGGAGCGCCAGGGCCGGCGCGACGAGGGCGACGGCGACGAGGGCGGCTCGCGCCGTTCGCGCCGTTCGCGCCGTGGCCGCGACCGCGACGGCGGCGAGCAGGGCGGCCGCAACGAGCGGTTCCGCGACCGCAACGAGCGCCGCCGCGGCCGCAGTGCGGGTCCGGACGTCGATGACACCGAGGTGACCGAGGACGACGTCCTGGTCCCCGTCGCGGGCATCCTCGACGTCCTCGAGAACTACGCCTTCATCCGCACCTCCGGCTACCTGCCCGGTCCCAACGACGTCTACGTGCCGCTCGCCCAGGTCAAGAAGCACGGCCTGCGCAAGGGCGACGCGGTGGTCGGCGCCATCCGCGCCCCGCGCGACGGCGAGGAGAACCGCCAGCAGCAGGGCGGCCGCCAGAAGTTCAACGCCCTCGTGCGGGTCACGAGCGTCAACGGCAAGAGCCCCGAGGAGATGAAGGGCCGGGTCGAGTTCACCAAGCTCGTCCCGCTGTACCCCTCGGAGCGCCTGCGCCTCGAGACCGACCCGAAGAAGATCGGCCCGCGCGTCATCGACCTCGTGGCACCGATCGGCAAGGGCCAGCGCGGCCTCATCGTCTCCCCGCCGAAGGCCGGCAAGACGCTCATCCTGCAGTCCATCGCGAACGCGATCACGGTGAACAACCCCGAGGTCCACCTCATGATGGTGCTCGTCGACGAGCGTCCCGAAGAGGTCACCGACATGCAGCGCTCGGTGAAGGGCGAGGTCATCGCCTCGACCTTCGACCGCCCGGCCGACGACCACACGACGGTGGCCGAGCTCGCGATCGAGCGCGCCAAGCGCCTCGTCGAGATGGGCATGGACGTCGTGGTGCTGCTGGACTCGATGACCCGGCTCGGCCGCGCGTACAACCTCGCCGCGCCCGCCTCGGGCCGCATCCTCTCCGGCGGTGTCGACTCGGCCGCGCTGTACCCGCCGAAGCGCTTCTTCGGCGCCGCGCGGAACATCGAGAACGGCGGCTCGCTGACCATCCTCGCCACGGCGCTCGTCGAGACGGGCTCCAAGATGGACGAGGTGATCTTCGAGGAGTTCAAGGGCACCGGCAACATGGAGCTGCGGCTGTCCCGCGCTCTCGCCGACAAGCGCATCTTCCCGGCCGTGGACGTCAACGCGTCCGGCACGCGCCGCGAGGAGAACCTGCTCTCGCCGGAAGAGGTCAAGATCATGTGGCGCCTGCGCCGCGTGCTCTCCGGCCTCGACACCCAGCAGGCGCTCGAGCTGCTCACCACGAAGATCCGCGAGACGGGCTCGAACGTCGAGTTCCTCCTCCAGGTGCAGAAGACGACGCTCGCCTCGAAGGGCGAGAACGACAAGCACTAGCTGACCCGAACGGCGGCCGGCCCGGTATCCCCGGTGCCGGCCGCCGTCGTCGTGGCCCCGGGATGCGCCCGGGTGCGAGAATCAGGCAGCTGACTGACCCAGAAAGGCCCCCGACATGTTCGAGTCCGTGCAAGGACTGCTGGACGAGCACGCAGACCTGCAGAAGGAGCTGAGCGACCCCGCGGTCTACCAGGACCAGGCGCGCGCCAGGAAGCTCGGCCGGCGCTCGGCGCAGCTCAACGGCATCGTCGAGGCCTACCACCGCTGGAAGCAGCTCGACGACGACCTCGAAGCCGCCCGCGAGATGGCGGCGGAGGACCCGGACTTCGCGAGCGAGGTCGCCTCCATCGAGGAGCAGCTGCCGGCCGCCCAGGAGAGGCTGCGGCGTCTGCTCATCCCGCGCGACCCCAACGACGCCCGCAACGTGATCCTCGAGGTCAAGGGCGGCGAGGGGGGCGATGAGGCGGCGCTCTTCGCAGCGGACCTGACCCGGATGTACACGCGCTATGCGGAGTCCAGAGGCTGGAAGACCGAGGTGCTCTCCTCGACCGAGTCGGACCTCGGCGGCTACAAGGACATCCAGATCGCCATCAAGGGCTCCTCCAACGACCCCGCCGAGGGCGTCTTCGCGCACCTCAAGTTCGAGGGCGGCGTGCACCGCGTCCAGCGGGTGCCCGTGACCGAGTCGCAGGGCCGCATCCACACCTCCGCCGCGGGCGTCCTCGTCTTCCCCGAGGTCGACGAGCCGGAGGAGATCGAGATCAGCCAGAACGACCTGAAGATCGACGTCTACCGGTCCTCGGGCCCCGGCGGCCAGAGCGTCAACACGACCGACTCGGCCGTGCGCATCACCCACCTGCCCACCGGGATCGTGGTGGCGATGCAGAACGAGAAGTCGCAGCTGCAGAACCGCGAGGCCGCGATGCGCGTGCTCCGCTCGCGCCTCCTGGCCCACCAGCAGGAGCAGATCGACGCCGAGAACGCGGAGGCCCGCAAGTCCCAGGTCCGCACCATGGACCGGTCGGAGCGTATCCGCACCTACAACTTCCCGGAGAACCGCATCGCGGACCACCGCACGGGATACAAGGCATACAACCTCGACGCCGTCATGAACGGCGACCTCGGGCCCGTGATCCAGTCCTGCATCGACATGGACGAGCAGGCGCGGCTCGACGCGATCGGCGAATGACCGCCGGCGCCGGGAGCGGCGTGGAGGAGCCCCGGGACCTCGGGGAAGCGCTGCGGCGCGCCGCGGCGCTCCTGGCCGAGGCCGGCGTCCCGAGCCCGCGCGCGGACGCCGAGCAGCTTGCCGCGCACCTGCTGGCAGGCGAGCTCGCCAGCGGTGGACTCGGGCGCCTGCGCGCCCTCGCGATCATGGGCACGCCGCTCCCGGTGGGCTTCTCGGACGCCTTCTGGGAACTCGTCGCCGAGCGTGCCCGCCGGGTCCCGCTGCAGCACCTCACCGGCGTCGCGCACTTCCGGCACCTCACGCTCGCGGTCGGCCCCGGAGTCTTCGTCCCGCGCCCGGAGACCGAGGGCGTGGTGCAGCTCGCGCTCGACTGGATCGCGGAGCACTTCCCCGCCCCAGCGCACGACGCCGCCGCCCCGCCCGACGCCGCCGCCCCGCCTCGGGCGCGGCGGGGACCGGTCGCCGTCGACCTCGGAACCGGCTCGGGGGCGATCGCCGCGTCGATCGCGCACGAGGTGCCCACCGCCGTCGTGCACGCTGTCGAGCTCTCCGAGCTCGCCCACGCCTGGGCGGCCCGCAACCTCGCCGCGGAGGCGACCGGCGGCCGCGTGCGGCTGGCACTGGGAGACCTGCGCACGGCCTTCCCGGACCTGGACGGGACGGTCGACGTGGTGGTGTCCAACCCGCCGTACATCCCGCCGGGCATGGTCCCGCGCGAGCCGGAGGCTGCCGAGCACGACCCGGAGATGGCGCTCTACGGCGGGGCCGAGGGGGGCCTCGAGCTTCCGCTCGCCGCGGCCGCGACCGCGGCGAGGCTCCTGAAGCCCGGCGGCTTCTTCGTCATGGAGCACGCGGAGGTCCAGGCCGAGCGGCTCGCCGCGGTCCTCGGCGCGGACCCGGCGTGGACCTGCGTGCGCTCCCACACGGACCTCAACGGCTTCCCGAGGTCCACGAGCGCCGTCCGTGCCGGGTGAGGCCGGGCGCGTGGAAGAATGTTCGCCGTGACGACGACGAGCTACAACTGCACCGACCCTGAACAGCGCGCCGAAGGGCTTGCCCACGCCCAGCGCGCGATCGCAGCGAAGCAGTGCGTCGTGATGCCCACCGACACGGTGTACGGCATCGCGGCGGACGCGTTCTCGGCCCAGGCGGTCGCGACGCTCCTCGCCGCGAAGGGCCGCGGCCGCTCGATGCCGCCGCCCGTGCTCATCCCGCGCCTGCAGACGATGGACGGCCTCGCGACCGAGGTCCCCGCGCTCGCACGCGCCCTCGCGGAGAAGTTCTGGCCCGGGCCGCTCACGCTCATCCTCCACGCGCAGCCGTCCCTCACGTGGGATCTGGGCGAGACGAAGGGGACCGTCGCCCTCCGTATCCCGGACGACGAGCTGGCCCAGGCCCTCCTGACCATCACCGGCCCGCTCGCCGTCTCGAGTGCGAACCGCACCGGACATGCCGCGGCCCAGACCGCGGCCGAGGCCCGCGAGCAGCTCGCCGAGAGTGTCGAGGTGTACCTCGAGGACGGCTCCAGGCCGGTGGCCGGGTCGGATGCCGGAGGCACAGACGCGGCAGGAGAGGGCGGCGTCCCCTCCACGATCGTGGACTGCACGGGGGAGCGGCTGAGGGTCGTGCGCCAGGGAGCGCTCCCGCTCGCGGCCCTGCGCGAGGTGGCCCCGGACGTCCTGGGCCTGGGCGAGGAGCCGGAGCCGGCTGCCGAGGAGCCCGGCGAGCGCCAGACCCCGACGGCGGGGCCGGCGGAAGCCCCCGGGGGAGCCGCCGGCTAGCCTTCGCCGGAGCCGGGGGCGGCCTGCCGCAGGACCTGCTCGGCCCGGGGAGTCGGCAGCACGCCGTTGGCCTCGGCCCAGCCGGATTCCTGCGCCTGACCGAACCACATGACTTCGGCCCTGCGCACGGGGCCGTGGAGGGACTCCCCGGCGACCTTCGACACGGCGAATCCGGTCCGGACCGCGGCGCGGCACAGCCACGCCGGCACCCGGGCAGGCTCGCGGCCCCCGGCCGCGGCGAGCGCTCCGCGCACGGACAGGCCCTCCCACGGCTGCAGGAGCACCGTCTGGTCCGGGCGGCGGAGCCCCACGTCCACGACGAACTGGGACAGGGCCGGCAGCGAGCTCACGGGCGATGGCGCGTCCCCGGTCCCGGCGACCGACGCGAGCGGCGAGGAGGCGACGCGGGCGAACGACGTCGTCGTGCGCCGGCCGGCACCCTGGACGCTCGTGGCGCGCACGATGCTCAGCATCCCCTCGGGGAGCCGGGGCTGCAGGGCCCGGAGCGCGGCCTCGCCCAGCGCCTTCGAGCGCGAGTACGGCGAGAAGGGGCTCACGTCCCACGATTCGTCGAGGACGGGACGGTATCCCTGCACGGCGGCGCTCGAAAGGTGCACGAGCCGCGCGGCCCCGGCCTCGGCGCACGCGAGCGCGAGGACCGAGGGCCACAGGGCATTCGCCCCGTAGAGGGCGTCGTCGTCGGCGGAATCAGGGGCGGCGAGGCCCGCCGCGTTCACGACGACCGCTCCGGCAGGGATGCGCGGGGCAAGGTCCGCCAGGCTGGCCGAGGCCTCGGCGTCGGCCACGACGCCGGCCGTGTCCCGCGCCGCGGTGGTGAGCCGCAATGCCCGCGCCCGGGCAGGCTCGACGCCGCGGCCGCGGAGCTCTGCGACGATGCCGCCGCCGACGAAGCCGTTCGAGCCGAAGACCCACCAGTGGGGACGCTGGATTTCGCGCGCGACAGTATCCCGCCCCGAGGGCGTGCCGTGGTGAGCCATAGGTCCATCGTAGGGGCGCGCGGGGGCAGCCCCCGTCAAGCAGGTATCGTGAACGTGCCCGCCCCGCCGTGAGAAGGTCCCCCCACAGCATGAGCTCAACGCCCCGCGTCGTCGCCGTCGTCGTCAGCTTCAACCGCCGCGAACTGCTCGCGAAGACCCTCGCGGGGATCGCCGGCGGCAGGCGGCGTCCCGACGCCGTCGTCGTCGTCGACAACGCCTCCTCCGACGGCTCGGCAGACTTCGTGCGCAGCCTCGAGACGCCGCTGGCGATTGACCTCGTCTGCCTGGAGTCCAACGTCGGGGGCGCCGGGGGGTTCACGGTCGGGATCGAGCGGGCCGTGCTCGACCACGCCGCGGACCTGGTCTGGGTCATGGACGACGACACGGAGCCGCACGCCGAGACTCTCGCGGCCGCGGTGGACGCGTGGGAGAGCTATGCGCCCGCGCCCGAGCACCGGCCCACCGTCATGGCCAGCCGCGTCGAGTGGACCGACGGGCGGGAGCACCCGATGAACACGATGGACGAGTGGTTCGCCGCGACCCCCGCCCAGCGGCGCCGGGCCGCCGCGGTCGGCGGCACGGCCATCCGCAGCGCGTCGTTCGTCTCCTGCTTCCTCTCGGGCGACGCCGTCCGCGCGCTCGGCCTGCCGATCGCCGACTACTTCCTGTGGGGCGACGACTTCGAGTACACGACCCGGCTCGCCCGGTTCCACGACGCGGTCCAGGTCCCCGCCTCGGTCGTGACCCACCACACCAAGAAGTTCGGCACGACCGACGTCGACCCGGGCCCGCGCTTCTACTACGAGGTCCGCAACCGGTTCTGGCTGTACGGGCGGGGCCGGTCCCTCGCGCCGTGGGAGCGGCTCGCCTTCACGTTCGCGACAGCGAGGATCTGGGCGCGCACGTTCGCGAAGTCCACGGACCGCCGCACGCTCGCCGGCTGCCTGGTCCGGGGTGCCCGCGACGCCGTGCGGGCCCCCCGCCCCAACACCGATGTCCTCGCGGGGGTCTACCCGCTGCGCCCGGTGCCTGACCTGCCGCCGGCGGAGGAGTTCGCGACGGGGGAGCCCTTCAGCCTCCTCATGCCCGTGTACGACGGCGACACCCCCGAGCGCTTCCGGCGCGCCCTCGCCTCCAGCACCGCCGAGCAGGAGCGCCCGCCCGCCGAGGCGGTGATCGTCCGGGACGGTCCCGTGCGCCCCGAGCTGCAGGCCGCCATCGACGACGCCGCGGCGATCGCCGGCACGGCCACCTCCGTGCGCGTCGTGGCCCTGCCCCAGAATGTCGGGATCACGGCCGCACTCGGGCGTGGCCTCGCGGAGTGCGGCCACGGGATCGTGGCCCGGGCCGATGCCGACGACGTCTCCGTCCCGCACCGCTTCGCCGCCCAGGTGCCCGTCATCGAGGGGGGCGCGGACCTCGTGGGCAGCGCAATGGAGGAGATCGGCGACGACGAGGCCGTAGTCCTCGCCACGCGCTCGGTCCCGACCTCGTCGCCCGAGATCCGCTCCGCCGCGCCCTTCCGGAACCCGATCTGCCACCCGACCGCCGTCTTCCGCCGGGCGACGGCCGAGGCCGTCGGCGGGTACCAGGTCGTGCCGGCGGCCGAGGACTACTGGCTGTGGGCGCGCATGATGGCCGCGGGGGCCACTGTGCGGAACCTCGCCGAGCCGCTCGTGCGGTACCGGGTCTCCGGCGGCGCCTATGAGCGGCGCGGGGGCCTTGGTGCGTTCGCCCGCGACCTCGTGGTCCAGGGCCAGCTGCACGCCGGCGGCTTCATCACGGGCGGCCAGTGGTTCCGCAACATCGCCCTGCGCGCGGCCTACCGCCTGCTGCCCACCCAGGTGCGGGCCGGCCGCTACCGCAGCATGGTCGCGCCCAGGCGGTGACCGCCGGGCCGCAGGGACGCCGTCACGCGCACGGTCCACCCTGCCGACCGGAGTATCTTGGACACGCATGGGGGACGGATTCCCGCCACCCCTCCCCAGAAGAGAGTCACTGAAATACCGATGAGCTTGTCCGCAATCCCGCCGGAGGCCCCCAGACCGGTGCTGTGGCGCTGGATCCAGTTCGCCCTCGACGCCGGAGCATGGACGCTGGCCATCCTCATGGCGGTCGTGCTGCGCTACGAGCTGACCGAGCAGACCCTCGCACCCAACGGCGTCGTGGTCTTCAGCCTCCTGGCGATCGGCAGCCAGGCCCTTGTGGGATTCAGCATGGCCCTGTACCAGGGCCGCCACAGCTTCGGCTCCTTCGAGGAGGCCAGGCTCCTCATCGCGGTGACCATCATCGTCGCGACGATCCTCGTGCTGCTCAGCACGTTCCTCGGCTTCACGCTCCAGATCCCGAGGAGCACGGGCGTCATCGCGTTCCCCTTCGCCGCCCTCTTCATGGCGGCGACCCGCTACGTCAAGCGCATGTTCGTCGAGAGCAAGCAGAAGCCCGGCGCGAATGCGCAGCAGGCGCTCATCTACGGCGCCGGCTTCCTCGGGACCAACCTCGTCACGCGGATGATGCAGGACCCGGCGTCGCCGTACTTCCCCGCCGGCTTTGTCGACGACGATCCCGCCAAGAAGCACCTCCGCGTCTCCTCGGTCCAGGTCCTCGGCACCGGCGAGGACCTGCCCGAGCTCATCAGGCGCACGCGGGCGACGGTGCTCATCCTCGCCTTCGCCGCCGCGGACTCGGCGTTCATCCGCGGAGTCTCGGACCGCGTCGCCGGGCTCGGCGTGAAGGTCCTCGTCCTGCCCCCGCTGAAGGACATGCTCGGCGGCGGGGACCACAGCGTCACCGACTTCCGCGAAGTGGACGTCGAGGACCTCATCGGCCGCCGCCCCGTGGACATCAAGGTGGAGGAGATCGCCGGGTACATCACCGGCAAGCGCGTCCTCGTCACCGGCGCGGGAGGGTCGATCGGCTCGGAGCTGTGCCGCCAGATCCACCCGTTCGCCCCCGCCGAGCTGATCATGGTGGACCACGACGAGACCGCCCTCCAGGCCACCCAGATCTCGATGACCGGGCGCGGGCTGCTCGACGGCCGGGACACCGTGCTGGCGAGCATCCGGGACGCCGGGTCCCTGGCTGAGGTCTTCCGCGAACGCCGGCCCGAGGTCGTGTTCCACGCCGCGGCGCTCAAGCACGCCCCCCTCCTGCAGCAGTACCCGGCCGAGGCCTGGAAGACGAACGTGCTGGGCACCCTCAATGTCCTGCGCGCAGCCGAGGCCGTGGGCGTCGAGGCGTTCGTGAACATCTCCACCGACAAGGCCGCCGCGCCCACGACCGTCCTCGGCCACTCCAAGCGCGTTGCCGAGCGGCTCACCGCGTGGATGGCCGGACGCACGGGCCGCCGGTACGTCTCGGTGCGCTTCGGCAACGTGATGGGCAGCCGCGGATCGATGCTGCCGCTGTTCTCCGAGCAGATCCGCAACGGCGGTCCCGTCACCGTCACCCACCCAGAGGTCACGCGCTTCTTCATGACGATCCCGGAGGCGTGCCAGCTCGTCATCCAGGCCGGGGCGATCGGCAGCGGGGGAGAGGTCCTCATCCTGGACATGGGCGAGCCCGTGCGGATCCTCGACGTCGCCCAGCGCATGATCGCCATGTCCGGCAAGGACATCGAGATCGTCTACACGGGCCTGCGCCCCGCGGAGAAGCTGCACGAGGACCTCGTCGACCCGGACGTCGTCGACGCGCGGCCCCTGCACCCGAAGATCTCCCACGCCGCCTCGGCCGGCATCGCCCCTGACCAGCTCGACTACGACCGCTGGCTCGCCGCGTGCGAGCGGAGCGAGGAGGCCATGCTCGAGGCGCAGGTCCAGGAGGAGACCGAACTCTCGCACGAGCCGGTGGCGGGTCCGGAACGGATCACGAGCCCTGAGCGGATCAGCGGGGCCGCCCGGATCACCGGGACGGAGTCCACCCGCCGGGCAGGCACCCCGTGAGCGTGCCGGCTGCGCTCGTGCCGGCCCTGGTGTCCGCACTGGTGGCCCTCGCGGTGAGCGCCGCGCTTCCCGTGCTCGCCCGCCCGGTCCTTTTCCGGCTCGGGGTCATCGACCTGCCCGGGGAGCGCTCCTCCCACACCCGACCGACGGTCCGGGGACTCGGCCTCACGATCGGCGCCGGCTTCCTCGCAGGCTGGGCGTCGGCCCTGGCCACCGGCGCGGCGTCCGACGGCGTCGGCCTCGCGCTGTGCATCGTCGCCGGGGCCACCGCGGCCGCCGTCGTCGGATGGACGGAGGACCTGCGCGGGCTCTCCATCGGCAGCCGCGCCGCGCTCCAGCTCGCCGTCGGCCTCGGCGGCACGCTCGCCATCCTGCTCGTGACCGGCAAGGGCCTGTGGTGGCTCCCGTTCGGTGCGCTCGCTGTAGCGGCCTACATCAACGTGGCGAACTTCATGGACGGGGTCAACGGCATCTCGGGCCTCCACGGGGTCGCGGTCGGCCTGCTCTACGCCGCGGCCGGCGCCGTGACGGGGCACGCCTGGCTCGTCGCCGCCGGGGTGCTGATCGCTGCCTCGTTCGCCGGCTTCCTCCCGTGGAACATCCTGCGGGGCGCCATGTTCATGGGCGATGTCGGCAGCTACCTCCTCGGCGCAGGAATCGCCCTGACAGGGGTCGCGGCCTTCCTCGCCGAAGTGCGCCTCGAGTACGTCTTCTCTCCAGTGCTCATCTACCTCGCGGACACCTTCACGACCCTCCTGCGCCGTGCCGCTGCCGGCAAGCGGTGGTACGCCTCCCACCGCGAGCACGTCTACCAGCGGCTCACCGACAACGGGCTCAGCCACGTCCAGGTCGCGCTGCTCGTCACTGCCGCGTCGGTCGCGACCGGGCTCGCGGGCTTCTATGCCGTGACCGCCCCGCCGGCGGGCAGCCTCGTCGCCCAGGTGGGCGCCGCCGCCGTCGTCATCGCCTACCTGACCTCCCCGCTCTGGCTGCGTGTCCGCCTCGCGCGGTGACCGCCGCGCGCGGCGCACGACGGCGGCCTGCCCCGCCTCGCGCGGTGCACGCTGGGGACAGGACGACTTCTATGGCGTGTAGAATAGGACTGCACCCCAACCCCGCCGGCCTCCTGACATGCAGGCCGCCGACGAATGGCACCAGAACATGACACGAGCGACGCGCACCGAGGGAGATTTCGGTTCCCCGGCCGCCGCCGCATCACCGTGGCTCGGCCTCGCGGCCAAGTGCACGGCGGCGTCTGCTGGTGCCGCCCTCGTCCTCGCGGCCGCGGCGCTCCTCGCCTCCGGCGCGGGCGCTGCGGGCAGTGTCCTCTTCGCGGCGGCGGTCGTCATCGCCTTCTTCGCCCTGAGCCTGCTCGCCGGCCACATCGCCGGGCGGCGCAACCCTTCGGGGGCGATCGGCGTCTTCGCCGTCGTGTACGTGCTGAAGATCGTCGGCTTCGCCGCGCTCCTGATCTGGCTCGGCACGCCGGCCTGGATCGACAGACCCTGGTTCGGCGCCTCGGGCATCGTGACGGTGGTCGTCTGGCAGGCCGTCGAGGTGTTCGTCTTCAGCCGCCTCCGGCTGCAGATCTTCGACGACGCACCCGTCCGGGATTCCGGGACGGAGGACACCCGTGGCTGACCGCGAGGACCCCACCGGAGGCGCCTCCGGCGCCCCCGAGGGTGACGGCGGCTACAACTCCGGCATGGCCGTCTTCAGCTACGTCATTGGCGGGATCGTTGTCTGGAGTTTGATAGGGTGGGGGCTGGACAATCTCCTGAAAACACGCTGGCTCGTGCTCGCTGGCGCCCTGGTGGGGATTGCCGGCGGCATCTACCTGACCACGAAGCACGGCCTCCTCGCACCGCGGCGGAAGGGACCGGCAGACGGCGGTGCGCCGGAGGACGACAGCTGATGGAGCACCCGAAAATTTCACATGTGGGGGTCGAAGCCACTCGCCCCAGCATCTGCCCGACGATGGACACTGCAGAGAGGAATTGCGTTGACCCCGCTCACGCTTCCGGCCGATGACGGCGCCTTCACCCCGCCAACCCTCGAGGACATGCACCTCCCGGCCATCTTCCCGTGGGGCGAGGCCGAGGGCTTCTCGAAGCAGATGCTCCTGGTGCTCCTGTCGGTCGTCTTCATTGCGTGGTTCTTCCTCGCAGCCGCGCGCAAGGGCCAGCTCGTCCCGGGCAAGCTCCAGTTCGCCGGCGAGTACCTGTACGGCTTCGTGCGCAACTCGATTGGCAAGGACATCATCGGCGGCAAGGACTTCATGAAGTTCGTGCCCCTGCTCTTCGCGCTGTTCTTCTTCATCCTCCTGAACAACATCTACGGCGCGATCCCGTTCTTCCAGCTCCCGACGATGTCCCACGTCGGCAGCCCGTACTTCCTGGCCGGCCTCGTCTACGTCATCTGGATCGGCGTGGGCCTGCGCAAGTTCGGCCCGAGGTTCATCAAGCTCACGATCGTCCCCTCCGGCGTGCCGTGGTTCATCCTCCCGATCGTCGTGCCGATCGAGATCATCTCGAACTTCATCGTCCGACCGATGACGCACAGCCTCCGTCTCTTCGCGACCATGCTCGCCGGCCACCTCGTGGTGGCGCTCGCAGGGTCCGGCATCGCGTTCCTCATCTCGCAGGAGAGCGTGCTGCTGAAGGGCACCTCGCTCCTCGTGCTCGTCGGCGCGATCGCCATGTACATGCTCGAAGCTCTGATCATGGTCCTGCAGGCCTACGTCTTCACGCTGCTGACCGCGATCTACATCCAGGGCGCGCTGCACGCCGACGCCCACTGAGAATTCCCCCGCGAAGGGGGATGAACCGATCACTCAATCAAGCCCGCTGGGCAACCTGAAAGGAACACAATGACCGGCAACCTCAACCTCGTCGGCTATGGTCTCTCCGCCATCGGCGGTGCCATCGGCGTGGGTCTCGTCTTTGCTGCGTACATCAACGGCGTCGCCCGCCAGCCGGAGGCGCAGCGCGTCCTCCAGCCCATCGCGTTCCTGGGCCTCGCGCTGACCGAGGCGCTCGCGATCCTCGGTCTCGTGTTCGCCTTCGTGCTCTGATTTCGCACGAGGCACACACAGCCAGTACCGAGTAGATAGGAGGGGTGGAACACATGAATCAGATCATTGTCCGCGCCGCCACCGAAGGCCAGAGCAGCCCGCTCATGCCGAACTGGTGGGAGGTGCTCGTCACCGCCGTCGGTTTCGCCGTCCTTCTCTTCATCGTGGTCAAGTTCGTTGTCCCGGCGTTCGAGAAGACCTTTGCGGAGCGCGCCGAGGCCATCGAGGGTGGCATCGCCAAGGCCGAGAAGGCCCAGGCGGAGGCTTCTGCCGCCCTCGAGGAGTACAAGCAGCAGCTCACCGATGCCCGCACGGAGGCGAACCGCATCCGTGAGGAGGCCCGTGCCGAGGGCGCCCAGATCCTTGCCGAGCTCAAGGAGAAGGCCGCGGCCGAGGCCAACCGCATCACCGAGCAGGCCCACGTGCAGATCGAGGCCGAGCGCCAGCAGGCGGTCGCCTCGCTGCGGGCCGAGGTCGGCACGCTGGCCACGACCCTGGCCGGCCGGATCGTCGGAGAGTCCCTCGACGACGATGCCCGCGCCGCGCGCGTGGTGGACCGCTTCCTCGACGAGCTGGAGTCCCAGAACGCAGGTGCAGCGAAGTAATGGCAGGAGTATCGAGCGAATCGCTGTCCGCCGCACTCGCGGACCTGGAGACCACGCTGCCGACGGCGTCGCTGTCGCTGGCGCGTGAGCTCTTCGGCATCGTGGGTGTCCTTGACGGCTCCGCCGGGCTCCGCCGGGCGCTGACCGATCCGTCCCGCGAGGGCTCGGAGAAGTCGGCCCTCGTGCACAGCCTGCTGGACGGCAAGGCGTCCGCTGACGCCGTCGAGATCACGGCCAAGCTGGCCGCCTCGCGATGGGCCGACGCCCGCGATGTCAGCGATGCACTCGAGACCCTCGCCTCGACCGTGGCTATTGCCGTGGCCGAGCAGGGCGCGGGGACCGCAAGCGGACTCAGCGGCCTGGAGAAGCTGCAGAATGACCTCTTCGCGTTCAACCACGCCGTCGCGGAGAGCCACGAGCTCCAGAATGCACTGACCGAGCAGCAGGCCTCGCCCGAGGCCAAGCGTTCCCTCGCCCTCCGGCTCGTGCCGCAGGCGTCGGAGGAGGCCAAGCTCCTCATCGGCCAGGCGGCTGCCGCCCCGCGCGGGCTCAAGCCAGCCAAGCTGATCGAGAAGTTCGCAGCCCTTGCGGCCGGCCGCCAGAAGCGCTGGATCGCCGACGTCGCCGTCGCGCGCCCGCTCACCGGGTCGCAGGCTGAGCGGCTCCAGGCTGGGCTCAACCGCCTCTACGGGCGGGAGCTGAAGATGAACACGACTGTGGACCCGCTGCTTGTCGGCGGACTCCGCGTGACGGTCGGCGACGAGGTGCTCGATGCCTCGACGGTGTCGCGGCTCGGCGAGCTGCGCCGTCAGCTGGCCAGCCAGGCACGCTGAGGCATCAGCACACTTCGTACCAGACAATCCGGTCATCGCAGGACCTCTTACGATGACCATGAGAATCAAGAGAGCAGGGACTGCAGATGGCCGAACTGACCATCAACGCCGACGACGTCCGCAGCGCGCTTAACGATTTCGCGGCTTCCTACGAGCCCGGGACGGCTGAGCGCGTCGAGGTCGGCCGCGTCACCACCGCCGGCGACGGCATCGCCCGTGTCGAGGGCCTTCCCTCGGTCATGGCGAACGAGCTCCTCCGCTTCGAGGATGGAACGCTCGGCCTCGCCCAGAACCTCGACGTCCGCGAGATCGGCGTCATCATCCTCGGCGACTTCGGCGGGATCGAGGAGGGCCAGGAGGTGCACCGCACCGGCCAGATCCTCTCCGTGCCGGTCGGCGACGCCTTCCTCGGCCGCGTGGTCGACCCCCTCGGCGCTCCGATCGACGACCTCGGCCCGATTGCCGCCGAGGGCACCCGCGCGCTCGAGCTCCAGGCCCCGGGCGTGACCCAGCGCAAGTCGGTCCACGAGCCGATGCAGACGGGCCTCAAGGCGATCGACGCCATGATCCCGATCGGGCGCGGCCAGCGTCAGCTCATCATCGGCGACCGCCAGACGGGCAAGACCGCCATCGCGGTCGACACGATCATCAACCAGAAGGCGAACTGGGCCTCGGGCGACGCGACGAAGCAGGTGCGCTGCATCTACGTCGCCATCGGCCAGAAGGCCTCGACGATCGCGGCCGTGCGCCAGACGCTCGAGGACCACGGTGCCCTCGAGTACACGACGATCGTGGCCTCGCCGGCCTCTGACCCGGCCGGCTTCAAGTACCTTGCCCCGTACGCCGGATCGGCCATCGGCCAGCACTGGATGTACGGCGGCAAGCACGTCCTCATCATCTTCGACGACCTCTCGAAGCAGGCCGAGGCATACCGCGCCGTGTCCCTCCTCCTCCGCCGCCCGCCGGGCCGCGAGGCGTACCCGGGCGATGTGTTCTACCTGCACTCCCGCCTCCTCGAGCGCTGCGCGAAGCTCTCGGATGAGCTCGGCGCGGGCTCGATGACCGGTCTGCCGATCATCGAGACCAAGGCGAACGACGTCTCGGCGTACATCCCGACCAACGTCATCTCCATCACCGACGGCCAGATCTTCCTCCAGTCGGACCTGTTCAACGCGAACCAGCGCCCGGCGGTCGACGTCGGCATCTCGGTCTCCCGCGTCGGCGGTGCCGCCCAGGTGAAGTCCATGAAGTCGGTCTCCGGCACGCTGAAGCTCGACCTGGCCCAGTACCGCGACATGCAGGCGTTCGCGATGTTCGCGTCCGACCTCGACGCTGCGTCCCGCCAGCAGCTCACGCGAGGCGCACGCCTCATGGAGCTGCTCAAGCAGGGCCAGTACTCGCCGTACCCGGTCGAGGAGCAGGTCGTCTCCATCTGGGCCGGCACGCGCGGCTACCTGGACGATGTCCCCGTCGAGGACGTCCGCCGCTTCGAGGCAGACTTCATCGACTACCTCAAGCGCAAGACCTCGATCCTCACGACGCTGGCCCAGACCAACAAGCTCGAGGACGACACCGTCGAGGCCCTCAAGACCGCGGTGACGGAGTTCAAGAAGGGCTTCTTCGGCGAGGGCGACAACCAGCTGGTGGGCGCTGGCCACGAAGAGCACGATGCTCTTCCGGAGGCCGACGTCAACCAGGAAAAGATCGTCAAGCAGAAGCGCTGATTCCCTGCTGTTGACCGGAGGGGCCGCTGCTCGCGGCCGCGGCCCATCCGGCCGGCAAGGGTGAGGAAAGGACAAGAATGGGAGCCCAGATCCGGGTCTACCGCCAGAAGATCGCGTCGACGACGTCGATGCGCAAGATGTTCAAGGCGATGGAGCTGATTGCCACCTCCCGCATCGGCAAGGCGCGCGCCCGTGTGGCCGCTTCCCTGCCGTACGCGAATGCCATTACTCGCGCCGTTTCTGCTGTCTCCTCTTCGTCCGAGATCGACCACCCGCTGACCACCGAGCCCGCTCAGGTGCGGCGCGCGGCGGTGCTGGTTCTGACGGCAGACCGCGGCCAGGCCGGTGCCTACTCTGCGAGCATCCTCAAGCGGGCCGAGGCGCTTGCCGAGCTGCTGCGCGAGGAGGGCAAGGAGGTGGCCACCTACCTGGTCGGCCGCAAGGGCCAGGCCTACTTCGACTTCCGCAACCGCGACTACGTGCGCGTGTGGAGCGGCGGCACCGACAATCCCGATTTCGCGACCGCGCAGGAGATCAGCAAGGTCCTCCTGGAGGCCTTCGCTGCGCGCTACGAGGACGGCGGGGTCGACGAGATCCATGTCGTCTACACCCAGTTCAAGTCAATGGTGGTGCAGGAGCCGACCGTTGTCCGCCTCCTTCCCCTCGAGGTCGTCGAGGAGAAGGCTGCGGACGCGAAGGACCTCCTTCCGCTCTACGAGTTCGAGCCGGAGCCCGAGCAGGTGCTCGACGCGCTCCTGCCGCGCTACATCGAGTCGCGGATCTTCGCGGCCATGCTGCAGTCGGCGGCGAGCGAGCTCGCCTCGCGCCAGCGGGCCATGAAGAACGCCGGGGACAACGCGACCGACCTGATCAAGAAGTACACGCGACTGCGCAACACCGCCCGCCAGGCGGAGATCACGCAGGAGCTGACCGAGATCATCGCGGGCGCGGACGCCCTCAACGCCTGAGCCGCCGGCTGAGCAGGCACCACCCCATAGACTGATTCCACGCCATCTACGCAAAGAAGTGAGAGAGATGACTGCCACTGCCTCTGAAGCGGTTGCCACCGCTGGCGCGACGGGCCGCATTGCCCGCGTGATCGGGCCGGTTGTCGACGTCGAGTTCCCGTCCGACGCGATCCCGGAGATCTACAACGCGCTGACCACGACGATCACGCTCGGCGACCACACGCGCGAGATCACCTTCGAGACCGCCCAGCACCTCGGCGACAACCTCGTCCGCGCCATCTCCCTGCAGGCGACCGACGGCCTCGTGCGCGGCACCAAGGTCGCCGACACGGGCTCGCCGATCTCCGTCCCGGTCGGCGACGGCGTCAAGGGCCACATCTTCAACGTCCTCGGCAAGCCGCTCGATGTCGACGAGTCCGAGATCCAGGCCTCGGACCACTGGCCGATCCACCGCAAGGCCCCGTCCTTCGCCCAGCTCGAGGGCTCGACGGAGATGCTCGAGACCGGCATCAAGGTCATCGACCTCCTCACGCCGTACATCAAGGGCGGCAAGATCGGCCTGTTCGGCGGCGCCGGCGTCGGCAAGACCGTCCTCATCCAGGAGATGATCACCCGCGTGGCGCGCAACTTCGGCGGCACCTCGGTGTTCGCCGGCGTGGGGGAGCGTACCCGCGAGGGCAACGACCTCTGGGTCGAGATGGACGAGGCAGGGGTCCTCAAGGACACTGCGCTCGTGTTCGGCCAGATGGACGAGCCGCCGGGAACGCGCCTGCGCGTCGCCCTCACGGCTCTGACGATGGCGGAGTACTTCCGCGACGTCCAGAACCAGGACGTGCTGCTCTTCATCGACAACATCTTCCGCTTCACGCAGGCGGGTTCCGAGGTGTCGACGCTCCTGGGCCGCATGCCCTCGGCCGTCGGCTACCAGCCGAACCTCGCCGACGAGATGGGTCTCCTCCAGGAGCGCATCACCTCGACGCGTGGCCACTCGATCACGTCGATGCAGGCCATCTACGTCCCCGCCGACGACTACACCGACCCGGCGCCGGCGACGACGTTCGCGCACCTCGACGCGACGACCGAGCTCTCCCGTGAGATCGCCTCGCGCGGCCTCTACCCGGCCGTGGACCCGCTGACCTCGACGTCGCGCATCCTGGACCCGCAGTACATCGGGCACGACCACTACAACACCGCGGTCCGCGTGAAGCAGATCCTGCAGAAGAACAAGGAACTGCAGGACATCATCGCGATCCTCGGCGTCGACGAGCTCTCCGAAGAGGACAAGATCGTCGTGGCCCGTGCGCGCCGTATCCAGCAGTTCCTCTCGCAGAACACCTACACCGCGAAGCAGTTCACGGGTGTCGAGGGCTCGACCGTCTCCATCAAGGACACGATCGAGGGCTTCAAGGCGATCTGCGACGGCGAGCTGGACCACGTGGCCGAGCAGGCGTTCTTCAACGTCGGCGGGCTCGACGACGTCGAGCGCAACTGGGCCAAGATCCAGGAGCAGACCAAGTAGCATGGCTGAGCTCGAGGTCGAGATCGTCGCGGCGGACCACTTCGTGTGGTCCGGCCCGGCGAAGATGGTGAAGGCCCGCACCGCGGACGGCGAGGTCGGGATCCTTCCCGGCCACACGCCGCTGCTGGCAATCATGCATGCGGGCGAGATTGCGATCGAGCCGGTCAACGGCTCGCGGATCACGGCCACCGTGGACGGCGGGTTCTTCTCCGTCGACTCGGACAGGGTCGTGATCGTCGCCGACAACGCGAAGATCGGCGAACCAGCCGCGGGGACTCGTTAGCCAGACCTCGATGGACGATTCTGCCCTTCCGTTCATCGTCCTGGCAGCGCTCTTCCTGCTCCTCGCAGCGCTGCTCTGTGTCCTTGGGGTGCGCCGCTTCGTCCTGCGGCGCACCCTGGGCACGGTGGATGCCTCCATCTCCATGGCCTCCGGGCCCTGGAGGATGGGGGTTTGCCGCTATCAGGACACCGAACTGGAATGGTTCAACCTCCTCTCCCTGAGCCCGGTGGCAAGGCACCGCTTCACCCGCAGCTCCCTCGAGCTGCAGGGGAGGCGCGCACCCACCGAGGCCGAGCGCACCAAGGTGCAGGCCGACGTCGTGATCGTCGAGCTGCTCTACCTGGGCGAGAGCGTCCGATTCGCAATGGACTTCAGCGCCTACGCGGGTCTCGCCGCGTGGCTTGAGGCCGGCCCCGTGGTGGGCGTCGGCACGTGGCGC
The DNA here is from genome assembly GCF_050474465.1 of Sinomonas sp. B1-1. Classification (NCBI taxonomy): domain Bacteria; kingdom Bacillati; phylum Actinomycetota; class Actinomycetes; order Micrococcales; family Micrococcaceae; genus Sinomonas; species Sinomonas sp. B1-1. The sequence goes on along the minus strand of NZ_JBCHVF010000001.1, from coordinate 771,534 downwards.
TGAAGGGGCCGCTATGGACGCGATCCTCGAACTCCGGGTCGTCGACGGGCCACTCGCCGTCGCGTGCTGGGTCCTCGCCGTCGCCGGGGCCCTGTACCTCCTTTGGGCGGACCTCTCCCCCCGGCCGCGCTGGCGCGGCCTGGCATTCCTCGCGGGCGCGGCCGTCCTGGCCCCCGCAATCACCCTCCTGGTCCACTGGATCCTCGTGGACGTGGCCAGCGTCTTCCCCGAAGACCTCCCGTCCGAGGTGCTCCTCGACGTTGGCATCGGCGTCTTCGGGATCCTGCTCGCCGTCCTCTGCGTCGTCCGGCTCGGCCGGGCCAGACGCCGATGGGGCCGGCGCGTTGCCGCAGTGGGCTCCGCACTCGCCGTCGTCCTCTTCGCGGGACAGCAGATCAACGCGTACTTCGGCCTCAACCTCACCGTGGGTGACCTCACGGGCTCGAGCCTGAGCCGGATCGTCCCCCTGGAGCCAGCCCTCGAGCGCGGGGGAGCGACGGCGGTGCCCCTCAGCGGGTGGAGGCCTCCCGGCGACCTGCCAAGCACCGGGGAGCTGCGCAAGGTCCAGATACCCAACCCGGCCTCCGGTTTCGCGGCGCGGGACGCCTATGTGTACTTCCCGCCCGCCTACTCCGCGGCCGTGCGCCCCGAGCTGCCGGTCCTGGTCCTCATGGCGGGCCAGCCCGGGGGACCGGCCGACTGGCTCAGCGGAGGCCAGCTCCGTGGCCGCATGGACCGCTTCGCCCGGGAGCACGACGGCGTCGCGCCGGTGGTCGTGGTGGTCGATCCCATCGGGAACCCCTCCTTCAACACGCTCTGCATGGACACGAAGATCGCCAAGGCGGAGACGTACCTCGTCCAGGACGTCGTGCCCTGGATCAAGGGGCACCTGAGCGTCTCGGCCGATCCGGCGCGCTGGGCGGCTGGCGGCTTCTCCTTCGGCGCCACGTGCTCCGTGCAGCTGCTGGCCAAGCACCCAGAGCTCTTCGGCTCCGCGCTGGGCTTCGCGGCCGAGAAGGAGCCAGCGCTCGCGAAGGAGCGGAGCAAGACAATCGACACGGCGTTCGACGGCGACACGGCGGCGTTCGAGGCCCAGCTGCCTGCGCACTTCTTCGGCCAGGGAGGCCACGAGGGCCAGTTCCTGTTCCTCGCGGCAGGAACGCGCGATCCTGACTTCATCGCGCAGGCGCATGTGATCGCCGACCAGGCGCGGGGCGGGGGCACTGAGGTCCATGAGGAGATCGTGCAGGGTGAGGGCCATTCGTGGGAGATGATCGCCAAGGCCATGCCGGTCGGGCTCGAGATGCTCGCCGGGCGGTGGGGATTCCCGTGAGCTTCCTGCAGCCTCTGGGCAGCGCTGCGCGGGGTGCCCTGCGGGGCGCGCGGCGGGTTCCGTTCACCCTCGGCGTCATCGCGGCACTGTGGGTCGCCGGCGCGGCCACCGGGAGCATCCTGTCCGGGCCCAGTCCCGCCGTGCTCGACGTCGTCGGCGGCGACGTCGGCTCGCTGCGCTCAGGCCAGTGGTGGGCCGCCCTCACGTCCATCTTCTTCGTCACGAACCCGTTGGCCTACGTTGCGGCAACGGTGGTGGTCGCGGTCCTGGTCCCCGTAGCGGAGATCGCCTACGGCTCGATCCGGGCTGCCGTCCTCTTCTTCGTCGGCGACTTCGCCTCCGTGACCGTCTTCTTCATCGTGACCCAGATGGCCCGGCTGGGCGGGGACGGGTGGCTCGGGTCCATGGTCGAGGACCCGGTGCTCGGGCCGTACCCGGCGGCCCTGTTCACGGCCATGGTGGCGAGCCCGACGCTCGGAGTGCTCTGGCGCCGCCGGCTGCGCGCGGGGGTCCTCGGGATCTCGGGCATGCTCACCCTGTACGTCGGCCACTCGGAGACGGTCCTCGGGCTCATCGGTGCGCTGCTGGGGCTCGCCGCCTCGTGGTGGACGGTCAGGCGCCACGAGCCGCACCCCGTCCTGCCCAGCCCCCGCGAGCGGAGGAACCTGCTCTCGCTCCTCGTCGCCCTCGCGGCCGTGGGTCCCGTGCTCACGGCACTCTCGCTGAGCCCCTCGGGCCCCCTCGCGCTCGTGCGCGACATGGTCCTGAACCCGCTGCCGGTCCTCAGCCAGCTGCAGGAGGACTGCGGCGGCTCGATCACCGGCTCCTGCCTGCAGTCGGCCCAGCCCCTCGCACTCTCGCCGGAGGGCTACATCACGGCCCTCGTGCCTCCGGCGATCCTGCTCGTCTGCGCCCTCGGCCTCCGCCGCGGCCGCACCGTGGCGCTGCAGGTCGCGCTGGCCGTGCAGCTCGCCGTGGCCGTCCTCGCGGTCGGCTACGTGGCACTCTTCCTCCGCATCCCCTTCTCACCGCAGCGCAACCGCTACAGCGTCCTCGCCTCCGGGGCCGTCCACCTCCTCCCGAGCGTGCTCACGGCCCTCGCGCTCGTCGTCGTGCTCTGGCTCAACCGGGAACTGTTCCCTGTGCAGACGGCCCGGGGCATGCGACGGCGCCTCGCCGCCGTCGGACTCGCCCTCGCCGGCGGGCTCGTGGTCGCCTATACGGTGCTCTGGGTGCGGGGCGGCGGCCTCGATCGGCGGGAAGGACTGTGGGGACTGGCATCGGAGGTCGTCAGGCAGTACATCCCCGCCCCGATCCCGCGCTACTACCTCGCGGTCTTCCGCACGCGGGACCCGGCCGAGCTGTGGCTGTTCACCTACAGCGGCCTCATCCTGTGGCTTGCGGCGTTCATGCTCGTCGCGGTCGCGATCCTGCGCGGCCGGCAGACCCTCGGGACCCGGGATGACAGCCTCGAACTCGCCCGCAGCCTGGTGCGGAGGGGCGGCGGGTCGCTGTCCTGGATGACGCTGTGGCCGCCGAACCGCTTCTGGTTCGACAGCCACGCCACGGCAGGGCTCGCGTTCCAGCAGCACGGCGGAGTCGCCCTCTCCGTCGCCGGGCCCATCGGTGCCCCAGGCAGGGGGCCCGCGGCCGTGGAGGAGTTCATCGCGTACTGCTCCAAGCACGCGCTCGTCCCGTGCTTCTACTCCCTCACCTCGGAACTGTGGCCCTTCCTGAGGTCGCGCGGCTTCCAGCGCGTCGAGGTCGCCCAGGAGACCAGGCTCCGCGTGGGCGAGCTGAGCTTCAAGGGCAAGGAGTGGCAGAACGTGCGCACGGCCGTCAACCGGGCCAGCAAGCTCGGGGTGCACGCCGCGTGGACGCGCTACCACGCGCTGACGCCGTCCCAGCGTGTCCAGCTGAGCATCCTCTCGGAGGACTGGTCCGCCCAGAAGTCCCTGCCGGACATGGGCTTCACGCTCGGCGGGATCGACGAGCTCGACGACCCGGAGGTCCTCATGTGCCTCGCCCAGGACGAGGAGGGCCGCCTGCACGGGGTCACGAGCTGGCTGCCCGTGTTCGAGAACGGCCGGGTCGTGGGGTGGACGCTCGACTTCATGCGCCGCAGTCCCGACGGCTTCCCCGGGGTCATGGAGTTCCTCATCGCCTCCGCGGTCAATCGGCTGCGCGCGGAGGTCGAGTGGATCTCCCTCTCGGGGTCCCCGCTCGCGGCCGACCCCTCGGGGGAGCGGGCGGAGGTCGAGTCTCGGGACGAACTGCTCTCGACCCTGCTCGACGCCGTCGGGCAGGCGCTCGAACCGGTCTACGGGTTCCGGTCGCTCGCGAAGTTCAAGTCGAGGTTCCAGCCGGAGTACCACGCCCTCTACATGTACTACCTCGACCCGCTCCAGCTGCCGGCCATCGGCCGCGCGCTCGCGCAGGCGTATCTTCCGGGCCTCACGATGCGGCACCGCATGAGGCTCCTGCGCCAGATCGTCGGATAATCCGCACCGGCGGTGATTATTTACTTTTCAGTCAAGAACGCGTGACTGCATTTCGCCGCGTCCCATGGAGCACAAAAGGGGGGAGGGGCCCCGGCTTGACCGGAGCCCCTCCCTGGCCTTCACGGCCGGTTGCGCGTGCTGCTCAGAGAGCGGTCACGCCCGTGGCCTGCGGGCCCTTTGCGCCCTGGCCGATTTCGAACTCGACCCGCTGGTTCTCCTCGAGCGTGCGGAAGCCGCTCGACTTGATCTCCGAGTAGTGGACGAACACGTCCGATTCGGCGTCATCCGGGGTGATGAAGCCGAAGCCCTTCTCGGCGTTGAACCACTTGACGGTTCCCTGTGCCATTCCTGCGTTCTCCTGTGGATCTGCAACGAGACGCCGCCACTTGTGTGCCGGCCGGGTTACTCCGCGGGAGGACCCGGAGGGCCGGGAACTCCACGCTCGCAACGGTCTTGCGAGCATGCATTGCATGAAAAACACTGCTACCTACATCAAGACTGCTCCTAGCCAACCACGCCGCCGATGCACGGTCAACGGCACCCGCCCATTTCGAGATCAACAGTCTGGATAAATGATGGAAAACGTCGTGCTAACGCGAGTAGTCGGCTGCAGGGGCGGGCAGGAGTTCTCCGCCGCGCACCACTGAGACGAGATTGAGCGCACCGTCCGTCGCCACGAAATCGGCCCTGAGCCCGCGGCGCAGGCTGCCGAATTCATCCGCACGGCCGAGGACCGCGGCGGGGACGGCCGTCGCGGAGAGCACTGCCTCCTCGAGGGGCACTCCGGCCGAGGCGGCACGGCAGACCACCTCGAGGAGCGTCGCGGTCCCGCCGGCGATCGCGCCCGAGGAGTCGAGCGTGGCGATGCCGCCCGCGACCGTCACCGGTGAGGTCCCCAGCGTGTAGTGGCCGTCCGTCAGCCCGGCCGCGGCCATCGAGTCCGTCACGAGCGCGATGTTGGCAGCCCCGACCAGTGCGTACACGGTCCGCACCATCGCCGGGTCGAGGTGGACGGCGTCCCCCACCAGCTCGACGACGGCGCCGCCCGCCGCCGCGGCCCTCAGGGATGCCGCCACGGGCCCGGGCGAGCGATGATGCAGCGGCGGCATGGCGTTGAAGAGGTGGGTGACCGTCGGAACGCCCTCCGCGCCGTCGTACCCGGCCGCGCTCAGCCCGTCCCGGGCCTGCTCGAGCGAGGCGTCCGCCGTGGCGTCGTCGCAGTCGGTGTGCCCCAGGGAGGGCGTCACCCCGTGTGTCGTGAGGAGGTCCACGAGGTCGGCGGCTCCGGGCAGCTCGGGCGCGTAGGTCATCGTCGCGAGCGCGCCCGAGGCCGCCTCGATGAGCTCCATCGCGAGATCGGTGTCCGGGTCGAGGAGGTGGGCCGGATCCTGCGCGCCGCACTGCGCGGGGGAGAGGAAGGGGCCCTCGAGGTGGATCCCGGCCACGAGGTCCTCCGCGTCGAGCTGCGCGAACACGTCGATCCCGCGCAGCAGGTCGTCGCGCGGGGCGGCGACGAGGCTGGCGAGGGGCATCGTCGTGCCGCTGCGGTGGAGGTATCCGACGCCGCGGCGCGCCGACTCCTCGTCGGCGCTCGGGAAGTCGACCCCTGCCGCGCCGTGGCAGTGGAGGTCGACAAGGCCCGGCAGGAGGACGGCGTCGGGCGGAAGCTCCAGGACGGTGCCGCCGAAGGCCACCGCGTCGAAGTCCGCGGCAGGCCCGGCGTACTCGATCCGGTCGTCCTCGACGGCGACCACGGCGTCGTCGATCGAGGATCCGTCGCTCACGATCCGGCCGCGGGCGATGAGCCGCGACGTGCCGGTTCCGCCAGGGCCTGGGATATCGGTGGGGCTCATGCCATGCATCTTAGGCGAGCCCGGCAGCCTTGGGCCCGCCTCCGGCGCCCTGCGACGTCAGAAGAGGCGTGACTCCACGTCGTCGACCCCGCGCATCGCGTCGTAGTCCAGGGTCACGCAGTCGATCCCCCGGTCCTGCGCGAGCGTTCGGGCCTGGGGCTTGATCTGCTGGGCCGCGAAGATGCCCCGCACCGGGGCGAGGAGCGGGTCGCGGTTGAGGAGCTCCAGGTAGCGCGTGAGCTGCTCGACGCCGTCGATGTCGCCGCGGCGCTTGAGCTCGACGGCGACCGTGGCGCCGGAGGCGTCGCGGGCGAGGATGTCCACGGGGCCGATCGCGGTGAAGTACTCCCGCCGGATCAGGGTGAAGCCTTCCCCGAGCGTCTCGATCTGCTCCGCGAGCAGGCGCTGGAGATCGGACTCGACGCCGTCCTTGATGAGGCCTGGGTCCAGCCCGAGCTCGTGGCTCGAGTCATGCACGACCTCGTGGATGTTGACGATGAGGCGGTCGTCGGTCTTGGCCGACTGGACCGTCCACTGCTCGAGCACTCCCTCCTCGAGCTCGGCCTCGGCCGGGGAGGCAACCCGGAGCGTGGCCGGAGGGCTCATCCAGTTGAGGGGCTTGTACGACCCGCCGTCGGAGTGCACGAGCACCGAGCCATCGGCCTTGACAACGAGGAGACGGGTGGCCAGTGGAAGGTGGGCCTTGAGGCGGCCCACATAGTCGACGGAGCACTGGGCAATGACGAGACGCACCCGAGAACTCTACCGTGGCGACGTCTGGAGGCGGACGGCGACCCCGCGGGGGCACGGCAGAATGGAGCCATGCCGCGCTCCAACCGACCCCGTCGCCGTCCCGCAGTCCCACGGAGCGCCAAGGCTGCGGAGGAGTCCCGTGAGGACCGCGACGACTTCGACCCCGAGCGCGTGCTGGCCGGATTTGCCCGCCTCGAGTCCGCGCCCGACGGCGACTGGCGCGTCAGGCAGGTGACAACGCGCAACGCCGCCAAGGAGTACACGTGCCCTGGCTGCTCCCGTACCATCCCGCCGGGGGTGGCGCACCTTGTCGTGTGGGCCGACGACCACCTCTTCGGAGAGGCGGCAGGGATCGCGGAGCGGCGCCACTGGCACACCCACTGCTGGCGCACCAGGACGTTCAGGTACCGCTGACGCCAGCGATACGCTTAGGCCCCATGAGCTTCGACCCCTCTTCGTACGCGTTCACCAGCACCGCAGGGCCCGAGCCGATCCGCGCGAACACGGTCCTGCCCGCGCGGCGGGAGAACATCGAGCTGCGGACCGACGATGGGCTGACGCTCGTGGGGGAGCTCGCCCTGCCCGCCGACCGGGACCCGCTCGCCACGCTCGTCACGCTCCACCCGCTTCCGACCCACGGCGGGTTCATGGACTCCCACGTCTACCGCAAGGCCTCCTTCCGCCTGCCCGCGCTCGCGGGCATCGCCGTCCTCCGCTTCAACACGCGCGGGACGTCGAGCCCCCGGGGGACCAGCGGGGGCCAGTTCGACGAGGGCGTCGGCGAGCGCGCCGACGTCGAGGCAGCGGTGCGGTTCGCCGTCGAACGCGGGCTGCCGCGCCGGTGGCTTGTGGGCTGGTCGTTCGGCACCGAGCTCGCGCTCAAGTACGGCGCCGTGCCGCCGGTCGTGGACGAGATCGACGGCGCCGTCCTCCTCTCGCCCCCGCTGCACCGGGCGGGCGACACGGACCTGGACGCGTGGGCCGCCTCGGGCAAGCCGCTGACGGTCCTCGTCCCTGAGTTCGACGACTACCTCCGCCCCGCCGAGGCCGCAGAGCGTTTTGCCCGCGTGCCGCAGGCCCGGCTCGTCGGCGTCGACGGCGGCAAGCACCTCTGGGTGGGGGAGAAGTACGTCCACAGGGTGCTCAGCGAGATCGTCGCCGACGTGCTGGGCCCGGCCGCGCCCTCGGGCCCAGCCGGGCTGCCCGGGGAGTGGGACGGGGAGCTCGCCGCGGCTCCCTAGTGCTGGTCCTGCCGCTTGATGAAGACTTCGCGGATGAGCAGCATCACGGCGGCAGCCGTCGGGATCGCGATGAGCGCCCCCAGCACGCCGAGGAGGCTGCCGCCGGCGATGACGGAGATGACAGCCACGGGCCCCGGGACCGCGACTGCCTTCTGCATGATGCGCGGGGAGATGAAGTAGGCCTCGAACTGCAGGTAGGCGAAGTAGGCGATCGCGAGGATGACGGCCGTCTGCCACCCGGCCGTGAGGGCCACGACCGAGATGAGGACGCCGGCCACGACCCCTCCCACGAGCGGGATGAACGCGAGGAAGCCCACGACGAAGGCGAGGAGCGCGGCGAACGGGACCTGGAGGATGGTCATGACGACGAAGGCGTAAGTCGCGTTCAGGCCGGCCACGCACACCTGGCCGATCACGTAGTTGCCCACTGAGCGTGTGATCTCCTCGCTCAGCGCCTCGACCCGCGAGCGGCGGGAGCGCGGCGCGAGCCGGTACCCCCACGTCTTCATGGCGGGCAGCGCCGACAGGAAGTACAGGCTGAGAACCACCACGACGAGCACCCCGAAGAGCGAGTTCGCCACGGTGGTGCCGAAGCCGAGCACGCCGCCGAAGACGTTCGTGATCGCCTCCGAGTTCTGGCCGAGCTTCGTCAGCTCCTCGGTGACGCGGTTCTTGATGCCGAACTGCTCGTCGATGCTCTTGTAGAAGTCCGAGGCCAGGAAGTCCGCGATCCAGCCCGGCACGTTGTTCACGAGCTGGGTGATCTGCTCCACCATGGTCGGGATGAGCGTCCCCACGAACGCGCCGAGGACCGCGAAGAGAGCCAGGATCGTGCCTGCGATGCCGACCGCGCGGGGAACCCGTCGGGCCTCGAGCCACCGGACCACCGGGTCGAGGCCGAGCGCGATGAAGAGCGCGGCGAGGATCCACAGCAGCAGCTGCGTGGTGTGCTGCGCGATGTAGTAGATGGCCAGCGCCGCACCGACGCCCACCGTGCCCATGAAGCCCATGTACAGCGGGTGGCGCGAGGACATGCGGGGACCCGGGTGGCCGAACGGCGTCTCGTCGTCCTCGGCCGCGGGGGGCTCGGCCTCCTGCAGCGGGGGCATCTCGAAGCGCACGCGCGGCTGCGCTCCCGGAATGGGGGTCTTGAGACGGTCGGCCACTCCGTGGACGAAGGCGCCGAGACGGTGGTGGGACCGGCTGGCCGCCTCACCGAGGACGGGCGTCGCGAGCGGGGGGTTCTCGCCCGTGGACTCCGGTTCGATGGGCTGGGCCTCGCGGTTCTCTGGCACTCGACTCGCCTTCTGCTCTTCTCTCGCCGTCTGGTCGCGGGACAGCAGTGCCGGCCCCGGTCCAGTCCACCCCCGACGATGCCCCTGTCCCGGCACCCTGCGCCCCGCGCAAACCCTACCAGCAGGGCCGATCTGACTGGATTGTCACGATTTGGTTACCATTGAGAGGTCTAATTCCCCGACGTGAGGTGTTTTCCGTGCGACTTAAGACCGCAGCTGCACTCCTGCTGCTCGGCCTTGTAGCCCTCGTGGCTGGCATCGGCCAGCTATCGTGGTGGGCTCCCAATGACCGTGTGACGGCAACGATTCCCGCCGACACCCAGGATGCCCCCCTCACGGTGATCGACAACCGGCTGGGCGACCTCCGCGGGGGAGAGGCAACCTTGACGATCCGCTCCGAGGGCAGCTTCGTCCTCGCAACGGGCCGACCCGACGACGTTGCCGGCTGGGTGGGCCCGGCCGCCCACAACACGATCGCGGGCGCCTCCGACGACGGCAAGGTCCTCACCGTCCAGCACGCCGACGGCGAGGCCTCGTCGCCGAACCCGGCCGGTGCCGACGTGTTCGCCTCGACGCAGAACGCCAGCGGCGAGTACGAGTACCACTGGGACGTCCCGGACAACGGCGAGTGGCAGCTCATGCTCGCCACCGACGGCAGCGCCCCCGCGCCGCGCGACATCTCCATCACGTGGCCGAGCCATGCGACCACCCCGTGGGCCGTCCCGCTCATCGTGATCGGCGCCCTGCTGGTCGTCGCGGCCGGCGTCCTCGCCTTCCTGCACACCCGACAGGCGGGCTCGCACGGCGGCCCGGCAGGCTCGGCGACGGGGCCCTGGCCACGACGCCGCACGACAGGGTCCACCGCCACGGCAGCCATCCCGCGCACGCCGGGGAAGGCTCCGCGGATGGCCGACGGCGCCACGCGCCGCTCGGGGACCGTCCGGCTGGGAGCCGGGCTCGCCGTCGTCGTCCTCGGACTCACCGCCGCCCCCGCCGCCCAGGCAACCACCGCGCCCTCGCCGAGCGCCGCGCAGGCGCCCTCGGCAGGCCGCGTGCTCCTCGACGACCAGCTCACCCGCATCCTCGAGCAGACCGCCAACGCGGTCCAGGCCGGGGATGACGCGAAGGACGCCGGCAAGCTCAGCCTGCGCGTGGGGGGCAGCGCTCTCCTGGCCCGTACCCAGAACTACAAGGTGAGGGCCGCCGTCGCGAGCGCGCCCGCCCTCTCGCCGGTCCGGGCGGCCAACCTGCGCACGAGCGTCATCACCACCCAGCGCGACTGGCCGCGCACCGTCATGGCGGTCACGCAGGGCGACGGGAACACCACGCCCCAGCTGCTCACCCTGCGCCAGGAGTCTGCCCGGAGCAACTACAAGCTCGTCGAGGCCGCACCGCTCCTGCCCGGGGCCACCTTCCCCGCCACACCGCGCTCCGGCGCCGAGCAGGTGCCGCTGGACAGCAAGGCCGGGCTCGCCTACACGCCGGCCGATGCCATCGCGGGCGTCGCGGACCGCCTCACCTACCCCGACAGCGTCTGGGCGGACCGCGTGCCCGAGAACGCCTACATCAAGGACACGATCGGCTACCAGGGCGACATCGTGAAGAACGGCCCGAACGGCAACTTCACCGCCAAGCACACCCTCGTGGGCAACGAGGCCGCGGCCTTCCGCACGGCCGACGGCGGCGCCGTCATCCTCGCGCCCCTGGACTTCGTGTTCGAGGGCACCCCGAAGGCGTCGGGGGACAAGCTCACCCTCGCCGACGACGCCGCCGCGCTCGCCGGGGGCAAGGAGACCACCGCCGGGATATCGCTGACGTTCCGCGAGTCCCTCGTGATCGTCGTGCCCGCCGACGGCGGGGCCAAGGAGGTCACGCTCATCGGGGCGACCCGCAACCTGACGGGTGCCGCGCTGAAGTAGGCGAGCACGTCATTGTGGGGGGGGCGGGACCGCTGTGTGCGGGCCCGCCCCTCACACTATGGTGGAGCCATGAGTGTTCCCGGTTCCCGCCCTCCCCAGCCGCAGCTGAACCTCCGCGGCGCCGTCGACCTCTCGGCCCTCAAGGCACGCGCGACGGCGACCCCTCCCGCCTCCTCGTCGCACCCCGCCGCCCCGGCGGGAGCGGACGCCGGAGCACCGGGGCCGTCCGGCGCGATCGAGGTCGATGAGCGCACCTTCGGAGACCTCGTCCAACGCTCCGCGACCGTGCCCGTCGTCGTGCTCCTCTGGGCCGCTTACTCGCCCGAGTCGCTCACGGCGCGTGACGACCTGGGTGCGATCGTGGACAGCTACGGCGGCCGCCTGGTCTACGCGACGGCGGACGTCGAGGCGTTCCCCCAGCTAGCTCAGGCCTTCCAGGCCCAGGCGGTGCCGACCGCCGTCGCGATCCTCAAGGGCCAGCCGATCCCCCTGTTCCAGGGTGCCGCCGCCGAAACCCAGGCGCGCGCCCTCTTCGACGAGCTGCTGCGCGTCGCCGAGGCGAACGGCGTGACCGGCACGGCCGACGGCGCCCCCGCCGAGGCGTCCCCCGAGCCGCAGCTCCCGCCGCTGCACCAGGAGGCGTTCGACGCGATCGACCGCGGCGACTTCGCCGCCGCCGAGGCCGCCTACCGCAAGGCCCTGGCCGAGCAGCCCGCCGACCGCGAGGCCAAGGCCGGCCTCGCCCAGGTCCAGCTCATGGCCCGCGTCGCCGAGGTCGACCAGCCTGCCGCGGAGCGTGCGCGTGCCGTGGCCGCCGAATCGCCCGACGACCTCCAGGCCCAGCTCGCCGTCGCCGACCTCGACCTCACGGGAGGCCACGTCGAGGACGCGTTCTCCCGGCTCGTGGGCTTCATCGCCCGCAGCGCGGGCGATGGCAGGGAGGCCGCCCGCGTCCGGCTGCTCGAGCTCTTCGAGGTCGTCGGCACCGCGGACCCGAGGGTCGGTGCTGCGCGCCAGCAGCTCGCCCGCGCCCTGTTCTGACCGCCGTGTCCCACTCAGAGGCGGAGGGAGTGCCCGTCGCCGGGGGCCCTCCCTCCGCGGCGCCCGCGCCCCCTGCCGGGGCCCCTCCCGCGCTGGCGCTGCGCGGCCTCGTCAAGGCGTTCGACGGGAAGCTCGCCGTGGACGGGGTGAGCCTCGACGTCCCGGTCGGCTCGTTCTACGGGCTGGTGGGACCCAACGGCGCGGGCAAGACCACGACGCTCTCGATGGCGACCGGGCTCCTGCGGCCCGATGCAGGGACGGCCTACGTGCTGGGGACCGACGTCTGGAAGGACCCGATCACCGCGAAGCACCTCATGGGCGTCCTCCCGGACGGGGTGCGCCTCTTCGACAGGCTCTCCGGCGAGCAGCTCATCCTCTACTCCGGGCTCCTCCACGGACTCGACCGCCCGACCGCCTCCGCGCGGGCCCGCGACCTGCTTGCCGCGTTCGGGCTCGCCGACGCCGCATCCACCCTCGTCGTGGACTACTCGGCCGGCATGACGAAGAAGGTGGCCCTCGCAGCAGCTCTCGTGCATGCCCCGCGGCTGCTGGTCTTGGATGAGCCGTTCGAGTCCGTGGACCCGATCTCGGCCGCGAACATCCGCTCGATCCTCACCGACTTCACGGCGGGCGGGGGGACCGTCATCGTCTCGAGCCACGTCATGGACCTCGTCCAGCGCATGTGCGACCACGTCGCCGTCGTCGCCGCCGGCCGGATCCTGGCCGCGGGGACCGTCGACGAGGTCCGCGCGGGGGAATCTCTCGAGGAGCGCTTCGTCCAGCTCGTCGGCGGCCCGGGGAAGTCAGAGGGCCTGACGTGGTTGCACACCTGATCAGGCTCAAGCTTGCGCTCCTGCGCAACGGACTCCGACGCAGTCCCCTGCAGCTCATCGGCCTGATCCTGGGAGCCCTCTACGGACTCGGCGGCGTGGCCCTGGGGATCGCGGGGCTGGGCGTCCTGAGGCTCGCGGAGGTGCCCGTGGCCGAGACCCTCGTAGTCCTCGGAGGGTCGGCGCTCGTGCTCGGCTGGGCCCTCGCGCCCATCCTCGTCGCGGGCGTGGACCTCACGCTCGATCCGGCGCGCTTCGCGCTGTTCCCGATTCCCCGGCGCCAGCTCCTCCTCGGGCAGGGCCTGGCCGGGCTGATCGGCGTGCCCGGACTGTGCACGGTGCTGCTGCTCGCGGCGACGGCGCTGACCTGGGCCCGCGGGTGGGCGCCGTTCGTGACTGCGCTGGTCTGCGCCGTCCTGGCGCTCGGCCTGTGCGTCGCCGTGAGCCGGCTCGCCGCGGCGCTCGCCTCCGAGCTCGCGGCCTCGCGGCGGTTCCGCGACGTGAGCAGCGTGCTCCTGCTCATCCCGCTCGTCCTCCTCGGCCCGATCATCGCGCTCGCCGCGCAGTCCCTCGACGCCGTCGGCGCGTCCGGTCTCGTCGCCGCCGGCGAGGTGCTGGGCTGGACGCCGCTCGGCGCGGCGTTCTCGGCACCGGCCGCCGCGGCCCAGGGCAACGGCCTCGAGGCCCTCGCCAAGATCGGCGTCGCCGCGGCTGCGCTCGCACTCGCTGCGTGGGGCTGGTCGGCGGCGTTGGCCCGTGCCCTCCTCCACCCCGCCGGTGCGGGCCGCCGGCGTGCGGGGAAGCGCCACCGGGGAGCAGGGCTCTTCGGCCTCCTGCCCGCCACGCCGGCCGGGGCAGTGGCCGCCCGGTGCCTTGTCTACTGGCTGCGGGACCCGCGCTACGGCTCAGGCCTCGTGGTGGTGCCGCTGCTGCCGGTGGTGCTCTACATGGCCTCCGCGGGCGGCGGGGGCGATCCGTTGGCCGGGCCCTTCGCCGTGAGCGGGCCGATCGTCGGCTTCGTGCTCGCGTGGAGCATCAGCGCGGACGTCTCCTACGACTCGACCGCGTTCGCGCTGCATCTCGCCGCGGGGGTCCGGGGCCGCGACGACCGCCTCGGTCGGGCGCTCGCGCTCCTGGCCTTCGGGCTGCCCGTGACCCTCGTGGCCACGGCCGTGCCGTGCGTGGTGGCGGGCCAGTGGGCGGCGTTCCCCGCCCTTCTGGGGCTCGCGCTCGGGTCCCTCCTGAGCGGCGTCGGGCTCTCCTCGGTGGTGTCGGCGAGATACACGGTGGCGGTGCCCCTCCCGGGCGAGAGCCCCTTCAAGAAGCCCTCGGGGAACGTCGCCCAGACGATGCTGGTCCAGACGGGCGGGCTCCTGGTGCTCGGTGCCCTGATCTCACCCGAGATCGCCCTCGCGCTCCTGTGGGCCGGGACGGGTCAGGCCCACTGGGGATGGCTCGGGCTCGCTGCCGGCGCGGTCCTCGGCCCGGCCCTGGCCGCGGGCGGGGTCGTGCTCGGGGGCCGCTGGCTGGATGCGCGCGGCCCCGAGACGTTCGCCTCCCTCACGCGCGCCCGGTGACGGTCCGGCCGGCGGCCTAGCGGGTCGCGGCCCTAGCGGGTCGCGCCCGGGCTGGATATCCTCGGCGGGGGCGCGCGCGACTCGCGCCGAGAGGCCCCCGAGGGAGCGCCCGCATGGAAGTGGTCATCGTCAAGGACGCCCGCGAGGCGGGGCGGCTCGCCGCCTCGGCGGTCACTGAGCTGCTCGCCCGCACGCCGGACGCGGTCCTCGGCCTCGCGACCGGGTCCTCGCCGCTCCCGCTCTACGACGAGCTGGCCCGCAGGAGCACCGAGGAGGGGCTCGACCTCTCGCGGGCCACCGCGTTCGCCCTCGACGAGTACGTGGGCCTTCCCCGCGACCATCCCGCGTCCTACCGGAGCGTGATCCGGCGCGAGTTCTCCGAGCGCGTCACGATCGACCCGGCCCGCGTCCACAGCCCCGACGGACTCGCGGGCGACCTCGTGGCCTCGTGCGCCGCGTACGAGGACGCGATCCGCGACGCGGGCGGGATCGACCTGCAGATCCTCGGGCTCGGCGCCGACGGCCACATCGGCTTCAACGAGCCCGGCTCCTCGCTGGCCTCGCGCACCCGCATCAAGACCCTCACGGAGCAGACCCGGCGCGACAACGCACGCTTCTTCTCCTCGCTGTCCGAGGTGCCCCACCACGTCGTGACCCAGGGCGTGGGGACCATCATGGATGCCCGGCACGTGGTCCTCCTCGCCGCGGGTGCCGCGAAGGCACAGGCCGTCCACGGCCTCGTGGAAGGGCCGGTCACGGCGATGTGCGTCGGCTCCGTGCTCCAGTTCCACCCGCACACCACCGTGATCGTCGACGAGGCTGCCGCGTCGGCGCTGCTCCTGGCCGACTACTACCGTCAGGTCTACGACGGCAAGCCGGACTGGCAGGGCCTCTGACCGGCCGCCCCACCCCGGGCGCGACTACCATGAATCCATGACCACGATGCCTCCGGACCCCTTCAGCTCACAGCCCGGCGACCCGTACGGCGCCGACCCGCGTGACCCGGCCCGCGGCGGATCCACCGCCACGATCGAGCGGGAGGAACTGCGCGAGGAGCTCGAGCCGGGCGACCGCGAACGCTTCTCGCACTACGTGCGCAAGGAGAAGATCATGGAGTCCGCGCTCACCGGCGAACCCGTGATCGCACTGTGCGGCAAGGTGTGGACCCCCGGCCGCGATCCCAAGAAGTTCCCCGTGTGCCCCACCTGCAAGGAGATCTACGAGGGCCTGCGTTCCGGCGGAGACGACGACAAGGCGTGACCCGGGGACGGGGATCCCCGGCCGGTGACGACGTCGACGACGGTGCCGGCGGGCTCCTTTCCCCGCCGTACCGGGCGCTCGTCGTCGGGCTCCTCGCGATCGTCACGTGCGGTGCGTTCGAGGCGATGGCCGTCACGACCGCGATGCCGGTCGTGGCAGCCGAGCTCGGCGGGCAGGGCTCCTACGGGCTCGCCTTCTCGCTCTTCCTCACCGCCTCGATGGCCGCGACCGCCGCAGCGGGGCCATGGTGCGACGCCAGGGGCGCGCGGCCGGCGCTCCTGACCGGCCTCGCGCTCATGTTCTCGGGCCTCGTGCTCGGCGGCGCCGCGACCGACTTCGGCCTGTTCACGCTCGGCCGCATGGTCTCCGGGCTCGGCGCCGGGTCGATGATCGTCGCCGTCTATGTCGTCATCGGGCACGCGCTCCCGTCCGCCCTCCAGCCGGTGATGTTCGGGTGGTTCTCGGCGGCGTGGGTTGTGCCGTCGCTCGTCGGCCCGTACGTGTCGGGGCTCCTCGCGCAGCATGTCAGCTGGCGCTGGCCCTTCCTCGGCGTCGCCCCGATCGTCCTTGTCGCCGTGGCGCTCGTGTGGCCGCGCGTGCGCTCCCTCGGGCCGCCGGCCGCCCCCGAGGGAGGCGGCCATGACGGGCGACGGCGCGCCCTCCGGGGCGCGGCGCTCGCCTGCGGCGTCGGTGCGACGCAGTGGGCGCTCGTGTCCGCAGCCGACCCCGGATCGAACCTGAGGTCCGACGCGCCGGCCCTCCTCGCCGCCGTCGGTGTCGCCGGGGCCGCCCTCGCGGTGCTGTCCGTTCCCCGCCTCATCCTCGCCGGCACGTGGGTCGCCCGCAGGGGCCTGCCGGCCGTCATGGCGGTGCGCGGCCTCATCACGTTCGCCTTCTTCGGCTCGGAGGCGTTCATCCCGCTGATCCTCGTGAACCGGTACGGCCTCGAACCCTCGATCGCCGGCCTCGCGCTCACGGGCGGCGCCCTCGGCTGGACCGCGGGATCCTTCGCACAGGCCCGCTCCTGGCTGCCGCGGCGCCTCTACCTGGTCCTCGGGCCGGCGGCCGTCGCCGCGTGCCTGGCCGCCGTCGCGCTGTCCGTGGGCACCCAGGCGACCCCCTGGGCGATCGCCCTGTGCTGGTTCGTCGCCGGGGCGGGGATGGGCCTGTCGATGTCGACGACCTCCGTCCTGACCCTCGAGCTCAGCGACGCGGCCGAACGCGGCCGGAATTCGGCCAGCCTCCAGTTGGCCGATATGCTCGGTGGAGTGATTGGAACCGCCGGAGCCGGAACGCTGTACGCCCATATGCTCGATTCGGGCAGCGCCCCGGGGGCGGCGGGCTTCGCCCTCATCGCCGCGGTCCTCTCGGTTCCCGCGCTCTTCGGCGCGCTCGCAGGCCTGCGCGCCCACGCGCCGTCGTCCGCCGACCAGGAGGCGCGCCGCGCATGACGGACACCCTCTTCGGCGGCGACCCGTCGTCGCACTCCGGCGCGTCGCCCATGGCCCTGCCCCCCGCCTATCCGGAGCGGGCCGCGTGGGGCACCGCTCCCAAGCTCCGTGCCTGGCAGCAGGAGGCGCTCGACAAGTACCTCGCCCTCGCGCCGCGGGACTACCTCGCCGTCGCAACTCCCGGCGCGGGCAAGACCACGTTCGCGCTGCGGGTCGCCTCGACGCTCATCGAGCAGGGCGCCGTCAACCGCGTCACGATCGTCGCGCCGACGGACCACCTCAAGCGCCAGTGGGCGGACGCCGCCGCGCGGGTGGGCATCGCGATCGACCCCAACTTCAAGAACGCCGACGGCGCGCACGGACGCGGCTTCATGGGCGTCGCCGTGACGTACGCCCAGGTCGCGAGCAAGCCCCTGCTGCACCGCGCCAAGACCGAGGCCGCGCGCACGCTCGTGATCCTCGACGAGATCCACCACGGCGGCGAGTCGCTCTCATGGGGCGACGGGCTGCGCGAGGCGTTCGACCCGGCGGTCCGGCGCCTGGCCCTCACAGGCACCCCGTTCCGCTCGGACACGTCTCCCATCCCGTTCGTCGAGTACGCCGAGGATGCGGACGGCATCCGCCGCTCCAAGGCGGACTACACCTACGGCTACGGGCAGGCGCTGCGCGACCATGTGGTCCGGCCCGTGATCTTCATGGCCTACTCGGGCCAGATGCGCTGGCGCACGAGCGCCGGGGAGGAGATGGCCGCCTCGCTCGGCGAGGCCGCCGTGACGAAGGACATCACCGCCCAGGCATGGCGCACCGCCCTCAACCCGCAGGGGGAGTGGATCCCCGCCGTCCTCGCCGGCGCCGACCGCCGCCTGACCGAGGTGCGCCGCTCCGTCCCGGACGCCGGCGGCCTCGTCATCGCCACCGACCACGACGACGCGCGCGCCTACGCCGGGCTGCTCAAGAAGGTCTCGGGGGAGTCGCCCACGGTGATCCTCTCGGACGACGCGAAGGCCTCGAACAAGATCGAGGAGTTCTCCGCGGGGGACAAGCGGTGGATGGTCGCCGTCCGCATGGTGTCCGAGGGCGTCGACGTGCCGCGCCTCGCCGTCGGCGTCTACGCGACCTCCACCTCGACGCCGCTGTTCTTCGCCCAGGCCGTGGGGCGCTTCGTGCGCGCACGACGGCGCGGGGAGACGGCGTCGGTCTTCCTGCCCTCGGTGCCGCAGCTGACTGCACTCGCGAACTCGATGGAGGCGGAGCGCGACCATGCGCTCGACCGCCCCTCGAAGGATGAGGACGGGCTCATGGACCTCGAGGAATCGCTCATGGACGAGGCCAACCGCGAGGAGAAGGCCTCCGACACGCTCGTCAAGGGCAAGTACGAGGCCCTCGAGTCGCAGGCGGCGTTCGACCGCGTCCTGTTCGACGGCGGCGAGTTCGGCATGGGCGGCGACGTCGGCTCCGACGAGGAGCTCGACTTCCTCGGCATCCCCGGCCTGCTCGACGCCGACCAGGTGGCGACCCTGCTGCGGCAGCGGCAGCAGGACCAGGTCTCGCGCCGGAAGGGCCGGCCGGCGCCCGCGACGTCGTCCCCCGCGGGGGTCCCGGACCACCGGCGGCTCATGGACCTGCGCAACGAGCTCGCGAAGAACGTCTCCGCGTGGAGCGCGCGCACGGGGACCCCGCACGGGGTCGTGCACAACAAGCTGCGCGAGCTGTGCGGCGGCCCGGCCGTTGCGCAGGCCAGCGAGGACCAGCTCCACGCTCGGCTCGCGAAGCTGCGGGACTGGTTCGTCGGCCGCACCTGACCCCGCCTCCCGTCTGGGGGTCACCTCCTGGGGGTCACCTCCTAGGGGTCACCTCCTGGGGGTCACCTCCTGAAGGTCAGGTCCTGACGGTGGGCCACAATGGAGTCATGGCCCCAGCGCGCGCACTCGTGATCGTCGACGTCCAGAACGACTTCTGTGAGGGAGGTTCCCTCGCGGTCGACGGCGGAGCCGCCACCGCGTCGCGGATCACCTCATTCCTCGCGGACCACGCGGACGACTACGACGCCGTCGTCACCACCCAGGACTGGCACGTCGACCCCGGGAGCCACTTCTCCGACCAGCCGGACTTCGTCGATTCGTGGCCCGAGCACTGCGTCGCCGGGACGGACGGGGCCGCCTTCCACCCGGGCCTGGAGCTCGCGGGCGTCGACGCGATGTTCCGCAAGGGCCAGTATGCGGCCGCCTACTCCGGGTTCGAAGGCCATCTTGCGCAGTTCGGGGACGCCCAAGGCGACTCGGACGACTCGCCCACGCTCGACGAATGGCTTCGGGAACACGGGATCGGCGCCGTCGACGTCGCGGGCATCGCGACCGACTACTGCGTCAAGGCAACAGCGCTCGACGCCGCGGCGGCCGGCTATGAGACCCGAGTCCTCCGCGAGCTGTGCGCGGGGATCGCCGGCGACCTCGGCCCGACATACCGCGACCTCGAAGCGGGGAACGTCACGCTCGCCTGATGCCCGTCTGGAGGTCACCTCCTGGAGTCACCTCCTGAGGGACTCTGAAGGTCACATTCTGGGGGTCACCAAGTGCGAGTTTCTGTGGACAAGCGCGGCGAACCCGACGCGGCGTCGAACATTATTGGTCCATGACTGCACGAGATGACCTCCCGGCGGACCTCCACGATCGCGCCTTCACGTTCGGTGCCGCCAGACAGGCCGGGGTTTCCGTGAGCAGGCTGCGAGCACACGACCTCGAACGCTGGAGCAGGGGCATCTACGGGCCGGCTGGGCGGGAGGTAAGCCTTCGGGAGCGCGCCGAAGTGCATCTGGCTGCGACCGCGGACGCCTGGGTCTCGCACCGGACAGCGGCCGCTCTCCAGGGCATGTTCCTCCCGCCCTGGGTGGACGACCATGCGCAGATCCACTTGAGCAAGCCCAGTCACCTCCCGCGCGCTCGCAGGAAGGGGGTTGCTGGCCATCGGGTGCGGATCCGGCCCGGCGAACTCCATCACGTCGACGGGCTCCTCATGACTACGCCCGCACGTACCTGGCTGGACCTCGCCGTGGAGCTCGGAGAGGAGTTCCGGGTCGCCCTTGGCGACCAGCTCATCAGGCGTCCGAGGCCCGGGCTGGAGAAAGGCCGTGAGAAGCCACTGGCCACCACATCCGAACTGAGGGAGCTCCTGGACGCCCACGTGTGGATGAAAGGCGTCGGATTGGCGAGAGCCGCGCTCGAGCACATGCGCGTCGGAGCCGATTCGGTACCCGAGTCGCTCCTCCGCCAGGCGATTGCCGCGGCCGGTCTCCCGGAGCCAGAGCTCCAGATCTCACTGGTCCCGCTGGACCCATACTCGCCGTCCGGTGACATGGGGTACCCCCGCATCAAGCTGGTGATCCAGTACGAGGGTGCGCACCATGACGATGAGGCCCAGAGGCTTCGGGATACCCGACGGGACCGGGCATTCCGCGATGCGGGCTGGACAGTCCTCCTCGTTCGGCTGGAGGACCTGAGGGACGGCTTCCGCGCCGTCATACGCGAGATCCGCGGGTATCTGGCAGCTGCGGCGGCGTGACGTGCAGGACCTCGGATCAGGAGGCGACCTTCAGGAGGTGACCTTCAGGATGTGACCCTCAGGAGGTGACCTTCAGATGGAACGGGAAGGGACGGCACTGGGGAGGTACCCCGCAGCTCAGGCCCCGCCGCCTCACCCCGCAGCCCAGACCCCGCCGCTCGGTCCTCCCCGCCTGTGCCCCGCCCGGGCTCAGTACTCTTCGTAGACCGTCGGGATCGCGGGCTCACCGCGGTGCATCCGGTGCACCGAGGCCGGCAGCTCGGCGAGCGAGGCCGCGTGCCGCTCCCGCGCCTTCGTGACTCCCTCCGCCCCGATCCAGCCGGGCTTGAGCTCGCCGTCGACGATGAAGTGCTGCAGGAGCGAGCGGTCGTTGCCGTCGTCGACCGGACGCCGCCCGATCCCGACGACCTCGTGCGACGCGACGCCGCGCTCGTCGAGCCGGCGCAGCGCGTACTTCCGCCCGCCCACGCTCGCCTTGTTCTTGGCGGCCTTCGCGACCGAGACGAACTCGCCCGAGTCGTCCGTGTGGGCCACAAGCTTGTAGACCATGGACGCTGTCGGCGCCCCGGAGCCGGTCACGAGCGCGGTCCCGACGCCGTAGGCGTCGACCGGCGCCGACTGGAGCGCGGCGATGGCGTACTCGTCGAGGTCCGAGGTGACCATGATGCGCGTGTTCTCGTTGCCGAGTTCGTCCAGGAGCTGCCGCACCCAATGGGCCTGGTCGATGAGGTCCCCGGAGTCGAGCCGCACGGCGCCGAGCCTGTCGCCCGCGATCTCCACAGCGGTGCGCACGGCCCGCTCGACGTCGTACGTGTCCACGAGCAGCGAGGTTCCCGGCCCCATGGAGGCGACCTGCGCCTCGAATGCCTCGCGCTCCGTGTCATGCAGGAGGGTGAAGGAGTGCGCCGCGGTGCCCACCGTGGGGATGCCGTAGCGGAGGCCCGCCGCGAGGTTGGACGTGCTGGAGAAGCCCGCGATGACGGCGGCGCGCGCCGCAGCGACCGCCGACTCGTCGTGCGTGCGCCGCGAGCCCATCTCGATGCAGGGCCGGCCGTTCGCCGCTGTCGTCATGCGCGAGGCGGCGGAGGCGATCGCGGAGTCGTGGTTGAGGACGGACAGGATGTACGTCTCGAGGATGCACGCCTCGGCGAAGGTGGACTCGACGATGAGGATGGGGGAGTTGGGGAAGTACGCCTCGCCCTCGGCGTAGCCGAACACGTTGCCGGAGAACCGGTATCCGGCGAGGAAGTCGAGCGTCTCGGCGTTGACCACGTGCGTGCGCTCGAGGAAGGACAGTTCCTCGTCCGTGAAGCGGAACTTCGTGATGCCCTCGAGGAGCCTCCCTGTGCCCCCGACCACGCCGTAGCGGCGTCCGTCGGGAAGCCTCCGGGCGAAGGCCTCGAACACGCACTGCCGGTGTGCGGCCCCGGAATGGAGCGAGGCCTGGAGCATGGTGAGCTCGTAGTGGTCCGTGAACAGCGAGGTGCGGGGCTGGTCCCAAGGGCTCGTTTCGGTCACGGAGCCACTCTATCGGGCCTGCCTAGAATGGAGCCCATGAGCATCAGCGTGGCCACCGAGCCCTCCCAGGAGGTCGCCGGGCAGACCCAGGAGAGGGAGGACGCCTCCCGGCTGACGCCGTGGAACCTCGTCGTGTGGAATGACCCGGTCAACCTCATGAGCTATGTCAGCTACGTCTTCCAGACCTACTTCGGGTTCTCGGAGTCCAAGGCGGAGGCCCTCATGATGCAGGTGCACACCGAGGGCCGCTCGATCGTGGCGCAGGGCTCGAAGGAATCGGTCGAGCAGCACGCCGTGGCGATGCACACCTTCGGCCTGTGGGCCACCGTCGAAAGGTCCGGGCAGGATGGCTGAACCGTTCACCTATGGGCGCCGCGGGATCGCTGCCCGGTTCGAGGACGCGGAGCGCGAGCTCCTGCGGGGCCTGTTCAACGACGTCATCGGCATGCTCGAGGTCGGCCCGGCGGACGCCGATCCGCTCGAGGCCCTCGTGGGACTGACCCCCAACGCCGCCGAGCCGGAGGATCCGGCGCTTCTGCGCCTCCTCCCGAACGCGGTCAAGGACGACGCCGAGTCCTCCCTCGAGTTCCGCCGCCTCACCGAACGCTCGCTGAGGGAGAGCAAGGTGGGAGCGCTGCGGGCGGCGGCCATGGGCCTCGAGTCGGGACACGTGCTGCTCGACGACGCCGCGTCACGGCACTGGTCCACGGCGCTCAACGATGTCCGGCTCGTCCTCGCCGAGCGGCTGGGGATCCGCACCGAGGAGGACGCCGAGCGGATCCACGGGATCACGGACTGGGCGGAGGCGGACGACGTCGAGAAGTACCTCGCGCTCGTCTACAACTTCATCACGTGGCTGCAGACCACGCTCGTGGAGGCCATGCTCGATGCGCACCGGGTGCGGCTGAACGGGGGCGCGAATGGCTGAGCTGGCACCCTCCGAGCGGCCCATCGGCATCTTCGACTCCGGGGTCGGCGGCCTCACGGTGGCCCGCGCGGTGATCGACCAGCTGCCGAACGAGTCGGTCGTGTACGTCGGCGACACCGCCCACGGCCCCTACGGACCGCTCCCGATCGCGGAGGTCCGCGCGTTCGCGCTCGGGGTCATGGACGAGCTCGTCGACTCCGGGGTCAAGGCCCTCACCATCGCCTGCAACTCGGCGTCCGCCGCAGTCCTGCGCGATGCCCGCGAGCGGTACACGGCCCGCTACGGCATCCCCGTGATCGAGGTCATCCAGCCCGCCGTGCGCAGGGCTGTCGTCGCGACCCGGAACGGACGGGTCGGCGTCATCGGCACGAGCGCGACCGTCGGCTCGCGGGCCTACGAGGACACCTTCGCGGCCGCGCCGGAGCTGCGGATCACCTCGGCGGCCTGCCCTGAGTTCGTCCCGTTCGTCGAGGCCGGTGTCACCACGGGCCCTGAGCTCCTGGCCGTTGCGGAGGAGTACCTCGCCCCGCTCAAGGCTGCCGAGGTGGACACGCTCGTGCTCGGGTGCACGCACTACCCGCTCCTGACGGGCGTGATCTCGTATGTGATGGGGGACGGGGTGACCCTCGTCTCGAGCGCGGAGGAGACCGCCAAGGACGTCTACCGGGCGCTCGTGACCCACGGGCTCGAGCGGACGGCGTCGACGCCTCCCGTGCACCGCTTCGTCGCGACGGGCGACCCGGCGCAGTTCGAGGTCCTGGCGCGGCGCTTCCTGGGCCCCGAGGTGCAGGGGGTGCAGCACGCGGACCACGTCTCGGCGAGGTACCCGACAGCGAGCCTGGCGCAGATCACCCCGGAGATGCTCGCAGAGGCCCGGTCCCGCGGCGGGTCGGCCCGGATCTCCCACTTCGCGGCCATCGATGAGGGCAGGATGGCACCGTGAAGCTCACCATCGTCGGCTGCTCGGGCTCCTTCCCGGGTCCGAGTTCCCCGGCATCCTGCTACCTGCTGACCGCCAACGACGGCGAGCGGGACTGGCGCATCCTCCTCGATCTCGGCTCGGGGGCGCTCGGCGTGCTTCAGCGCTACATCCACCTCTCCGACATCGACGGCGTGCTCCTGAGCCATCTCCACCCGGACCACTGCATGGACCTCACGGGCCTGCACGTGGCTGTGCACTGGGATCCGAACGGCTGGACGGCCGGCCGTGTGCGCGTGTGGGGCCCGGCGGAGACGCCCAAGCGCATCGTCACGGCGCTCGACATGGAGCCGCCGGCGGATCTCGACGAGGACTTCGAGTTCCACCGCTGGAGCGCGGGCGAGAAGATCGAGCTCGGGCCGTTCACCTTCGAGGCCTTCCCCGTGCGGCACCCGATCGCCGAGCCGTATGCGATCCGCGTCGAGGCCTCAGAGCCCGGCGCGGACGGGACCGTCCGGCGCAGCATCCTGGCCTACTCGGGGGACACGGACTCGTGCCCGGAGCTCGTGGAGGCGGCACAGGGCGCCGACCTGTTCCTTTGCGAGGCCGCGTACCACGAGGGCCGCGACGACGCGATCGACGGCGTGCACCTCACCGGGCTGCGTGCCGGCCAGGCGGCGCACGACGCCGCCGCGAAGCGCCTGCTCCTGACCCACCTTCCGGTGTGGAACGACGCGAACCGGTCAGTCGCCGAGGCGCAGGAGGCCTACGACGGGCCGATCGCGGTCGCCGTCGCGGGCGTGCACTACATCGTCTGAACCCACCGGCCCATTCATCGGGCGCCGCGGAGCCTGTTCATCTCCCGCGCAACCTGCGCCTCGGTGGGCGTCCGCGTCCAGTAGACGTCCCACGCGTGGGCGATGAGGCCGATGGCCCAGCCGCCCATCGGGAAGGCCGGCCAGAAGAACGAGGCTCCCGTCATGGCCCAGATGAGGACGAGCAGTCCGTTGACGAGCACGTACATCAGCAGGTGCGTGCGGAAGTCTGCCTTCTTCTTGAGCGATTCGAGGGCGCGCATCCGCAGCGCCGCGTCCCCTCCCGGGTGCATGCCGTCGCCGGGGCCCGCGCCCTTGCTGAGATCGACGTCCATCGCAGCCCCTCCAGAGCTCGAGCGCCTCCGACGGTGTGCCCCGTCGAAGCCCACGATAGGGCCGCGGCCATCGCGGCCGACAGGGCCCAAGGTCACCGGCGCGGAGAGCCTAGAGCACTTCGAGCGGGACCGGGTGGAGGGGTGCCGGGAACGCGGCGTCGAGCGCCGCGAGCTCGTCGGGATCCAGCGTCAGGTCGAGGGCGGCGCGGTTGGCCAGGACGTGCTCCGCACTGGACGCCTTGGGGATCGCGATGACTCCGGGCAGGCGGAGGACCCATGCGAGGGCGACCGCCGCCTCACCCACACCCCGCCGCCTGGCGATCGCGGCGAGGGTCGTGTGCCCGAGGAGCCGCGACTGTTCGATCGGGGAGTACGCCATGGCCGGGATGCCCGAGCTCTGGAGGCGGGGGAGGAGGTCAGCCTCGATCCCGCGCCGCGTGAGGTTGTAGAGGATCTGGTCGGTCTGCAGACCGGAGGGGCCGGTCGCCCCTGGGATCGCCTCGAGTTCGGCGAGGTCGTCAGGGCCGAAGTTGCTCACGCCCCAGGCCCGGATCTTGCCTTCGGCCTGGAGCGCGCTCAGTGCCTCGACGGTCTCCGCGAGGGGTGCGCTGCCGCGCCAGTGGTAGAGGTACAGGTCGAGGTAGTCCGTGCCGAGGCGCCGAAGGCTCGCCTTGAGCGCAGCCGACGTCCCGCGCCGGGTCGCGTTCCACGGCAGGACCTTGCTCACGAGGAAGACCTCATCGCGCCGGCCCGCGATGGCCTCTCCCACGAGCTCCTCCGCCCGGCCGTCGCCGTACATCTCCGCGGTGTCGATGAGCGTCAGGCCGGCGTCGATGCCCGTGCGGAGCGCCTTGATCTCCTCATCGCGGCTCGAGACGGAGTCGCCCAGATACCAGGTCCCCTGTCCGAGTGCCGGCACGGCGGTGCCATTGGGCAGGGTCACGGGGCGCATATCGTCGGCCATGCCGCTGAGTCTATAAGCTGGACGCATGACCCCGAGCACCGCTGATTCCCCTACTGTTGTGCGCGCCGACGGGCGCGCCCCCGACCAGCTGAGGCCCATCTCGATCACGCGCGGATGGTCCAAGCAGGCGGAGGGCTCGGCGCTGATCGAGTTCGGCAACACGCGCGTCCTGTGCACGGCGTCGTTCACCGAGGGCGTTCCGCGGTGGCTCAAGGGCGAGGGCCGCGGGTGGGTCACCGCCGAGTACGCGATGCTCCCGCGCGCCACCAACACCCGCTCCGACCGCGAGTCCGTCAAGGGCAGGATCGGCGGACGCACCCACGAGATCTCGCGCCTCATCGGGCGCTCGCTCCGCTCCATCATCGACACGCAGGCGCTCGGGGAGAACACGATCGTCCTCGACTGCGACGTCCTGCAGGCCGACGGCGGGACCCGCACCGCGGCCATCACCGGCGCCTTCGTGGCGCTCGCCGAGGCGATCCGGTGGGCCAAGGAGAAGGGCCTCGTCGAGCGCGGAGCGGAGCCGCTCGTGGACACCGTCTCGGCAGTGTCGGTCGGCATCATCGACGGCGTGCCGATGCTGGACCTGCCCTACGTCGAGGACGTGCGCGCGGAGACCGACATGAACGTGGTCGTGACCGGGTCCGGCAAGTTCGTCGAGGTCCAGGGCACGGCGGAGGGAGCGCCGTTCGACCGCGACGAGCTCGACAGCCTCCTCGACCTCGCCCTCCTGGGGACGGCGCAGCTCGCCGACATCCAGCGGGAGACCCTCGCCGAGGCGCTCCGGTGAGCGAGGCAGGCAGCGGGCCGCGCCTCGTGCTGGCGACGCACAACCAGGGCAAGCTGCGCGAGCTGAGGGAACTGCTGCGCGGCCAGGTGCCGGGGCTCGACGTCGACAGCCAGGTCGTCGATGCGGGAGCCGTGGGCGGGCCGGACGTCGTCGAGGACGGCGTGACATTCGAGGAGAACGCGCTCAAGAAGGCCCGCGCCGTCGCCGAGGCCACCGGCCTGCCGGCGATCGCCGACGACTCCGGCCTCTCCGTGGAGGTCCTCGGGGGTGCTCCCGGCATCTTCTCGGCCCGCTGGGCCGGGCGCCATGGGGATGACCGGGCGAACCTGGAGCTCCTCCTGGCCCAGCTCCGGGACGTGAAGGACGAGCATCGGCAGGCCGCGTTCGTCTGCGCCGCCGCGCTCGCCGTGCCGGGACCTGACGGGGCCCGGCACGAGACCGTCCGGCTGGGAGAGATGCCCGGATCGCTCCTGCGCGAGCCCCGCGGCGACGGCGGATTCGGCTACGACCCGATCCTGCAGCCACAGGGGCTGCAGGCCAGCGTCGCCGAGCTCTCGGGCGAGGAGAAGAACGCGATCAGCCATCGCGGCCACGCCTTCCGCGCGCTGCTGCCGGCGATTGTGGAGGCCCTGAGCCGCTGACCCAGGGCCCCTCCGGGCTACTTCCAGTCGGGGTTGGTCTTGCGTTCCTCGACGGGCTCGTGCTCCTCGATGAACTCCTCGACCACGTCGGTGCCGAAGTGCTCGGACTGCTTCTTGGCCGAGAGGCCGCGCACGAACTCGATGACGATCGGCAGGACCGAGACCAGGACGATGGCGATGAAGATCACGTCGATGTTCTTCCCGACCCACTCGTACTGGCCGAGCCACGCGCCCAGGAGCGTCACGCCGCCGCCCCAGAGCACCGCGCCGATGACGTTGTAGAGGAAGAACTTGGCCCGGTTCATCCCGGCGACGCCGACGATCACGGGCACGAAGGTGCGGATGATGGGCACGAACCGCGCGAGGACGAGTGCCTTGCCGCCGTGCTTCTCGAAGAACGCATGGGCCTTCTCGACGTTCTCGCGCTTGAACAGCCTCGAGTCCGGGCGGTTGAAGATCGCCGGGCCGGCCTTGGAGCCGATGAGGTACCCGCACTGGTTGCCGATGATGGCCGCGACGACGACGAGGCCCGCCATGGCCCAGAGGTTGAACTGGATGGCTCCGGTCGCAACGAGCAGGCCCGCGGTGAAGAGCATGGAGTCGCCCGGCAGGAAGAATCCGACGAGGAGGCCGGTCTCCGCGAAGACGATCCCGCACACGAGCAGCACGACCCAGGGGCCGAGCGGGGAGTCCCTGAGGAAGACGTCGGGGTTGAGCCAGTCGGGCAGGAACGAGGCCGTCTTCGGCTGGACGGCCAGGGCCTGCACGGCGAGGCTGTGGAACGCCTCAGGGGCAGCGGCAAGGGAGGTCAGCGCGGAGGGAATCACCCTTCAAGGGTACCGGGCCGGCGCGAAGGGCACGGGCCCGCGTGGCGATGGCGGGACGCCCCGCCCGCTGCGGCTAGGCTTCTCGGCGTGGCCCTGGACTTCACCGCGATCGACTTCGAGACGGCCAACGGCTTCCGGGGCTCCCCCTGCTCGGTGGGACTCGTCAAGGTCCGCGGGGGACGCGCCGTCGAACGCGCCCACTGGCTCATGCGGCCGCCCGCCGGGCACGACCGCTTCGACCCGCGCAACGTCGCGATCCACGGCATACGCCCGCAGGACGTGGAGCAGGCGCCCCGGTTCGCCGAGCTCTTCCCCGAGGTGGGCGGCTTCATCGGTGACGACGTCCTCGTGGCACACAACGCGGCGTTCGACCTCGGCGTCATCCGCTCGGCCCTCGAGGTCAGCGGCATGGGTGCCCCGGCCTACGACTACGCGTGCACGGTGATCCTCTCCCGCCGCACCTACGACCTCCCCTCCCATTCGCTACCGTTCGCCGCGCAGGCGGCAGGCGTCCCGCTCGAACGGCACCACGACGCGAGTGAGGACGCGGCCGCGTGCGCCGGGATCCTGGTCGACATCGCCGCGCGGCACGGCGCCACCGACATCGACGGGCTGTACGCCACACTCGGGCTCGCGCTCCCGCGGCAGCCCGCGTTCGTCCCGGGCGTCGACGAGGTCTCAGCCGCGACGGCCCGGGCGCTCGGCGGGGGCAGCGCCCCGGATCGGTCGGGACGGACACGCACGACGGCGAGTGGTCCCCTTGGCGCGGGCCGCGCCTGGGCGCCGTGGCCGCAGGAGGGGGCGAACCCGCCTGCCAACGAGCGTGCCGACCCGAGCCACCCGCTCTACGGGCACCGGATCGTCTTCACGGGCGCCCTCGGGATGACGCGCGCCGAGGCCAAGTCGCGGTCGGCCGAGCTGGGAGCGCAGCCGGCGAGCTCGGTCACGCGGGCGACGACGATCCTCGTGGTGGGCGACGGCTTCACGGCGACGGATCTGACGGCCGGGCGCGTGACCACGAAGGCCCGGCGCGCGCTCGAGCTGCGCGCCAGGGGGCAGCACGTCGAGGTGCTCTCCGAAGGCGAGTTCCTGCAGATGCTCGGGGGCCGCTGGCCGGCCCGGAGCGCCTGAGGCCCGGCATTCCGGTTCGGGGCGTCACGCGGCGCAACACTGCTTCGGACCCTGCCCCGGCAGTTCCTAGCATGGAGGGCATGACCCAAGGCCCTGCACCCTCGCGCGCCGAATCCGTCGACACGCTGTTCGCCGGGCCGGAGCCGGCCCTCTTCATCGAGGCTCCGTCGGCCGGGCCAGGAGCCCTCGGCCGCGCGTTCGCGTTCCCGAACCCGGTCAACGAGTACGCCGCGCGTTCGACCGCCGGCATCGTCGTCTGCCTCAGCACGCTGGCCCTCGTGCTCGGGCTCGCGACGGGCGCGGCCTGGCCACTGTGGGCCATAGCGCTCGGATTCTGGCTCCGGGTGGCCGGTGGCCCCCGCTACTCGCCGGCCGGGCGGCTCGCCGTGCACGTCATCGCCCCGCGCCTCGGGCCAGCCAAGCTCGTCGCCGGACCGCCCAAGCGCTTCGCCCAGGGCATCGGAGCCGTGGTCTCGAGCACTGCGGTGGCCTTCGCCGCCGCCGGCCTGCCCGCCGGCGCGTGGATCGCGCTCGCCGTCCTCATCGTCGCCGCGTCCCTCGAGGCGTTCGCCGGATTCTGCCTCGGGTGCTGGATCTTCGGCCGTCTGCAGCTCGCCGGGCTGGTCCCCGCCTCCGTCTGCGAGGCCTGCAGCGACATCGCGCAGCGCCGGTCCAGGTAGCGCCACCGGCGCCGCTCCAGATGACGCCACCGGGCGCGGCAGCAGCCCTCGATGGCCCGCGGGGCGGTGCTAGGCGCCTGTGAGGCGCGCGAACCGGTCCGCGAGGCCATCGGCGGCTGCGACCCCCGCTGTCCTCGACGACCACGCGTCCGTCACCGAGTTCCGCCCCCACAGCGTGCCCAACAGTGCCCCGGCGATTGCGGCCGCGTCGCTCCCGGCCGCGGCAGCGAGGCCGACACCCGTGGCGAACGCGGCATCGTGCCGGTCTCCGGACTGGACGGCGCTCTCGGCGGCGAGCACGGCGGCCGCGGCGGCCCGCAGCGCGACGGACGCGTCGCCGTGCGAGGCCGCGGCGTCGCCCGCGACGCCCTCGCGGACCGCGGCGTCGAGCGCCCCGAGGACCTTCGCGTCGGGAGAGCGGAGGCTGGCCACCTGGGCACGGGCGGACCCGAGGGCCGTGAGCGCGTCCGCACCGAGCGCGAGGAAGTGGGTGAACGAGGCCACCGCGACCGCGGACTGCACCGCGACCGGGGCTCCATGGGTGAGTGCCGCCCCCTCGGCGCTCATCTTGAGCACCCCGGCGGCCGGGATATGGGGGACGAGGCCGAAGGGAGCCGCGTGCGCCGCGGCGCCGGCGTCGTCGAACTCGAGACCGAGCGGACGCGCCGTGCTGCCCATCTCGCCCCCCGCGAGCGAGACGACCCAGGCGGGCTGGGCGGCGGCGGGCACGCGGACGCCCTCCTGCGAGTCGAGCCACCTCGGCCGGGCGGCGGGGGCCGACGGCGACAGCGGAATGCCCTGGCCGGACACCCATCTCAGCGACGCGAGCCAGACGCATGCCGCCTCGTCCGCGTGCACGCCGTCGTTCGCCCACTCGATCGCCTCGAGGAGGCCGTCGGCGGTGAACAGGGTCAGCTGCCCGGCGGCCCCCAGGCCGAGGGGGCCGGGCCCGGGCTCGAGGCCGGTGCCGCGGCCGTGAGCTCCGGCGAGGCCGGCGAGGGCCGAAGCCTCGCCGACGACGGCGCCGACGAGGCACCCGTGGATGCGGGACGACGCAGAGGTGGCGCTCATGCCGCCCAATCTACCGGCTGGCCGTCCCGTCAGCCGTCGGCGTCCGGCGGACGGTATCCTTCACGGGAGCCGGCCGGCGCCGGGAGTGCGAGGACATCCAGGAGGCGACATGCGGGAACCAGCGTGGCGGAAGACGGGCTCGACGCCCGACTACCGGTTCTCGCTCGCGAACGAGCGCACGTTCCTCGCATGGCTGCGCACCTCCCTCGCCCTCCTCGCCGGTGCGGTGGCCCTGGACCAGCTCACGCCGAACATCGCGCCCGCGGTCGTGCGCGGGGTGCTCTCCGTGGCCCTCGCCGGAGTGGGGGCGGCCCTGGCCGTCAACGCGTACCGACGGTGGTCGCTCGCGGAGCAGGCCATGCGGCACGGCCGCGAGCTGCCCTTCTCGCGTGTCATGCTCGGCATGACCATCGTGGTGGCCATCGCCGCCTTCGTGTTCGCCGTCCTCGTCCTGATGCGCCCGTGAGCGTTCCCGCGGCCCCCCGGGCCGGGGGAGAGGCGCGGGACCCCGGCCTGCAGCCCGAGCGCACCGCCCTCGCCTGGCGCCGGACCCTCCTTGCCCTGATGGTCCTCGACGTCCTGGTGGTGCGCGCGTGGTTCCTCGCGCTCGGGAGGGCGGGCGAGGGCAGTTCCGCGCATGCGGTCGGGCTAGGCGTGTGCGTTGCCGCCGCCGCCGTCTCCACCGCCGTCCTCGCGCTGTGCGCGCACGCCCGCTCGCGTGAGCTCCATCACGGAACCATGGCGCCTCCCGCCTCCGTGCTGCGCTGGGCGACGGCGGGAGCCGTGATGCTCGCGGGGGCCACCATCGCTGTGGTCATCATCGAGCGGTAACCTTCACTTCGGGCCCGCGCGGGCCCTGTCCGGACCGTGCCCTGTGAGACTGAACCCGAACCCCACGAAAGAGGACTCCTCCATGACCACCAGCGTGGCCACCCCGGCCGCTGCCAAGGCTCCGGCCGAGTACGGCGCCGTGGCGAAGCTCGTCGCCGAGGCCTTCGGCACGTTCCTCCTGATCTTCGGCGCGCTCGGCGTTGCCCTGTTCGGCAACCCGTCCGCAGCCCCGCTGCCCACCTCGCTCGCGTTCGGTCTCAGCGTCGCCGTCGGCATCGCCGCGGTAGGCCACATCTCCGGCGGCCACTTCAACCCCGCTGTGACGGTCGGCCTCGCCGTCGCGGGGCGCACGAACTGGCGGCTCGTCCCCGGCTACATCGCCGCGCAGCTCGTCGGCGGAGCCCTGGGCTCCCTCGTCCTGTGGGTCCTCGTGCGCACCCTGCCGAACCTGACCAACGTCTCGACGATCTTCACGCAGCTGTCCAACGGCGTCGACGACCACTCGCCCAACGCGTTCCCGCTCGCAGCGGGCCTGCTCGCGGAGGTCACGGCCTCGGCCGTGTTCGTAGCGATCGTCCTCTTCGCGACGAGCAGGCGCGCAGCCAAGGGCATGGCCCCCTGGGCCATCGGGTTCGGCCTCGCGATCCTCATCCAGGCGCTCGCCCCGATCACGAACGCCTCGCTCAACCCGGCCCGGTCGACCGCCACGGTCATCTTCGCCGACGCCTCCGCGATCGGCCAGCTCTGGATCTTCTGGGCAGCTCCCGTCCTCGGCGCCGCCCTCACCGGTCTGATCTTCCGCGGCTTCGGGTCCTCCGAGGACCTCCACGGCGCCACGGCGGGGGCACTCGACGACGCCACCGCCCGGGCCACGCGCGCTGAGGATCCCGCAGTGGCCGGCGCAGCGATCGCCGACAGGGAGGCCGCTGAGGCTGAGGCGGGCGTCGAGGCAGCGGACGCACCCGCCGCTGCCCGCAGCGCCGGGGATGTCCCTGCCGGGTCGGCGACGGCGGAGGCGGGCGCGCGGGCGTCCGGTTCGGGCACGGCCGCGCCGGCCGAGGGCGCGTCCTCGCCGGACGACGACGCGCGGGACTTCTTCGACAAGAACCGCTGACGGCCGTGGGCACGCGCGCGCTTCCGCGCCCGGCCCACGCGTGCAGGGCGGGGCGCGTCGAGAAATGTCGGAGCCACCCGATAGCGTCCCGTCCATGAAGATCCTGCACACCTCGGACTGGCATCTGGGCCGATCGTTCCACGGGGTCGGAATGCTCGCGGCGCAGGCAGAGTGGCTCGACGGCCTCGTGGCGACCGTCGTCCAGGAGCGCGTCGAAGCGGTGCTCGTCGCGGGCGACGTCTACGACCGCGCCCTGCCGGCGGTCGACGTCGTGGACCTCCTCGACCGCACCCTCGTGCGGCTCACGGAGGCCGGCGCTCAGGTGGTCATCAGCAGCGGCAACCATGATTCCGCGGTGCGTCTGGGCTTCGCCTCGAGCCTGCTCGAGCGGGGCGGCGTGCACCTGCGGACCCGGGTAGCGGAGATCGGCTCACCCGTCCTGCTCCCGCTCTCGGGCGGCGCCCGGGTCGCGGTCTACGCGCTGCCGTACCTCGAGCCGCGCCTCGTCGCCGAGTCCCTCGGCGTCGCATCGCCCACGCACGGGTCGGTGACCGAGGCCGCGCTTTCCCTCGTCCGCGCGGATCTCGCCGAACGGCGGGCCGCCGGCACGGTCCACTCCGTCGTCATGGCGCACACCTTCGCCGGCGGCGGGGCTGGGTCGGACAGCGAGCGGGCCCTCTCCGTCGGCGGCCTCGACGTCGTGCCGCTCGCCGCGTTCGACGGCTTCGACTACGTTGCCCTGGGCCACCTGCACGGGCGGCAGGAGCTCTCGCCCTCCATCCGGTACTCGGGTTCGCCGCTGGCCTACTCCTTCTCCGAGGCAAGGCAGGCCAAGGGCGGCTGGATGCTCGACGTCGGGCCGGCCGGGATAGAGGGCGTGGAACCGGTGGGCTGGCCCACCAGGCATCGGCTGGCGGTGCTGCGCGGTGCTCTCGACGACCTGCTCTCAGACGTCGAGCACGGCCATGCGGAGGATGCGTACTGCCACGTGACCTTGACCGACGCCGAGCGGCCCGTGCGGGCGATGGAGCGCCTGCGCGAGCGGTTTCCGCTCACGGTCGGGCTGGCGTTCGAGCCGGAGGGAGGCGCGCGACGCGAGGAGGCGAGCTACAGCTCGAAGCTCGCCGCGGCGACCTCCGATCTCGGCGTCTGCTGCGGCTTCCTCGACCACGTCCGCCAGCGCGGCCCGAGCGAGGAGGAATCCGCCGCGCTCGACGAGATCCTCGAGGCTGTCAGGCTCGCTGAGGTGTCGCCGTGAGGATCCACCGCCTCGAAGTCACAGCATTCGGGCCGTTCGCCCAGCGGGAGGCCATCGACTTCGACGCGCTCGCGGCCCAGGGCATCTTCCTGCTCAATGGGCCGACCGGCGCGGGCAAGACGAGCGTCCTCGATGCTGTGTGCTTTGCCCTGTACGGCAGCCTTCCCGGGGCCCGTCTCGGCAGCAAGGCGATCAAGAGCCACCACGCGGCAGCGGACGCCGAGCCTTCGGTCCTGCTCGAGTTCACGGCGCAGGGCCGGCGGTTCGAGGTCCGCCGGACCCCGGAGTGGTCGAAGCCCAGTGCGCGCGCGTCGAGCGGATGGTCGGTCCAGAAGGCGTCGACCCACCTGAGGGAGCGCATCGACGGAGAATGGCGTGCCCTCACCGCCCGAAACGACGAGGCGGGAGCGCTCCTGGGCGAGGTGCTGGGGATGGCCAGGGAACAGTTCACGCGCGTCGTGCTGCTTCCCCAGGGCGAGTTCGCCTCGTTCCTGCGGTCCAAGGCCTCCGAGCGGGTCGAACTGCTCGAGAAGCTCTTCGGCACCGGGAAATTCGCGGACGTCGAATCCGAGGCTGCCCTCCTCGCGCAGCAGGCGCGTTCGGCGGCCGAATCCGCCGAACGGGACGCCGCCGGCATCCTCTCCCAGCTGGAGGCGGAGGCCGAGGCCGCGGGCATCGGCCAGGCGTCCGACGGCACGCCGGTCCCCGGGGGAGCCGCTGGCCTCTCCTCGGCAGCTTTCGCACCCGGCGCCGGAGCTGCTCTCGACACTGGGAGCGCGCTGGGGCGCTTCGCCTGGGCCCGACATGCCTTGGCGGAGCGGGGACGGGAAGCCGCGGCCGAGGCCGAGGAGGCGAAGGCTGCCCGTGAGCTCGCCCGCCAGCAGGTCGGCGAGGCTGAGAGATCGCTCGAGGACGCGGCGGAACTCGCCGTGGCGAGGCAGCGCCGGGACGAGTGGGAGGCCGACGCCGCCGGGCAGGGGGCCCGCCTCGCGGCCCTCTCGGGCCACCGAGCCGCAGCGCAGCTCGCGGCCCTGTTCACCGACGCCGATGAGACCGCCGCCGAGTCGCGGCGGGCGCTCGAGGAGGCTGCCGCGGCACTCGAGGCTGCCCACGCCGCCGGATGGGCGGGCGAGGCCGCTGCGGACGCGGAGTCCAGCCCGGCCTCGACGCCGCGGACTGGCGGGTCCGGGCCACCGTCCGCGCCCGACTATGCGGCGAACGCGCTCCCGTCCGTCGCCGCGGTGCGGGCCGCAGCCGCGGCTGCGGCGTCCGAGGCGGCAGTGCTTGCCGAGAGGGTCCCCGCCGAAGGGGAGCTGGTCGGACTCGAGGTCCGCCTCGCCCGCGCCGGGACGGAACGATCGCGCCTGGACGCCGAGGCAGATCGGGCGCAGGCTGCCCTCGCGCGGCTGGCGGCCGAGCTCGACGAGCTGGAGGCCGAGCGTACCCGGCTCGAGCCTCTCGCGGCTGGCCTCGCCGTGGCCAGGTTCGAGGAAGAGGCTGCGCGCGCCGTCGTGCGCGCTGTCGAGGAGCACGCGGAGGCGACGAGGCGCCTCGGCGCCGCCGAGGCAGAGCACGGGCGTGCGCGTTCCGCGGCGCTCGACGCGAAGGAGGAGTGGCTCGCACTGCGCGAGAGGCGGCTCAACCACACGGCGGCCGAGCTGGCCGCCCAGCTGGACGACGGCGGTGCGTGTCCCGTGTGCGGGTCCACGGACCACCCGGCGCCCGCGCGCGGCGCCGAGGACCCCCTCGAGCTCGTCGACGCCGAGCGGTCGGCGGCCGATGCCGCGGAACTCGCGGCCGAGGATGAACGGCGGGCCCGCGAGGCACTCGCCGAAGCCCGCGCACTGCTCGCGGGCGTGGACGCGAGGGGAGGGGCCACCGACCCCGACAAGGCGGCACGGGTCCTCGGGGAGTGCATCGGCAGGGTCGAGGCCGCGGCCGAGGCCGAGGCAGCGCGCGCCACGGCCGAAGCACGTCTCGCCGACCTTGCCGTGCGGCGTGCGGCGGCCCGCGACGCGGTCGACGGCGCGCGGACCCAGCACGCCCGCGCGGAGGAGGCGCTCGAGCTCCTCGAGGCTCAGGTGCGCCGGCTCCGCGCCGACGTGCAGGAATGGCGAGGAGGCCACGCGACGCTTGCGGCGCGGCAGGCCGACGTCGCCGCCAGAGCCAGGACGCTCGACGCGCTCGAGCACTCGCTGGTCCGCCATGAGCAGGCCGAGCAGGCGAGGGGCCGTGCACTCGAGCGGCTCCACTCCGCGCTCGCCGATTCCTCCTTCCCCGACGAGGCGGCGGCCCGCGCCGCGCTGCTGCCCGCCACGCAGGCCCGCGGGCTCGAAGAGGCCATCCGCGTGCACGAGGCCGAACGCGACCACCTCGCGGGCCTCTTCGCCTCGGCCGCGGTGAACCGTGCGGTCCGCGAGGAGTCAGAGGGCCGCGCCGTTACCCGCGAGCAGCTTGAGGCCCGCCGGGCTGCGGCGGCCGCGGCCGAGGCCCGCTTCGAGGCAGCGACCCGCGCCGCCGACCGTGCCGAGGCGTCGGGAGAGCGGTGCGCGAGGCTCCTCGCAGCGTTCGAGGACCTCGTGCCGGCCCTCGCACGGGACAGGGACCGGGCGGACATGCTCGGCGGTCTCGCCCGCACGCTCCGCGGGCAGGGCGAGAACACCCTGCGAATGTCCCTGCACACCTACGTCCTGGCCGCGCGGCTCGAACAGGTGGCAGCGGCCGCCACCGAGCGGCTGGCCGCAATGAGCGACGGGCGCTTCAGCCTCGAGCACAGCGACGCGCTCGCGGCGCGCGGCGCCGCGTCGGGCCTCGGGCTCGAGGTCGTCGACGGGTGGACGGGGCAGCGGCGGGACCCGTCGACCCTCTCCGGCGGGGAGTCCTTCATGGCGTCCCTCGCCCTCGCCCTGGGGCTCGCAGACGTCGTCCAGCAGGAGGCCGGCGGCATAGACATCGAGACGCTCTTCGTCGACGAGGGGTTCGGAAGCCTCGACGAGCAGGCTCTCGAACAGGTCATGGATTCCATCGAGGGGCTCAGGGCGGGCGGCCGCGTCGTCGGGCTCGTGAGCCACGTCCCCGAGCTCAAGCAGCGGATCGCCGCCCAGATCCGGGTCGCCAAGGGCCGGAGCGGGTCGAGCCTCTCCGTGGTGGGGACGGCGGAGGAGCTCTGACGAGCCCGCCGTCGGGCCGCGGGGCCCGCGCTAGGATGTGAGGGCTACCGGGTCAGGTGCGGCGGGTGGCGGGGACGCCGCGCACGTCCAACAGGTGTGCTCCATGCCGATCCGTGTCTCGATCCTTGCCCGCTATGCCGCCCTGCCGGCTCTGGCCGGGCCCGCCTTCATCCCGGTGGCGCTGGTGGCGCGGCTGCCACTCGCCATGCTGACCATCGGTGCCCTGACGCTCGCATCGGTGGCCTCGGGCTCGTACGCGCTCGGCGGACTTGCCGCCGGAGCCGTCGGCCTCGGCTCCGCCGTCGGGGCGCCCGCAGTCGGCTGGCTCGCCGACAGGAGCGGGCAGCGCCGGGTGGTCCTCGTCGCCGGCCTGCTCAACGCGGCTGCCATGCTTGCCCTCGTCGGCGCGAGCTACCCTCACGGCGGCCTCCGGGAGAGCGCTCCCTGGGGCGTCCTGGCGGCCTCGCTGGCTGCGGGGCTCACGACGCCGCAGGTCGGGCCGCTCGCCCGTGCTCGGTGGATGGCGCTCACCGAGGGCCGGCCGCGCCGGGCGCTCGAGCTGGATGCGGCCCTGTCCTACGAGGGTACGGCGGACGAGCTGACGTTCGTGCTCGGTCCCGCCCTCGTGGGAGCACTCGCCGCACTCGTGGCCCCGTGGGTGCCGCTCGTCGTGGGGGCCGCCCTCACGCTCGGATTCGTGACCGCCTTCGCCCTCCATCCCACAGCCCGGGCCACCCACCCGCAGCCGCACGCCGCGGCGTCGCCCGTCCCGGCGCGCTCCTGGCTCCTCGTCCTGGTGCCCGTGGCCGCCATGGTGGCGATGGGCACGTTCTTCGGAAGCACCCAGGCGGGGCTGACGGCCTTCGCGGGCGCGCGCGGGGCCGCCGAGGTCGGCGGGCTGCTCTACGCCGCGGTGGGGCTGACCTCGGCGGTCGCCGCCCTGAGCGTCGCTGCGTGGCCGGCCACGCTGGGGCTGCCGATGCGGTGGGTCGCGGCCGCGGGCGCAATGCTCGCGTTCTCGGTGCTGCTCTTCGTCCCGGAGACCTTTGGCTCGATGACGGCGACGCTCCTTCTCCTGGGCCTGCCCGTGGGCCCGATCATGGTCACCGTCTTCGGGATCGGCGGCAGGGTGGCCCCTGCGGGGCGGGTCGGGACGGTCATGACGGCGCTCGCCAGCGGGATCGTCGCAGGCACCGCGCTAGGAGCGGCGCTCGCGGGCGCCCTGGCCGAGAGCGGCGGTCCGGCGTCCGCGTTCGCGGTGCCCGTGGCGGCAACAGGCGCGCTCCTGGCCCTCGGCGTCGTCGTCCTCGTGGCCCGGCGAGCGGGCGACGGCTCCTGAGGAGCGCGCCGAGCCGGCGCCGAGCCCGGACCCGAGGCCGTCACCGCTCAGCCGACGGCGCGCGCGATCCTCTCAGCCGCGGCGTTCAGTGCCGCGCCGATCGGCTCGGGATCGATCCCGGTGCCCAAGTACACGACGGCCAGGGCCGCGGGCCGGTGGTGCGGCAGGACCAGCGGGACGGCCACCGAGGACAGCCCCGGGATCACCTCGTCGTGGCTCAGCGCATACCCCCGCGCGCGCGACTCGTCCGCCTCCGGCCGGTACGGGACCCCCGGGACCCGCTGCTCCCAGTCCGTCCGTCCGATGGCCGACTGGATCGCGATCCCAGGCCCTCCCCGGTCCAAGGGGTGGCGGGTTCCTGGATGCTGCGCAAGCGTCGCCCCGTTGTGCTGCGGCTCCACCGTGGCGAGTGTGATGCAGTCGGTCCGGTCCCAGACCGCGACGAACGCCGTCATGCGCAGGTCCGCCGCGAGGGTCCCCAGCTCGGGGAGCGACGCCGTCTGGAGGTCCCGCGACACCGCCCGTGCCAGGACGGCGAGGCCAGCCCCGGGCTGGAGTCGTCCGGAGTCGTCCCGCGTGACGAGCGCGTGGTCCTCGAGCGTCCGCACGATCCGGTACGCGATGGAGCGATGCACGTCGAGGGCGGTGGAGAGCTCGGCGATCGTCAGGGGACTCCGCGCGTCCGCGAGGATCTCGAGGGCTCGGATCCCGCGGGAGAGCGTCTGCGAGTGCGGGCCGGTCTCCGCGGCGGTGCGAGGCATTGGACCATCCTAGTTTCCTGTGTCCCAGCACGGAGCTGGGGTACTTGTGTCCTGGGACACCGCTGTCCTACAGTGACACTGTTCGATATGAGCACGATCAGTTCGATTATCGAACGTTTCGCCCCGATCGGCAAGAATCCCCACAGACGGGCGCGCCGACCGCGGCGGGACGACGGAGGTTTCGACCATGAGCACCAGGAACTCGCGCTCGCACCATTTCCGGGGAAGCCTCGGCCGGTTCGCAACCGGCGTCGCGATCGTGACCTTCGACGGCCCCACCAAGCGCCATGGCATCACCGTCAACTCGTTCACCTCGGTGTCGCTCGAGCCGCCCCTCGTTCTCGTGAGCATCGCCCGGCGTGCGAAGGCGCACGACGAGCTCGCCGGCCGCCCCTTCACGGTCAACATCCTCGGCGCCGAGCAGGAGGCCCTCGCCCGCCACTTCG
The DNA here is from genome assembly GCF_050474465.1 of Sinomonas sp. B1-1. NCBI lineage: Bacteria > Bacillati > Actinomycetota > Actinomycetes > Micrococcales > Micrococcaceae > Sinomonas > Sinomonas sp. B1-1. The sequence goes on along the minus strand of NZ_JBCHVF010000001.1, from coordinate 731,384 downwards.
CGGGCAGGCCCGGTGTCGAGCCCGTATGGGTGGAGGGGCCGACGGCGCCGCGGCTCTCGAGGCCGCTCGCGTACTTCGAGTGCACGCCGTGGGCCGCCTACGACGGCGGCGACCACACCCTCTATGTCGGCGAGGTCGTCGACTTCGGATACCGCTCCGGGGACGCGCTCGCCTTCCAGGGCGGCCGCTTCACCACCCTTCCCGAAAGCCAGCTGGGCGTCGAGGACCTGCTGTAGGCCGACCGACCCCAGCGCGCCACACCTCTCGGGAGGGCCGCCTCCGGCCTCCCGGGCCACCACCAGCACAGACGGGAGCACCGGCCATGGGAATCCGCACGGGAGCGCAGTTCCTGGACAAGCTGAACGGGATGCGGCCGCACCTGACGATCGACGGGGAGGTGGTCTCGGAGGACCTCACAGAGCATCCGGCCTTCCGCGGGGTTGCCCGGACCTACGCGAAGGTCTTCGACATGCAGCACGACCCGCGCTACGAGGAGCAGCTCACCTACACGTCGCCGAGCACGGGCGACCGGGTGAACGCCTCGTTCCTCGTGCCCCGCACGAAGGAGGACCTCGCGAGGCGGCGCGCCGCCATGCAGGTCTGGGCCGAGTACTCCAATGGCTTCCTGGGCCGCACGGGCGACTACATGAACTCCTCGCTCACGGCCCTCGCGGCAGCCAAGGCCTTCTTCTCCCAGGCCGACCCCGTGTTCGGGGAGCGCATCCAGGCCTACTACGAGATGTGCCGGGAGCGTGACCTGCTCGCCACCCACACGCTCATCCCGCCCCAGGCCAACCGCTCCGTCTCGGGCTCTGAGCAACTCGGCGGCCAGCTCGCCGCGAGGGTGGTCGAGGAGCGCGACGACGGCGTGGTCATCCGGGGGGCCCGCATGCTCGCGACCATCGCCCCGCTCGCGGACGAGCTGCTCGTCTTCCCCTCCACCGTCCTGCGCGGCACCCCCGAGGACGCCCCGTACTCCTTCGCGTTCGCCGTCCCGAACGACGCGCCCGGCCTGCGCTACCTGTGCCGCACCTCGCTCCACAACGGCGGCAGCCACCACGACGAGCCGCTCGCGAGCCGGTTCGAGGAGATGGATGCGGTGGTGGTGTTCGACGACGTGTTCGTGCCCGACGAGCGGGTCTTCATGCTGGGCCGGCCCGAGCTGTGCAACCAGTGGTACTCCGACACGGGCGCGGCGGCCCTCATGACCCACCAGGTGGCGACCCGCACGCTCGCCAAGAGCGAGTTCTTCCTTGGGCTCGCCTCCGAGATCGCGGCGACGATCGGCATCGAGGGGTTCCAGCACATCCAGGAGGACCTCGCCGAGCTCATCCGCAACGTCGAGATCGGCAAGGCCCTCATCGTCGCGTCCGAGGCGCAGGCCGAGCCCTCCGTGGACGGCGTGATGCTGCCCCACTGGCCCACGCTCAACGCCGCCCGCAACTGGTACCCCAAGGCCTCCCAGCGCTACCCCGAGATCATCCGCACGTTCTGCGCCTCGGGCCTCATGGCACTGCCCGGCGAGGCTGACCTGGAAGTGGCGCGCGAGGACATCGAGATGTACCTGCAGGGCAAGGCCCTGACGGGGCCGGAGCGCATGCGCCTCTTCAAGCTCGCCTACGACGCCTCGATCACCGGCTTCGCCGGCCGGCAGGCGCTGTACGAGTACTTCTTCTTCGGCGACCCCGTGCGGATGGCTGGCGCCCTCGTGAACAGCTACGACCGCGCGCCCCTGCGCGAGCGGGTCCGGGAGCTCCTGCGCCGGGACGACTGAGGGGCGATTGGCCAGGACGACCGAGCGCGCCGGCGCCGTCCGGCGCACGAAGGCCGCCGTTCGTCGCTGCACGCCCGCTAGGGCCAAAAGGGGGTGTGCCGCACCTCACAGATCATGTATGCTCATCTTTATTGACCGACCAATCGGTAAGTAAATCGGGGCGGAGGCTCCAGTCTCCGATGCCGGGTCGGTCGGTACCCCCGGCCCGCGAGGGCCCCGCACCCAGAACGACGGAGTTCGAATGTCCCAGGCAGTCAACGCCGCCCAGCCCGGCTCGCGGATGACCCGCGAAGAGCGCAGGGTCCTGGCCGGTACCTTGGTCGGCACCACCATCGAGTGGTACGACTTCTTCATCTACGCCCAGGCGGCCGGCGTCGTGCTCGGCCCGCTGTTCCTCGCGCCCGTGGCGAAGGAGAACCCGGGTCTCTCCCAGGTGATCGCCTTCGCAACCATCGGCATCTCCTTCCTGTTCCGCCCGCTCGGCGCGGTCGTGGCCGGCCACCTCGGCGACCGGCTGGGCCGCAAGAGGATGCTCGTCTTCACCCTCATCCTCATGGGCATCTCCACCTCGCTGATCGGCGTCCTGCCGACGTACGCGCAGGTGGGCATCCTCGCCCCGGTCCTCCTCATCCTGCTGCGCGTCCTCCAGGGCTTCTCCGCAGGTGGCGAGTGGGGCGGCGCCGCACTCATGTCGGTCGAGCACGCACCCGTGAACAAGCGCGGCTACTTCGGCGCCTACCCGCAGATCGGCGTTCCGATCGGCATGATCCTCGCGACGTTCACCCTGTGGATCCTCACCTCGGTCATGGGGCCCGCGTTCAACGAGTGGGGCTGGCGCATTCCGTTCCTGCTCTCGATCGTCCTCATCGTGGTCGGCTACATGATCCGCCGCGCCGTCGAGGAGAGCCCGGTCTTCAAGCAGCTCCAGGAGCGCCAGAAGGAGTCCTCCGCGCCGCTCGGACAGCTCTTCCGCTACAACTTCAAGGAAGTCGCCCTCACCGCGTTCATCTTCATCGCGAACAATGCCGCCGGCTACCTGCTCATCGCCTACTTCGCGACCTACGCCGTGGGCGCGCTCAAGATGGACCGGCCCACGGTCCTGCTGGCCACCACGCTCGCGTCCTTCGGCTGGCTGGTCTTCACGCTGTGGGGCGGCATGCTCTCCGACCGCCTCGGCCGCGTCCGCACCTTCCAGATCGGCTACGCGTTCCTGGCCCTGTGGGCGATCCCGATGTGGTTCCTCATCGACACCAAGAACATCGTCTGGTACTTCGTGGCCCTGTTCGTCATGACGCTCGGCCTCGGCCTCTCCTACGGCCCGCAGTCGGCCCTCTACGCGGAGATGTTCCCCGCGAAGGTCCGCTACTCGGGCGTCTCGATCGGCTACGCGCTCGGCGCGATCCTCGGCGGCGCCTTCGCCCCGATGATCGCCGAGATGCTCATGAACGAGTTCAAGGCGTCCTGGACGATCGGCCTCTACATCGCCGTCACCGCGGTCATCTCGCTCGTGGCCGTCTCGCTGGTCAAGGAGACCAAGGGCGTGGACCTGCACGTCGCCGAGGCGCACGCCGAGTACGTGCGCGAGCACCCGAAGGCCGCGCGCTGACCTCGCGCCGGCCGGAAGGCCGCGGACCCTGCGCCTGAGCGCACCCGCAACGCACGACGGCGGGTCCTCCCCTTGCTGGGGAGGGCCCGCCGTCCGCTGTGGTCGCCCCTGCCTGCGGGCGCGGGGCCTGAGACGGCCGCCACAGGCCGCCGTCGCCTCGGGCTGCCCGGCGGTAGGGTGTCCCGGTGACCACTGCCCTGAATCCCGACGACGGCACCGCGATCTCGTACGACGCCGCGGGGGAGGGGCCCGCCGTCGTCCTCCTGCACGGCTCGGCCCTCTCCCGCGCCATCTGGCGCGGGCTCGGCTACGTCAGGGCCCTGGAGGGCTTCCGCGTGGTCCGCGTCGACCTCCGCGGGCACGGCCGCAGCGACAAGCCCGACGAAGCGGGCGCCTACCGCATGTCCCGCCACGTCGGGGACGTCCTCGCCGTGCTCGACGCCGAGCGCATCGAGCGCGCGCACGTGGTCGGCTACTCCCTGGGCTCGCGGGTGGCCTTCTCGCTCGCAGCGGCCGCGCCCGCGCGGGTCTCCTCGCTCACGGTGCTCGGCGGCACCTACCGCCCCCAGCGGGGCGAGGTGGCCAAGGTCTTCTTCCCGGGCTACCTCGAGGCGCTGCAGACCGGACGGATCGAGGCCTTCGTCGACGGCCTCGAGTCCGCGGGGAAGGCCCTCGACCCCTCCACGCGCCAGGCGTTCCTCGCCAACGATCCCGCCGCGCTCGCCGCCTGCTTCACCGGCACCGAGGACGATCCGGGGCTCCCCGAAGCCGTGGTCGCCCAACTGGCCGTACCGACACTGCTGATGGCCGGGACCCGGGACCCGCAGCGGCTCACCGATTCGCGGCGCGCCGCAGAGCTCATGCCGAACGCCCGGTTCGTGGAGCTGGAGGGCAGGACGCACGCCGGGACGCTCGCGCCCGCGGGCCCCGTCCTGGAGGAGCTCGTGCCGTTCCTGCGGGCGGTGCCGGCCTAGAGCCCGTCCACGCGCTCGGCCCACGCCTCCGGCCCGCCGAGCCGCAGCGCACCCGCCGTCCACGCGGCCATGCGGGCGTAGGCGCGGCGCCGGACCTCGGCGGGGGAGAGGAAGACATCGTGCAGCGCACCGCGGATCCTCACCACCGTGACGTTCTCGCCGAGGGAGAGCGCGCGGTGCGCCACGGCGTCGACATTGATCGCCACGTCCGCCGCCGCCGCGTCCGGTGACCACTGCGGGAGCAGGTAGCTGCGGTCGGAGAGCAGCACGAGCACGGGGAGCCCGAGCTCCAGCCCCCGGGCAATGCGCTCCTGGCCGGCGAACACTGCACCCAGGAACGCCGGCGGCAGGGCGAAGGCCTTCGCCGGACGCCAGGCCGCGTTGTACACCCACTCGCCATCGTGCTCGGCGGAGACGGTCCGGGCGTAGTGCCCCGGGTCGATCCCGGGCAGCGGTACGTGGGGGAAGAAGCGCGCCCTGGCCCCGAGGAGCGGTGCCATCGCCCGGCGCGCCATCTCCGAGGCCTGGAACTCCAGCCACGGGCTGTTGAGCACCACGGCGTCGACCCGGGACGCGTTCCTCGCTGCCCAGAGGCTCAGGATGAGCCCGCCGGTCGAGTGGCCCAGCACCAGGAGCCGGCGGCGGCGCTCGTCTGTGGCATCGCGGCCGTGCCCCATCACTGCCAGGGCGGCCTCGATGTCCGGGTCGTACTCCTCGAGGCTCGCCACCTCGCCCGGCACCTGGCCCGGGGCGAGGCTCCGGCCGAACCCGTGGAGGTCCAGGGCGTGGAACCGGGCTCCCGCACGGTGCCAGAACTCGGCGAGCGGGCGCTGGAAGAAGTAGTCGCTCCACCCGTGAACGTAGAGCACGTCGGTCCCCACGGCCGGCCTGCGCCACCAGCGCCTCGACGCGCCCCGATAGCGCACGAGGGTCGACGGCGGGGCCCCCTCCGGGGCGAGGACGCGCTGCTCGAAGCCCGATCCCAGCACGTCCGGCGACCACTCCGCCGTCGTGCCCCGCTCGCTCTCCGCAGCCATGTGACGATGCTAGCCCGGAAGATGCGGCTGGAGCGCGCGTAGTCCGTGAGGCCCCACGGGGCTGCGCGCGGGTGCGGTCACGTCCTACGGTGGATGTGACAGCACACGCGTGTGATGGGAGGGCAGGCCGTGGCGAGCAGACGCGACGAGGAGCTGCGGCGCCGGCTCGAGCGCGCGGCCGAGATCCGGGCTGGGGGAGTCGCGCAGTCCCCCGAAGAGGCCGAGGAGCTCGCGCGCGAGGAGGAGCTCAACCGGAAGCGGCGCGAGGTCGATTCTGCGCGCCGTGCTGACTTCCTGGTCCGCGACGCCATCGCGCGCGGAGAGTTCGACCACCTGAAGTACGCCGGCAAGCCCATCCCGAACCTGGACAACGTGAACGACCCCGACTGGTGGCTCAAGGGCCTCATCGAGCGCGAGCAGCTCACGGGGATCGGGCCCGAGGCGCTCGTCCTGCGGGTCGAGGACGAACGCCTCGACGACACCCTCGACGCCCTGCACAGCGAGCAGCAGGTCCGCGACGCCGTCGACTCCTTCAACCGCCGCATCATCGAGGCCCGCCGCCAGCTCCTGGGAGGGCCGCCGGTCATCACGAAGACCCGCGACACCGAGGGCGAGGTCCGCCGGTGGCAGGCGCGGCGGGCCGAGGCGGCGGCGAGGGCGGCCAGGGACGCCGAGGCCGCCGCCCCGGTGGGGCGGCGGCGGTGGTGGAGGCGCCGGGGTGGGCGGGGCGACCGCCCGCGTCAGTAGCTGGCCGGCCGCCCGCCGTCGTCCGCCTGCGCCGCGGACGGTGCCGCGAAGCGGGCGGAGAGCTCCTCGCTCGAGCGGGCGAGGATTGCCACATCCGCACCCACGAGCACGAACCGCGCGCCGTGCTCGATGTAGTGCCGGGCGGTCGCCTCGACGAACGCGTTCACCCCCGCCGGCTTGCCCGCGGCGGACGCCGCCGCGAGGCAGCGTTCGACGGCGGCGCGCACCTCGGGGTGCTCCTGCTGGCCGAGGTGCCCCATCGAGGCGGCGAGGTCGGAGGGCCCGATGAAGATCGCGTCGACCCCGTCGACCGCGAGGATCTCCTCCACGTTCGCCACGGCCTCGGCCGTCTCGATCTGGACGGCGAGGGAGATGGTCTCGTCCGCTCGGGCAAGGTAGTCCGGGATCCGATTCCACCGTGCGGCGCGGGCGAGCGCCGAACCCACGCCCCGCACGCCGTGCGGCGGGTACCGCACGGCCGCCACGGCGGCCTGGGCCTGCTCGGCGTCGTTCACCATGGGGATCAGCAGGTTCTGGGCCCCGAGGTCGAGGTACTGCTTGATGAGCACCACGTCGTTCCACGGCAGGCGCACCATGGGGAGCACGGGATAGCCGTGCACGGCGTGGAGCTGGGCGAGGACCGACTCGAGCGAGTTCGGGCTGTGCTCGGTGTCGATCAGGAGCCAGTCAGCCCCTGAGCCCGCCATGATCTCGGCCACGAGCGGGCTGCCGGAGCACACCCACAGTCCGATCTTGGCGCCCCCGCCGGAATCGGCGCCGCCCTCGGCCCCGGCGGCGAGGGCGTGGCGAAACGTCCGCTCGGGCTCTAGACGAAACGGCATGTCACCGTCCCCAGGGGCCCGTAGTCGGCATAGACCGTGTCGCCCTCGTAGACCCACATGGGCCGCGTGAACGACCCCGCGAGGATGAGGTCGCCCGCCCGTAGCTCCTGCCCGTGCTGGGCGAGCTTGTCCGCGAGCCACGCGACGCCGGTTGCGGGGTGGTTGAGGACGCCGGCGGCGACGCCCGTCTCCACGATCTCCTGGTTGCGGTACAGGAGGGAGGACACCCAGCGCAGGTCCACATCGTGCGGCCGCACCGGGCGGCCGCCCACGACCATGGCGCCCAGCGCAGCGTTGTCCGAGATGGTGTCCACGATGGTGCGGCCCTCCATCTCGATCCGCGAGTCGAGGATCTCGAGGGCGGGGATCACGTAGTCCGTCGCGTCGAGCACGTCGAACAGCGTCACCCCCGGCCCCTTGAGATCCCGGCCCAGGCGGAACGCGAGCTCGACCTCGATGCGCGGGTGGGTGTAGCGCTTCCACTCGACCACCGCACCGTTCTCGAGGACCTGGTCGTCGAAGATGACGCCGTAGTCCGGCTCGGTGATGCCCGTGGCCGCCTGCATGGCCTTGGACGTCAGGCCGATCTTGCGCCCCACGACCCGCCGGCCCTGGGACTCGAGGCGGCTGGCCCAGAGCTTCTGGACGGCGTACGAGTCCTCGACGTCCATGCCCTCGTAGCGGGTGTGGAGGAGGGGCACCGGCGTGCGTGTGCGCCCAGCCTCCACCAGCTCGTCGGCAATTGCCGCAATCGTCTCCTCGTTCAGCATGGCTTAGAGCTGGTTGCCGATCTTGAAGCCCTTCGAGGCCTGCCCGCGGTAGGAGCCGGCCTCGTCGTCGGCGCGCGTGTAGGAGAAGCCGTCCGCGCCGATCGTCACCTCCATCTCGGAGGAGTCGGTGCGCTCGACGACGGGCTGCGGGTTCCCGTCGAGGTCGAGCACGAGCGACGCCTCGGTGTACCAGGACGGCACGACCGGGTTGCCCCACCAGTCGCGGCGCTGGTTGTCATGGACGTCCCAGGTGACCACGGGGTTGTCCGGGTCGCCGGTGTAGTAGTCCTGCGTGTAGATCTCCACGCGGTGGCCGTCCGGGTCGCGCAGGTAGAGGTAGAACGCGTTGGAGACGCCGTGGCGGCCGGGGCCGCGCTCGATCGCGTCGGACATGCGCAGGGCGCCGAGCTTGTCGCAGATCGCGAGGATGTTGTGCTTCTCGTGGGTCGAGAACGCGACGTGGTGCATGCGCGGGCCGTTGCCGCCCGTCATGGCGGTGTCGTGGACGGTGGGCTTGCGGCGCATCCACGCGGCGTAGACGGTGCCGTCCTGGTCCTGGATGTCCTCCGTGACGCGGAAGCCGAGGTCCTGCATGAACTTGGTGGCGCGGGGGACGTCCGGGGTGACCTGGTTGAAGTGGTCGAGGCGGACGAGGGCACCGGGGGTGTACAGGTCGTAGCGCCACGCGAGCCGCTCGACGTGCTCGACGTCGTGGAAGAACTCGTACGGGAAGCCCAGCGGGTCGGTCACGCGCACGGAGTCGCCGATGCCCTTGGTGAAGCCCTCCGCCCGGCGTTCCACGCGGCAGCCGAGCTCGCTGTAGAACGCCACCGCGCGGTCCAGGTCATCGGGGGTGCGCACGCGGTAGGAGAAGGCGGCGACGGCGGCGACAGGGCCCTGGCGCAGCACGAGGTTGTGGTGGATGAACTCCTCGAGCGAGCGCAGGTAGACGGCGTCCCCGTCCTCCTCCGTGACGGTCAGTCCGAGCACGTCGACGTAGAAGTCACGGGACCGCTTCAGGTCGGTTACGACGAGCTCCATGTAGGCGCAGCGCAGGATGTCCGGCGCCGGGACGGAGGGGGTCGGGACGGGGTTGTCGGCGCGGATGGGGGCTTCCTGGGAGACGTAGAAGCCGGAGGAGGTGAGGGTCATGTCGTCACGGTTGGTCATGGCAGCGTCCTTGCTTTCCTTCAGGGTGAGTCGGTGGCTGGGGGTGGTCAGCGGGGATCGGGGTCGTCGAGGTCGGTCTCGGTGCTGGCTTCCGCCTTCGCGTCCGCGGCAGGGTCCTGCTTGCCGAAGGTCGGGTTGTGCACCTTCCCGAGGGTGATGTGCACCGCCTGCTGGTCGGTGTAGAAGTCGATCGAGCGGTAGCCGCCCTCGTGGCCGAGGCCCGAGGCCTTCACGCCGCCGAACGGGGTGCGCAGGTCGCGCACGTTGTTCGAGTTGAGCCAGACCATGCCGGCCTCGATGTTCTGGGCGAAGTTGTGGGCCCGCTTGAGGTCGTTCGTCCACACGTACGCGGCCAGGCCGTACTTGGTGTTGTTGGCCAGGGAGAGCGCCTCCTCGTCCGAGTCGAACGGCGTGATCGCCACGACGGGGCCGAAGATCTCCTCCTGGAAGATGCGGGCGTCCGGCTTGACGTCGGCGAACACGGTCGGGGCGACGAAGTTGCCGAACTCGAAGCCCTCCGGCCGGCCACCGCCGGCGACGAGGCGGCCCTCCTCCTTGCCGATCTCGACGTAGGACATGACCTTCTCGAAGTGCTCGGGGTGCACGAGCGCCCCGACCTCCGTGGCGGCGTCGTGCGGGTAGCCGACCTTGACGCGCTTGGCCTGGGCGGCGTACCGCTCGACGAACTCGTCGTAGACGTCGCGCTGGACGAGGATGCGGGAGCCTGCCGTGCAGCGCTCGCCGTTGAGGGAGAACACGCCGAAGATCGTCGCGTCGATCGCGGCGTCCAGATCGGCGTCGGCGAACACGATCGCCGGGCTCTTGCCGCCGAGCTCCATGGACAGGCCCTTGAGGAACGGTGCGGCGTTGCCGAAGATGATCTGGCCCGTCCGGCTCTCGCCGGTGAACGAGATGAGGGGAACGTCAGGGTGCTTCACGAGGGCGTCGCCGGCGTCCTCGCCGAGGCCGTTGACGAGGTTGAACACACCCTTCGGCAGGCCCGCCTCCTCGAAGATCCCGGCCCACAGGGACGCCGAGAGGGGGGTGAACTCGGCGGGCTTGAGCACCACCGTGTTGCCGGTGGCCAGCGCAGGGCCGAGCTTCCACGACTCGAGCATGAATGGGGTGTTCCATGGCGTGATGAGGCCCGCGACGCCGATCGGCTTGCGGTTGACGTAGTTGATCTGGCGGCCGGGGACCTTGAAGGTGTCGTCGGCCTGGGCCACGATCAGGTCCGCGAAGAAGCGGAAGTTCTCGGCGGCCCGGCGGGCCTGGCCCAGCGCCTGCGTGATCGGCAGGCCCGAGTCGAAGGACTCGAGCTCGGCGAGGCGTGCGTCGCGGGACTCGACGATGTCCGCGATCCGGTGCAGCACTCGGGAGCGCTCGCGGGGGAGCATCTTCGGCCAGGGGCCCTCGTCGAAGGCGCGCTTGGCGGCGGCGACGGCGAGCTCGATGTCCGCCTTCTTGCCCGCGGCGGCCTTGACGTAGACCTCGTTGGAGACGGGCTCGAGGACGTCGAAGGTGTCGCCGTCCACGGAGTCGACGAACTGGCCGTCGATGTAGTGCTGGATGCGCTCGGGGAGGTTGTCGGGGACGTGGCGATCGTTCATGGTGCAGATCCTTCGCTGTGTCTGTGGTCGCTGGGTCTGGAGAGTCTGGTGGTCTAGAGGGTCGGGAAGCCGGGGTTCTCGCCGGTCCGGGCGAGGTACGCGGTCAGGGTCGCGGAGCGGTGCCGGCGCGCCGCGAGCTCGATCTCCGCGGTCGGCGCGTGGTTCTCGATGAGCTTCAGGAGTTCCTCGTGCTCCTCGACCGATTCGGCGGCGCGCTCGGGGACGTAGCTGAACGTGGACCCGCGCAGCGCCTTGAGGCGGTTCCACCCGCGGTGGACGAGGTCGAGGATGTGCGGGTTCGGGCAGTGCTCGAACAGGACCGAGTGGAAGTCGCGGTTCAGGGCCGTGAACGCGACGGGGTCGAAGTGCAGCGGGTCCTGAGCGAGGAACTCGCGCATCCGGCTGTTGACCTCACGCGCCGCCGCGAGGTCCTCGGCCGTGACCGACGGCGCCGAGAGCGCGGTGGCCGCTCCCTCGACGAGGCTCAGCGTCTGCATGGTGTACAGGTACTCCGTCGGGTCGATCCCGGCCACCGTGGCCCCGACGTTCTTCTCGAACGTCACGAGCCCCTCGGCCTCGAGCCGGCGCACGGCTTCCCGGACAGGCACCACGGACACGTCGAGCTTCTCGGCGACCTGGGACAGCACGAGCCTGGCGCCGGGGGCGAGGTCCCCGGCGACGATCTGCTCGTGGAGCCAGTCGTAGGCGAGCTCGGACTTGCTCGCGGGTGCCGGGGCGACGCTCACGGCTGATCCTCGCGCCCGGCGGCGAGGGACTCCTCGTACTTCGCGCGCCAGGCGGCGTTCATCGGGAACAGCCCGTCGACGGCGTTGCCCTCGGCGACCCGCTCCGCGACCCACGCCTCCTCGCGCTCCTGGGCGACGGCGTGGTCCGCGACCTCCTCGGCGAGGTTGGCCGGGATGACCACGAGGCCGTCCTCGTCGCCCACGATCACGTCGCCGGGCACGACGGCGGCGCCGCCGCACGCGACCGTCTCGTCGACCGACCACGGAACGTGCCTGCGGCCGAGGACGGCGGGGTGGGCGTTCGCGCCCCAGACCGGGATGTCCATCGCCGAGACGGGCCCGAAGTCGCGGATGCCGCCGTCGGTGATGACGGCTGCCGCGCCGAGCACCTGGGCGCGCAGGGCGAGGACGTCCCCGAGCGTCCCGGAGCCCTTCTCGCCGCGCGCGTCCATGACGAGGATGTCGCCGGGGCGCAGGGAGTCGACCGCACGCTTCTGCGCGTTGTACCCGCCGCCGAACTCCTTGAAGAGGTCCTCGCGGGCGGGGATGTAGCGCAGGGTTCGGGCCGTGCCGACCACCTTCGCGCCGGGCTTGGTGGGGATGAGCCCCTCGATGTGGCAGTTCTGCATGCCGCGCCGGCGCAGCTGGACGCTCAGCGTCGCCGTGCCCACGCTCTTCAGCTTCTCGGTGAGCTCCGGCGTGAGGATGCTCGTGGGGCGGGAGTCGGCGGGCGTGATCCCCGCGGCTTCGGCCGAGCCCCATGCGTCGATCCGGTCCGCGTCGGTCAGCTTCGGGAGCGCGCCGACGGGGGAGAGCACGAGGCTGGACTGGACGACCTTGTTGGCGAGCCGGCCGGTGGTGAGGTGGCCGCCGTCGTGCGTCGCGCCGTCGACCTCGATCTCGACGAGGTCGCCCGGCTGGGCGACCGTCGCGCCGGCCGGGGTCCCCGTGAGGATGATGTCCCCGGGCTCGAGGGTCATGAGGCGGGAGAGGTCGGCGACGAGCTGGGCGAACGGGAAGATGAGTGTGGACGTCGTGTCGTCCTGCGTGAGCTCGCCGTTGATCCACATCCGCACGCGGAGGTTGGCCGGATCGACCTCCTGGGCCGGGAGGAGCGCGGGGCCGATCGGTGCGATCCCGTCCGCGCCCTTGGAGCGGAGGTTGGAGCCCTTGTCCGCCCAGCGGAGGTCGGCGAACCCGGCGTCGTTCGCGGCGGTCACCGAGCCGACGTGCGCCCATGCGTCCTCGAGGGCGACGTTGCGTGCCCGCGAGCCGATCACGAGGGCCACCTCTCCCTCGACCGTGAGCGCCTCGACGCCCTGGGGGCGCGCGAGCTCCGCGCCGTCGAGCCCGAGCGACGTGGCCGGCTTGAGGAAGTAGGAGGGATTGGCGGGAGTGCGCCCCCGCTGGGCCGCGCGGCTCGGGTAGTTGAGGTGGACGGCGATGACCTTGCCTGCGGCGTCGATGATGTCCTGGCCAAGCTGCTCTTGGTGGTGCACGTGGTCCTCTTCTTCGAGTCGTCGGGCCAGCCCTCCCCGAGGGTCGAGCTGGATCGTATACGATCATCGTATACGATCCAGTGTGCCGCGGGACACGGTGCCCGTCAACCCCTTCCGGTCCGTCGCAGAACGAAGTCCCAGAACGTGACTCCCAGGACGTGACTCCCAGGACGTGACTCCCAGGACGTGACTCCCAGACGGCCGCAGAGAGCCGAGGACGCCGTCAGCGGCTCAGGAACTCGAGTGCAGCCTCCTTGAACGCGCGCGCGGTCACGACGTTGATGTGGTTCCGCCCCGGCACGATGACGACCTCTGCACCGGGGGCGAGGCCACGGAGCACCTCGAGGGCGCCGACGCGCTCGTCCTTCTCGCCGGCGACCATGAGCACCGGCTGCCGCGGGACCGCCTCCGCCGCGTCGAAGGGCTCCTCCTTGATGCCCTCCACGAGGGAGAGCAGCGCGTACATGTCGGCGCCGGGCGAGGCCTGGGCCATCGTCACGAGGGCGGCGGTCGACTCGTCGTCGATCGGGGTGCCGTCCGCGAGGAAGCGCTGGGCGGCAGGCAGGTCGAACTCCGCGAGCGGGTCGCGGCTGCTCGGGCCGCCGAGGACGAGGCGCCGGACGAGCGACGGCTGGGTCGCGCCGAACTCCCATGCCAGCCGTGACCCCAGCGAGTAGCCCACGATGTCGAGCCCGCTCGCGGGGTGGCCGTCGGCGATCGGCCGGGCGCCCGCATCGGTCACGATCTGCAGGAGGTCCGCGCGGATGCGGCTCGGCGTGTACGAGTCGACGTCCTCCGGTGCGGCGCTGCGGCCGTGGCCGGGCAGGTCGACGGCAATCACGCGTCGGCCCGATTCGAGCAGTGTCGAGACCCAGCCGCTCTGCTCCCAGTTGAGCGCCACCGAGGAGGCGAAGCCGTGGATGAGCAGGACGGGCGGGACGCCGGCCGGTGTCTCGGGCTCCGCCACGAGGACGTTGAGGCCGGGGTCCGTCCCCTCGACCGTGTGCTGCGGGGCCGCTCCCGCGTGCTGTCCTGCCATCATGGGCACCATCCCCTCGTCAGGCCCCGGCGTCGGGGCGCCGGCGGTCGCCGGCTCGGTCGTCATCACGGTCCGCGCTCAGCTGTACCTGCCGCTTCGGCGCCCCCCGGGACCGCACAGTCCCGACGATACCCGCCGCCCGGTCGGGACGGAGATGGCCCGAGCCGCTGTTCTGGACGAAGGGCACCACGGCGGGGCGGAGACGCCGCACAGGCGGTCGAAAGCCCAGGCAGCCTGCGCAGGGCGACCGGGTGGATCCCGGGGGCCGCTGCACGGACTGCCTGGGCTCACAGACTGCCTGGCGGGCGCGCGGAGGCGGGACGGATCAGTCCGCGGGGACGGTGTTCCGTCGGCGCTGCGCGAGGGCGAGGGCGCCCGCGACCGCGGCCACGAGGGCAAACGTGCTCAGGAGCTGGATGCGGCTGTCCTCGCCGACCAGCCCGACCGCGAAGATCGCGGCGAGCAGCGCCAGGCCCAGCCCCGTGAGCCACGGGAAGCCGCGCATGCGCAGCGGGAGCGCCTCGCCGGCGGCGTCGGCGCGCCGGCGCAGGACGAGCTGGGACACGAGGGCCGAGCCCCAGACGATGAGGCACGTCGAGCCCACGAAGTTGAGCAGGACGGGCAGGACCGCGTCCGGGAACGCGAGCTCGAGCACGGTTGCGGCGAAGCCGAACACCACCGAGGCGACGACGGCGACCGCCGGGACGCGCGTGCGCGTGAGCTTCGCCAGGATGCGGGGGGCGTCCTGGCGCTCGGCGAGGGAGAAGACCATGCGCGAGGCGCCGTAGAGGTTGGCGTTGAGCGCGGACAGGAGGGCGACGACGGCCACGAGCGTGATGACGGTTGCGGCGCCCGGAAGGCCTGCGGCGTCCAGGACCGCGGCAAAGGGGCTCTTGAGGCCGTCGGACGTCCACGGCAGGACGGCCGCGATGACGAAGATGGAGCCGATGTAGAAGACCAGGATCCGCCACACGACGGTCCGTACCGCGCGCCCCACGCTGCGGGCGGGGTCCCGCGTCTCAGCGGCGGCGACCGAGACGATCTCCGTGCCGCCGAAGGCGAACACGACGACGAAGAGGCCAGTGGCGATGCCGGCCATGCCCTGCGGCGCGAAGCCACCGTGGTCCGTGAAGTTGCTCAGGCCCGGCGAGGCGACCGAGGGGATCCAGCCGAACAGCAGTGCGGCCCCCACGAGGAGGAAGGCCACGATGGCGGCGACCTTCAGCAGGGCGAACCAGAACTCGAACTCGCCGAAGTTGCGCACGCCCGTGAGGT
Organism: Sinomonas sp. B1-1; assembly: GCF_050474465.1. Taxonomy (NCBI): domain Bacteria; kingdom Bacillati; phylum Actinomycetota; class Actinomycetes; order Micrococcales; family Micrococcaceae; genus Sinomonas; species Sinomonas sp. B1-1. The sequence goes on along the minus strand of NZ_JBCHVF010000001.1, from coordinate 716,295 downwards.
TGACGGCGGTGAAGACGGCCATGAAGGCCAAGGCCATGAGCCAGACCGGCAGCACCGGGAAGACCGTCGCGAGGAGGCCCGCAGCCCCGAGGGCCTCGGCCGCGATCACGACGACGAGCTGGCACCACCAGAGCCAGCCCACGGTCGCGCCGGCCACGCCGCCGAGCGCCTTGCCGGTGTACACGGAGAAGGCGCCGCTGTTCGGATTGGCGGCGGCCATCTCGCCGAGGGCCCACATCACGATGATGATGAGGGTTCCCGCGACGAGGTACGAGATGAGGATGGCGGGGCCGGCCGCCTTGATGCCGGCTCCCGAGCCGATGAAGAGGCCTGCCCCGATCGCGCTGCCGAGCCCCATCATCGTGAGCTGGCGCGGTGACATCGAGTGTCCGAGCCTCGGCGCGGGCGTCGTCGTCGACGCGGTGCCGCGGCTGTCTGCAGTGTGCGTAGCTGTCATTTCCGTCTTTCGGATCTGCGATGGCCGGTGCCGCCGGGTAGGCTGGCCGGCCAGAGGACGCACTGACCATAGCGCCTTTCGCCGTCGTGTGTGTGGTGCACCTCACGCCCCTGTGCAGGGTGTGCAGAATCCGCGCCCGCCTCGCGGGGTCATTGGACATAATGCGCAGTGCATGCAGGGGGGTGCATCAATCTGTAGCATCGTGGCATCGGCGCGGTGGGATGCCGACCAGGGAGGCAGAGATGAAGGTGGACGAGCTCGACGCGAAGATCGTGCGGCTGTTCAGCGACGAGCAGAGGATGAGCGTCCTGGAGGCCTCCCGCATCCTCCGCGTGGCGCGCGCAACGGTCCAGGCACGGCTCGACCGGATGGTCTCGAGCGGCGTCATCTCCCGCTGGGTGCCCCAGCCCGATCCCCGGGCCTTCGGCTTCCCGGTCGTTGCGTTCTGCTCCCTCACCATCAGCCAGGACCTGGGACACGAGGCGGTGGCGGAGGCGCTCTCCCGGATCCCAGAGGTCCTCGAGGTGCACACCGTCTCGGGCGACAGCGACCTCATGGCCCGGGTGGCGGCGAAGTCGAACTCGGACCTCCAGCGCGTGCTGGACGCCGTCACTGCGACCAAGGCCGTGCTGCGGTCCTCCTCGGTCATCGTGCTCAACACCCATTTCGAGGACCGCACGCTTCCCCTCCTCGAGGCAGCTGCGCGTTCCTGACGTCCTGCGGCCTCGCGCCCCGCTGCCTTGGCGCAACGTCACCTTTTGCCCACGGTCCCGGATGCGCGTATCATGACTTAGAGTCAGATTGACTTTAACTGCCGGTGAACGAGCTGCCGATGCGAAGGGAGGCACGGGGATGAGCCAGATCTTCTTCGGAGCGCCTCCGCGGCCCAGCGTCCCCGCCGGCGCGAACGTCTCGGAGCGCGCCCAGCTGCCGCCGTCGCTCGCCATCTCGACCGTGATCTTCGCCCTCAAGCCCGATCGGCTGGCCAACGGCGCCCCGACGCTCTGGCTGCCCCTGGTGAGGCGCATCAAGGAGCCCTTCCGCGGCCAGTGGGCGCTGCCCGGCGGACCCCTCACCGCCGAGGAGTCCCTCGAGGACGCCGCGCGGCGCAACCTCCTCGAGACCACCGGCCTCGCGCCCGCCTACCTCGAACAGCTCTACGCCTTCGGCGGCCTCAACCGCTCGAGCAGGCCCGAGCGCGGGAGCCAGCGCGTCGTGTCGATCGTGTACTGGGCCCTCGTGCGCGCCACGGAGGCGCAGCTCTCCGTCGGGGGCGAGGGCGGCGACGAAAACGTCGCGTGGCACCGCGCGGACACGGCCGGTGCCGGGGAGGGAGGCCTTGCCTTCGACCACCGCGAGATCGTCGACTACGCGCTCTGGCGGGTGCGCACCAAGATCGAGTATGCCCAGATCGCCTACCACTTCCTGGGCCCGACCTTCACCCTGGCCCAGCTCCGCGAGGTCTACGAGGCGGTCCTCGGCCGGTCCCTCGACCCGGCCAACTTCCGCCGCCAGCTCAAGTCGGCGCCCCAGATCGAGGCCACCGACGAGTTCCTCGAAGGCGGCCGGCACCGGCCGCCCCGGCTCTACCGGTACACCGGGCCGCTCGACGCGACCCCCGGCGGCCCCGGCCCCGGCAGCACCCAGTCCTAGCCACCATCCGACCCCTCCGCCCCCAACCCCAGCCCGTCCCAGGAGCACGCCATGACATCTGTCGCCACCGCCATCAGCCTCATCACGCGCGCCGAAGCCGCAGCGTCGTCCGAGGCTCGCGTGCTCGGCGGCGCGGGCGCGAGCACGTGCGGCGCGGACCTCGCGAAGGGCCCCTGGGAGTTCGACGCCGCCGAGGCCCTCCGCGGCCTGCCCGCCTACGGCCCCGGCGCCTCCGTCGCTGACGCCGCTCCGCGGTCGACGCCCCGCCAGGGCCAGCTGCCGCAGGAGTACCGGGAGGCCTCCGAGGACGAGCTGCGGGCCCGGATCACCGCCGCGAAGGAGGCCCTGGGCGAGCGCGTCGTCGTGCTCGGCCACTTCTACCAGCGGGACGAAGTGGTGGAGCACGCCGACTTCGTGGGCGACTCCTTCCAGCTCGCCAACGCCGCGCTCACCAGGCCGGACGCCGAGGCGATCGTCTTCTGCGGCGTGCACTTCATGGCCGAGACCGCCGACATCCTCTCCCGGGAAGACCAGGCCGTCATCCTGCCCAACCTCGCCGCAGGCTGCTCGATGGCGGACATGGCGGACATCGACTCTGTCGAGCAGGCATGGGCCCAGCTCGAAGAGGTGCTCGGCACCGAGCCGGACGCCGAGGGCCGGGTCCCGGTCATCCCCGTGACCTACATGAACTCCTCGGCCGCGCTCAAGGGCTTCTGCGGCGAGCACGGCGGGATCGTGTGCACCTCCTCTAACGCGGCCACGGTCCTGGAGTGGGCCTTCGAGCGCGCCCAGCGCGTCCTCTTCTTCCCGGACCAGCACCTCGGCCGCAACACCGCCAAGGCCATGGGCGTGCCGCTGGAGCAGATGCCGATGTGGAGCCCGCGCAAGCCCCTCGGCGGCAACGACGCCGCGACGCTTCTGAACTCGCGCGTGATCCTGTGGCACGGCTTCTGCTCGGTGCACAAGCGCTTCACGGTGGCCCAGATCGAGCAGGCCCGCGCGGAGCACCCGGGCGTCCGCGTGATCGTCCACCCGGAATGCCCCATGGAGGTCGTCGACGCCGCCGACGAGCACGGCTCCACCGACTACATCCGCAAGGCCATCGCCGGCGCGACTGAGCCGACGGTGTTCGCGATCGGCACGGAGGTCAACCTCGTCAACCGCCTGGCGGCCGAGTACCCGCAGCACACCGTCTTCTGCCTCGACCCCGTGATCTGCCCGTGCTCGACCATGTACCGGATCCACCCCGGGTACCTCGCCTGGGTGCTCGAGGGCCTGGTCGAGGGCGAGGTCCGCAACCGCATCGAGGTCCCGGCCGACGTCGCGGCCACCGCGCGGGTCGCCCTCGAGCGCATGCTGGCGGCGCGCCCATGACCACCCGTCCAGCGCCGGCCCGGCGCCGGCGGCTCGTCGTCGTCGGCAGCGGGGTCGCGGGGCTCATGGGCGCGATCCGGGCCGCCGATCCCGCCCGGGGCGAGGGGGCCGACGTCGTGCTCCTCACCAAGGCGCGGCTCGCCGACTCCAACAGCATGCTCGCCCAGGGAGGCTTCGCCGCCGTCCTGCCCGAGGGCCAGTGCGTGCCCGGTGACTCGGTGGCGAGCCATGCCGCGGACACCGTCGCGGCGGGCGCGGGCCACGGGAACCGTCGCGCCATTGAGGCGATGTGCGCCGCGGCCGCCGGCGCCGTGGAGGGACTCGTCTCCCGTGGCGTCGGTTTCGACCGCGACGTCGACGGGCGGCTCGCGCTCGGGCTCGAGGCCGCCCACTCCTTCCCGCGGATCCTGCACGCAGGCGGGGACGCGAGCGGCGCCGGGATCAGTCTCGCGCTCATCGCCGCGCTCCGCCGGCTCGAGGCCGAGGGCCGCGTGCAGGTCCTCGAAGGGGCGGCCGTCACCGAGATCCTCCTCGAGGCCGGGGAGGCCGTCGGCGTCGCGTACACGCTGGCCGGCGGGGCGGCCGCACCCCACGCGTCGGGCCGCATCTCCGCCGACGCCGTCCTGCTCGCCACCGGGGGAGCGGGCCAGCTCTACGCGCAGACCACGAACCCCGCCGTCGCGACGGGCGACGGCGTGGCCCTCGCCTACCGCGCCGGCGCCGTCCTGCGCGACCTCGAGTTCTACCAGTTCCACCCCACCGCGCTCCAGACGAGGGACGCCGACGGCCGCCTGCGCTCGCAGCTCGTGTCCGAGGCGGTCAGGGGCGAGGGCGCGGTGATCCGGGACGCTGCCGGCCGCCGCTTCGTGGGCGACTACCACCCTCTCGGCGAGCTCGCCCCGCGGGACGCCGTGTCCCGGGCGCTCGCCCTGCACGCCCGCGCCGGCGGAGGCCAGACGTTCCTCGACGCCACGGGGCTCGAGGAACGGCACGGACGGGGGTTCCTCGCGCGGCGCTTCCCCGGCCTGGACGCCATGACCCGCGCGGCCGGCTTCGACTGGCGGCGTGAGCCGCTCCCCATCGGCCCCGCGGCCCACTACTGGATGGGCGGCGTCGCGACGGACCTCGACGGCGCCACGAGCGTCCCGGGCCTCTACGCGGCGGGTGAGACGGCGTGCACCGGGGTCCACGGTGCCAACAGGCTCGCCTCCAACTCGCTGCTCGAAGGCGCGGTGTTCGCGGCCCGTGCGGTGGAGCACGCCCTCTCACGCGTCGGGGGAGCGTGGCAGGGTCCATCCCCGGCCGGAGAGCATGCGGTGCTCTCCCCTGAGGCCGAGGACCCCGGCACGCCCCGAGACCTCCTGGCCGGTGCTGCCGGGCGTGCACGCCTCGCCGCCGCCATGGAGGCCGACGCCGGCGTGCTGAGGGACCGCGAAGGCCTGGACCGGCTCCGGGCGGCCCTCGGCTCGTGGGCCTCCGACGAGCCGGAGACGGCCAACCTCCTGACCCTCGGACGCCTCCTGGCAGCGGCCGCTGCCGCGCGCGGGGAATCCCTCGGCTCCCACTTCCGCCTCGACGCCCCCCCGCGGCGCGCCGACGGCCTCGGCGCGGCGGCGAGCATCGACGTCGTGCGCGCGCCCGCAATCGCAGGAAGGACCTCGTGAGAATGACAGCCACAGCCACCGCCACATCCACCTCGCCCGCCGGGGACGCCGGCAACACGCCGGCGCCGATCCCGCTCGCGCCCGCCGCGCTGCGCCGCGTCCTCGAGGCCGCCTACGCCGAGGACGCACCCAGCGGCGACCTGACCTCGCTCCTGCTCATCCCGTCCGCCGCGCGGGCCACGGCCGAGCTCCGCGCACGCGTCCCGGGCGTCTTCTCGGGCGGACCGGTGGTCGAGGCCGGCTTCGCGCTGCACGATCCCGCCGCGGAGGTGCAGGTGCTCGTCGCCGAGGGGCAGGCGTTCGACGCGGGCGCCGTCCTGGGCCGGGTGACCGGCCGCGCCCAGTCGATCCTCACCGCGGAGCGGGTCGTGCTCAACCTGGTCCAGCGCATGAGCGCGATCGCGACCCAGACGGCGCAGCACGTGGCGCTCACCCGCGGCACCAAGGCCAAGATCGTGGACACGCGCAAGACCACCCCCGGGCTGCGCGAGCTCGAGCGGTACGCCGTGCGCTGCGGCGGCGGACGCAACCACCGCTTCAGCCTCTCCGACGCCGTCATGGCCAAGGACAACCACCTCGCCGTCCTCACCGGGGGAGACCCGTCCCGGCTGACCGGCGTGCTCCGGGGCGCACGGGACCGCCTCGGCCACACCACGCACTTCGAGGTCGAGGTGGACCGACTCGAGCAGATCGAGCCGGTCCTCGCCGCCGGGGTCGACACGATCATGCTCGACAACTTCTCCCTGGCCGACCTCCGGACCGGAGTGGAGATGGTGGCGGGGCGCGCCACCGTCGAGGCGAGCGGCGGCGTGACCCTGGACACCGTCGCCGACATCGCGGCCACCGGAGTCGACGTCATCTCGGTCGGGGCGCTCACCCACTCCGTGGTCAACCTCGACCTTGGCCTCGACCTCGTCATCGGCGGCCCCACGGGGCAGGAGGCCCCGTGATCTACCTCGACGCCGCCGCGACGGTCCCCGTGCGCCGCGAGGTGCTCGAGGCCATGTGGCCGTACCTGACCGGCGACTTCGGCAACCCCTCGAGCCACCACGAGGTCGGGGACCGGGCCCGGGACGGCCTCGAGGGAGCGCGCGCGGACGTCGCCGGCGTCCTCGGCTGCCGCCCGTCCGAGGTCACGTTCACCTCCGGGGGCACCGAGGCGGACAACCTCGCCGTGAAGGGCATCGCCCTCGCCCGTCGTGCCGCCGACCCCAGGCGCACGCGTGTGGCGGTCAGCGCCGTCGAGCATCCCGCGGTCCTCGAGTCGGCGCGGAGCCTGGCCCGCCTGCACGGCTTCGCTGTCGACCTCGTGCCCGTCGACGCGCAGGGACGCGTCACGCCCGAGGCGCTCGCCGCCGTCGTGGGTCCCGAGACCGCCGTCGCGTCGGTGATGTACGCCAACAACGAGGTGGGCACCGTCCAGCCGGTCGGCGAGCTGGCCGCCGTCGCCCGGGCCGCGCGGGTCCCGCTCCACACCGACGCCGTCCAGGCAGCCGGCTGGCTCCCGCTCGGCGTCCGCTCCCTCGGCGTCGACGCGCTCTCGGTCTCCGGCCACAAGCTCGGCGCTCCCAAGGGCGTGGGGGCGCTGTTCGTTGCAGGGCGCATCGCGGTCGAGCCCCTCGTCCACGGCGGCGGCCAGGAGCGCGGGCTGCGCTCGGGCACCGAGAACGTCGCGGGCGCCGTCGCGCTCGCCACCGCCCTGCGCCTCGCCGAGGCAGAGCGCACGACGGCGGCGGCGCGCCTGTCGCTGCTGCGCGACGGGTTCATCTCCCGGGTGCTCGAGCTTGTGCCCGATGCCACCCTGACCGGACACCCGACCGAGCGACTCCCCGGGAGTGCGTCGTTCTGCTTCCCGCGGGTGAGCGGGGAGTCGGTGCTGCTCGAGCTCGAGCGGCGGGGAGTCGTGTGCTCGTCGGGCTCGGCGTGCGCCGCGGGCTCCAGCGAGCCCTCCCACGTCCTGACCGCGATGGGAATCGCCTCCGACGTCGCGCAGACGGCTGTGCGCTTCACCCTGCCAGGATCGGCCACCGCCGAGGACCTCGGCCGCGCCGCGGCTGCCCTCGCCGACGCCTGCGCGGCGGTCGCCGGGATCGCGCACCGCTAGCGCTCCGCGCGTAGCTGAGGGTCCGGGGCGCCCCTCAGGCGTCCCGCGCCCGGCGGAAGATCCACAGCCGCAGGAGCGCGAACCGCACGGCGGTCGCGGCCCAGCCCGCGACCGTCGTCGTCCACAGCTCCGCCACGACCCCTGCGGACGGGTCCATCCAGTGCAGGACCGCGAGGCTTCCGGAGGTGAGGGCGAGCGCGACCGCCATCGCCACGAGCCCGTTGAGGTGGTCCTTGGCGAGGCGCTCGGCGCCGCGGACCTTGAAGGTGAACCGGCGGTTCAGCCCGGTGTTCATGATCGAGGTCAGGATGAGCGCCACCGCGTTCGCGGCCTGCGCGCCCAACCAGGGCCGGCACAGGGCGAACAGGGCCAGCGAGCTGAGCGTGCACACGATGCCGACGCCGGTGAAGCGCGCCAGCTGCCGGGCCAGCGGGACGCGCCAGAGCCGCAGGGCAGGGCTGGCCGCCGTGGGGCTGGCCGCTGCAGGGCTGCCCGCTGCAAGGCTGCCCGCCAGGGGCCCCGACGGGCGACGGCCCCGGCGGGAGGGCGCGATCGCCGATCCTGCCGGGGCCGTCGTCTCAGTCGGCTGGAGGTCCATGGAGCCAGACTCTCATGCTTCGCTGTGCCGCCGCTGTGCCGGGAGTGTGCCCAGGCACAGCGGGGCCCGCCCCTACGGGCGGGGTGCTGGCCGGTTGGCCACGATCGGGGCGGCGCCGGTGTACCCCTCGCGGGCCTCGGCGATCTCGTGGATCCGCTGCCGGAGCGCGTACCAGCCGATCACCATCAGCACGCAGGCGACGGCGGTGGCCAGGAGCGTCCAGGGGGAGTCGATGAGGACCATGACCAGGACCGCGGCGAGGAACACGAGGGTGACGTAGCCGGTCCACGGGGCGCCGGGCATCCGGAAGGCAGGGCGTTGGGTCCAGCCCTTCTGGGCCCACCGGGCCAGCTGGATCTGGCACAGCACGATCGTGGCCCAGGTGGAGAGGATGCCCACGGAGGCGACGTTCAGGACGATCTCGAAGGCGTCTGCCGGGACGAGGTAGTTCAGCGGCACGCCCAGGAGCGACACCGCGGCAGTGATCGCAATGCCGCCGTACGGCACGCCGGCCTTGTTCATCCGCAGCGCGAACTTCGGCGCGGAGCCGGCCGCGGCCATGGAGCGCAGGATGCGGCCGGTGGAGTACAGGCCCGCGTTGAGGGAGGACAGGGCGGCGGTGAGGACCACGAGGTTCATGATGACGTCCACGCCCTGGACCCCGATCGAGCCGAAGAAGGTCACGAACGGGCTCACGCCCTTCTCGAAGGAGGTGTAGGGGAGCAGCAGGGAGAGCAGGACGACCGAGCCGACGTAGAACACCGCGATGCGGAAGACGACCGAGTTGATGGCCTTGGGCATGATCTTCTCGGGGTTCTCCGTCTCGCCGGCGGCGGTGCCGACCAGCTCCACCGAGGCGTAGGCGAACACGACGCCCTGCATGAGCAGGATCATCGGGGCGATGCCCATGGGGAAGATGCCGCCGTGGTCGGAGATGAGCGAGAAGCCGGTGGGTGCGCCGGTGGGGGTGCCGAACAGGACGAAGTAGATGCCCAGGGCGAGGAAGGACACCAGCGCGGCGACCTTGATCAGGGCGAACCAGAATTCCATCTCGCCGAAGACCTTGACCGAGACGAGGTTCAGGGCGAGGACGAGCACGAGGGCGATGAGCGCCCAGAGCCACTGCGGGACCGCGGCAATCCACGGGACGTAGCGGCCGAAGAAGTGCATGTAGAGCGCGGCAGCCGTGGTGTCCACGATCGTGGTCATGGCCCAGTTGATCCAGTAGAACCAGCCGGAGACGTAGGCGGCCTTCTCGCCGAAGAACTCGCGGGCGTAGGAGACGAAGGATCCCGAGGAGGGGCGGTGGAGCACGAGCTCGCCAAGCGCGCGCAGGATGAGGAAGACGAACGCGCCGCAGATCGCGTAGGCGAGCACGAGCGAGGGGCCGGCCGCGGCGAGGCGGCCGCCGGCGCCGAGGAACAGGCCGGTGCCGATCGCGCCGCCGATGGCGATCATCTGGATCTGGCGCGCCTTGAGGCCCTTGTGGTAGCCGGCATCCTCGGCGTGGAGGACATGGTCGGCCGCGTGCGCGTGGCCGTGGTCCTCGAGGTGGTCCGGGATCTCCAGGCCGCCTTTGGCCCGGGTGGGGTCGACGGATGACATCCGCGTCCTTTCGGTTGTGTGGACAGGGTGCAGACAGGGGGAGGGGGTTCTGCTGAGGGGTATGGTTGGGGCGGCCCCGCGAAGCCGGGGGCCGCCGTTGCCGAGCTACGCGGTGAGGTTCGCGAGCCGCTCGGGCTGCAGGAGCTCCTCCAGCCGCTCGGCGGTGAGGAGGCCGCGCTCGAGGACGAGTTCGGCGACGCCGCGTCCGCTCGCGAGGGCCTCCTGCGCGATCTGGGTCGCCGCCGCGTAGCCCACGTGGGGGTTCAGGGCGGTGACGAGGCCGATGGACTGCTCGACGCCCTCGCGCAGGCGTTCCGCGTTGGCCGTGATGCCCCGCACGCAGCGATCCGTCAGGGTGCCGCACGCCGCCGCGAGATGCGTGATGCTCTTGTGGAGGCTGTGCACGATCACGGGTTCGAACGCGTTGAGCTGGAGCTGGCCGCCCTCGGCTGCAAGGGTGATCGTGACGTCGTTGCCGATGACCTCGAACGCCACCTGGTTGACCACTTCGGGGATGACCGGGTTGATCTTGCCCGGCATGATCGAGGACCCGGACTGGACGGCCGGGAGGGTGATCTCGGCGAGCCCGGCCCGCGGGCCCGAGGAGAGGAGACGGAGGTCGTTGCAGATCTTCGACAGCTTGACCGCGACGCGCTTCAGCACCCCGGAGAGGTGCACGAACGCGCCCATGTCCTGGGTGGCCTCGATCAGGTCCGGGGAGGTCACGAGCGGGAGCCCGGTGACCTCGGCGAGGTGGCGGCACGCCGCCTCGGCGTAGCCCGCGGGGGCGTTGAGGCCGGTGCCGATCGCCGTGGCGCCCAGGTTGATCTCGTGGATGAGGGCCGAGGCGTCGCGCAGGCGCTCGCGGTCCTCGCCGATCGTCACGGCGTAGGTGCCGAACTCCTGGCCCAGGGTCATGGGGACGGCGTCCTGCAGCTGGGTGCGCCCCATCTTGACGACCGTCCGGAACTCGGCCGCCTTCTCGGCGAAGGCCGACTCGAGCCGGTGCAGCGCGGCCAGAAGCTCCTCGATCCCGGCCACCGTCGCGACGCGCACCGCCGTGGGGTAGACGTCGTTGGTGGACTGGCTCAGGTTCACGTGGTCGTTCGGGTGCAGCGCGGCGTAGTCGCCCTTCTCGCGGCCCAGCAGCTCGAGGGCGCGGTTCGCGATCACCTCGTTGGCGTTCATGTTCGACGACGTGCCGGCACCGCCCTGGATGACGTCGACGACGAACTGCTCCCCGAGCCGCCCGTCCAGGATCTCCCGGCAGGCCGCTTCGATCGCGTCGCCGCGCTCCGAGTCGAGGAGGCCGAGCTCGCGGTTGGCGCGGGCGGCGGCGAGCTTGACGGCCGCGAGGCCGCGCACGAGGTGGCCGTTGCGGGAGAGGGGCTGGCCGGTGATGGGGAAGTTCTCCACGGCGCGGAGGGTGTGCACGCCCCAGTATGCGTCCGCGGGGACGTCTCGGTCGCCGAGGAGGTCGTGCTCGGACCGCACTCCCGCGGAGGGGGCAAGGGTGGTCGAGGTCATGGGTGCCTTTCGGGTTCTGGTGTGGGAGGGGTCAGAGTGCCGACGCCGGGAAGGCCGCCTCGAGCGCGACGAGCTCGCCGACGCGACGCCCCCCTCCGAGGACCGGCTGGGCTGCCAGGGCCGCGAGCGCGCCCCCGGACGCCGCCCCGGGGACACCCAGCGCCGTGAGGGCGCGGACGGTGATGGGCATGCGGGCCCGGTCGCCGCCGTCGGAGACCTTGACCGCCACCGCCCGCCCGTCCGGCAGGCCGACGAGCTGGACGCCCTCGAAGCCGTCCTTCGCGACCGCACCGGGCAGGGCGCGCATGAGGGCGGTGACGTCGCGGCCCTCGCCGGCCACCATCTCGGGGTGGCGGGTCATGGCGCGGGCGACGGCGGCCTCGGCACCTGGGTGCGCGTCGTCGCCGTCGTGCGCGGGGGCCGCGGCACCCGCTGCGGCGAGGCGGCCGTACGCGCGGGCCATCCCCGCGAGGGTGAGGGCGGGCAGCGGCGTGCCGCAGCCGTCGGTGGTCCACGCGGATGGCGTCTCGCCGGTGAGCTCGGCGATGGTCTCCGCGACGAGGAGCTGGAGGGGGTGCTGGGGGTCGAGGTAGGTGTCGGCGTCCCAGCCGTTGAGCGTGCACACGGCCGCCATGGCGGCGTGCTTGCCCGAGCAGTTCTGGCAGATCCGGTCGGCCCTGCCGCCGCTGCGGAGCCAGTCCTCGCGCTCGGCGGCTCCGTAGGGGAGGTCACGCGTGTTGCGCAGCGCCTCGGCGGTGAGCCCGTGCTGCCGCAGGATCTCGAGGGCGCCGCCGCGGTGGGCCGCCGAGCCGCTGTGGCTCGCGGCGGCGAGCGCCAGGAGGGCGTCCCTGACGCGGAGCCCCGCATGGACGAGTGCGACGGCCTGGAGCGGCTTGAGTGCGGACCGGGGGAAGAACGGGACCGTGGACGCCCCGGCCGCGAAGACGAGCGACCCGTCCGCCTCCGTCGCCGCGACACTCCCGTAGTGGACCCCCTCGACGACGCCGCCGCGCACCTGGGCGGCGAGCGGGACGTGCGCCGGGAGCGCCGGCAGGACCGTGGCCCCGGCGGAGGCAGTGGGGTTCTCCTCGTCGGTCTCGGCGGCGGGCGTGGTCAGGGCAGGGCTGCGCATGGAGGGATGGTCTCTTCCGGTGTCGTGGGGGGCGGATGCAGGGCCGGGTCGGCTCAGCGGCCGATGAGCGTCCCTAGGGCGCGGTCGACTGCGGCAAGGTGTTCGGCCATTGCCGCGCTCGCGAGCTCCGCGGACCCCGCCTCGATGGCGGAGACGATCGCGCGGTGCTCGACGTCGGAGGCCCGCTGGCGGTCGTGGGCCACGAGGTTGAGGGTCTCGGACTGGTGGGCGAGCGCCTCGCGGAGTTCCGCGACGACGCTCTCGAAGACCTTGTTGCCGCTGGCCCGGGCAATCAGCCCGTGGAACGAGGCGTCGAGGGCCACCCACGCCGCGGGGTCGTCCTCGACGGACATCTCCTCGATGATGCCCTTGAGGGCGGAGACATCCTCCGGGGTGTGGCGCCGGGCGGCCAGCGCCGCCGCGGGGACCTCGATGTGCGGGCGGGCCTCGGTCAGGTCACGCGCCGAGTATCGCCCCAGGACGAGGTCGCCGGACGCGCGGGACGAGACGACGAACGTCCCCCGGCCGGTGTGGGTCTGCGTGAGCCCGAGCGCGGCACAGGAGCGCAGCGCCTCGCGCACCACCGAGCGGCTCACCCCGTAGCGGGCCGCGAGGGCCGCCTCGGAGGGCAGCTTGCTCCCGACCGGGACGCCGCCGGCCTCGATCTCGCCGCGGAGGTCGGCCAGGACCGCCTCGGCCGCGCTGAGCCGGGCGAGCGGCCGGCGGGCGGCCCCGGGCTGGTCCAGCTGTCGAGGTGTCGGGCTGTCGGACAGGTTCACGTCCAGAACTATGGCAGGCGTCACAGAGGGCTGTCAAGCGGGGGCGCGCGACGAGGCCGGGGCGCGAGACGGCGGCGGCACGGGAAAGGCAGGGCGGGCGCGCGGGGAGGCCCGCCGCCGCCTATCCCCGGGTCAGGTGCGGGTACAGCTCGCCCACCGGGACCTCCGCGGGCAGACGGTTCTCGGGGCCGGGCAGGGGGCACGCCCAGGCCTCGTTGTAGGCGCAGCTCGGGTTGTACGCGAAGTTGAAGTCCAGCACGTACAGCGGCAGGTGGGGCTCCGGCGTCGGGTGGGTGCCGCCGTCGTGCGTGGGGTCCACGGCGTCCCGGGCCCCGAGGAACGCGCCCTTGATCGTGTCGACGAGGTAGCGGCCCGCGCCGTAGGAGCCGCCTGCGAGGCCGGCCGTCGCATCCCGGAACGGCACGAAGACCCCGCCGCCGTAGCCGGCGTGCCGCCAGGCCGCGAGGCTGCCGAGGCCGGGCAGGTCGAACGTGCCGATCCGCACGAAGGGCACGATGCCGTCCGTGCCGGTCCGGACCGGCCGCTCCTGCCCGCGCCCGAGGGGCAGGAGCGGGACCTCGAACCGGAACGCGGGGTCGTACGGGGCTACGCGGAGCCCGGCGAACGACGCCCACTCGTGCGGCAGGAGCGGGGACGCGGGGTGCGTGCCCATCAGCCGGCCCCTGCCGCTGCGCCACAGCGCGTGGCCGTCGCGGGGCGTCGCCGCGGCGCGCACGCGCTCGTAGAGGGAGAACATTCTCAGGCGCCAGTCGGCCACGGTGTGCGGCGGGAGGTCGAGGGCCGCCTCGGACTCGTCCCACTCCACTTCGTCGGCGGCGCCGTCGTCCGCGTGTTCGCGCATGGCGCCACAGTACCCCGGACCGCCTTCGCTAGGGTGATCCCATGGCACGCCTCGCCCCGGCACTCCTTCTGGCTTCAGTGCTCCTTGTCACCGCGTGCGGCGGCGGCTCGACCGCGCCCGTGTGGACCGGCGCCACCTCGGCGTCGGACGGGTCCTCGGCGTCGGGCACGACGGCGTCCGCCTCCACAGGCGCGGCGAGCACCGCCAGCGGCTCGGCGTCCGCCTCCGGCTCCGGTGAGGCCACGCCGTCGCCCGCTGCCACGAGCGCGGAGTGGAAGACGTACACCGACCCGGGCAAGACGGTCAGCTTCGACCTGCCGGCCCAGTGGATCGTGCAGACCGCCGCGCCGGCCGAGGGAGCCTCCGCTGGCTCGCTCAACATCGAGGTCAAGACGGCCGACGGCGCGTTCGTCGCCGCGCTCAAGACGGGCCTTCCGCTGCCCTCGCCCGCTGCCTGTGACTCCGCGAATGCCCGGTCCTACACCGTCCTCAACAGCGTCCCGGTCGACCTTCCCTTCACCGACGGGCCCGGCGTGATCACGCCGCGCTTCGTGTTCCGCGTCATCCAGGGGTACAAGTTCTTCGGGTCGCTCGGCCTGACCGGCGTGGCCACCGCGGCGCAGGACGGGAAGGCGTGCCAGCTCGTGAACATCGTGCCGGGACCGCCGGGTGTCGGCGGGTACTCCTTCGCGGACGTCACCGAGGTGACCGCGCCCGCGCCCAGCGCCAGAGTTGCGCCGCTGGCATCTTTCGATAGCCTTGCTCAAGCGTCGGACTACGTGCACACGTCTGCGAAGTTCGCCGACGCCCAGCGCATGATCATGTCGCTGAAGTTCACCCCGAAGAACTAGTCTTCCTGGAGCCCCATGCAGCGAACCGTCGGCGCCCGTCTCTCGTTCACCACAGCGGCGCGGACCAAGCTCGCCATGGCCATCGCGGTCGCCCGCAACCCGGGCTACGACTCCCTCGACGAGGACCTTGTCGTGACCTCCGGCGGCCAGCGGCTCGCTCCGCGCGAACTGCTGGACGGGCACGGCGGCCGCTTCCACGTCCTGGAGCTCGACGAGCCCGCGGAGGTCGAGGTCGAGTACCGTGCGGTCGTGGTCGGCAGCGGCGAGCCCGAGCCCGCCGATGAGATCGAGCTGATCCGGTACGTGCGGCCCAGCCGCTACGCCGAGAGCGACCGCCTCCTGCCGACCTCGTACGCGCAGTTCGGCTCCCTCGGCGGGGCCGAGCTCGTCCAGGCCGTGCGCGAGTGGGTCCACGGCCAGCTGGCCTACGTGAGCGGGTCCTCGCGAGGGACCGACGGGGCCGTCGAAACGCTCCTGCACCGGCGTGGGGTGTGCCGCGACTTCGCGCATCTCGCTGTCGCGCTGCTGCGCGCGAAGGACGTTCCCGCCCGGATTGCCGCCGTCTACGCCCCGGGGCTGAAGCCGATGGACTTCCACGCCGTGGCGGAAGCCTACGTCGACGGTGCGTGGCACGTCATCGACCCCACCGGGCTCGCTCCGCGCGGGTCGATGCTGCGCATCACGGCCGGCCGGGACTCCTCGGACACGGCGTTCCTCTCGACCGTCGGGGGGCGCCTCACCCTCAAGCGCCTCACCGTCACCGCCGAGGCCGACGCCCTCCCCGACGAGGACCCCCACCGCCTCCAGCGCCTCGCCTGACGCGCCCCCGCCGCCCTTGCCGTTTCGGGTACGGCTCTTTCGCCTTCTGGGCGTTTCGGGTACGGCTCTTTCGCCTTCTGGGCGTTTCGGGTACGGGTGTTTCGCCTTGTGGGCGTTTCGGGTACGCCAGATCCCGGCTGGCCGCGTTTCGGGTACGCACGACGGCGGGTGCGAACCCGGCGGTGGCGGCGCGCGGCGTCGTGCGCGGGAGGCGGGAGGGGAGGCGCCTCAGCGCACATGAGACGCCCTTCGGACCTCCGCGAGGCGCCCTGCTGCAGGTGAGATGCCTTCTTCTGGCGGTCTCACCCGCAACAAGCCGTCTCAGACGAGCCCTCGCAGCCGCCACCCGTGAGTCGCCGGCGTGGTCAGGACGGCGCCGGGCGGGATCTGGCGTACCCGAAACGGGAGGAGGCGCGATCTGGCGTACCCGAAACGGGAGGAGGCGGGGGCGGGGAGGCCGGGGTCAGAGCGGGTGGTTCTCCACGACGCGGGAGCGGAGCCGCGTGGACAGGTCCTGGAGCTCGGAGAGCTCGCCGGGAGTGAGCGCATCGCCGAAGATCCGCGCGATCTCCCGCACGTGCGCCCGGCCGATCTCGCGCTGGACCCTCTCGCCCTCCGCTGTGAGCCGCACGACGACGCCGCGCCCGTCGCCGGGCGCCGCCTCCCGGGCGACGAGTCCCTGCTTCACCAGCCGTTCCACGAGCCGCGAGAGGCTCGACTGCGCGAGCAGCACATGGTCGTTGAGCTCGTTGAGCCGCAGCCCGCCCGCAGGGCACTTGCTGAGGGTGAAGAGGACGTCGTACTCCTTGATGTCAAGGCTCCCGAACGCGGGATCGCGCGCGAGGCGCCGCATGATGGCGACCTGGGCACGGAACAGCGCCTCCCAGGCCTCGGCCGCCTCGCGCACCGTCGGGGTCCGGCCGCCCGGGTCGGGCGCTGCGGTCACGAAGGCGAGCCCGGCGCTGCTGCGGTCGCCCCCTGCGGCGCGGCGCCGTCGTCGGACGCGGCGTCCCGCGCGAGCCTGGCGGCGACCCGTGCGGCGTGCGTGGGGGCTTCGGGGACGTCGGCGGGACGGCCCTGTGCGAAGCCGGCCTTCAGCTCCGGCAGCACCTCCCCGAGGAGGTCGAGCTGCTCCAGGACGGTCTTGAGCGGGAGCCCGGCGTGGTCGATGAGGAAGAGCTGGCGCTGGTAGTCCCCGAAGTAGTCGCGGAAGGCCAGCGTCTTCTCGAGGAACTCCGCCGGGCTCCCGACGGTCAGCGGGGTCTGGGCCGTGAAGTCCTCCATGGAGGGGCCGTGCCCGTACACGGGGGCGTTGTCGAAGTAGGGCCGGAACTCGCGCTTGGCGTCCTGGGAGTTCTTTCGCATGAAGAACTGTCCGCCCAGGCCGACGATCGCCTGGTGGGCCTTGCCGTGGCCATAGTGCTCGTAGCGCTCACGGTAGAGGTTGATGAGCCGGATGTAGTGCTCCTTCGGCCAGAAGATGTTGTTCGCGAAGAAGCCGTCGCCGTAGTACGCGGCGAGCTCGGCGATCTGCGGCGTCCTGATCGAGCCGTGCCACACGAAGGGCGCGACCTCGTCGAGCGGGCGGGGAGTCACGGTGAAGTTGTGCAGCGGCGTGCGGAACTTGCCGCTCCACGTGACGGTCTCCTCGTCCCACAGCCGGCGCAGGAGGGCGTAGTTCTCGATGGTGAGCTCGAGCGCGTCCTGCGGGTTCTTGCCGAACCACGGGTACACCGGCGCCGTGTTGCCGCGGCCCAGCACGAGGTCCGTGCGGCCCCCCACGAGGTGCTGGAGCATGCCGAAGTCCTCGGCGATCTTGACCGGGTCGTTGGTCGTGATCAGGGTCGTGGTCGTGGAGAGGATGAGGTTCTCGGTCTGCGCGCCGATGTACGCGAGGAGCGTCGTGGGCGAGCTCGGGTAGAACGGCGGGTTGTGGTGCTCGCCCGTGGCGAAGACGTCGAGGCCCACCTCCTCGGCGTGCTTGGCGATCTTCACGATGGCCTGGATGCGCTCGCCTTCGGTGGGCATGTGGCCTGTCGTGGGGTCGAGCGTGACGTCGCCGACGCTGAAGATTCCGAACTGCATGGGGGAGACCTTTCCTCGGGTGCCAGCCAGTCTAGCAAGATATATGCGTTTGCATCTATCTGAACCTGTCCCGGGCCCCGTTCATTCCCGGGGCCGACGACGGCGCGCCGCCGGCCCCGCGGTCAGCGTCAGCCCTCGGCGGCCCGCCTCCCGGACACCTTGGGGACCTGGCCCGTGGTCCAGTCGCCCCCCGGGGCAGCGGGGGTCGGCGCCGCGGCGTCGGGCGCGGCAGGGGCCCGCCTGAGGTCGCGGAGCAGGCGACGGCGCTCGAGCCGTCCCTCGACCAGCCGGTACAGCACGGGGACGAGCACCAGCGTCAGCGCCGTGGAGGACACGAGGCCGCCGATCACGACGACGGCGAGCGGCTGGGCGATGAACCCTCCGCCCCCGGTGAGCCCGAGCGCCATCGGGGTCAGCGCGAAGACCGTCGCGAGGGCCGTCATGAGGATGGGGCGCAGCCGCTGGCGCGCGCCCCGCTCGATCGCCTCGGCGAGGTCCAGCGCGGGCCTGCCCGGCCCGGACCTGCGGTACTGGTTGATCAGGTCTATGAGCACGATGGCGTTCGTCACCACGATGCCGACCAGCATGAGCATGCCGATGAGGCCTGGAAGGCCCAGGGGGATCCGGGCCAGGAGCAGCGCCGCGATCGCCCCGGTGGCGGCGAACGGGATCGAGACGAGGAGGATGAGCGGCTGGACGAGGCTCTTGAACGCGGCCACCATGATCACGTACACGATCGCGATCGCGGCGAGCAGCGCGAGCCCGAGCTGCCGGAACGACTCGGCCTGCTGGGCGCTCGCCCCGCCGACGCTCGCCGTCGCGCCGCGCTCGAGGCTCAGGCCCGAGATCCGGCGCTGCACCTCGGCGCTGACGGTGCCCAGGTTCGTGTCCTTCGGCGAGACCGAGACGGTCGCGGTGCGCTGGCCGGACGTGCTCGTGACGGTCACCGGCACATCCGTCTGCTCGACCGTGGCGATGGCCCCGAGCGTCAGGCCGCCCGGCGCCCCGGGGATCGGCAGGTTCCTCACCGCGTCGACGCTCGCGAACGGCGTCCCCCGGCCGATGCGCACCGGGTAGTCAGTGGTGCCGAAGCGGATGGTGCCGGCGGGCACGGGGCTTGCGGTGGCCGCGAGGGCGCCGGCGACCTGCTGCTCGGTGAGGTTGGCCGCGGCCGCCTTGGCCCTGTCCACCCTCACCTGGACGACCGGCTGACCGGCGGCGAGGTTGCTCGTCACGTCGGTGGCGCCGGGCACGTCAGCGAGGGCCTTGAGCACCTCATCGTTGGCCGCGGAGAGCGATTCGGCGTCGGGGGCCTTGACGGTCACGTCCACGGTCGACGACGTCCCGAACCCGCCCTGCTGGCTCCCCACCGTCACCTTGCCGACGCCGTCGAGGCGCCCGACGACGTCGCGCACCTGGTTCTGGAGGGCCTCCTGGTTGCGGGACTCGTCGGTGATGACCGTGAAGGTGGCGCTCGAGGCGCCCGCCGAGAGGAAGGCGCCGAAGCCGGTGGTCGAGTTGCCGACCGTGGACTGGACCGTCTGGATGCCGTCGGTGCCGCGCAGGAGGCCCTCGACGCGCTCTGCCGCCGCCCCAGTGGCCTCGAGGCTCGTCCCGGGCGGCATGGTCTGGCGCACGGTGAAGGAGTTCTCCCCGGTGCCGGAGAGGAGGTTGGTCTGCAGGAGCGGCGTCATGGCGAAGGTGCCGACGAGCACGAGCACGCCCGCGACGAGCGTGATCACGGGGTGCCGTTGGGTCGTGCGCAGGATCGGGAGGTAGCCGCGCTGCAGGACCGAGGACTTCTCCTTCTCCTGGGCCTCGGCCCGCGCCTCGGCGGCACTCGTGCCCGCCGCGGGACGGTAGCCGAGGAACCAGTAGGCGAGCACGGGGACGATCGTGAGCGAGACCGCGAGCGAGGCGAGCAGCGCGATCGTGATGGTGAGCGCGAACGGCCGGAACAGCTCGCCGGCGAGGCTGCCCACGAAGGCGATCGGGAGGAACACGGCCACGGTCGTCAGAGTCGAGGCCGTGACGGCCCCGGCGACCTCGCGCACCCCGGCGAGGATCGCCGTCGTCTTCTCCTCTCCGTACCCGAGGTGCCGCTTGATGTTCTCGATGACCACGATGGAGTCGTCCACGACGCGACCGATCGCGATCGTGAGCGCGCCGAGGGTGAGGAGGTTCAGCGAGTACTTGGTCGCGTAGAGCCCGATGAACGTGATGAGCAGCGACAGCGGGATCGAGACCGCCGTGACGAGCGTCGAACGGACCGAGAGCAGGAAGACCAGGATCACGAGCACCGCGAAGCCGAGCCCGAGCAGGCCCTCCGTGGTGAGGTCCTTGATGGACTTCTCGATGAACGGCGCCTGGTCGAAGACGGTGGTGAGGTGCGCCTCCGAGCCGAGCTCCGCCTCGAGCTGGGGGATCAGGTCGCGCACTGCGTGGGAGATGGCCACGGCGTCGCCCTCGGGCTTCTTCGTCACGGAGATCGCGAGGGTGGGCCTGCCGTTGGTCCTCGTGATCGAGGTCGCGGGGTCATCCTCGAGGGCCACGGCGGCGACGTCGCGGATCACCGTCGGGGTCTTGGCCCCCGTGAGCGGGAGGCCGGCGACGGCGTCCGGGGAGTCGAGCGGGCTGCCCGCCTGGAGGGAGAGGGTCTTGCCGTCGCCCTGGACCGTGCCGATCGGTGTGAGCGCGCCGTTGTTCTGCAGCGCCGTCCGGATGGCGCCCGCGTCGACGCCCCGGGCAGCCAGGGCGGCAGGGTTCGGGGTGATCTGGAGGTGGCGGGTCGCGCCGCCCGTGACGTCGGCCCCGCGGACGCCCGCGATCTTCTGGATCTTCGGCACCGCCACTTCGGCGAGCTGGCTGTTGAGCTCGCTCAGGGACTTCTCGGATGAGGCCGCCAGGAACACGATGGGGAAGTCTGAGATGCCTCCCGCCACCGGCTGCGGGTCGACGTCGGAGGGCAGCTGCCGCTTCACGGTCGAGATCGCGCGGTCCACCTGGTTGCGTGCCCGGTCGAGGTTCGTGCCGTAGGCGAAGGACAGCCGGATGGTCGACACTCCGGTGCGGGAGGTCGAGGCGGAGCTCTCGAGTCCCTCGACCGCCTGGAGGGCCCGTTCGAGCGGCTGGCCCACCTGCCTGTCGACCACTTCCGGGGAGGCGCCCGGCATCGAGGACACCACCGTGAGCTGGGGGAACTCGATCGACGGGATGAGCTCCTGCTTGAGGCTGCCGGCCGTGATGACGCCGAAGACGGAGGCGAAGACCGTGATCAGGGCGATGAGGGCCCTGTTCGCCATGGAGAGCGTAGCGAGGCGGAACATGGGGGCCTCTTCGTGTCGGGTGGGCGGAACGAATGGGTGCTCAACGGCCCGCGCCCCGAAGGGGGACGCGGGCCGTCGGCCGAGGCTACTTGGCGGGCGCCGCGAGCTGCAGCGCGGCAGCGGTGCTGGCCGCGACCTCCGCTGCGAGCTCGGGGTGCTCGTCGAGCTTGACGCCGTAGCCGGGCATCATCTCGCGCATCTTGGGCTCCCAGCCCTTGAAGCTCTTCGGGAAGCAGCGCTGCATGAGCTCGAGCATGATCGGCACGGCGGTCGAGGCGCCCGGGGAGGCGCCGAGCAGGGCGCCGATGGAGCCGTCCCGCGCGGTGATCACCTCGGTGCCGAACTGGAGCACGCCGCCCTTGGCGGAGTCCTTCTTGATGATCTGGACGCGCTGGCCTGCCGTGATCAGCTCCCAGCCCTCGGACGACGCCTCCGGGAAGTACTCCCGCAGCGCGCCGATCTTGGACTCGCGGCTCTTGGCGACTTCCTTGACCAGGTAGGCCGTGAGGTCCATGTTGTCCTTGGCCACCGCGAGCATCGGGATGATGTTGCTGGGCCGGATGGACAGCGGCAGGTCCCAGAGCGAGCCGTTCTTCAGGAAGTTCGTCGAGAACCCGGCGTACGGGCCGAACAGCAGCGAGCGCTGGCCGTTGACGTAGCGCGTGTCGAGGTGCGGGACGGACATGGGCGGCGCGCCGACGGACGCCTGCCCGTAGACCTTGGCGTTGTGCTGGAGTGCGACGCCCTCGTCGGTGCTGCGCAGGAACTGGCCCGAGACCGGGAAGCCGCCGTAGCCTTTGCTCTCCGGGATCCCTGAGGACTGCAGGAGGTGCAGGGCGCCCCCGCCGGCGCCCACGAACACGAACTTCGCGTGGATCCCGCCGCGCTCGCCCGAGGCGAGGTGCTTGGTCGCCACGCTCCACCCGCCGCGGGAACGCTCGAGGTTGGTGACGTCGGTGCCGTAGTTGACCTCGACTCCGCTGTTCTCGAGGAACGTCACGAGTTCGCGGCTGAGCCGCCCGAAGTCGACGTCGGTGCCCTCCGGGACGCGGGTCGCAGCGACGCGGCCCTCGCCTCGGCCGTTCATGACCAGCGGGGCCCACTCGGCGATGGTCGCCGGGTCCTCGCTGTACTGCATGGACGAGAAGAGCGTGTGCTTGCTCAGGGCCTCGTAGCGGGTGCGCAGGAAGTCCGAGTGCGCATCTCCGATGACGAAGCTCATGTGGGGCACGGTGTGGATGAAGGACGACGGATCGCCGATGCTGCCGTCGTCTACCAGATGGGACCAGAACTGCCGCGACAGCTGGTAGCCCTCGTTGATGCTGAGCGCCTTCGCCGGGTTGACGGAGCCGTCCTTGGCCTGCGGCGTGTAGTTGAGCTCGCAGTAGGCCGCGTGGCCAGTGCCGGCGTTGTTCCAGGGACCCGAGCTCTCGAGCCCCACCTCGTCGAGGCGCTCGAAGAGCACAATGCTCCAGCTCGGTTCCAGCTTCTTGAGGAAAGCGCCGAGGGTGGCGCTCATGATGCCTCCGCCGATCAGAACGACGTCGGCAGATCGGGTGGTGGAAATGAAGGTCACGGATGTCTCCCTGCGCAAATGGACCAGAGGCAGAATATCCCTCGTCCGCGCTGTTCGCTAAATCCTTCGGTGTGCCTTAGTCAAGACCCGTCGGCCTACTTTTTCAGCCGCACGCGGTTGAACGTCTCCGCGAGGACGGGAGATGTCGGGTAGCTCTCGACGCGCGGCGACGTCGCCACTCCGGAGATCGGGTACGCGATCGGGACCGCGGGCGCCGTCCCCGCGAGCTGGGCGTTGATGCTCTGGTACGCGTCGGTGCGGTCCTTGCCCTCGGGGAGCTCCCGGGCGCGGTCGATCTTGCTGAAGAGCTGGGCGTCGAAATAGCCGAACTCGCCGGTCTTCGCCCCGAACAGTGCCGAGAGGAAGCCGTCCGGGTCGGCATAGCCGCCGTTGATCCCGAGCAGGTGGAGGGCGTGGTCGCCTGCGGTCGTGACCCGTTGGAGGTAGCCCTCGGACCACTGGATCGGGACGGGCTTGATGGCGAGCCCGACCGTCGTGAGCTGGGCGCTGATCTCGGCGTAGATCTTGGCCGGGGAGGGCATGTACGACCGGCTGGTGTCGAGGGGGTAGGCGAAGGCGAGCTCCTCGCCCTTGTAGCCGGCCTCCGCGAGGAGCCGCTTGGCCCGCTCCGGGTCGTAGCCGGGGAAGTTCGCAGAGCTGTTGAAGCCGGCGAGGCGCGGCGGGATGAACTGCCCGGCCGAGGAGGTGTCCTCGAGGAAGAACCGCCGGATCACCGCGTCCTTGTTGATCGCCATGGCGATGGCCTGGCGGACCTTCTCCTGCTGCAGCGGCCCGACCGCCTGGTTCATCCCGAGGTAGAAGACGGAGAACGGGTCGCGCCGTGCAATGGGGAAGCCCGCGCGCACGAGCGGCTCGACGGCGTCCACCGTGAGGGGGTCGAAGCCATCGATCCGGCCGGCCAGGAGGGCCTGGACGCGGCTCTGCGCAGTGTCGTAGACCGCGAGGGTCAGCTTGGCGATCTGTCCCCGCTCGCCCCAGTACTTCGGATAGCTCGCGAGTTCGACCCGGTCCGGCGCCTGCGCGGTGAACGAGAACGGCCCGGTGCCCACCGGGTGCTGGCCGTAGCGCGAGAGGCGGCCGAACGAGGCGGTCTGGTCGAGGGTGTCGGCTGTCCCGGCGGCGAGGGCCGCAGGCGAGGAGATCGCGAAGGCCGGGGTGGTCAGGGCCCGGAGGAGTGCCGTGAACGGACGGGTGAGGTCGATCCGGACCTGCGACGGGGACAGGACGGTGCAGGCCTTGAAGACCGAGAGGGACCCCTGGTCCGCGTGGGCCTTGAACACGTGGGTGAACCCCATGGTCGGGTTCGCCGCCCTGAACTCCGGGGTGAAGGCGAACCAGCGGTCGAAGTTGGCCTTGACGGCGGCTGCATCGAAGGCGGTCCCGTCGTGGAATGTCACCCCTTCCCGCAGGGTGAACGTGTACGACATGCGGTCGCTGCTCTCCTGCCACGACGTCGCGAGCGCGGGGGAGGGCTCCGAGGTCGTCGGATCCGCGGCGACGAGCCCTTCGAGGACCTGGCGTGCGATCCGCCACGACTCGAGATCGGAGGTCACCGCGGGATCGAGCGACGACGGCGGCGACGGCACCGCGAACGTGAACGTCGCCTGGGGCTCGGCTGCGGTCGGCGTCGCGCTCGGGGAGGGGTCGGGCGAGGGGCTGGGGGTGCAGCCCGCGAGGACCACGGCAGCTGCCGCGCCCGCGAGGACGCTCCTTCGTGAGATGCTCCCTGCCACTGTCCGCCTTTCCTGCGCCCGCCCCCGTTCTCGGCCCGGGTCCAGCCCTCGGGATGCCACGTGTGAGTGCGCGAGGAGGGACTTGAACCCTCACGTCCGAAGACACAGGAACCTAAATCCTGCGTGTCTGCCAATTCCACCACTCGCGCGGGGCCCCGCCGCGGCGGGGCACTGCGTCAGTCTACCGGGCTGATCTTCAGATCCCGGTGGAGCTTGGCGACGTGGCCCTTGGCGCGCACGTTGTACTGGGCCGCCTCGATCTGCCCGTCAGCACCGATCACGAACGTGCTGCGGATGAGGCCCTGGTAGACGCGCCCGTAGTTGCGCTTCTCGCCCCACGTGCCGTAGGCCTCTGCGACCCGGTGGTCGGTGTCCGCGAGGAGGGGGAAGCCGAGCCCGTACTTCGCCGCGAAGCGGCGGACGGCGTCGGCAGGGTCGGGCGAGACCCCGACGACGGCGAGGCCCGCCGCGGCGAGGCCTGCGAGGCTGTCGCGGAAGTCGCACGCCTGCTGCGTGCACGCCGGCGTG
Organism: Sinomonas sp. B1-1; assembly: GCF_050474465.1. Taxonomy (NCBI): domain Bacteria; kingdom Bacillati; phylum Actinomycetota; class Actinomycetes; order Micrococcales; family Micrococcaceae; genus Sinomonas; species Sinomonas sp. B1-1. Next base: position 691,601 of record NZ_JBCHVF010000001.1, on the reverse strand, counting down.
TCGACCTGGGGGAAGAAGTAGAGCACCGTGCGCCGGCCCGCGAAGTCCGCGAGCGACGTCGTGCCTCCCGCCGAGTCGGGGAGGGAGAAGGCGGGGGCGGGGTCGCCGGCTGCGAGGCGGATTTCGGGTGAGGAGCTGATCACCGGGACAGCCTACTCGGCGGCTGTCGGAGCACGCCCCAGGGGGGTGACGCGGCTCACCCGTTTTCGTCCGGTTTTCGATTTCGCTTTTCCCCGGGGCTCGTGTAGAGTTTCATGTCGTTGCGGGGCACGGAGACGGGCCGAAAGCGACCGGGAAGCCGGTCGCTGTGAACGCAGCAGGCCAGCGCCTCTAGCTCAACTGGCAGAGCAATTGACTCTTAATCAATGGGTTCCGGGTTCGAGTCCCGGGGGGCGCACATCAGCCCCTTCCCCTTCCGCCGCGTGCGGATCGGGAAGGGGCTTTTCTGTTCCCCGGGGTCCGCCGCCGACTCCTTCGAGGATCACGTCCGCCACGAGTCCAGGCAGGGTGAACGGGACGAAGTGGTCGCAGTCGAGGACCCGCACGTCCGAGACACGCTCCCTCGCCCGAACCCAGGGCTGCTCGCCGTTGAAGGCATCGCGCCGTCCCAGCAGCACCGTGGTCGGAATGCGCGTCCACGCGGCCGCGGGAACGGGGTCCGAGAGCGTCCGTCGCGTCACGGGCCGGCGGGGATTCGCGTCGAAGTGCGCGCGGACCTCGGCAGAGAACCCTGTTCCCTCCTCATGCCACCACCCGCCCCGTGGGACGAACCGGCCGGCCTCGTCCCAGAGGTAGTCCGGGCTGCCGTCGAAGAGCGTCCCGTCGCGCGGCTGGAGGTGGATGGCCTGGGGGACCGACGAGACGAGGACGAGTCGGGCGACGGCCTCGCCGTCGGCTGCGATCGAGACCGCGTCGCAGCCGTAAGACCAGCCCACGGCGACCGCGGGGCCGTGGCTGCCTGCCGTGCGGATGGCCTCACGCACCGCCTCGGCGTCGTCGAGGAGCCCAGCGCCGGCCAGACGGTGGGACGGCAGGTCCGGGACGACTACCTCGACACGGCGGGCTTCGAGGAGTTCGCGGACCCAGTGCCAGTCGGCCGGGCATCCCCACATGCCATGCACCAGCACGGCGCTCCGGGGACTCGGATTCACAGCCGGGACGCTATGGGGCGCGGTTCAGGCCTGGGCGGGGTGGCGCCGACGGTGCCGGCCACGGCCAGTGACGGAGACGTCCTCGCGGACGACCGTCCATACGGCAAGAACCAGGGCGATGATGCCTGAGGTCCCGATGAGAACCCAGTCCATGGCAGCCTCCCACGCGATCCCGCCTCCTCCGGGCGGATAGCTCATTGAACGACTGGTCGCCCGCCGCGTCCAGTATCCGAGGGCCCATGTCTCGTCTGGGGCGTCCAAGGTACCCTAGAGGGCCGCGAGATCCCTCAGGAACGCCGCGAAGTCCGCGGCATCGTCCTCCTGGTAGAGACTGCCCGAGACGGCGTCGCCCCACACGAGGCTGCACGTGTCGCGCAGGGTGAAGGTCACGATCCTCCCCGTGCTGGTCGAGATGTCGAACGTGCCGTGGGCGCCCTCGGCCACATACGCGAGGTTCGTGAGGTCGGCGGTGAGCGGGCGTCCCGCCGGTGCGAGGCTCGCCCGGTCGAACGGCGCGACCACGATCTCCGCGGGGCGGCGCCGGTAGCCGATGACGAGCCCGCGGGCGAGGGGCCTATGCGGCAGGGAATCCGTGATGGTCCCGCCGCACTCCGTGGCGCACACGAGGTTGTAGTCGCCGTAGTTCGGGATCGCCCCGTCGAAGACGCGGTGCAGGGCGGCCTTCAGCGTGTCGTCGGAGTCATCGTCCGGCAGGCCGGACGGCTCGTTCGGGGCAGTGCTCACCACGTGGCTCCTCTCACGCCCCCCAGTCTACGGACGTCGGGCCCGCCGGCGCAGGTGCGACCCGGGTGCCGTTCCCTGGGCGCTCCATGCGTCTACCCTGTGCGGATGGACCTTCGCCGACTCCTGCTCCTGCGCGAACTCGCCGACCGCCGGACCGTCGGCGCGACAGCCGAGGCACTGGGGATCACGCCGTCGGCCGTCTCCCAGCAGCTCAAGACGTTCCAGGAGGAGCTCGGCGTCGTCCTGCTGGAGAAGGAGGGCCGCGGGGTGCGGCTCACCGAGGCAGGGGCCGCCCTCTCTGCCGCTGCCGCGGACGTCGCGGTGGCGATGGCGCGGGCCGAGGCCACGGCCGAGGGCTACCGCGGCGGCAGGCAGAGCACCGTGAGCGCCGTCTTCTTCCCGAGCGCTGCCGAGATGATCCTGCCCGGGCTCCTGGACCGGGCCGGGGCGGTCCAAGGCCTGCGCATCCGGGCACGGCTCGAGGACCCGAAGGCGCAGGGCTTCGTCGACCTCGCCGCGGACTCCGACCTCGTCCTCGGCCACTCGGTCAACGGCCCGGCCGACTTCGCCCGGCCGGGACTCGTCGTCGAGCCCCTGCTCGAGGAGCCCCTCGACGTCGCGCTCCCGACCCACCACCGGCTGGCGGCGAAGCCCTCGCTCGGACCGTCCGACGTCGCGGGCGAGCCCTGGATCGGGGTCCCGGCCGGCTTCCCGTTCGACACGGTGCTGCGGCAGATCGAGCTCCAGGCCGGGCGGACGGTGGAGCGCGCGCAGCTCATGCCCGACCTCCGTGTCATGGAGGCCCTCGTGGTCGGCGGCCACGGGCTGAGCCTCCTGCCGCGGTTCACGGCCCGCGCCTCGCTCCGCCGAGGTCTCGTACTGCGCCCCCTGGACGGGGTCCACGCCCGGCGGAGCATCGTCCTGATCGCGCGGGCCGAAGTCGCCGCGCGGCCGACGGTCCGGTCCGTCATGGACATGGTCCACGCCGAGGCGCGGACCATCGCCGAGCACGACGGCGCGGCGGCACCTGAGGCGGGCGGCGCCTGAGAAAGCCGCACGGACACCTCCACGGAGCGCCGGAGGCGGTCCTAGACTGTGCGCCATGACTGATCTGAGCGGAGTCCAGGCAGCATCCCCGCGCGACGTCGACGTCAAGCCGCGCAGCCGGGCCGTCACGGACGGCATCCACGCCGCCCCCTCCCGGGGCATGCTGCGCGCGGTGGGGTTCGGGGACGAGGACTTCGAGAAGCCGCAGGTCGGCATCGCGAGCTCGTGGAACGAGATCACCCCGTGCAACCTCTCGCTCGACCGCCTCGCGAAGGCCGCCAAGGAGGGCGTCCACGCCGCGGGCGGCTTCCCCATGCAGTTCGGCACGATCTCCGTCTCCGACGGCATCTCCATGGGCCACGAGGGCATGCACTTCTCACTCGTGTCCCGCGAGATCATCGCCGACTCCGTCGAGACGGTCATGCAGGCCGAGCGGATCGACGGGCAGGTGCTCCTTGCCGGCTGCGACAAGTCGCTCCCCGGCATGCTCATGGCCGCTGCCCGCCTCGACGTCTCGAGCGTCTTCCTCTACGCCGGGTCGATCATGCCCGGATGGGTCAAGCTCGAGGACGGTACGGAGAAGGACGTCACCCTCATCGACGCGTTCGAGGCCGTCGGCGCGTGCGCGGCGGGCAAGATGTCCGCAGGGGACCTCGACCGCATCGAGCGGGCCATCTGTCCCGGCGAGGGCGCCTGCGGCGGGATGTACACCGCGAACACCATGGCCAGTGCGGCCGAGGCGCTCGGGATGTCCCTCCCCGGCTCCGCGGCCCCGCCGTCGGCCGACCGCCGCCGCGACATGTTCGCGCACCGCTCGGGCGAGGCGGTCGTGAACCTCCTGCGGCAGGGCATCACCGCGCGGGACATCCTCACGCGCGAGGCCTTCGAGAACGCGATCTCGGTCGTCATGGCCTTCGGCGGGTCGACGAACGCCGTCCTCCACCTGCTCGCGATCGCCCGCGAGGCCGAGGTGGAACTGCGCCTCGAGGACTTCAACCGGGTCGGCGACCGGGTGCCGCACCTCGGCGACCTCAAGCCGTTCGGACGCTACGTCATGAACGACGTCGACCGGGTCGGGGGAGTGCCCGTCGTCATGCGGGCCCTGCTGGACGCCGGGCTCCTGCACGGGGACGCGCTCACCGTCACGGGGAGGACCGTCGCGGAGAACCTCGCCGAGATCGCCCCGCCGGACCTCGACGGGAAGATCGTGCGCGCCCTCGACAACCCGATCCACGCCACCGGCGGCATCTCGATCCTCCACGGCTCGCTCGCGCCCGACGGCGCCGTCGTGAAGACCGCGGGATTCGACGCCGAGGTCTTCGAGGGCACGGCGCGGGTCTTCGAGCGCGAGCAGGGCGCCCTGGACGCGCTCGACGCCGGCCTGATCGCGGCGGGGGACGTCGTCGTCATCCGCTACGAGGGCCCCAAGGGCGGCCCGGGAATGCGCGAGATGCTCGCCATCACGGGGGCGATCAAGGGTGCGGGCCTCGGGAAGGACGTCCTGCTCCTGACCGACGGGCGGTTCTCGGGCGGCACCACCGGCCTGTGCATCGGGCACGTCGCCCCGGAGGCGGTCGACGGCGGCCCGGTCGCCTTCGTGCGCGACGGCGACCGCATCCGGGTCGACATCCCCGCGAGGACGCTCGACCTGCTCGTCGACGACGCGGAGCTCGCGCGCCGCCGTGAGGGATGGGAGCCCCTCCCCGCGCGCTTCACCAGGGGCGTCCTCGCCAAGTACGCCAAGCTCGTGCACTCGGCGAGCGAGGGCGCCGTCGTGGGGTGAGGGCCAGCCGGCACCGGCCGCGTCTCAGTGAGTGGAACCGATTCCACATGGTGAGACGGCAGATGCCCAAATTGACACCCGCGAAGCCGAGCCGGGAGACTGTGGGCATGCAGATCGTCCCCGCCGACACGGTGCTCGATGTCGTCGTCGTTGCCAAGCGCGTGGCTCACTGAGCCCGTCCTGGCACGATCTGTCACGCGCAACCCCTCGAAAGGCCGACTGGCCGAGGGGTTGTTTTTGTTTGAGCACGGCACCGGCTCGAACACAGCACCTTCGCCACGAAGATCCTAAGGAAGAGACTGATGAGCAAAGGAACGCCGATCAGCCCATCGCTGATGGCTTCGAAGCCGTCCCCGGCCAAGGCCGCGGATGCTGTCGACACCGTTGACAGTGCCTCTGCCGTCCTGGGGCCCAACCGCGTCGTTGAGCCCACAGAGATGACTGGATCTGAAGCAATTGTCCGCTCGCTCGAGGAACTGGGCGTGGACGATGTCTTTGGTCTCCCGGGCGGCGCGATCCTGCCGACCTACGACCCTCTGATGGCTTCGAAGATCAACCACGTGCTGGTGCGCCACGAGCAGGGCGCAGGCCACGCTGCCCAGGGGTATGCCATGGTCACCGGCCGTGTGGGAGTCTGCATCGCGACGTCGGGTCCGGGAGCCACCAATCTGGTGACCGCGATCGCCGACGCGCACATGGACTCCGTCCCCCTCGTCGCAATCACCGGCCAGGTCTCGAGCTCGGTCATCGGCTCGGACGCCTTCCAGGAAGCGGACATCGTGGGCATCACCATGCCCATCACGAAGCACTCCTTCCTGGTCACCAAGGCCGAGGACATCCCGCGCACGCTCGCCGAGGCGTTCCACCTCGCCTCGACGGGCCGCCCCGGCCCGGTCCTCGTGGACATCACGAAGGACGCCCAGCAGGCCAAGACCATGTTCAGCTGGCCGCCCAAGGTCGACCTCCCCGGCTACCGCCCCGTCACGCGCGGCCACAGCAAGCAGGTGCGCGAGGCCGCGAAGCTCATCGCGGCGTCGTCCAAGCCCGTCCTCTACGTGGGCGGCGGCGTCATCAAGGCCCACGCCTCGAAGGAGCTGCTGGCCCTGGCCGAGGCGACCGGCGCCCCGGTCGTCACCACCCTCACCGCGCGCGGAGCCTTCCCGGACTCGCACCCGCAGCACGTCGGCATGCCCGGCATGCACGGCGGCGTCGCGGCCGTGACCGCGCTCCAGCAGGCGGACCTCCTCATCACGCTCGGCGCGCGCTTCGACGACCGCGTCACGGGCGTCCTGAGCTCCTTCGCGCCCAACGCGAAGGTCATCCATGCGGACATCGACCCGGCCGAGATCTCCAAGAACCGCTCGGCCGACGTGCCGATCGTCGGGTCGGTCAAGGAGATCGTCCCCGAGCTGACCGAGGCGGTCCGCGCCTCGGAGACGAAGCCGGACCTCGAGGCGTGGTGGTCGTTCCTGCGGAAGCTCCGCCAGGACTACCCCCTCGGGTGGACCGAGCCCGAGGACGGCCTCCTCGCGCCGCAGCACGTCATCAAGCGCATCGGCGAGCTCACCGGCCCCGAGGGCGTGTACGTCGCCGGGGTCGGCCAGCACCAGATGTGGGCCGCGCAGTTCATCAAGTACGAGCGTCCGGGCGCGTGGCTCAACTCGGCCGGACTCGGCACGATGGGCTACTCGGTCCCCGCCGCCATGGGCGCCAAGGTCGGCAACCCGGACCGGGTGGTCTGGGCGATCGACGGCGACGGCTGCTTCCAGATGACCAACCAGGAGCTCGCCACCTGCGCCCTGAACAACATCCCCATCAAGGTCGCGGTCATCAACAACTCCTCGCTCGGCATGGTGCGGCAGTGGCAGACCCTCTTCTACGACGGCCGCTACTCCAACACCGACCTGCACACGGGCCACGAGACCGTGCGGATCCCCGACTTCGTCAAGCTCGGCGAGGCCTACGGCTGCGCCTCCTTCCGGGTCGAGCGGCCCGAGGAGGTCGACGCCGTCATCGAGAAGGCGCTCGAGATCAACGACCGCCCGGTCGTGATTGACTTCGTGGTGAGCCCGAACGCGATGGTGTGGCCGATGGTCCCCTCCGGCGTCAGCAATGACCTGATCCAGGTCGCCCGCAATTCCACCCCCGACTGGGAAGAGGAGGACTGAGGCATGTCCCGCCACACCCTGTCCGTGCTGGTCGAGGACAAGCCCGGCGTCCTGACGCGCGTCGCCGGACTGTTCGCCCGCCGGGCCTTCAACATCCACTCGCTCGCCGTCGGCCCCACCGAGGTGGGCGGCGTCTCGCGCATCACGGTCGTTGTCGACGCCGAAGGCGACCTGCTCGAGCAGGTCACCAAGCAGCTGAACAAGCTCGTGAACGTGATCAAGATCGTGGAGCTCCTGCCCGAGAACTCGGTGCAGCGCGACCACCTCCTCATCAAGGTCCGCGCCGACTCGGCGGCCCGGCTGCAGGTCACGCAGGCCGTGGACCTCTTCCGGGCCTCGGTCGTGGACGTCTCCACCGACTCGCTCGTCGTCGAGGCGACGGGCACCACGGAGAAGCTCAACGCGCTGCTGACCGTCCTCGAGCCCTTCGGCATCCGGGAGATCGTCCAGTCCGGAACCCTTGCGGTCGGCCGCGGCTCGCGCTCCATGAGCGACCGCGCGCTCCGCGCCAGCTAGACCCGCCCCAGCGGCACCCCTTTCCTCACCAGCAAGTCAAGGAGACACGAAGTGACAGAGCTGTACTACGACGACGACGCCGACCTCTCGATCATCCAGGGCCGCAAGGTCGCCGTGATCGGCTACGGCAGCCAGGGCCACGCCCACGCACTCAACCTGCGCGACTCGGGTGTCGACGTCCGCGTCGGCCTCCAGGAGGGCAGCAAGAGCCGCGCCAAGGCCGAGGACGAGGGCCTGCGCGTCCTCACCCCGCGCGAGGCCGCCGAGGAAGCCGACGTCGTCGTCATCCTCGCCCCCGACCAGGTGCAGCGCCACCTGTACGCGGACGAGATCGCCTCAGCCCTCAAGGAGGGCGACGCCCTCGTCTTCGGCCACGGCTTCAACATCCGCTTCGGCTACATCCAGCCGCCGGCCGGCGTCGACGTCATCCTCGTCGCCCCGAAGGCCCCGGGCCACACCGTGCGCCGCGAGTTCGTCGCGGGCCGCGGCATCCCGGACATCATCGCGGTCGAGCAGGACGCCTCGGGCAAGGCCTGGGACCTCGCCAAGTCCTACGCGAAGGGCATCGGCGGCACCCGCGCCGGCGTCATCAAGACCACCTTCACCGAGGAGACCGAGACGGACCTCTTCGGCGAGCAGGCCGTCCTCTGCGGCGGTGTCTCCCACCTCGTCCAGGCGGGCTTCGAGACCCTCACCGAGGCCGGCTACCAGCCGGAGATTGCCTACTTCGAGGTCCTCCACGAGCTCAAGCTGATCGTCGACCTCATGTGGGAGGGCGGCATCGCCAAGCAGCGCTGGAGCATCTCGGACACCGCCGAGTACGGCGACTACGTCTCGGGCCCGCGCGTGATCTCCCCGGCCGTCAAGGAGTCGATGAAGGAGGTCCTCGCCGACATCCAGTCGGGCGCCTTCGCGAAGCGCTTCATCGACGACCAGGACAACGGCGCCAAGGAGTTCCTCGAGCTCCGCGAGAAGGAGGCCGGCCACCCGATCGAGGCCACCGGCCGCGCGCTGCGCTCCCACTTCGCCTGGAAGCAGCAGGACGCTGACTACACCGAGGGCTCGGCCGCGCGCTGATCCCCACACCGCAGCGGCGGGCGCGAGATCGCCCGCCGCTGCGCCTGTCTCAGGCCGACGCGCCTGGACCCGCACCCTTCCCCTCATTCCACCCCCAGCCCGACTTGGAGAGGCCCCGCCCAGTGTCCATCGAGAAGCCCGTCGTCCTCCTCGCCGAGGAACTCTCTCCCGCCACGATCGCCGCCCTCGGCCCGGACTTCGAGATCCGGCACACAGACGGCGCAGACCGCGCCCAGCTGCTCCCCGCCATCGCCGACGTCGACGCGATCCTCGTCCGTTCCGCGACGCAGGTCGACGCCGAGGCGATCGCCGCGGCCAAGCGCCTGAAGGTCATCGCCCGCGCCGGCGTGGGCCTGGACAACGTCGACATCAAGGCGGCCACTCAGGCCGGCGTCATGGTCGTCAACGCCCCGACCTCGAACATCGTCTCCGCCGCGGAGCTGACCTGCGGCCACATCCTCTCGCTCGCGCGCAAGATCCCGGCAGCCAACGGCTCGCTCAAGGGCGGCGAGTGGAAGCGCTCGAAGTACGCCGGCACCGAGCTGCTCGACAAGAAGCTCGGCGTGATCGGCCTCGGCCGCATCGGCGCGCTCGTCACCGCGCGCATGCAGGCGTTCGAGATGGAGGTCCTCGCCTACGACCCGTACGTGACGGCCGCCCGCGCCGCCCAGCTCGGCGTCAAGCTCGTCACGCTCGACGAGCTCCTCGCCCAGAGCGACTTCATCACGATCCACATGCCCAAGACGCCGGAGACGGTGGGCATGCTCGGCAAGGACGCGTTCGCGAAGATGAAGAAGACGGCATTCGTCGTCAATGTCGCCCGCGGCGGCCTCGTCGACGAGGAGGCGCTCGCCCAGGCGCTCGAGGACGGCCAGATTGCCGGCGCAGGCATCGACGTCTTCGCCAAGGAGCCGAGCACCGACCTGGCGTTCTTCGGCCACGAGAGCGTCGTGGTCACCCCGCACCTCGGCGCCTCCACCGACGAGGCCCAGGAGAAGGCCGGCGTCTCGGTCGCGAAGAGCGTCCGCCTCGCGCTTGCGGGCGAGCTCGTGCCCGACGCCGTCAACGTCGCGGGCGGCGTGATCGCCCCGGACGTGCGCCCCGGCATCCCGCTCATCGAGAAGCTCGGCCGCATCTTTACCGCGCTCGCGCACGACTCCGTCACCCAGATCGAGGTCGAGGTCGCCGGCGAGATCGCCGCCCTCGACGTCAAGTCGCTCGAGCTCGCCGCGCTCAAGGGCGTCTTCACCGACGTCGTCTCGGAGAAGGTCTCCTACGTCAACGCCCCGGTGCTCGCCGAGCAGCGCGGGGTGGCGGTGCGCCTCCTCACCACGACCGAGGCCGAGGACTACCGCAACGTCCTCACGATCCGCGGGCTCCTTCAGGACGGCTCACAGGTGTCCGTGGCGGGCACGCTCACCGGGCCGAAGCAGATCCAGAAGCTCGTGGGCATCAACGGCTACGACGTCGAGATCCCGATCTCAGAGCACCTCGTCGTCATGTTCTACTCGGACCGCCCCGGCGTCATCGGCACCATTGGCCACATCCTCGGGATGAACGACATCAACATCGCGGGCATGCAGGTCGCCCGCGCCGACGCCTCCGGCCAGGCCATGGCACTCCTGACGGTCGACTCGGCGATCCCCACGACCGTCCTGGAGACCGTCAAGAGCGAGATCGGCGCGACGGTCATGCGCGAGATCGACCTCGTCGAGGACTGATCGGACGCACCCTGTGCCCGCTGAGCCGGGCACGCACGACGGCGACCCTCACCGTGCGCGGTGAGGGTCGCCGTCGTGCGTGGGGCGCCCGGGTTCGCCTCACTTCGGCAGCCCTTTCGCCGTTGGCCGGCGCATCCGGTAATTTCTTAGGGTGACGTCCGCAGCTGAGAAGACCCCCTTCTACATCACCACCGCCATCACCTACCCGAACGGTGCCCCGCACATCGGGCACGCCTACGAGTACATCTCCGCGGACGCGATGGCGCGCTTCAAGCGGCTCGACGGGTACGACGTCTTCTTCCTCACCGGGACGGACGAGCACGGGCTCAAGATCGCCCAGACCGCCGAGAAGGAGGGCATCACCCCGAAGGAGTTCGTGGACCGGCAGGCGGACGTGTACCGCGAGGTCCACGAGATCCTCGGCACGAGCTACGACCGGCTCATCCGGACCACCGACTCCGACCACTACGCCGCCGCCCAGGACATCTGGAAGCGGATGGAGGCCAACGGCGACATCTACCTCGACAAGTACGAGGGCTGGTACTCCGTGCGCGACGAGGCCTTCTACACCGAGGAGGACACGGTCGAGCGGGATGGCGTCCGGTACTCGAAGGAGACGGACACCGAGCTCACGTGGACGGCCGAGGAGAGCTACTTCTTCCGCCTGTCCGCGTACCAGGACAGGCTCCTGGCGTACTACGAGTCGCACCCCGAGTTCGGGGCTCCGAACTACCGCTTCAACGAGGTGGTCTCGTTCGTGCGGCGCGGCCTGGAGGACCTCTCCATCTCGCGCACCTCGTTCGACTGGGGTGTCCCCGTGCCAGGCTCGGACTCGCATGTCATGTACGTGTGGGTGGACGCCCTGACCAACTACCTCACCGGCGTCGGGTACCCGGACACCGAGTCGGAGATGTTCGCGAAGTACTGGCCCGCGGACGTGCACATCATCGGCAAGGACATCTCGCGGTTCCACGCGATCTACTGGCCCGCGTTCCTCATGAGCGCCGGCCTCGAGGTGCCCAGGCGCGTCATGATCCACGGCTTCCTGCAGAACAACGGCGTGAAGATGTCCAAGTCCCTCGGCAACGTCGTGGCGCCCGCGGACATGATCGGGCAGTACGGGCTCGACTCCGTCCGCTACTTCTTCCTCCGCGAGGTCCCCTACGGGGCGGACGGCAGCTACAGCCACGACGCGATCGTGGGCCGCATGAACGCGGACCTGGCCAACAACCTCGGCAACCTCGCCCAGCGCTCTCTCTCGATGGTCGCGAAGAACCTCGACGGCGTCGTGCCCGAGCCGGGGGAGTTCACCCAGGCGGACCGCACGATCCTCGACGCCGCGGGGTCCCTGCTGCCCACGGTGCGCGCCTTCTTCGACCGGCAGGAGTTCTCCCGGGCGCTCGAGGCGGTCTGGGGCGTGCTCGGGGACACCAACGCGTACTTCGCGGAGCAGGCGCCGTGGGTGCTGCGAAAGACCGACCCCGCCCGCATGGCGACGGTCCTCTACGTGACGCTCGAGGTCGTCCGGCAGGTTGCGCTGCTCGTCCAGCCGGTCATGCCCGAGTCCGCCGGGAAGCTCCTGGACGTGCTCGGGCAGGGCGAGGGCGATGCGCGGCAGTTCGCGGCGCTCGGCACCCCGATCGCGCCCGGCACGCAGCTGCCCGCCCCGGCGCCGGTCTTCCCGCGCTACGAGGAGCCGACAGGCGCCTGAGGCGGCGGGCGGCACAGGCTGGGGCAGCACAGGCCTCTGATTCCCGGCGAGCCCGCTGGGGTACGTTCCTCCTATGGGACCACACGCTCAGCAACTCGACGCTGGCCGGGACCAGCTCGCCGCCGCCGCGCACGACGCGACAGACGACTGGCCGGACAGGGCGCTCGCCCTCGCCCGGTCCCTCGGCGAGCTGGCCCCCGCGCCCGGCGAGGGCCGGACAGCCGAATTGTGGGACCTCCTGAGCGTGCTCGGTGCCGCGCAGCTCTCGGTGGCCCGAGTCATGGAGCCCCATCTCGACGCCCTGGCCATCCTGCGCCAGGCCGGCCTCGGGGATCCTGAGCCCGGAAGCACGTGGGGCGTGTTCGCCGCGGAGGGCCGGGATGTCCGCCTCGAGGCCCGCGAGACGCCCGACGGCTGGCGGCTCCACGGCGTCAAGCCCTGGTGCTCGCTCGCCGGCGCTCTGACGCACGCCGTCGTCACGGCCCACACGGGAGAGGCCGCCCGGCGGGCCTTCGCCGTCCGGCTCGGCTCGCCCGGAGTGGACGTCCTGCCCTCCGCATGGCGCGCGCTGGGGCTTCCGGGGATTCCGAGCGGGCCCGTCCGATTCGACGACGTGCCGGCGGAGCCGGTGGGTGCGGACGGGTGGTACCTCGACCGCCCCGGTTTCGCCTGGGGCGGCATCGGCGTCGCCGCCGTCTGGTACGGCGGCGCCGTGGGAGTGGCCCGCAGGCTCTGGGACGCCGCGTCTGAGCGTGAGCCGGACCAGATTGGGCAGGCCCACCTCGGGAGCGCCGATCTCGCGCTCGGCAGCGCCCGGGCCGCGCTCGCCTCGGCGGCCGCGGCGGTGGACGACGGCGCGGCCGAAGACTCCGCGGGCGCGCTGCTCGCGCTGCGCGTGCGGGGTACCGTGGCTGCGGCAGCTGAGACGGTGCTGGGGATCGTCGACCACGCGCTCGGCCCGGCGCCGCTGGCCTTCGACCCCGACCATGCCCAGCGCGTGGCCGACCTCAGGCTCTACCTCCGCCAGCACCACGCCGAGCGCGACGCCGCCGCGCTCGGGCGCTCCCTCCTCGCGGCTGGGGAGGCCCCATGGTGACCTTCACCCATCGGGACGCCGGTACCCCTGAGGAGGTGTGGCTGCACGAGCGGCGGGTCCGCGCCGCCGAACGGCTCGAGCTGGCCCCGCTCTCCCGGCTCATCGTCGTGGCCGCGCACCCCGACGATGAGACGCTGGGCGCCGGCGGCCTCATCGCGCTGGCGTCCGCCCAGGGCGCCGCCGTGCATGTCATCGTGGCGACAGATGGCGAGGCATCCCATCCGGAATCGCCCACGGTCACGGGTGCGGAACTCGCCGTCGTGCGTCGGCGGGAGGTCGAAGCAGCCCTCGCGGCCCTGGCCCCCGCGGCCCGGCTCGAATGCCTCGGGCTTCCCGACGGTGAGCTTGCTGGTCATCGGGCCGCGCTCGAGTCCGCTCTCGCCGCGGCTCTCGGTGACGCCGGTGCGGCGGGTGGGGACGGCGCCGTCGTGCTTGCCGCGCCCTGGCGGATGGACGCGCACCCCGACCACGACGCCGCCGGCGAGGCCGCGGCCCGGGCCGCGTGCGGGGCCGGGGTCCTGCTGCTCGAGTACCCGGTGTGGATGTGGCACTGGGCGGGGCCCGAGAGCCCCGGGATCCCGTGGCGCAGGGCGCGGAGGATCGAGCTCGGCGCCGCAGGCCGCCGCGCGAAGGGCCGGGCCATGGCCGCGCACGTGAGCCAGGTCTCCCCGCTCTCGGCGCATCCGGGCGACCAAGCGCTCCTGAGCCCGGGCATGCAGGCCCACTTCGAGCGGGACTTCGAGCTGTTCTTCGCCTCCCCGCCGGAGCATGCGGGCGCGACCTTCGACGCGGTCCATGCCTCCAGCCCCGACCCATGGCACTTCACCACCAGCTGGTACGAGCGGCGGAAGCGGGCCGTCACTCTCTCCGCGCTGCCGGATCGCCGGTACCGGAGGGCCCTTGAAGTCGGATGCTCGATCGGAGTGCTCACCGCAGAGCTGGCCGAGCGGGCGGACGAGGTGGTCGCGACCGACATCAGCCAGATCGCCCTCGACCACGCCGCCTCCCGTCTCCCAGAAGTGCAGAACATCCGCTGGGAGCGGCTCACGGTGCCCGGGGAGTGGCCCGAGGGCCGCTTCGACCTCATCGTTGCCTCCGAGGTGGGGTACTACTTCGGAGACGCCGAGCTCGACGAGTTCGTGCGGCGCTGCCTCGCAAGCCTGACCGACGACGGCGCGCTGGTCGCCTGCCACTGGCTCGGCCCCATCGACGGGTGGCCCCTGACGGGGGAGGACGTCCATGAGCGGCTCCGCGCCGATGACGGCATCGAGACGCTCGTGCAGCACCGGGAGCGGGATTTCCTGCTCGAGGTCTTCGCCAAGCCGCCGGCGTCGTCGGTGGCGCAGCGCGAGGGCATCGCGTGAAGAGGGCACACCCCATCGCCGAGGTCGCGGTCGTGGTCCCCGCCAAGGACGAGGAAGAGCTGCTGCCCCGGTGCCTCTCCTCTGTAGACGCCGCGGTGGCTGCCCTTGCTGGCGCGTGCCCGCACGTGCGGGCCTCGGTGACGGTGGTGCTGGACGGCTGCCGGGATGGCTCGGCAGCGGTGGTCGCAGGGTGGCCTTCCACCCACGCTGTGGAGGCAGATGCCGGGAACGCGGGTGGCGCGAGGGACATCGGCGTGCGCCGGGCGCTCGCCGCGGCCCGCGTGTCGCCCGACCAGGTGTGGGTTGCCACGACCGATGCCGACAGCCGTGTTCCCCCCGACTGGCTCCTGCAGCACCTTGCTCTCGCAGAGCAGGGATTGAGCCTTGTCATCGGCACGGTGGAGCCGGACGGCGCCGACCTCGGGGCCAGCCGACTGCGGGCATGGTTCGACGCCCACCGTCTCGGGGACGGGCATCGCCATGTCTTCGGGGCGAACCTCGGCATCCGCGCCGACGTCTACGAAGCGCTCGGAGGCTTCCCGGGCCAGGACTCGGGTGAGGACGTGGCGCTGGTGCAGGCGGCGAAGGCCCACGGCGTGCGGTGGCGGGCCACGGATGCGTGCAGAGTCCTCACCTCCGGACGGCTGCGTGGCAGGGCGTCTGGCGGCTTCGCTGACTACCTCGCGGCCGCCCTGCCGCCCTGACGTCACCCCGTCTGCCGCCGAGGTCACCGGGTGTGGTGCCGAGGTCACCTCGTGTGGTGCCGACGTCACCGGGTGTGGCGCCGACGTCACCGGGTGTGGCGCCGAGGTCACCGGGTGTGGCCCCGAGGTCACGCCTTCCGCGCACGACGGCGACCACGCGCCGTCGTGCGCGACATCCTTCGGAGCTGCGACCTCACGCGACACCAACGAGTGCGTGGGGCGTCGTCAGGAAGGCACGGACCTTGGCCCGGAGCGTCTCGTGATCGTCGAGTTCTGGCCAATAGATGTTCAGTACCCGCCACCCCGCGGCCACCAGCCTCGCCTCGCGCGCCTGCTGCGCCGCGATCTTCTCGTCGGGCGGACCGTAGTCGAAGTACTTTGCGTAACCGTGGACTTCGATCACGAGCCGCCGCGACGACCAGCCGAAGTCAACACGCTCGCGCCCGCCCGTCGTGGAGATCCAGAGCTGAAGCTCAGCGTCGGGGAGGTTCCACTCGTTCAGCAGCAGCCGGAAACGCGTTTCGGCCGGTGACTCCGCCCGTCCATCCGCTGCCGCGAGCACCTCTCGCACTCGTCGGATACCCCGTGTTCCGCGGCCCTCTGCGACGAGACGCCGGAGCGCATCCTGATCTGCGCCCTGGGCGAGGCCGGAATCGGCGACGATGACTCCGGGCTCGAACGGAAGGAGCCGAGCGCAGTCGATGATCGTGCGCTCGAGCGATGTGAGCCTCATGCCGTTTAGGATCCTCACCTCGGACTCGGGGATGGTCTGGTTGTGGCGCACCACATCGTCTGCTGGACCACGGTTCCCGCGCCTCCCTGCATGGGCGACGTGGACCAGCGGCCGCGCACGCCACACCGAAAGGCCCCACAGCAGCGCCGCAGAGGTGTGGGTGTAGACGTGCGACTGACCTGTCGACGCGGCGTTGTGGCACAGATCCGAACGATCATCGGGTCGGGTGTGCCTGACAGCTCCGGGGCGTAGATTCCGCGTACGAGCCTGGAAAGCTGCCCGGATTCGGTGAGGCTTCGGATGTCGCGCTCGTCAAGGCCCGCAGCGACGAGCCGGGAGCGGGCGATCATGGGTGCCGGCGACGTCGCAGTGCTCGCGAGCGCTTCGAGACGTCGGCGAGCGCTCGTGTTCAGTGTGAGGTCCATGGTCGGAGTGTGACGCGATCCGGCATCGGGACGGCTGCTGCCCGAGCGGTATGTGGACAAGTCGGGGCGATCTCTGGACTTGTGGAGGACTAGTGGAGGGGGTGACCTCGGGCCTACGCGGGGTGACCTCGGCTGCACACGGGGTGACTTCGGGCCTACACGGGGTGACCTCGGCGGGGAGGGGGTCCGCTTGGTGAGACGGATGTGACCAGCATGTGGATGGCGGCGTTACGCTTGCGTCATGACGCAGACGCAGCTCGACCTCGCAGTGATCCCCGGTGACGGCATCGGCCCCGAAGTGACCGCCGAAGCGCTCAAGGTCCTCCACAAGGCGCTCGAGGGCACGGGTCTCGATGTCAAGGAGACCAGCTACAGCCTGGGCGCCCAGCACTGGCTCGAGACCGGCGAGGCGCTCACCGACGAGACGCTCAACGACATCCGCGGCCGCGACGCGATCCTGTTCGGCGCCGTCGGGGCGGCGCCCGGAGACACGCGCATCCCCTCGGGCATCCTCGAGCGGGAGATCCTCCTCAAGCTTCGCTTCAGCCTCGACCACTGCGTCAACCTCCGCCCCTCCAGGCTCTACGCGGGCGTTCCCACTCCACTGGCGAACCCCGGCGACGTGGACTTCGTCGTGGTCCGCGAGGGCACAGAGGGCCCCTACACGGGCAACGGCGGCGCGCTCCGGGTCGGCACCCCGCACGAGATCGCCACGGAGGTCTCCGTCAACACCGCCTACGGCGTCGAGCGTGTGGTCCGCGATGCCTTCCGCCGCGCCGAGGGCCGCCGCAAGAAGGTGACCCTCGTCCACAAGCACAACGTCCTGGTTCACGCCGGCCACCTGTGGAAGCGCACGGTCGAGGCCGTCGCCGCCGAGTTCCCGGGCGTCGAGCACGACTACCTCCACGTCGACGCCGCCACGATCTTCCTCGTCACGGATCCGTCGCGCTTCGACGTCATCGTCACCGACAACCTGTTCGGCGACATCCTCACCGACCTCGCGGGCGCCGTCACGGGCGGCATCGGCCTCGCCGCGTCCGGCAACATCAACCTCGACGGCACCGCGCCGAGCATGTTCGAGCCCGTCCACGGCTCCGCGCCGGACATCGCGGGGCAGCAGAAGGCCGACCCGACCGCAGCGATCCTCTCGGCAGCCCTCCTCCTGGACCACATCGGTCAGCCGGAGGCCGCCGAGCGCATCCACGCGGCCGTGCAGGGCGACGTCGAGTCCCGCGTTGCGGGCCAAGCGCGCACGACGGCGCAGATCGGCGACGCGATCGCGGCCCGCCTCTAGCGGGTCCCACCGGGGGCGCACGACGGCGCGCACGCACCCGCCGTCATGCGCCCCCTTCTAGCCGCGCGGGCCAGCTTTCCGCTGGCTCCCGCGCAAGTGGCGCAGGCGTAAGCTTGGAGGCACTGACAGGCCCCGGGACCGCGGCGGAGCTGCCGCGGCCTCGGCACGATGTGGAGGAACCATGACGCAGAACGCCCTGGGCGTTGAATTCGAGCTGCGGCTCTCCGAGAACCCGAAGAGCGAGCAGGAGCGCGCGGCGGTCCTGGCCAACCCGGGCTTCGGCAACCACTTCACGGACCACACCGCTGTCGTCGACTACACCGTCGACTCCGAGGGCAAGGGCGGCTGGCACGACGCGCGCATCGAGCCCTACGGGCCGATCGCCATGGACCCGGCAGCAGCGGTCCTCCACTACGGCCAGGAGATCTTCGAGGGGCTCAAGGCGTACCGGCACGCCGACGGCACCGTCTGGACGTTCCGCCCCGAGGCCAACGCGGCGCGCTTCAACCGCTCAGCCCGCCGCCTCGCCCTGCCCGAGCTCCCGCCCGAGGTGTTCATCGAGTCCCTCCGCCGCCTCGTCGCGGTGGACAAGGCCTGGGTCCCGACCAACGAGGGTGAGTCGCTCTACCTCCGTCCCTTCATGATCGCCACGGAGGCCTTCCTGGGCGTCCGGCCCGCCCACGAGGTCTCCTACCGCGTCATCGCCTCGCCTGCGGGCAACTACTTCGGCGACATCAAGCCGGTCTCGATCTGGCTGTCCGAGAAGTACGCCCGCGCCGGCCACGGCGGCACCGGCGAGGCGAAGTGCGGCGGCAACTACGCGGCGTCGCTCGCGGCCCAGCTCGAGGCCGAGGAGCACGGCTGCAAGCAGGTCCTCTTCCTCGACCCGACCGATGACTACGCGGTCGAGGAGCTCGGGGGCATGAACATCTTCTTCCTGTTCACCGACGGCACGCTCGTCACGCCGGCACTCAACGGGAACATCCTCCATGGCGTCACGCGCGACTCGATCCTGCAGCTCGCCACGGACCGCGGGCTGACAGTCCAGGAGCGCAGGATCACGATCGCCGAGTGGCGCCAGGCCGTGGCTGACGGCACGCTCGCGGAGGTGTTCGCGTGCGGCACGGCGGCGGTCATCAACCCGATCGGCGAGCTCAAGACCGCCGAAGGATCGCTCGTGACGCCGGAGCTGCCGGAGGATTCTGTCGCGATGTCGATCCGCGAGCAGCTCCTGGGCATCCAGACCGGCAAGGTCGAGGACCTGCACGGCTGGCTCACGCAGCTCGCCTAGCACCGGAAGCAGCCAGCCCACGACGGCGCGTCCCCACCTCGGGTGGGGACGCGCCGTCGTGCGTTGGAGCCGCGGGCGGCCGGGGCGGCCGCTATCCCGGGCCGTCAGTCGTGCAGGATTCGCTTCATGTCACACGCATGACTGGTAGCGTGACAGATGTCACGCGCATCCGCCGATGGATGCCCCATGGGCGGCAGCGACGCCGCCAGGAAGGCAGCACAGCACCATGCACCTGGACACCACTCGCACCACACGCACGCTCTCCGCAGCAGTCCTCGCAGGGCTCCTCGCGATCGGAAGCATCGGCGCCACGGGGACCGGCGCCTTTGCGGTCGGAGAAGGGCCCAACCCGGGGAACGGCTCGACCCAGACCTCGATCCTGCACACCTATGAGTCCATGGTCGCCGAGCTTGAGGCGCAGGCCGCGAAGCAGCCTGCCATGGAGCTCGAGGTCATCGGGCAGACCGTCAAGGGGCGGGACATCCACCTCGTGAAGTACATCTCGAACCCCGACAACCCGACCATCCTGTACCTCACCCAGCAGCACGGCAACGAGCAGCTCACCACGGAGGGCGCGCTCGCGTTCATCAGGAGCCTCGGCACGGCGAGCACCAAGGGCATCCTGGACAAGGTGAACATCCTCGTCGTGCCGATGCTCAACGCGGACGGTGCGATGGGAGACGTGGACTTCCCGCTCACCGACTACGTGGCCGACGGCGGGCGGCACCTCACCCGGTACAACGCCGTCGGCACGGACCTCAACCGCGACCACGTGGCCAAGGCCCAGCCGGAGACGAGGGCACTGCACGAGAACGTCCTGTCCAAGTACCCGATCCAGTACATGATCGACCTCCACCACCAGGGCACCCAGAGCGAGATCGACGGCAAGCTCGTCTCCGGGTCGATCCTCTACCCGACGTCCCCGAGCGTGGACCCGGCCGTCGTCGAGCGGTCCAAGCGGCTCGGCTCGGTCGTGTACGGCGCCATCAGCTCGAAGGGCTGGGGGAACCTGGGCAAGTACGTGGGCGGGTCCGAGGACCGGATCGGGCGCAACGGGGCGGCGGCGCAGTACGGGATCTCCACGCTCCTGTTCGAGATGCGCGGCATGTCCGACCACTACATCGACTCGTACGCCCTCGGGCAGAAGAGCAACGGCTACCTCATCCAGCAGACCGTGCTCACGCTGACCTCCACGGCCCGAGCGGTCGGGGACGGGTCGGTCGCCACGGCGGACACGTCGTTCTGGGACACGCTGCCCGAGCAGACCAGCCGCCCCGGCGAGGAGGCCGACGAGTAGTCCGGCGCCCACACGCACGACGCCGCGTGCCCGCCTCGGTGGGCCCGCGGCGTCGTGCGCCGTGCGGCCGCGGTAGGGTGAACGCCATGCGCATTGCCCGTTGTGTTGTCGATTCCGAACCCTTCTACGGAGTGGTCCAGGGAGAGCCCGGCCATGAGACGGTCGCCGCCATCAAGGGCGACCCGTTCTTCTCCGGCGTCGAGCCCACCGGGGTCACGCACCCGCTCGAGGACGTCCGCCTCCTCGCCCCCATCATCCCCCGCAGCAAGGTGGTCGGGATCGGCCGGAACTACGCCGACCACGCCAAGGAGATGGGCAACGACCTGCCCACCGAGCCCTCCATGTTCCTCGTCGCCAACACTGCCGTGGTCGGCCCGGGGGACCCCGTCGTGCTGCCCGAGTGGAGCGAGGAGGTCTCCTTCGAGGGCGAGCTCTGCGTCGTGATCGGCCGGATCTGCAAGGACGTCCCCGCGGAGAAGGCCGGCGACGTGGTCTTCGGCTACACGGTCGGCAACGACTTCACCGCCCGCGACAAGCAGCGCACCGACCTGCAGTGGGCGCGCGCGAAATCCTTCGACACCTCCAAGCCGCTCGGCCCGTGGATCGAGACGGACCTGGACGTCGAGGACCTCCGGCTCACCACACGGGTCAACGGCGAGACGAAGCAGGACGGCACGACGGCGGACATGGTCTTCGGCGTCAACGAGCTCGTCGCGGCGGTGTCGTCTGCCTTCACCCTCCTCCCCGGCGACGTCATCATGACGGGCACGCCCGCCGGCGTCGGCCTCGTGTCCGAGGGAGACCGCATCGAGGTCGAGATCGAGGGCATCGGCGCGCTCTCGAACCCGATCGTGCGCCGCTAGGGCACGCACTCGCAGAAGGCCGGCGGGCGGCGCCCTAGAATGGGGGCACTATGACTTCCTCGCCCGCTGAGCCCCTGCTCGACCCCGCCTCCATCCCCTCCGTCACGCCCGACACGCCCGTGCGCGTGCGCTTCTGCCCGTCCCCGACCGGCACCCCGCACGTGGGCATGGTGCGCACGGCCCTCTTCAACTGGGCCTACGCGCGCCACACCGGCGGCACGTTCGTGTTCCGCATCGAGGACACGGACGCGCAGCGCGACACGGAGGAGAGCTACGAGCAGATCGTCGAGGCCCTGCGCTGGCTCGGCCTCACCTGGGACGAGGGCATCGACGTCGGCGGACCCCATGAGCCGTACCGCCAGTCCCGCCGGCTCGGGCTCTACAAGGACGTCGCCGCGAAGCTCAAGGACGCGGGCTTCCTCTACGAGTCGTTCTCCACTCCCGAGGAGATCGAGGCGCGCCACCGCGAGGCCGGCCGGGATCCCAAGCTCGGCTACGACAACTCGGACCGCGACCTCACCGACGAGCAGAAGGCCGCGTTCCGCGCCGAGGGCCGCGAGCCGGTGCTGCGCTTCCGCATGCCGGCGGAGGACGTCGTGTTCAACGACCTCATCCGCGGCGAGATCACGTTCAGGGCGGGCTCTGTCCCGGACTTCGTGGTGGTGCGCGCGGACGGCTCGCCGCTCTACACACTCGTGAACCCGGTCGACGACGCGCTCATGGGCATCACCCACGTGCTCCGCGGCGAGGACCTCCTGTCCTCGACCCCGCGCCAGGTCGCGCTCTACTACGCGCTGCACGCCGTCGGGGTCGCGAGCTACATGCCGCTGTTCGGCCACCTCCCGTACGTCATGGGCGAGGGCAACAAGAAGCTCTCCAAGCGGGATCCGCAGTCCAACCTGTTCCACCACCGCGACCGCGGCTTCATCCCCGAAGGCCTCCTGAACTACCTCGCGCTGCTGGGCTGGTCACTGTCCGCGGACGAGGACATCTTCACGGTCGACCAGCTGACCGAGCACTTCGACATCGCCGATGTGCTGCCCAACCCGGCGCGCTTCGACGTCAAGAAGGCCGAGGCGATCAACGGCACGCACGTGCGCATGCTCGAGGCGGCAGACTTCCGCGGCCGGCTCGTGCCGTACCTGCGTGCGGCGGGCATCGTGGGGGAGTCGCTGACCGAGCGCCAGGAGGAGATCCTCACCGAGGCCGCGCCGCTCGTCCAGGAGCGCATCACCCTCCTCGGCGAGGCCCCCGAGATGCTCGGCTTCCTCTTCGCCGAGGACTCGGCCATCGAGATCGCCGAGGACGCGCGCAAGGGCATGCCGGAGAACCTCGCCGAGGTGCTCGACGCTGCCCTCGCCGCCCTCGAGCCGCTCGATGACTGGACCGCCGAGGCCATCCAGTCCGCCCTCCGCGCCGCGCTCGTGGACGGACTCGGGATCAAGCCGCGCCTGGCCTTCGGCCCGGTCCGCACCGCCGTCTCCGGCCGGCGCATCTCGCCGCCGCTGTTCGAGTCGATGGTCATCCTCGGCAAGGAGTCCTCGCTCGCGCGCATCAAGGCCTTCCGTGGCTGAGGCCGCGGCTCCCGGCACCACCGTGGAGGCGACGCACGACGGCGCGGACGCACCCGCCGTCGTGCACCCGCCGGCCGCAGGGGAGACGCCCCGGGTGCGGGGCGTCCTGCTGGACATCGACGAGACGGTCGTGGACCTCGAGGGTGCCATGGACCGCGCGCTGCGCGAGGTCAGCGGGCCGCTCCTTCCCCGCCTCGGCGAGGACGAGTGGGTCACGTTCTGCCGCATCTTCACGCGCGGCTCGGATGACATCTACGACCGCTACATCGCCGGTGAGATCACGTTCGCCCAGCAGCGGGTCCTGCGCGCCGAACGGTGCCTTGCCCACTTCGGCGCGGCGTTCGTCTCCGGTGCCCAGGCCGCGTCCTGGCTCGAGGCCTACGAGACCGCGCAGCCGGCCTACGTCCGTGCGTTCGACGACGTCCACCCGTTCCTCGACGCGCTCGAGGCCGCTGGCATCGCCTACGGCGCGGTGAGCAACAACGTCCACGACTACCAGCGGGCCAAGCTCGACACCGCCGGGCTGGAACGGATCCGGATCCTCGTGGGCATCGACGCCGTCGGGGTGGCCAAGCCGGACCCGGCGATCTTCCACGAGGGGCTGCGGCGGCTCGGCACCGCGGCCGAGGAGACGGTCTACGTGGGCGACAATCCCGCCCATGATGTGGTCGGCGCCGCCGGAGCGGGGCTTCGCGGCATCTGGCTGAACCGGCGGTCGGCGACCCTCGACGCCGAGGCCGCGGCGGCGGTGCCCGTGCAGGTGGCGAGCCTGTCCGAGATCCCGGCGCTCATCCGCTCCTGACAGGCACCGCCCGGCGATCGGCAGCTCAGGCGAGCGCGGCCTTGCGCCGCGCCTGCCGTCCGATCAGGGCCGCGGCGACGCCGAGCACGACGAGCGCCCCGATGGTCGCCAGCGCCGCCGGCGCGCCGTCGCCCGTCGGCGAGACCCCCGCGACGCCGTCGTGCAGCTGCACCGTCCCGTCGGCGAGGCGCCGGTTGCCGTCGGCGAGCTGGCCGGACCCGTCGGCGAGCTGCTGCGTCCCGTCCGCGAGCTGGTCCGCCCCCGAGGCCACCTGATGGGTGCCGGTCGCGATCGCGGTGTTGCCGTCGGCGAGCTGGCCGGCGCCGTCGGCAAGCCTGGATGCTCCGCCGAGGAGGCTGTTCGCCGGGTCTGCTCCGCCCGTGACGCCGTCGTTGAGCTGCCCTGCGCCGGTGGCGAGGGTCTGGCTGCCCTCGCGCAGCGAGGTCGCGGCCTTGAGGAGTCCGGGGTGCTCGGGGTCGCCGGGCACGCCGTCCATTCCGACCACGATGGCGGAGGTGCCCGAGGCGAGGAGCTCGGTCCCCATGACGAGCCCGGGAGCGCTCGGGTCCCGGCCGTTGAGCTTGCCGTCGAGGATGACGAAGCCGTCCGAGAGCCGCCTGGCTCCGGCACTCAGCTGCCCGGCCCCTGCGTTGAGCCGGTCCGCGCCGTCGTGCAGCTGGGCGGCACCGGCGCTGACCTGGCCCGCTCCGGCCTGCAGTTGGCCGGCGCCTGCGTCGAGGCGTGCGGCACCGCTGGCCAGGGCGGCGATCTTGTCCTTCAGCAGGGCGAGCGGCACGAGCCCCTGCGGGCCGTTGGCCGCGTCGAGGAGCTGCTGCAGGCCCTGGGCAAGCGCGGCCGTGCCGCTGCCCTGGGCCGCGTCGCCGTTGGCGCCGGGGTAGCCCTTGAGCTGCGTGGTCCCGGCAGCCACCTTGGCGGCGCCGTCGGCAAGTTTCGCGCTGCCGTCGTCCAGCTGGGCTGTGCCGTTGGCGAGCTGGGCGGACCCGGCGGCGAGCTGGCCGGCGCCGTCGGCAAGGTTGTTCGGCGCGGTGCCCGACGCGGTGGGGGTGAGGGCGGCAGCGAGGGCCGAGGCTCCGTCGCGGAGCTTCTGGGCTCCGTCGTCGACCTTGTAGACGCCGGGGGCCAGCTTGGCCGTCACGTCCGCTTCGACCTTGCCGGTCCCCGCGAGCAGCCGCTGGGCGCCGTCGGCGAGCTGCTGGGTGCCGGGGGCGAGCTTCTCGCGGATCCCGTCGCGGAGCTGGACTGCCCCGCCGCTGAGCGCAGCCGCCCCGGTCTTCGCCTGCTGGGCGCCATCGTCCAGCTTCCCGGCGCCGTCGGCGAGCTTCGAGGATCCCGCCGCGGCTCTGCTGGAGCCGTCTGCGAGCTGGGCGGCCCCGTCACTGGCGCGGGCTGCGCCGTCCCGCAGCTGGGCGGCGCCGTCGGCGAGCCGGGCCGTCAGGAGGGTGTAGAAGACGAGGAAGGCCACGAGCAGGAACGCGAGGATCAGAATGGCGATCCTGCGGCCGCGGGGGAGGGTGGCGGCCGATGCGCGGGCACCGGCAGGCTTCGGTCGGACGAGCGTGCTGAGCATGGGCAAGGGATCCTCTCGACGTGTCGCGGCAACGTTGCCGCTATGGGGGAGGGCAGTCCGTGGGGAAGTTACCAACGAGTAACTTCCCGAGTCTAAACATGACGGGGATCACACGCGCAAGGGGGTGTCCGGGCCCGATCGAGATGCCGCCGCGATGGGGACTCGGCGCGGGCTCGGCGCGGGCTCGGCGCGGCCGGGGTCGATTTGAAGAGGGCGGGAGCATCCGGTAGAGTAATTACTCGTGCTGAGGGGCACGGAACGGAACGGCGCGGAAAAGCGCACGGGCCGGCCGGAGTCGCCGAAGACAATGGGATATGGTGTAATTGGCAACACTACGGTTTCTGGTACCGTCATTCTAGGTTCGAGTCCTGGTATCCCAGCTCCTGATGACCGCGGGAAATCGCGGTCTGACGGTCAGGTAAAGTACACGGCCCCATCGTATAGCGGCCTAGTACGCCGCCCTCTCACGGCGGTAACGCGGGTTCGAATCCCGCTGGGGTCACGGAGGAATTCAGGCGGATGCCCGAATTCCTTCTTCTTGCCCTCCCTTGCGGGAAGGCGGAAATCCTCCCTCAGGGAGAAAAGGCGAGGCCCCATCGTATAGCGGCCTAGTACGCCGCCCTCTCACGGCGGTAACGCGGGTTCGAATCCCGCTGGGGTCACCTCGAGAAGGGCCCGGTCCTCGGACCGGGCCCTTCTGCTGTCCCGGCTGCTTCCGCGGCGTGTCGGCCGCCGGGCCGGCGAGGGAGCGTGCTGGCATGATGGGGGCGTGAGCTCTCAGATCCCATCAGGAGGCCTTCCGCCCGCAGATGCGCTCGGTCTCCTCGCGGACGTGAGAGACCGCCTCGCGGCCCTCCGCCTCCCCCTCGCAATCGCCGGGGCCGCGGACGCTCGCGCCGATGCCGCCGCAGCCGTCGCCCAGCTCGACGACTACATCGTGCCGCGCTACCGCAGCCTCGACGCACCGCTGCTTGCCGTCGTCGGCGGCTCGACGGGCGCCGGCAAGTCCACGCTCGTCAACGCGCTCGTGGGCCACCCCGTGACCCGCGTGGGCGCAGTCCGCCCGACCACCCGCCGGCCGATGCTCCTGCACCACCCCGAGGACGCGCACTGGTTCGAAGACACGCGCATCCTGCCCGGGCTCGCACGCATCCGGGGAAGCCGGACGGGGCCCGGCGTGCCCGCGCGGGCCGCCGGGCCCTCGCCGGACTCCGCGGATGCAGGCTCGATCGTCCTGCTGGGCGAAGACTCCGTCCCGCAGGGCCTGGCGCTGCTCGACGCGCCGGACGTCGACTCCGTCGCGGACGACAACCGCCGCCTGGCCAGCCAGCTCCTCTCCGCCGCCGACCTGTGGCTCTTCGTCACGACCGCGAACCGGTACGCCGATGCCGTGCCCTGGCGGATCCTTGCCGAGGCGGCCGAACGGGACATCCTCGTCGCCGTCGTGCTCGATCGGGTGCCTCCGGAGGCCGAGCAGGAGGTTTCCTCCGACCTTCTCGGCATGCTGGGACGCCGGGGCCTCGGCGACGCGCGCCTCTTCGTCGTGCCCGAAGCCCGCCTCGACGGCCTCGGCATGCTGCCCACCCGGGCCACGGCGCCGATCAGGGCCTGGCTCGAGGGCCTCGCCGAAGACGCGGCCCAGCGCTCCGCCGTGGCCCGCCGCACGCTGCACGGCGCGGTGCGGGCGCTCGCGTCACGGGTGGAGTCCGTCGCAGCCGCCGTCGACGCTCAGGACGACGCCGCACGGCAGCTCGCGTCCGACGCCGGGTCCGCCTACGGCCAGGCCCTCGCACGCATCGCCTCGGCGACGCAGGACGGCGCGCTCCTGCGCGGCGAGGTGCTGGCACGGTGGCAGGACTTCGTGGGAACGGGAGAGCTTGTGCGTGGGATCGAGCAGGGGATCGGGCGGGCGCGGGACAGGATCGGGGCGTTCCTCCGCGGCGAGCCCGCGCCCGTCGCCCGGGTCGAGACCGCCATCGAGAGCGGGCTGCTGGCGGTCATCGTCGACGAGGCGGGCACGGCCGCGGAGGACACGGACCGGCGCTGGCGCTCCGACCCGGCCGGCCGCGCCCTGCTCGGCCCCGACGACCTCTCGGCGGCCTCGCCCGGCTTCGCCGACCGTGCGGCGGGGGAGGTCCGCGCCTGGCAGGGGGCGCTGCTCGAGCTCATCCGCCGCGAGGGCGCACAGAAGCGGAGCCGGGCACGCTGGCTGTCGTTCGGCATCAACGGACTGGGCGCGGCCCTCATGATCGTCGTGTTCTCGATGACCGGCGGACTGTCCCTGGCAGAGGGCGGGATCGCGGCTGGGACGGCACTCGTGGGCCAGAAGGTCCTCGAGGCCGTGTTCGGGGAGGACACCGTCCGGCGCCTGGCCAAGGCGGCCCGCGCCGATCTGGCCGCGCGCTGCGAGCGGCTGCTCGCCGGGGAACGCCAGCGATTCGATGCGCGCTTGGACTCGGCGCGCGACGCCGGCGCCGCCGGAGACCTGCGGTCTGCGGCGGCGGGGCTGGCCCGTCTCGGAAGGGCCGCGTGAGCCGCCACCGCGGCCAGCGCCGCACGTCACGCCTCGACGACCGGCTCGAGGCCCTCAACGAAGCCCGCGAGCTCGCCGAGGGCGTCCTCCCGGCCGAGGCCCTCTCCGCGGTCTACGGGGTCCTGGACCGGGCGGCGTCGCGCCGCTCGCTCTCCCGCGAGCACACGGTCGTGGGATTCTTCGGGGCGACCGGCAGCGGGAAGTCCTCCCTCTTCAACGCTGTGCTCGGCGAGAGGATCGCGACGGCGGCCGTCACCCGCCCCACGACCGACGAGCCGCTCGCCGCGGTCTGGGGCGCCGAGGGGAGCGGGCCGCTGCTCGACTGGCTCGGCGTGGCGCGCCGTCACCTCGCCCCTCCTGTCGAGGGCTTCGCGGACGAGCGGAGCGGGATCATCCTGCTCGACCTGCCGGACTTCGACTCGACGGTCCGGGAGCACCGCGAGACGGTCGAGCGGCTCGTGGGCATGGTCGACGTCCTCGTGTGGGTCCTGGACCCCCAGAAGTACGCCGACGACGCGCTGCACGCGGGATTCCTCGCTCCGCTGGCGGGCCGCGACGCAGTCACGCTCGCGGTCCTGAACCAGACGGACCGCCTCGGCGCCGAGGATCTCCCCGACGTGCTCGCCTCCCTCCGCTCGCTGCTCGACGCGGAGGGGCTCGAGGGCGTGGACATCGTTCCCGCCTCCGCCCTCACGGGCCACGGCGTCGGCGCTGTCCGGGGCGCGATCAGGCGCGTGGCGGCCGGAAACCAGGCTGCGGCCGCCCGGCTCGCGGCCGAGGTCACCGCCGCCGCGCGCACGCTCGCGGCGGCCTCCGGTGACGGGACGCCCGCCGGCGCATCCCCCGGGTCCGTGAGGCGCCTCGCGGACCAGCTCGGCGCTGCCGCGAACGTTCCGCTCGTCGTCGAGGCCGTGCGCGCCCACACCCGCCGTGAAGCCGCCGCCCGCACCGGCTGGCCCCTCATCCGGTGGGTACGGAAGGTCGGCCGGGACCCGCTCGCACGGCTCGGCCTGACCCGGACGGGAGGCACGCCGAGCGCCAGCCGCACGTCGCTGCCCCCGCCCTCGCCGGCCGAACGGGCCCGCACGGACGCCGCCGTCCGGGGTTTCGCCGACGCCGCGAGCGAGGGGGCGCCGGGGCCGTGGCGCGCGCTCATCCGCTCGGCGGCCCGGGAGGGCCGGGACAGGCTCTCCGACGCGCTCGACCTCGCCGTCGCAGGAACCGACCTCGGCGCCAGGCGCCGCGCCTGGTGGTGGGGCCTGGCGAACGCTGTGCAATGGCTCGCCCTCGTCACGGCGGTGGGCGGCCTCGTGTGGCTGGGCGCCTTCGCGGGCCTCGGATTCCTCCAGCTGCCCGTGCCGGAGACCCCGCGCGTGGAGGGGTGGCCGGTGCCGACGCTGCTGATCGTCGCGGGCATCGTGACGGGCCTCGCCCTGTCCGTGCTCCTCGCACCGTTCGCGGCGCTGAGCGCACGACGGCGCGCGGCGAAGGCCCGCCGCAGGCTCACCGAGGCCGTGCGGAGCGTCGCGCAGCGAGAGGTCGTCGATCCGGTGCGTGAGGCGATCGGCCGTCACGCGGGGTTCGTCGCCGCGCTCGAGGACGCCCTCGGCTGACCAGGGGGCGTCTCAGGCCGCGGGCTCCGGAGGGAAGGCGGCCTGGACCTTGAGGAGCGTGCGCAGGTTCCGCGTCGTCGTGGTGGCCTTGAACTTCGGCTTGGCGGTGGCCTTGGACATCGGCGAGTCGAGTGTCGAGCCCTTCGGGCAGCGCCACGCCGTCGCGAGGGGAGACAGCCGCGTGCGCTCGTCTGTCCCGTCCCCGGCCGTCGCGTCCCACAGCTCGTCGAGTGCCGCCGGGTCGGAGGACAGCGTGATGTAGGAGTGGGTGGAGGCATCGTCG
This sequence comes from Sinomonas sp. B1-1, assembly GCF_050474465.1. Classification (NCBI taxonomy): domain Bacteria; kingdom Bacillati; phylum Actinomycetota; class Actinomycetes; order Micrococcales; family Micrococcaceae; genus Sinomonas; species Sinomonas sp. B1-1. The sequence continues at coordinate 662,223 of NZ_JBCHVF010000001.1, read as the reverse complement.
GCCGGGTAGGGGCAGGCGTCGATGAGCGACCGCACTTCGTCGCGGTCCAGGACGATGACCCACGCGTCGTAGCCGAACGCGTCCCTGAGCGCCTGCTCGACGCGGCTCTTGAGCTCCATCGCGCCCAGGCCGGTGGCGAGGACCACGTTCCCGCTCGCGAGCAGGGTGGTGACGCCCTCGACGGGGAGCGCCGAGAGCGCCTCGCGCAGCGCCGCCATCTTGACGGTGATGCCCCCGACGTTCACGCCCCGCAGGAAGACGGCGTACTCGCTCCTGACGGACATGGCACTCCTCTGGCTCGAGCCGGCAGGTCCGCTGCGCTCGGGGGCGGTCAGTCGTTGCCCTTTCGCAGGGCCTCGGTCAGGAGGCGTCCGGCGTTGCAGACCACCTCAGCATGCTGGCGGCCCGGCTGGCGGGTCAAGCGCTCGATGGGCCCGGAGATGGACACGGCCGCGATGACCCGTCCCGAGGGGCCGCGGACCGGTGCGGAGACCGAGGCGACCCCCGGCTCGCGTTCGCCGAGCGACTGGGCCCAGCCGCGCCGTCGTACGCCCGCGAGGACGGTGGGGGTGAAGCGTGCCTGGTTGAGGCCCTCGAGGAGCCGGTCGTGGTCCTCCCAGGCGACGAGGACCTGCGCCGCCGAGCCGGCCTTCATGCTGAGCTGGGTCCCGACGGGGATGGTGTCCCGCAGGCCGACCGGGCGCTCGGCCGAGGCCACGCACACGCGCCAGTCTCCCTGGCGGCGGAAGATCTGGGCGCTCTCGCCTGTCGCGTCCCGGAGCTGGACGAGGATCGGTCCGGCCGCCGCAATGAGCCTGTCCTCGCCCGCCGCCGAGGCGAGCTCGACGAGGCGGGAGCCGAGGACGAACCGACCCTGGATGTCGCGGCTCACGAGGCGGTGGTGGACCAGTGCGAGCGCGAGCCGATGGACCGTGGGGCGCGCGAGGCCGGTCGCGGCCACGAGCTGGGCCAGGGTCGTCGGTCCGGCCTCGAGGGCGTCGAGAACGAGCGCGGCCTTGTCGATCACTCCGACACCGCTAGAATTGTCCATAAGTTGATATTGGCGTCTCATTATCTGAGATGCAAGTCAGCGGAGTGGCCCCCCATGCGGAGGGCTGGTCCACTTGTAGGACAGGCGGCCCTCCAGGCCGCCGTGAGGGCGACTGCCGAAGGGAGCTGGGCCGTGGGACGCACGCTGGCCGAGAAGGTCTGGGACGCGCACGTGGTGCGCAAGGGCGAGGACGGCCAGCCCGACCTCCTCTACATCGACCTCCACCTCGTCCACGAGGTCACGTCGCCGCAGGCCTTCGAGGGACTCCGCCTCGCCGGACGCCCGCTGCGCCGGCCTGACCTCACGATCGCCACGGAGGACCACAACACCCCGACGATCGACATCGACAAGCCGATCGCCGACCCGACGAGCCGGACCCAGATCGAGACGCTGCGGACGAACTGCAGGGAGTTCGGCGTGCGCCTCCACTCCCTGGGCGACAAGGAGCAGGGCATTGTCCACGTCGTGGGCCCGCAGCTCGGCCTGACGCAGCCGGGCCTGACGATCGTCTGCGGCGACTCCCATACGTCCACCCACGGCGCCTTCGGCGCTCTCGCCATGGGCATCGGCACCTCCGAGGTCGAGCACGTCATGGCAACGCAGACCCTGCCGCTCAAGCCGTTCAAGACGATGGCCGTCACGGTCGAGGGCACCCTCAGGCCGGGCGTGAGCAGCAAGGACATCATCCTTGCCGTGATCGCGAAGATCGGCACCGGCGGCGGGCAGGGCTACGTCCTCGAGTACCGCGGGTCCGCGATCCGCGCGCTCTCCATGGAAGCGCGCATGACCATCTGCAACATGTCGATCGAGGCGGGCGCCCGCGCCGGCATGGTCGCCCCGGACGAGACCACGTACGAGTTCATGAGGGGCCGCCCCCACGCACCCCAGGGCGCAGAGTGGGACGCGGCGGTCGAGTACTGGAACACGCTGCGCACCGACGACGACGCCGTGTTCGACGCCGAGGTGTTCCTCGACGCCGACGAGCTCGAGCCGTTCGTCACATGGGGCACCAACCCGGGCCAGGGCGTGTCGCTCTCCCAGGCAGTGCCGAATCCGGACGACTTCGCCGACGAGAACGCCAAGGATGCCGCACGCCGCGCCCTCGACTACATGGGCCTCGCCGCCGGCACGCCGATGAAGGACATCCGCGTCGACACCGTCTTCCTCGGCTCCTGCACGAACTCCCGCCTCGAGGACCTGCGCGCGGCCGCGGAGATCGTCCGCGGCCGGACCAAGGATCCGAACGTGCGCATGATGGTGGTGCCCGGGTCCGCCCGCGTCCGCCTCGAAGCCGAGGCCGAGGGGCTGGACAAGGTCTTCACCGAGTTCGGCGCCGAATGGCGCTTCGCCGGGTGCTCCATGTGCCTCGGCATGAACCCGGACCAGCTGGCCCCGGGCGAGCGGTGCGCCTCGACGTCGAACCGCAACTTCGAGGGCCGCCAGGGCAAGGGCGGCCGGACGCACCTCGTCTCGCCCGTGGTCGCCGCGGCGACCGCGGTCCGCGGGACCCTGTCGTCGCCGTCGGACCTCGCCGCCGTCCCCGCCACCACCGCCGTCTAGGAAGGACCCCGCCATGGAGAAGTTCACCACCCACACCGGCATCGGCGTCCCGCTGCGGCAGAGCAACGTGGACACGGACCAGATCATCCCGGCCGTGTTCCTCAAGCGCATCACGCGCACCGGATTCGAGGACGCCCTGTTCGCCAACTGGCGCAAGGATGACTCCTTCATCCTCAACCAGGCCCCCTTCGATGCCGGCTCTGTGCTCGTGGCCGGCCCCGACTTCGGGACCGGGTCGTCCCGCGAGCACGCGGTCTGGGCGCTCAAGGACTACGGGTTCCGCGTCGTCCTGTCCTCCCGGTTCGCCGACATCTTCCGCGGCAACTCCGGCAAGCAGGGGCTCCTGGCCGCGGTCGTGGCCCAGGACGACATCGAGCTCATCTGGAAGGAGCTCGAGAACCACCCGGGGACCCAGATCACGGTCGACCTGACGTCGAAGACCGTCAGCTGCGGGAACCTCGTCGCACCGTTCGAGATCGACGACTACACGCGCTGGCGCCTGCTCGAGGGCCTGGACGACATCGGCCTCACGCTCCAGCATGCGGACGAGATCGCCGCGTACGAGGCCTCCCGGCCGTCCTTCAAGCCCACCACGCTGCCCGCCCGGACCTGATCCGAGCGCTGATCTGAGGCTCGTGTCCGGCGGTTTTCACCTCGCCGGACACGAGCTTCTATGCTTAGCAGGGTCCTGACGCCGCCCGGCGTGGGATGCAGGCAGGCTGTGGGGGCCATATTGAGGAATAGGTGCAGATGAGCAGTGTCCTGACCATCCGTGGCGGCGTTCCCCTCTCGGGGAGGGTCACCGTCCGCGGGGCGAAGAACCTCGTCCCCAAGGCCATGGTCGCGGCCCTCCTGGGCAGCGAGCCGTCCGTGCTCCGGAACGTCCCGGAGATCAAGGACGTCGAGGTCGTCACGAGCCTGCTGCAGCTGCACGGCGTGTCGGTGGAGCGTGACGAGGTCTCCGGAGACCTCACGCTCGACCCCAAGGATGCCAAGACGGCCCACGTGGCGGACATCGACGCCCACGCCGGCGACTCGCGGATCCCGATCCTGCTCTGCGGGCCGCTCATCCACGCGATCGGCGAGGCCTTCATCCCGGACCTCGGCGGATGCCGCATTGGGGACCGGCCCATCGACTACCACCTGAACGTCCTGCGCCAGTTCGGCGCCGTCGTGGACAAGCGCCCCGGCGGGATCAGCATCTCCGCGCCGCGCGGCCTGCGCGGCGCGAAGATCTCCCTCCCGTACCCGAGCGTCGGCGCAACCGAGCAGGTCCTCCTGAGCGCGACCCGCGCCGAGGGGATCACGGAGCTCTCCGGAGCGGCGACCGAGCCCGAGGTCATCGACCTCATCGCCGTGCTGCAGAAGATGGGTGCGCTCATCAGCGTCCAGTCCGACCGCACGATCAGGATCGAGGGCGTCCCCGAGCTCGGCGGGTACCGGCACCGCGCCCTCCCGGACCGCAACGAGGCCGCCTCGTGGGCCTCGGCGGCGCTCGCGACCCGCGGCGACATCTTCGTCGAAGGCGCGAGCCAGCGGGACATGATGACGTTCCTGAACGTCTTCCGGAAGCTCGGCGGCGGCCTGGCGATCGAGGACGACGGGATCCGCTTCTACCACCGCGGCGGAAAGCTCTCCCCGCTCGTCCTCGAAACCGACGTCCACCCCGGCTTCATGACCGACTGGCAGCAGCCGCTCGTCGTCGCCCTCACCCAGGCCGAGGGCGTCTCGATCGTCCACGAGACGGTGTACGAGAACCGGTTCGGCTTCACCGAGGCGCTGCGCCGCATGGGGGCCACCATCCAGGTCCACCGCGAGTGCCTCGGCAGTGTCCCGTGCCGGTTCGGCCAGCGCAACTTCCTCCACTCGGCCGTGATCTCCGGCCCCACCAGGCTGCACGGGGCGGACTTCGACATCCCGGACCTCCGCGGGGGCTTCAGCCACCTCATCGCGGCTCTCGCCGCCGAGGGCGTCTCCCGCGCGACCGGCATCGACGTCATCAAGCGCGGCTACGAGCACTTCACGGACAAGCTCGCGGCGCTGGGCGCAGACTTCGACCTCGAGGAGGCCCGGTGAGCGCAGGACCCGTGAAGGGGGGCACGAGCGAGACGGCGGGGGAGCGGTTCGCGTTCGCCGTGGCAGCCACCATCGTGCGGCCGCTGATGAACTTCCTGATGGCCAAGGAGTGGCGCGGCACCGAGCGGCTCCGGGACCTGCCCGGCGGTGGCGGCTTCATCGCGTGCCCCAACCACTGCACGGAGATCGACCCGCTCACGGTGGGGCACATGCTCTACAACCACGGCCGGGCGCCGCACTTCCTCGCCAAGGCGGGCCTGTTCAAGCCGCCCGTGCTCGGGCAGATCATGCGCGGCACCAAGCAGATCCCGGTCGAGCGCGGCGGGGCAGGCGCGGGCACGTCCCTCGAGGTGGCGCGCCAGGTCATCGACGAGGGCGGGGCCATCATCGTGTACCCCGAGGGGACCCTGACGAGGGACCCCGCACTCTGGCCGATGAAGGGCCACACCGGCGCAGCGCGGCTCGCGCTCAAGACAGGTGCACCGGTGGTCCCGATCGCCCACTGGGGCGACCACGAGGTCTTCCCCCGGTATGCCAAGCGCTTCCACCTCTTCCCGCGCAAGAAGGCGGTCGTCCTCGTGGGCGAGCCGGTGGACCTGAGCGACCTCCAGGACCGGCCGATGGACAAGACGACCCTCGTCGAAGCCACGGACCGGATCATGGACGCCATCACGGCCCTCCTCGCCGAGCTGCGCGGCGAGGAGCCCCCGGCCGAGCGCTGGGACCCCAGCGCGCACCAGCAGAGCCTGCACGGCCGCGACGTCGAGCGCGGTTCCAGGGCCGCGCGGCAGCCGAACCGTCAGGCCGGCCCGGCCGAAGCGCCCGACGACGCCGGGCGGAGCGCGTGAGCGCACCGCACCCGGGGCTGGGGGAGCCACTGGGCCGCGGCCCGCTGCGGCGCATCGCCGTGATGGGCGCGGGCAGCTGGGGGACCACCTTCGCGAAGGTCCTCGGGGACGCCGCGGCGAGCCACGGTGCTGACCGGACGATCAGCGTCTGGGGACGGAGCCCCGAGGTCGTCGCAGACATCAACGCGCACCGCAATGCCAAGTACCTCGATGAGATCGACCTCCCGGGCGCCATCACCGCCTCGACTGACCCGGCCGAGGTCCTCGGCGGAGCCCAGCTCGTCGTGCTCGCGGTTCCGGCACAGTCCCTGCGGGAACAGCTGCTCCTCTGGCGGGGCCACATCCCGGATGGCGCCATCGTCATGTCCCTCATGAAGGGCCTCGAGATCGGCACCGACAAGCGCATGAGCGAGGTCATCGCCGACGTCGCGTCCATTCCGGCAGAGCGCATCGCGGTGCTCTCGGGCCCCAACCTCGCCCTCGAGATCGCCCGGTGCGAGCCGACCGCGTCCGTCGTCGCCTGCAGCGATCCCGAGGTCGCCCACTGGATCGCCGAGGCCTGCACTGCGCCCTACTTCCGCCCCTACATGAGCACCGACGTGGTGGGAGTCGAGATCGGCGGGATCGTCAAGAACGTCATCGCCCTCGCCGTCGGGATCTGCGAGGGCAAGAGCATGGGCGACAACACCAAGGCCACCGTCATCACCCGCGGCCTGGCGGAGACCACCAGGCTCGCCGTCGCGCTCGGCGGCGACCCCCAGACCATGGCCGGGCTCGCCGGCCTCGGGGACCTCGTGGCCACGTGCTCGTCGAAGCTCTCCCGCAACCACACCGCCGGCACCCTCCTCGGACAGGGACTCAGCGTCGAGGAGGTCGGCCTCCGCATGACTCAGGTGGCCGAGGGCATCAAGTCCGCGGCGGCCGTGCACGAGCTCGCGCAGCGGCACGGCGTGGACATGCCCATCACGGCCGCGGTCGTGGCGGTGCTCAAGGGCAGGCTGCCCGTGGACCAGCTCGAACCGCTGCTGCTCGCGAGGCAGCTCAAGTCAGAAGGCGACTGAACAGTGACAGACTCAAGGAAGATCCGCGTCGCACTGCTCTTCGGGGGGCGCTCGAGTGAGCACGCCGTGAGCTGCGTGACCGCGGCCGGGGTGATGGGCGCCATCGACACGGACAAGTACGAGGTCGTGCCTGTCGGCATCACCCGCCGCGGCCAGTGGGTCCTCTCGGACGGCGACTGGCACCAGTGGGCGCTCAACACCGGGCACGCACCCGAGGTGTCGCCCGCCCAGGCCACGGTCCAGCTGGCGGAGGGGGGCGGCAGGCCGCGGCTCGTGGTCTCCGAGCCCAACCGCGTTCCGCGCGAGCTGGGGGACGTCGACGTCGTCTTCCCCCTCCTCCACGGTGCATTCGGAGAGGACGGGACCGTCCAGGGGCTCCTCGAGCTCGCCGACGTCCGGTACGTCGGGGCGGGCGTGCTCGCTTCGGCTGTCGGCATGGACAAGCACTTCATGAAGGTCGCCTTCGAGGCTGCCGGACTCGCGGTCGGGCCGTACGTTGCGGTGACCGACAGGCAGTGGCGCCGAGACCCGCAGTCGGTGCGCGACGCCGTCGGCCGCCTTGGCTACCCGGTCTTCGTCAAGCCGTGCCGGGCCGGCTCCTCGGTGGGGATCTCGAGGGTGGAGGGCCCCGAGGGCCTCGACGCGGCCATCGAGGAGGCGCGCCGCCATGACCTGCGGCTCGTCATCGAGGCCGGGATCGTGGGCCGGGAGATCGAGTGCGGCGTCCTCGAGGGACGGGGCTGCGACGCGCCCCGGACCTCCCTCCCCGGCGAGGTCGCGGTCCGGAAGGACGGCCACTCCTTCTACGACTTCGAGGCCAAGTACGTCGAGGACGACGCCGCCGCGCTCTCCTGCCCCGCGGACCTCCCTGAGGAGGCGATCGCCCGGGTGCGCGAGCTCGCGGCCGTGGCGTTCGACGCCGTGGCGGCCGAGGGCCTGAGCCGTGTCGACTTCTTCTACACACCCGAGGGCGAGTTCGTCATCAACGAGATCAACACGATGCCGGGATTCACGCCCATCAGCATGTACCCGCAGATGTGGGCCGCGACGGGCATGTCCTACCCCGAGCTCATCGACGAGCTCATCCAGCTCGCCCTGGCGCGCCCCACCGGGCTGCGCTAGCCCTTCGCGGGCAGGCTCGCGAGGTCCTCCTGGCCCACGCAGTGGCGCGCGGCCGGGACCTTCGAGACCGCCGAGGAGAGGCTCGCGAGCACGGTCGCGGAGCTGATGCGGTCATTGTCCAGGAGGAGCTCAGTCGCCGGTTCGCGCCCGAAGGTCGTCAGGGTGTAGTACTTGTCGCCCTCCTTGATGACCCAGTCGACGCCGTTGACGCTCACGCAGCGGTCGGTGGTCGGCCCGGGCGAGGCGACTCCGCAGCGGAGCACGACGGCGGAAGGGTCGCCCCACGCTGCGGTCGCCTGGCTCGTGGTCTTGCGGAGGGCCGCATCCCCGAGCGTGTCCGGAAGGGCGAGCATGAGGGGCGCGCACGCGGGGTTCGCAGCGTCCGGCGCTGCCTGGACAGAGACGGGGGAGGAGCATCCCGCGAGGAGGGCCGCTGCGGCGACGAGGGCGACGGGGGCCGCGCGCCTGATCATGCGTGCGGGGCGACGGCGTGCGGACATGCTTCTCCATCCGGAACTCGAGGGGTCCATCCAGCGTACCGCCCGGGATGGCGGCCGGGTGCCGGACTAGGCTGGGGGCGTGACCGAGACCCAGAGGAGAACGATCCGCGTCCGCGAGCTGAGCGAGGCGGAGCTCCTGGCGAGGATCTTCCCCCGGCTCGCCGTCCTGGGCTCCGCGCTCCTGGGCCCGGGCGACGACGCCGCGGTCATCGCTGCCCCCGACGGGCGCGTGGTCGTGAGCACGGACACCCAGACCCAGGACCAGGACTTCCGCCTCGTCTGGCCCTCCGGCTACCGCAGCTCGGGGCAGGACGTGGGGTGGAAGGCCGCTGCCCAGAACCTGAGCGACATCAACGCGATGGGTGCCGTCGCGACCGCCATGGTGGTGAGCCTCACCCTCCCCGACGACACCGAGGCGGCGTGGGTCGAGGGGCTCGCGGACGGACTCGTCGACGCCGTGCGGTCCCTGGGCGCCACGGGGTGCACGGTCGCAGGCGGAGACCTCGGCCGCGGCGGCGAACTGTCCGTGACCGTGACCGTGCTCGGAAGCCTCGAGGGCAGGGACCCTGTGCTTCGGTCTGGCGCGCGCCCCGGGGACCGGCTCGCCGTCGCCGGCCGCGTGGGCGACGCCGCCGCCGGCCTTGCGCTCCTCGAGCACGGGCCCGGACACGAGACGCTGGGCCCGGACCTCGCCTCCGTCGTGGCCGCCCACTGCCGCCCCTGGCCGCCGCTCGCCGCGGGACCGGCGGCCGCCGCGGCAGGAGCGCACGCGCTCATGGACCTCTCCGACGGCCTGCTCAAGGACGGCGACCGCATGGCGCGGGCGAGCGGCGTCGTGCTGGACCTCGACCCGGCGGCGCTGGAGGAGCATGCCGGCAGGCTCGCCGCGCCAGCGGCGGCGGTGGGCGCGGACCCGCTCGCATGGGTCCTCGGCGGCGGGGAGGACCACGGCCTTCTCGCCGCATTCCCTGCCGCGTCCCAGCTCCCGGAGGGCTTCGCTGCGATAGGCTCGGTGCTGCCTGCGAACGGCGGGACCGGCGGGGTCGCCATCGGCGGGCGCCCTGTGCAACCGAGCGGATGGGATCACTTTGCACGCTAAGATCGCCTCGAACGCAACGGCCATGCGCCGCTGGCTCGCGGATGCGGAGACCGTGCTCGCCAACCACAGCGACCGCCTCAATGCGATCAACATCTTCCCCGTCGCCGACGGCGACACGGGCACCAACCTCTACCACACGGTCAGGGCGGCGGCGCTCGCCGCGGCCGGGGACCCGCGCACGGACCTGGGCGAGCTCCTCGGGGGGGCAGGGCAGGCTGCCATGGAGGAGGCCTGGGGCAACTCCGGAACGCTCTTCGCGGTGTTCCTCGACGCCTTCGCCGCCTCCCTCAAAGGACACACACGGCTCAGCGGGCCGCTGCTCGCCACCGCGCTCCACCGGGCGCAGATCCGGGCGTGGTCGGCGCTGAGCGAGCCGGTCTCCGGGACCATGCTCTCGGTCCTCGAGGCCGCCGCGGAGGGCGCCGCCTCGACCGAAGCATCGGAAGCCGGCGCGGACAGCAACCACGCGCTCGCGGCGGCGCTCGACGCCGTGGTGGAGTCGGCCCTCGGCGCCGTGGTCGACACCGAGGCGCAGCTCGGCGTGCTCACGAGCGCCCGGGTGGTCGACGCCGGCGGTGTCGGCCTCCTCCTTGTCCTCGCCGCGCTGCGCTCCGCCGTTCTCGGGGAGGGCCTCGCCGAGGACACCCTCGAAGCGCTGCACGGCTTCCGGGTCCAGGACCCGCACATCCACGCCGACCAGCCGGAGGCGCTGGGCGTCGAGCTCATGTGCACCGTGACCCTGAGCCCGCTCGACGCGGCCGGCCTGCGCCAGCGCCTGGACGAGATCGGCGACTCCGTCATCATGAGCCCGGTCGGCGCGTTCGACGACGGTTCGGGGGTCTGCCGCTGGCGGGTGCACGTCCACGTCGCGGACCCGGACGAGGCCCTCGCCCTCATCCGGTCTGTGGGAGAGCCTGAAAGGGTTGCGTTCACGGAGCTCCACGCCGCGGATCCGGCGGCGGCGGACCGGCGTGAGGCGGACCGGCTGGCAGAGGGCGGGCCGCGTGCCAGCTGAGCGTGACCGTGACCTCGGGCGGCTGCTGGGGGCACCCTCCGCCAGGAAGCTCAAGGACCAGCTGGGGCTCACGACGGCGGGCGACCTCCTCGACTACTTCCCGCGCCGCTACGCCCAGCGGGGCGAGCTGACCCCGATCGCCCAGCTGCCGCTCGACGAGGACGTGACCCTCCTGGCCCGGGTCGTGAAGGCGCAGAGCCGGCGGATGGCGACGCGCAAGGGCAGCATTACCGAGGTCCTTGTGACCGATGGATCCTCGCCAGGGGGCTACGACGGCCGCCTCGACACGATCAGCCTCACCTTCTTCAACAGCTTCGCCGCGTCCCGGCAGCTCGTCCCGGGGACGGTGGCCATGTTCTCGGGCCGCGTGGGCCGCTACCGCGGAAACCTCCAGCTGACCAACCCCGAGTACGTGCTCCTCGACGACGAGGACGATGCCGGGCTCAGCGCCGAGGAGCTGGCCGAGCGCCCCATTCCGGTCTACCCGGCCACCGCCAAGCTGCCGAGCTGGAAGATCGCCAAGTCCACCGCGACGCTCCTGGGGCAGATCGACCTCGAGGCCCTGGCCGACCCCCTCCCCGACGAGCTGCGGCGCCGCCACCGGCTGCCGGGGATCGCCGACGCGTACCGCATGATCCACACGCCGGCGAGCATGGACGAGTGCACGCGTGCCCGCCGCCGCTTCCAGTACGAGGAGGCGCTCGTGCTCCAGACAGCTCTCGCGCGCCGCCGTGCGCAGCACGCGCTCCTGCCCTCCCGGCCCAGCCCCGCGCGGCGCGGCGGCCTCCTCGACGCCTTCGACGCCCAGCTGCCGTTCGAGCTCACCGCAGGGCAGCGGGAGGTGGGCGAGGAGCTCGCCGCCGAGCTCGCGGCCGCGCACCCCATGAACCGCCTGCTGCAGGGCGAAGTGGGTTCGGGCAAGACTGTGGTCGCGCTGCGGGCGATGCTCCAGGTCGTCGACGACGGGGGCCAGGCCGCGCTCCTTGCGCCCACCGAGGTGCTCGCCGCCCAGCACCACGAGTCGATCCGGCGCACCCTCGGTCCCCTCCTGAGGGACGGGATGCTGGGGGCCGCCGACGGCGTGGAGGTCGTCCTGCTCACGGGCGGGCAGAGCTCGGCGGAGCGCAAGCGCGCACTGCTGTCTGCAGCGAGCGGACAGGCCGGGATCGTGGTGGGCACCCACGCGCTGCTGTCCGAGCAGGTCCAGTTCGCCGACCTCGGGCTCGTTGTCGTGGACGAGCAGCACCGCTTCGGCGTGGAGCAGCGCGACGCGCTGCGCGCCAAGAGCCTCGCAACCCCCCACCTCCTCGTCATGACGGCGACGCCCATTCCCCGCACCGTGGCGATGACCGTCTTCGGCGACCTCGAGACGTCCGTGCTGCGCGAGCTCCCGGCGGGCCGGGCGCCCATCGCGACCCACGTCGTCGGCCTCGTCGAGAACCCCGCGTGGGAGCGCCGCATCTGGGCCCGGGCCCGCGAGGAGATCGACGCCGGCCGGCAGGTCTACGTCGTCTGCCCGACCATCGGCGAGGCGGGAGAGGACGAGGGCGACCTCGACGCGCTCGACGAGGCCACGTGGGGCGATTCTGCCCTTGCAGCCTCGGCGGGGGAGCCGCCGCCGGCGGTCTCGGTCGCCGCGGCGGCCGCGCAGCTGGCCCAGGAGCCGGCCCTGTCCGGGACCACGCTGGGCATCCTGCACGGCCGCCTCGACGCGGGGGACAAGGCGGCGGCGATGGAGTCCTTCGCCGCCGGGCGCACAGACCTCCTCATCGCGACCACGGTGGTCGAGGTCGGGGTCGACGTGCCGAACGCCACCCTCATGGTCGTGCTCGACGCCGACCGGTTCGGCATCGCCCAGCTCCACCAGCTCCGTGGCCGGGTGGGCCGCGGAGGGTTCCCCGGGACCTGCCTCCTCGTGACCTCGCTCGAGCCCGGGCACCCGAGCCGCGAGCGCCTCGAGGCGGTCGCTTCCAGCACCGACGGATTCGTCCTCGCGCAGAAGGACCTCGAGCACCGCCGCGAGGGCGACATCCTGGGAGCCACCCAGTCTGGACGCCGGTCCACCCTCCGCCTCCTGCGCGTCCTGCGCGACGCCGAGGTGATCGAGCTGGCGCGCGGAGATGCGCTCGCCATCGTCGGGGACGACCCTTCCCTCGAACGCCACGCACCGCTGCGCGACGCCATCGAGGCCTACCTCGAGCCTGAGAAGGAGGTGTTCCTCGAACGTGGCTGATGCAGTTCGTGAGGCACGATGAGCAGGATCATCGCCGGGATCGCCGGAGGGACGACCCTGGCCTCGGTCCCGGGGTCTGCGACCCGGCCCACGACCGACCGGGTCAAGGAGGCGCTCTTCTCACGCCTCGAGGCCCTCGGGATGATCGCCCGCGCCCGGGTTCTGGACCTCTACGCCGGATCGGGCGCGCTCGGCGTCGAAGCCGTGAGCCGCGGCGCCTCCACCGCGGAGCTCGTCGAGTCCGAGGCGAAGGCGGTGGCAGCGTGCCAGCGCAACGCGCGCACGGTGAACGACGCCGTCGGGCGGCGCGCCGTCACCGTGCACCGGGCCAAGGTGGGCGGCTTCCTCGAGCAGACGATGCCGGGCCGGCACTGGGACCTCGTCTTCATGGACCCGCCCTACCCCCTCGCCGACGACCAGCTCACGCGCGTGCTCGCGGCCCTGTCCCCGCACCTCGCGGAGGATGCCCTCGTGGTGGTGGAACGGTCCTCGCGCTCGCCGGAACCGGAGTGGCCCGCTGGCCTCCGCCACTACGCGGACCGCAAGTACGGGGAAACCCGCCTCTGGTTCGCGGAGCCCCACCCGGCGCCGGCTGCCGACGGCGAGGTGAGCGCATGATCGGCCTCACGGCCACGCCCCTCCCAGTGCAGTCCGCGGCCGCTGCGGCGGGACCCGCGTGGTGGGAGATCGTCTCCGCCCTGGCACCTGTCGGCACCCTCGCCGCCGCCGTCGTCGCGGCGATCGTGGGCCTGAACACCATCCGCCAGCGTTCCTACTCGGACCGCAGGGCCGAGTTCTGGCGTCGCGCCGAATGGGCGCTCGAGGCGTCCGTGTCGCCCGACCCGCAGATGCAGGCCATGGGGACGATGGTGCTCGCGAGCCTCGCCAAGAGCGACCTCATTGCGAGCGACGAGGAGCTCCAGCTCCTCGACGCCGTCTGGATCGACCCGATCGCGGAGGCGGAGGAAGCTGGGCTCGACGAGGAGCTCGGCGATGCGTGACGCCGCCCTGGGGCTCGGGGGATACTGGAGGGAGCGCGGGACAGCACGGGCCACGGAAGGAGAGGCAGTGAGCAAGCACGAAGCACTCCCCGCCGATCAGGGAGACGGCAGGCACGCGTCCGAGGAGACGCCCGAGCGCAGGCCCGGCTCGTCGGATCGCCGGGTGCAGATCGCCGCTGCCCGGCTCCGCGTGGTCCTCGACGAGCGCCTCAACCGCCCCACGCCTGAATGGGTCAAGCGCCTCGCGGAGCAGAAGCTCGCGAGCTGATCCGGCGTCTCAGCCGGCGAGCGGGTCCAGGTCCATCCCCCGCGCGAGGAGGGTGGGGTGCGGGCCCGCGGCGGGCAGCGCCGTCGTCCATGTTTCCGGCCAGGGCCCCGGCAGCCCGATGGCCACCATGTTGCCGGGAAATCGCGCCGTGAACATGTCCGGTTCGGCGAGCGCCGCGACCTCCCTGAAGACCCCGCGCATCGCCGCGACCTGCGAGCGCACGAGCGTGAGCGGCGGGTCGTCGCCGATGTTGACCAGCATCGCCCCATCCTCGGCCAGGAGCGCGGCGGCCTCGGCGTAGAAGTCGGGGTGCGCGATGTGCGCGGGCGCATCTGGCCCCGAGAAGACGTCCAGCGCGATCACGTCGTAGGGTCCGCGCCCGGCAGCCGCGGGAAGCTCCCACCGGGCGTCCCCCAGATGGATCGCCAGGTCGGTTCCCTCCGGCAGCGGGAGCTGTTCGAGGACGAAGTCCACCAGCTCGCGTTCGAGTTCGACCGCGGTCTGGACCGAGCCCGGGCGGGTCGCCTCGATGTAGCGGGCGAGAGTGAGGGCGCCGGCGCCCAGATGGAGGGCACGGAGCGGCGTCCCGGCCGGGCGGACGGCGTCCACGACGTTCGCCATGCGCCGCAGGTAGGCATAGAAGACATGGGTGGGGTCGGCGAGGTCCACGTGGGACTGCTCTGCGCCGGCGATCGAGAGGATGAAGGCCCCCTGCACGAGGGGATCAGCGTCAACGGTCGCATGTGCCCCGATGCCGCGCAGGTAGCGCGAGGCGCTCACACGCGGTCCGCGAGCAGGGCGAGCCGCGACGCCGCCTCGGCCAGGAGCGGTTCCTTCTTGCAGAAGGCGAAGCGCAGGAGCGAGCGGGTGCGCGCCGCCCCCTCGGGCTGGCAGAACACCGAGACAGGGATCGCGGCGACGCCGACGAGCTCGGGCAGCCGGCGCGCGAGGTCCAGGGCATTCTCGATGCCGAGTGCCCTCGTGTCGGTGGTGATGAAGTAGGTGCCCTCCGGCACGAATACTTCGAGTCCGGCGGCCCGGAGCCCTTCGGCGAGGATGTCCCGCTTCGCCCGGAGCGAGGCTGCGATGCCGCGGAAGAACTCGTCGGGGAAGCCGAGGCCCATCGCCACTGCCTCCTGGAACGGGGTTCCCGAGCTGTAGGTGAGGAACTGCTTGATGGTGCGCACCCGCGCCACGAGTTCCTCGGGTCCTGTGACCCAGCCGACCTTCCATCCCGTGAACGAGAACGTCTTGCCCGCCGAGGAAATCGTGAGGGTCCGCTCGGCCGCCCCGGGAAGCGTGGCGACAGGCACGTGCGGCTCGCCGAACACGAGGTGCTCGTAGACCTCGTCGGTGACGATCACGGCGTCGTGCCGTGCGGCGAGCTCGACGACGCGGGCGAGCACCTCCCGCCCGAACACGGCGCCGGTCGGGTTGTGGGGGTTGTTCACGACGACGACGCGCGTGCGCGGGGTGAACGCCGCCTCGAGCTCGGCGAGGTCGGGCTGGAAGGCCGGCGCGTGCAGGGGGACCGTGACGTGCCGGGCGCCGGCGAGGGCGATCATCGCCCCGTAGGAGTCATAGAACGGCTCGAAGGTGAGGACCTCGTCCCCGGGTCCGGCGAGCGCGAGGACCGCCGCGGCGATCCCCTCGGTGGCGCCCGTCGTGACGATGGCCTGCTTCCACGGGTCCAGGTCGATCCCGTAGAAGCGCGCCTGGTGCGCGGCCACGGCCTCCCGCAGCCGCGGAATGCCCTGGCCGGGGGCGTACTGGTTGGCGCCGGAGAGGATCGCGGACCGCGCTGCCTCGGCCATCTCGGCCGGACCGTCCTCGTCCGGGAACCCCTGCCCGAGGTTGATGGCGCCGTGCCGCACGGCGAGGGACGTCATCTCCTCGAAGATCGTCACGCCGAGCTGGCCGTCCTCGCCGAGGAGGTTCGCCCCGGCCGCTGTTCGCTGCCACGCGGATGTCATCCGCCCATGCTATCTGCCGGGGCCGCGCCGGCCTGCCCGCGGCTGGGAGCATGCAGTATGTTGGCCGTATGCGACGCGCGGTGTGCCCTGGCTCTTTCGACCCCATCCACAACGGGCACCTCGAGGTCATCGCGCGGGCCGCCAACCTCTTCGACGAGGTGATCGTGGCGGTGTCCACGAACTACGCCAAGAAGTACCGGTTCTCCCTCGAGGAGCGCATTGCGATGGCCCGGCGGACCCTCGGTGCGATCAGCGGCATCACGGTCGAGCCGATGGGGGAGGGCCTCCTCGCCGAGTACTGCCGCGAACGCGGCGCGAGTGCCATCGTCAAGGGCCTGCGCTCGAGCTCCGACTTCGACTACGAGCTGCCCATGGCGATCATGAACCGGCAGCTCACCGGGGTCGAGACGGTGTTCCTCCCGGCCGAGGCGCACTACGTCCACCTGTCCTCGACGCTCGTCAAGGAAGTGCACGACCTGGGGGGAGACGTCTCCGAGTTCGTCCCCCGTTCCGTCCTCACGCGGCTCGCCGACACCGCGCCTGGCCGCGCCTCCGCCTGATTCCCGCTACACTGGACGGGCACAGCAGCGCGTCACGCTGTCCAAGCACGCCTGGTCCCGGTTTGGGCCGAACGGGCGGGCACGATAGGATAGCGTGTCGGTCTATGTTCTACAGGAGTTCTCATTAAGCGCGAAGCACGTTCGCCTTTGATGTTCGACGTCAAGGACCTCGGGCGCAGCCCGGGGACTATGCGGACCCTCACGGAGCATGTACCCGCACCGGGTGATCTCGGTGCGGCGCTCATCGGCGTCAAGGAAGGGTCCCCCGTGGACCTCGATCTGAAGTTCGAGTCAGTGCACGAGGGGATCCTGGTCTCGGGAACCGCGCACGTCTCCGTGACGGGCGAATGCGGGCGATGCCTGGATCCCATCGAGTACGGACTCGATGCCGGAGTGCAAGAGCTTTTCTTCTTCGAGGGCATGGGGCACTCGGACGGAGAAGACGATGAAGAGCAACGTCGAGTCGAGCGCGAGTCCATCGATCTTGAACCGGTGTTGCGGGACGCAGTGGTACCGCTGCTGCCGTTCCAGCCGGTGTGCCGGGAAGACTGCGAGGGTCTCTGCTCCGAATGCGGGGCGCGCCTCGCGGACGAGCCGGGGCACCACCATGAGGTCGTCGACCCCCGGTGGGCTGCCTTGGCAGATCTGGTGAAGCCAGACCGGCACGACGATGAGTAAGTGTTGGCACTAAGAGAGAAATGAGTTAGCCGTGGCTGTTCCCAAGCGGAAGATGTCTCGCTCGAATACCCGCGCCCGCCGCTCGCAGTGGAAGGCGTCCGTCCCGACGCTCGTCAAGACCGTCGAGAACGGTCGCGTGACGTACAGCCTCCCGCACCAGGCGAAGGTCGTGACCGACTCGGCCGGTACCGAGCTGTTCCTCGAGTACAAGGGCCGCAAGGTCGCCGACGTCTGAGTTGGCGGCATCTCGCGCATGAGCCCTCATGACGAGCTTCTGAAGCGTCTCGGCGTCGTGATCGACGCCGAGACGCTTCGTCTTGCCCTGACACACCGCTCGTTTGCCTACGAGAACGGCGGCATTCCGACCAACGAGCGTCTCGAGTTCCTCGGCGACTCGATCCTCGGCTTCTCGGTGACCGACCTGCTCTTCCGCGAGCACCCCGGCCTCAGCGAGGGCGAGCTGGCCAAGCGACGCGCCGCCGTCGTGAGCACGCGCGCGCTCGCGTCCATCGCCCGCCGCCTGGGCGTCGGCGAGTACATCTACCTCGGCCAGGGCGAGAAGGTCACTGGCGGGAAGAACAAGTCCTCGATCCTCGCGGACACGATGGAAGCGCTCATCGGCGCCACCTACATCTCCAACGACCTCGAGACCGCCCGGCGCTTCGTCGTCAGCCTCATCGCCCCGCTCCTCGCGGATGCGGCGGTGCTGGGCGCGGGGACGGACTGGAAGACCCACATCCAGGAACTCGCGGCCAACCGCCAGCTCGGGCAGATCCACTACGCCGTCGTCGGCGAGGGCCCGGACCACGCGCGCGTCTACACGGCCACGCTCCTGATCGGCGGGACGCCGTACGGGACCGGGACGGGGAACTCCAAGAAGGAAGCCGAGCAGCAGTCGGCCGCGAACGCATGGAAGGTCCTGGGGCCCCAGTCTCAGGACGCGCGCGCCTAGGACCGGCGTCCGGCGATGCCCGAACTTCCCGAAGTCGAGGTGGTCCGACGCGGCCTGGCCTCCTGGGTCGCCGGGCGCACCGTGGAGGATGCCCAGGTCCTCGACGCGCGTTCCGTCCGCCGGCACGCACTCGGCCCCGAGGACTTCCGCGGCCAGCTCGAGGGCGCGACCGTCCTCGACGCCGTCCGCCGCGGCAAGTACCTCTGGCTGCCGCTCGCGGGGCCCGCGGATCCGCCCGACGCGGCGCCGCACACCGCGCTCCTGGCCCACCTCGGGATGAGCGGCCAGCTCCTCGTGGAGGATCAGGGCCAGCCCCTCGAGAAGCACCTCAAGGTGCGCCTCTCGCTCAGCGCGGCCCCCGGGATGCCCGGTGAGCTGCGCTTCGTCGACCAGCGCATCTTCGGCGGCCTCGCCGTCGTGCCACTGGTCGCGACGCACGACGGCGGCGCCGGCGGCCGCTCGGAGTCCCCCCGCCCGCTGATCCCGGCGGAGGCCGCGCACATCGGACGCGACCCGCTGGACCCGCTCTTCGACCCGGCCGCGTTCCACGCGAGCCTGCGCTCGCGCCGCACGGGCATCAAGCGCGCCCTGCTGGACCAGCGCCTCGTCTCCGGGATCGGCAACATCTACGCGGACGAGGCCCTCTGGGGCGCCCGCCTCCACTACGCCCGGCCCACGGACACGCTGCGCCGCAGCGAGACCGCCCGGCTCGTGGAGGCCGTCCGCGACGTCATGGAGCGGGCCCTCGCAGCCGGAGGCACGAGCTTCGACTCCCTGTACGTCAACGTCAACGGCGCGTCCGGCTACTTCTCGAGGTCCCTCGACGCCTACGGCCGGTCCGGGCGCCCCTGCCGGCGCTGCGCGGCCGAGGGGGACGTGGGCGTCGTGGTCCGGGAGCCGTTCATGGGCCGCTCGTCCTACCGGTGCACGCGATGCCAGCCGGTCCCGCGCAACGCCCGCTGGTAGCGGATCCCCGCCCGGACCCTGCGGCACACCGCCCGCGATGACGGGCCGGGGGAGCGCGGGAGCGTAGATTAGGGCATCATGCCGGCAGCACGAAAGCCTAGGAAGCCTTGCACCTCAAGACCCTGACCATCCGGGGCTTCAAGTCCTTCGCCTCCGCGACGACGTTCGAGTTCGAACCGGGGGTCACCGCCGTCGTCGGCCCCAACGGCTCCGGCAAGTCCAACGTGGTCGACGCGCTCGCCTGGGTCATGGGTGAGCAGGGCGCCAAGACGCTGCGCGGCGGCAAGATGGAGGACGTCATCTTCGCCGGCACGGCGGGCCGGCCTCCGCTGGGCCGTGCGCACGTGTCGCTCACGATCGACAACGCCGACGGGGCCCTGCCCATCGAGTACAGCGAGGTCACGATCTCGCGCACGCTGTTCCGCGCCGGCGGCAGCGAGTACGCGATCAACGGGAGCCCATGCAGGCTGCTCGACATCCAGGAGCTCCTCTCCGACTCGGGCCTCGGCCGCGAGATGCACGTCATCGTGGGCCAGGGGCAGCTCGACCGGATCCTGCACGCCACCCCCGAGGACCGTCGCGGCTTCATCGAGGAGGCGGCTGGGGTCCTCAAGCATCGCCGCCGCAAGGAGCGCACCCTCCGCAAGCTCGAGGCCATGCAGGCGAACCTCTCCCGGCTCTCCGACCTCACCGCGGAGCTCCGCCGCCAGCTCGGGCCCCTCGGCCGCCAGGCTCAGGTGGCGCGCCGCGCCCAGACGATCCAGGCCGACGTGAGGGACGCCCGTGCCCGCCTGCTCGCGGACGACATCGTGACTCTGAAGGACGCGATGGACGCGGAGGAAGCGGACCACACCGCCCTCGACGCCCGCCGCGCGGAGGTCGAGCGCGAGCTCGACGGCGGCCGGCGCGCCCAGGCTGAGGCGGAACGGGCCGCGGCGGCGGCGACCCCGCAGGTCAATGCGGCGCGGGAGACGTGGTACCGGCTCGCCCAGGGCCGCGAGCGGATGCGCTCCCTCGCCTCTCTGGCCGAGGAGCGGCGTCGGCTCCTCGGCTCCTCCGATGCCCCGGTCCGGGGACGCGATCCCGAAGGCCTCCAACGCCAGGCCGATGCGCTCCGGCTCGAGCTCGAGGCGGCGGCGGAGACCGTTGAGGTGCGCTCTGAGGCCCTCGCCGCCGCGGAGGAGGAGCGGGCCGCGGCCGAGGACGCGGCGGCGGCCGAGGACCGGCGGCACACGGCGCTCCTGCGCGCGCAGGCAGACCGTCGCGAGGGCCTCGCCCGGCTCGCGGGGCAGGTCGCCGCCGCCCGGGGCCGCGTGGAGTCAGCGGAGGGGGAGATCGGCCGGCTCGAGGAGTCCCTCGGCTCGGCCGGCGAGCGCCAGCGCCACGCCGAAGCAGAGTTCGTCGCGCTCGAGACGCAGATGGCCACGGCCGAGGCGGGGGAGGAGGACCTGGACTCCGCGTATGAGGAGGCCGCCGCCGAACTCGAGGCCGCGGAGTCCGCGAGGGCGGCGCTCCTCGACCGGCGCCACCGTGCGGCGGCCGAACGGCAGGCCCACCAGGCCCGGCTCGAGGCCCTCGCCGCTGGCCTGAGGGACCGCGACGCCACGGGAACGGTCGCCTCCTCCGCCCGCGGGGTCCTCGGGCGCGTGTCAGACCTCCTCGACGTGGAGCCCGGGTTCGAGTCGGCCGTCGCGGCCGTGCTCGGCCCGCTCGCCGAGGGGCTGGCGATGGACAGCCCGGAGGCTGCAGCGGAGGCGCTCGCCGCGCTCAAGGCGGACGACGCCGGCCAGGCCGCGCTCGTCGTCGGGCGCCCCGGGGCGGACGCGCCGGCCCGCGGTGCGTCGGGCGCGGACCGGCTGCCGGAGGGGGCACGGTGGCTCGCCGAGGTCGTTGAGCCGGACCCGCGGATCTCTGCCGCCACCGCTCGACTGCTCCACGCCGCCGTGGTGGTGCGCAGTCTCGCGGACGCGCTCTCCGTCGCGGAATCCCACCCAGATCTCACCGTCGCGACCTACGACGGCGACCTGGTCACCTCCGCCGCGCTGCGCGGCGGCTCTGCGGGATCCCCGTCCACGATCGAGCTGCAGGGGCGCATCGAGCAGACAAGAGCCGCGCTGGACGCCGCTCAGGCGGAGTACGAACGGTGCGGATTCGGCCTGGCCGGCGCGCAGGAGCGGGAACGCTCCGCACGCGAGGCCGCCGAGGCAGCGCTCGCGGAGCTGCATCACTCAGACGCCACCTTCGCCGCCGTTGCGGAGCGGCTCGGGGCGCTCGGGGCGCAGCTGCGGGGCGCCTCGGCGGAGGAGGAGCGGCTCAGGGCGTCCCTCGCCGCGGCCCGTTCCACGCTGGACGCCGAACAGGTGGCCCTTGAGGCCGCCGCAGAGCGCCTCGAACTTGCCGAGGAAGCGCCTGATGCCGATGAGCCGACCTCGGAGGAGCGCGACCGACTCCAGGCCCAGGCCGCCGCCGCGCGGGCGCGTGAGCTCGAGGCCCGGCTCTCCCTGCGCGCCGCCGAGGAGCAGCAGCGCTCCCTCGAAGCCCGCGTGACCTCCCTGGAGCGGGCCGCGGAGTCGGAGCGGCGGGCGGCCGAGGAAGCACGGCGGCGCGCGGAGCGGCGGGCCCGCGAGGCCGGCCGGGCGGGCGCCGTTGTCGACGCCGCACGCCGCGGGCTGGCCGCGATGGACGCCGCCGTCGACGAGGCCGCGGGCGAGCGCGACGCCGCCGAGGCGAACCGGTCCGAGATCGACGAGAGGCTCGGCACACTGCGCCGCCGCAACGACGGCCTGGCCAGGGAGCTTGCGGAGCTCAACGACGCTGCCCATCGCGACGAGCTGGCCCGCGCCGAGCAGCGCCTGCGCCTCGAGGCCCTGGCCGAGCGGGCGGCCGACGAGCTGGGACTCGCCGTCGCGGCCCTCGTCGACGAGTTCGGTCCCCACCGCCCGGTGCCCGTCCCGCCGCAGGAGCAGGGAGACAAGTGGGCGGCCCTGCGCGTCGAGGTCGACGACGACGGCAGACCCCTCGACGCCGGTGTGCCGTTCGTGAGGGCCGAGCAGGAGAAGCGCCTGCGGAAGGCCGAACGGGACCTGGCCGCCCTGGGCAAGGTCAACCCGCTCGCGCTCGAGGAGTTCGCAGCCCTCGAGGAGCGCCACCGCTTCCTGGCGGCGCAGCTCGAGGACCTCCAGGCGAGCCGGAAGGACCTGCTGAAGATCGTCGCCGAGGTCGACGAGCGCGTGCAGCGCGTCTTCGCCGAGGCGTTCGCGGACACCTCCGTGCAGTTCGAGCGCGTCTTCGCGCGGCTCTTCCCGGGCGGCGACGGCAGGCTCGTGCTCACTGACCCGTCGGACCTGCTCACCACGGGAATCGAGGTCGAGGCGCGGCCGGCAGGCAAGAAGATCAAGCGCCTCTCGCTGCTCTCGGGCGGCGAGCGGTCCCTGACGGCGGTCGCACTCCTGGTGGCGATCTTCAAGGCGCGTCCGTCACCGTTCTACGTCATGGACGAGGTCGAGGCGGCCCTCGACGACACGAACCTCGGCCGGCTCATCACGGTGTTCGAGGAACTCCGGGAGTCGAGCCAGCTGATCGTCATCACCCACCAGAAGCGCACCATGGAGGTCGCCGACGCGCTCTATGGCGTGTCGATGCGCGGCGACGGCGTCTCGACCGTGATCAGCCAGAAGCTCGAGCGCGTCGACGCCGGGGCCTGACCCGCCTTACCCCAGACGGCGCTGGATGGGCACCGACCACTCGAAGGCCGGCGGCTCCTTCGCGAGGAAGGCCTGGATGCCGATCCTCGCGTCAGGGCCCAGCTCCATCTCGCGCTGCCAGTGCGCGCTCACCTCGCCGACTTCCGGCGAACAGGCGGCGACGCTCTCGACGAGTGCCTTGTGCGCCCGTGCCGACAGCTGCGAACGGTGTGCGATCCTCTCCGCGAGGCCGAGGGCGGCGTCGTGGACCTGGCCCGCGGGCGCCAGCTCTTCCACGAGTCCAACCCGGAGGGCCTCGCGCGCGTCGACGAGGTCCCCGGTGAAGAGGAGCCTCTTGGCGGTGGCAGGACCGACGAGTCGGACGAGACGCGTTATCCCCGACGTGGGGTACACGATGCCCAGCTTGGCCGGGGTGATGCCGATGAACGCGTCCGCGGCGGCGATGCGCAGGTCGCAGGCGCCGGCGATCTCCCAGCCGCCGCCGACGCAGTATCCGTCGATGGCGGCGATCGTCGGCTTGCTGAAGGAGGCGAGGGCCTCCTCCGCTGCGGTGAGGTCTCCGCCGTCGCGCGCGCTGCCGTCTCCGCGCAGGATCGAGGCGACCTGGGAGATGTCAGCGCCGGCGGAGAAGGTTCCCCCCGAGCCCCGGACGACGAGGACCTTGACCTCCGGATCGGCGTCGAGCGACCGGAGGGCCGGCCCGAACTGCCGCCACATGTCCTGCGATACGGCATTCCGCCGGGCGGGGTTGTCGATGATGAGCCGCGCCACCGCGCCGTCGCGCTCGACGACCAGACGCCCCTGCTCCCGCCCGGGCCGGGCGGGGCCGGGTGCCTGGGCCAGGGTCCTCGCGCTCATGCCGGCACCTTCGTCCCGTCCCCGGCCATCCGCACGACGCCGGCGTCCGCCAGCGCGGTGATCTGGTCCTGGGTGAGTCCTGCCCCCTCGAGCACCGCGCGGGTGTCCTCGCCCAGGGACGGCGGCGCCTTGCGCACCGGCAGCGGCGCCCGGTCGAGCGAGAGCGGCCCGCGCAGGAGCGGCAGCGGCGATCCGTCCGCGCGCTCCACGGTCGTGACCATGCCGAGCGAGGAGACCTGTTCGTCGGCGAATGCCTGGGCGTACGTGTAGATCGGGCCCGTGGGAATCTTGGCATCGCGCAGGGCTGCGAGCCACTGGCTCGCGGGACGGAGACGGAGCTTGTCCTCGAGGGCGTCGGTGAGGGCGGCGCGATGCAGCCCGCGGAGGGTGCCTGTGCGGTAGTCGGGGTGGTCCGCGAGGTCGGGGGCCTCGACGAGCGCGCACAGCTGCCTCCACTGCCGCTCGTTCCCGACGGCGATGATGATGGGGATGTCCGCCGTCGCGAAGACGCCGTAGGGGGAGAGGACAGGGTGGTTGTTGCCCTGCGGGGTGGGGACGCGCCCGGTGCTGAGGTAGGCCTGCCCCTGGAACGCGGAGAGCGAGAGCGCGGATTCCAGCAGGGACGTCGCCACCTGGGAGCCGTGGCCTGATCCGTGGCGGCCCACGAGCGCCGCGGCGATGCCGAGCGCGAGGTAGATCCCGGAGACCATGTCGATGATCGGGACCCCCACGCGGGTGGGGTGGTCGGCATCCGGGCCGGTGACCGACATGAGCCCGGACATGCCCTGGGCCACCTGGTCCAGGCCGGCGGACTGGGCCAGGGGACCGCTCGTCCCGAATCCGCTGACGGAGGCCACGATGAGGCCCGGCTTCGCGTCCCTGAGCGCGTCGGGGTCCAGCCCCATCTCGCTGAGCACTCCGGGCCGGAAGTTCTCGACGACGACGTCGGCGCCGACGGCCAGGTCCCAGAGCAGCCTGCGGCCTTCCGCGGAGTAGAAGTCGACGGCGATCGACGACTTGCCGCGGTTCGTGGAGTCGAAGTACAGGCTGTGCTCTCCCTCGAACGGGGGCCAGGAGCGGCTCGAGTCGCCGCCCGAGATGCTCTCGACCTTGACGACTTCCGCGCCCAGGTCGCTGAGCAGTGCCGTGGCCCACGGGCCGGCGAGCGCCCGGCTCAGGTCGAGGATGCGGACTCCGTCGAGTGGCAGCCGCGGTGCGTGGCCGCTTGGGAGCGCTCGGCTGGTGTCGTTCATGTCTGACTCCTGGGATGAGGTCTGCGGGCGGCGCCCGACGGCGCGTTCTCGGACCGCCGTCTGGCCGTATAACCACGATCGCGCTCCTGCTACAGTGCATACAAGAACAATTCAGGCAGACCATATGTGCACGAACGCACGGGAGGACCTGTGGTCGAGTTCAAGGGGCTGCCCAGTCCGGACGACCTGCTCATCCTGCTCACCGTCGCGCGCCTCGGCCGGTTCACCGCAGTGGCCGAGGCGCTCGAGACGACGCACACGACCATCTCGCGTCGGATCGCCGCGCTGGACAAGCGGCTCGGCGGCCGCACCCTCGCCCGGACGCCGCAGGGCTGGGAGCTCACCGAACTCGGCCGCCGCGCAGTCCAGGCGGCCGAGGGCATCGAGTCGAGCCTCGGCAGCCTGTCCGCGCGCCTGACGAACAAGCGGGAGTCGCTGACGGGCCTCGTCCGTGTCGGTGCCTCCGACGCGTTCGGGGCGCTCTTCGTCGCTCCGGCGCTGGCCCGGCTCCAGCAGGACCACGAGCTGCTGAGGGTCGAGCTCGTGACCGCGACTCGGCGTCTGAGCCAGAACCGGTCGGGCCTCGACCTCGAGGTCGTCCCTGGGACCGCCGAGGCGCCGCGGATCCAGGCCGTCGCCGTGACGGACCACGTCCGGCGCCTCTACGCGGGACGGGAGTACATCCGCCGGCGCGGGATGCCGACAGGGGTCGAGGAGCTCGCGGGCCACTCGTTCGTCGGCTACGCCGAATCCGCCCTCGAGGTGTCGGAGCTCGCCTACGGGCGCCAGAGCGTGACGGGCGAGGCGGCGTCGTTCCAGGCGACCAGCATCTTCCCGCAGGTCGAGGCGGTCCGCGCCGGTGCCGGGATCGCCCTCCTGCCCGAGTACGTGGTCCGCGGCGACACCGGTCTCGTGCCGGTGCTGCACCACGAGGTCGAACGCCACGTCCGCTTCTGGGCGGCCGCCCGCTCGGAGTCCATGCGCTCGCCCGCTGTGCGCGCCGTTGTCTCGAGCCTCATCGAGGAGGCGCGGAGCCGGCAGGACCAGCTCCTCCCTCGTCCCCGCGTCTGGGACGGACAGCTCGAGTGAGGATCAGCTGGGCAGGGCGGCGCGCGGCAGGGGCGGCCAGGCTGTCAGCCCGGCCGCCCCTCCATCTCTGCGGTGATGCCCCGCGGTGCTCCCTCAGCGCGTCGGGAGGTCCTGCAGGGCCGAGCCGCCCCGCCGCTCCGCGCGCCCCTCAGCGGCCGCCATGCGGGCGGCGTGCGCCGCATCGAGCTCCCGCAGGTCGATCCCCTTGGTCTCCTTCAGGGCCAGCACCGCGATGATCGTGACGACGCAGCTCGCGAGGAGGTAGAGGGCGATCGGAACAGAGGATCCGAACGCGCCCAGGAGCGCCGTCGCGATGATCGGCGCGAGCGAGCCCGAGAGGACCGACGTGACCTGCGAGCCGATCGACAGTCCGGAGTAGCGCATGCTGGTGGGGAACATCTCCGCCATGATCGAGGGCTGGCCCGCGTACATGAGGGCGTGGCTGGCGAGGCCCAGCACGATGGCCGCGAGGATCAGCCCGTCCTGTCTGCTGTCCATCATCGGGAAGGCGGCGAAGCCCCAGGACGCGCCCACGACGGCGCCGAGGAGGTAGGTGGGCTTGCGGCCCCACGCGTCGAGCAGCTTCCCCGCGGCCGGGACCATGAAGCAGTGGATCGCGTGGGCGACCAGGAGCAGCAGCAGGACGTGCGAGGTGTCCATGTGCAGGATCACCTTCAAGTACGTGATGGAGAACGTCACCACGAGGTAGTAGATGACGTTCTCGGCGAACCGGATTCCCATCGCGGCCAGCACGCGGCGCGGGTACCGGCGGACCACCTCTAGCACGCCGGAAGGCCCAGCGGCCTCCTCCTGCTCCTGCGCGGCCTCGAGGAAGATCGGCGCGTCGCTGATCTTGGTGCGGATGTAGTAGCCCACGACGACGATGACCGCCGACAGCCAGAACCCGATGCGCCAGCCCCATGCGAGGAAGTCCTCCTGGCTGACGGTGGCGGAGAGGATGAGGAGCACGGCCGTCGCCAGCAGGTTGCCGAGCGGCACGCCCGTCTGGGGCCAGGAGGCCCAGAAGCCGCGCGACCTGTTCGGGCTGTGCTCCGCGACGAGGAGGGCGGCGCCGCCCCACTCGCCGCCCACGGCGAAGCCCTGGATGAACCGGAGGGTGACCAGGGCCAGCGGTGCCAGATAGCCCCACTCGGCGAAGCCCGGCAGGCACCCCATGAGGAACGTCGACGCTCCCACGAGGATGATGCTCAGCTGCAGGAGCTTCTTGCGGCCGAGCCTGTCGCCGAAGTGGCCGAACACGAGGCCCCCCAACGGCCGCGCGACGAATCCGACGGCGTAGGTGAGGAAGGCGTCCATGATCCCGTCGAGCTCTGAGTGGGCGTTCGGGAAGAACATCTTGCCGAAGACGAGATTGGCAGCCGTGGCGTAGAGGAAGAACTCGTACCATTCGACGACGGTCCCCGCCATCGACGCAGCGACGACCCTTCTGAGCCCCGACGTCACCGGCTCTGTCCCGCTTCTCTGGACCATGGATGTCTCCTTCGACTTCTCAGCACTGGAATGTGACGGTTGCCACATCAGGTGTCCCGAGTATGCCAACGCCCTGTGTGCGGAACAACGACAGTTCCCGCAGAGTCAATGAACGAAAATGCACTGTCCGACCGCTGTGAGAAGCTAGGACCGTGACAGACCTCTCCGCCCTGCTGCCCGTCATCATCATCGTCGGAATCGTGGTCCTCGTGATCGCCGGGATCGTCGTCGGCCTCGTGAGCGGCCGCCGGAAGAAGATCGACTACACCGGCACGCGCGACGCCAACGACCAGGTCATCGCCCCCGAGCGGCCAGGCTCCGTCGAATCCGAGCCCGCGCCCACCGGAGTCGGGACCCTGCCGCCCCCCGCGGAGCCCCAGGAGGCGCTCACGGAGGATGTCCTCGACGAGGCCGTCATCGAGCGCGTCCCCACCGAGGCCCCCGCCCCCGTGGCTGGCCGCCTCATCCGGCTGCGCAAGCGGCTCGCCAAGAGCAACAGCATCTTCGGCAAGGGACTCCTCGCGCTCCTGTCGAGCGACAGGATCGACGAGGGCGTGTGGGAGGAAGTCGAGGAGACCCTCCTGCTGGCGGACATCGGCACCGATGCCAGCATGGACCTCGTGGACACCCTCCGCGAGCGGGTCCGGGTCATGGGGACGCGCAGCCCCGAGGAGGTCCGCGCCATGCTGCGCGAGGAGCTTGTCAGGCTCGTCGATCCCACGATGGACCGCACCCTCAACGTCGCCCGCACGGACGGCAAGCCTGCCGTCGTGCTCGTGGTGGGCGTCAACGGCGTGGGCAAGACCACGACCGTCGGCAAGCTCGCCCGCGTGCTCGTCGCCGAGGACAAGGACGTGCTCCTGGGGGCGGCTGACACCTTCCGGGCGGCCGCCGCGCAGCAGCTCGCCACGTGGGGCGCCCGGGTGGGAGTGCCCACGGTGAAGTCGGACGTCGACGGCGCCGACCCGGCCTCGGTCGCGTTCGAGGCCGTCAAGTCCGGCATCGAGCAGGAGGTCGACGTCGTCATGGTCGACACCGCCGGCCGCCTCCAGAACAAGGTCGGCCTCATGGACGAGCTCGGCAAGGTCAAGCGCGTCATCGAGAAGCAGGCCGACGTCGACGAGGTCCTCCTGGTCCTCGACGCCACGACGGGCCAGAACGGCCTGGCCCAGGCGAAGGTCTTCGCCGAAGTCGTGGACATCACCGGAATCGTCCTGACCAAGCTGGACGGCACCGCGAAGGGCGGCATCGTCGTCGCGATCCAGAAGCAGCTCGGCGTCCCCGTCAAGCTCGTGGGCCTCGGCGAGGGCCCGGACGACCTCGCCCCGTTCGACGCCGAGTCGTTCGTGGACGCCATCCTCGCCTGATCCGCCGCTCCGGCGCACGCGGACCGGCGCGCCTCAGCCGTTGTGGGTGCGCACGACGGCGTCGGCCTCCTGGGCGGGCCGGCGCCCGCCCGCCCAGAGCGGCACGGCCGCGAGCAGGCACGCGCCGGAGACCGCGAACGCCCACCCGTAGCCGACCCCGTCGGCGAGGGCGCCGGCAGCGAGCGGCCCGAGGATGCTGCCGATGTCGGCCGCCATCTGGAACACCGCGAGGGGTCGGCCGCCGCTGCGCTCCGAGCCGATCGAGTCCGCGACCGTGGCCTGGAGCGACGGGCCGAGGAACCCTGAGCCGAAGCCCGCGGCGATGGAGAGCGCGAAGAAGACGCCCTCATTGGGGCTCACGCCCAGGAACGCCGTGGGGAGTGCGGTGGCGATGAGGCCGAGGACCGCGACCGGCCGCCGCCCCCACCGGTCGCTCAGGCGTCCCGTGAAGGTGAGCGCCGCGGCCGTGCCGAGGGCGAAGAGCGCGAGCGCGAGGCCCGCCGCCTGGGAGCCGGCGCCGAGTGCGGCCGTGACGAAGAGCGGCACGAGCGCCATGCGGATGCCGAAGGTCGCCCACCCGTTGGCGAAGTTCGAGCCGACGGCGGCCCGGTACGAGGGCTGCCCCAGCGCCTCGGCGAGCAGCAGCGCCGGGCGCGCGGGCGCCGTCGTGCGCGCCGTCCCGCCGCGGCCCAGCATGAGATGGACGACCGCGGCGGCGACGACGAGGGCCGCGGCGTAGGCGAGGAAGGGCACGCGCAGCCCGAAGCCTGCCAGCAGGCCGCCGAGGACCGGGCCGGTGATGCTGCCGAGCAGGAACGAGGACGCGTAGAGGCCGCTCACCCGGCCCCGGGCATCCGGCGGCGCGAGCCGGACGATGAGGCCGGAGGCGGAGATCGTGAACATGGTCGAGCCGATTCCGCCCAGTCCGCGCACGGCGAGCAGCGTCCAGTAGTCCGGGGCGAAGGCGCAGGCGGCGCTCGAGGCCGCGACGAGCAGGAGGCCCGTGACGTACACGGGCCGCTCGCCGAGCCGGTCCACGAGGGAACCGGCGGCCGGCGCGAGCGTCAGGCGGGCCAGTGCGAAGGCGCTCACGATCACCGAGGCGGCCGTCGCCCCGACCCCGAAGCTCGTCGCGAGCTGCGGGAGGACGGGGGAGACGAGGCCGAAGCCGACGGCGATAACGAACGCCGCCGCGACCATGACCCAGACGTCGCGGGGCACGGGGACTCGTGCAGAGGTGCGGGGCATGGGTCAACCCTAAGTGAGGCGGGCCCGCGACCGGCCTCCGGCCTGGCACAGGCCGCGTCCCGCCCCGGGGACAGCCTGGCGAGCGGTGGCGTCGGCCGGCAGAGCCCGCGGAAACATCCCGGAAACATCCCGGTGCCCGCACGTTAACGCGGCGGAGCAACTTGTAACGGACGCGCAATGTGGCCCGCGTCTCGCCGAAACACCCGGGGAGGAATCTGTTCTCAGTGGCCCGAACCGCCCGCGGACAGTACGGCGGCGCAGGGCCGGAGAGTTCCGTCCACCCCCCCCGAAAGGCAAGGCCATGACCCCCACCCTCAGCGCGGGCGACACCGCTTGGGTGCTCGCCTCGGCAGCACTCGTGTTGCTCATGACGCCCGGGCTCGCGTTCTTCTACGGCGGTATGACGCGGGCCAAGTCGGTCCTGAACATGATGATGATGAGCTTCGGAGCGATCGCCCTCGTCGGCGTGCTCTGGGTGCTCTTCGGCTACTCGATGTCGTTCGGCTCCGACTGGTTCGGCGGCCTCGTCGGCAACTTCGACAAGTTCGCCCTCCACGGCATCCTCTCCACAGGTGACGATATGCCGCTGGCCGGCACCATCCCCGAGCTTGCCTTCGTCGGATTCCAGGGCGTCTTCGCGATCATCACGGTTGCGCTCATCTCCGGCTCGATCGCCGACCGCGCCAAGTTCGGCGCCTGGATGGTGTTCGCCTTCTTCTTCGCGATCCTCGTCTACTTCCCGGTCGCGCACTGGGTCTTCGACGCCAACAAGGACGCCGACGGCAACTTCATCGGCGGCTGGCTCAACGGCCTCGGGGTGATCGACTTCGCCGGCGGCACCGCCGTCCACATCAACGCCGGCGCGGCCGGCCTGGCTCTCGCGCTCGTCCTCGGCAAGCGCAACGGGTTCGGCAAGGACCCGAACCACCGCCCCCACAACCTGCCGTTCGTGATGCTCGGCGCCGGCCTCCTGTGGTTCGGCTGGTTCGGCTTCAACGCAGGCTCCGCCCTCGGCGCCAACGGCGTCGCGGCGTTCGCATGGATCAACACCCTCGTGGCACCCTGCGCCGCGGTGCTCGGCTGGCTCGTGGTCGAGAAGCTCCGCGACGGCCACGCGACGTCCCTGGGCGCGGCCTCGGGTGCGGTGGCAGGTCTCGTGGCAGTCACCCCCGCCTGTGCCGCGATCAGCCCGCTCTGGGCCATCGTCCTCGGCCTCCTCGCCGGCGCGGCCTGCGCCCTGGCCGTGGGCCTGAAGTACCGCTTCGGGTACGACGACTCTCTCGACGTGGTCGGCGTCCACCTCGTCGGCGGCATCATCGGAACGCTGTTCATCGGCCTCGCCGCCAGCCCCGGTGCCCCCTCCAAGGGCGAGGGACTCTTCTACGGCGGAGGCTTCGAGCTCCTCGGCAAGCAGGCGCTGGGCGCCGGGTCGGTGCTCCTCTACTCGTTCGCCCTCTCCCTCGTGATCGGCTGGATCATCAGCAAGACCATGGGCTTCCGCGTCTCGAGCGAGGCGGAGGAGGCCGGAGTGGACATCGCCCTCCACGCAGAGACCGCCTACTCGGCGAGCTCGGCCGGCACGGGCTTCCACCCGCTCGGTGCGAAGGCAGAGGCGGAGGTCGTGGCCTTCAATGCCGACGACCTGCTCACGGCGCCCTCGGCGAAGTCCACGGAGAAGAAGGTCAAGGCATGAAGCTCATCACAGCGATCGTCCGGCCCGAGAAGCTCGACGCCATCCGCGAGGGCCTCGAGGCCTACGGGGTCCAGGGCCTGACCGTCAGCTCCGCGAGCGGCTACGGCCGCCAGCGCGGATACACGGAGGTGTACCGCGGCGCCGAGTACAGCGTGGACCTGCTCCCCAAGATCCGGGTCGAGGTGCTCGCGACCGACGAGCAGGCTGACGACATCCTGGACGTCATCATCACCACGTCCAACACCGGACGCGCCGGAGACGGCAAGGCCTGGACGGTCGACGTCCACGAGGCCGTCCGGGTCCGCACCGGGGAGCGCGGGGCGGCGGCCATCTAGGGTCCATCCACGAAGGCGGGAGGACGACGGCGGGTGCCCACCCGCCGTCGTCCTCCCGCCGCTTCCGGGCTCGGGTGAAGCGAAGCCGGCCTCCTCGGAAACATGGCGTTAACGTGGCTGTGACGAGGGATTAATACCGGTGGCCGTCCTGTAACACGCGGGCAACACGGCGCTAGCGCAGAGGAAACACCCCCGCGGGACTCTTGATGAGGTGGTCCTGCAGGCGTCTCGGGGGAGCGGAGGCGGGACCGGTTCCGCGATCCGTTCCTCGAAAGGCCTCACCGATGAATGCTGGCGACACCGCCTGGGTCCTCGTCTCGGCAGCCCTCGTCCTCCTGATGTCCCCTGGCCTCGCCATCTTCTACGGCGGCATGACCCGCGTGAAGTCGATGCTCAACATGATGATGATGAGCTTCGGCGCGCTGGCCCTGGTGGGGGTCCTGTGGGTGCTCTTCGGCTACTCGATCGCCTTCGGGACGGACGCCGGGGACGGGCTGTTCGGGGACCCGTTCGAGCGGTTCGGCCTGCACGGACTCCTCGCCACCGACAGCTCGATGCCGCTCGTCGGCACGATCCCCGAGATTGTCTTCGTGGGCTTCCAGGGCGTCTTCGCGACCGTCACCGTCGCCCTCGTCTCCGGAGCCATCGCGGACCGCGCCAAGTTCGCCTCCTGGATGGTGTTCGCAGGCCTGTTCGCCGTCTTCGTGTACTTCCCCGTGGCCCACTGGGTCTTCGACTCGAAGGTGGACGCCCAGGGCACGTTCATCGGCGGATGGCTCAACCACCTCGGCCTGATCGACTTCGCCGGCGGCACTGCCGTCGAGGTCCTGGCAGGCGCTGCCGGCCTCGCGCTGGCGCTCGTGCTCGGCAAGCGGGTCGGCTTCGGCAAGGACCCGGAGCACCGCCCGCACAACCTCCCGCTCGTCATGCTCGGCTGCGGACTGCTGTGGTTCGGCTGGTTCGGCTTCAACGCCGGTTCCGCGCTGGCCGCGAACGGCGAGGCCGGGTTCGCCTGGATCAACACCCTGGTCGCGCCCTGCGCGGCGGTCCTGTCGTGGCTCGTGGTCGAGAAGGTCCGCGACGGCCACGCGACCTCCTTCGGCGCGGCCTCCGGTGCGGTCGCCGGGCTCGTGGCCATCACGCCGTCGTGCGCCACGATCGAGCCCGTCTGGGCGATCGTCCTCGGAGCAGTCGCCGGCGCCGTGTGCGCCCTCGCGGTGGGCCTGAAGTACCGGTTCGGCTATGACGACTCGCTCGATGTCGTGGGGGTGCACCTCGTGGGCGGCATCGTCGGCACGCTCTTCATCGGCCTCGCGGCGAGCCCCGATGCGCCCGTCCCCGGCCGCGGCCTCTTCTACGGCGGCGGGCTGGACCTCCTCGGCATCCAGGCTCTCGGCACCGCGTCCGTGCTCGGCTACTCGTTCGGCGTGGCCCTCGCCCTGGCGCTGGGGATCAAGGCGGTCATGGGCTTCCGCGTCACGAAGGACGTGGAGGAGGCCGGCGTCGACCTCGTGATCCACGCCGAGACCGCGTACTCGTCCTCTTCGACCGGCGGCGGCTTCCACCCGCTCGGCGTCAGGCACACCGTCGAGACCCTGCTGAAGGAGCACCTCGAGAAGCACCGGGAGACGCCCCGTGAGGAGGTTCTGGCGGGAGGCACCCGTGCCGGTAGTGTTGGCCCGTGAAGCTCATTACCGCCATCGTCCGGCCCGAGAAGCTCGACTCCATCCGCGAGGGCCTCGAGGCCTACGGGGTCCAGGGGCTGACCGTGAGCTCTGCAAGCGGCTACGGCCGCCAGCGGGGCTACGTCCAGGTCTACCGGGGCGCCGAGTACAGCGTGGACCTCATCCCCAAGGTGCGCGTGGAGGTCCTGGCCGCTGACGAGCAGGCGGACGAGATCCTCGAGACCATCATCACCGCCGCGTCCACGGGTCGGCAGGGCGACGGGAAGGTGTGGGTCGTGGACGTGCACGACGTCGTGCGGGTCCGCACGGGCGAACGCGGCAGCACCGCGATCTAGAGCAGGGTCGTCTCGCTCTCAGCCGTTCTCGCCGCCGGCGTCCCCGCTCCGTGAGGTCTCCCAGGCCGCCGGTCCGGCACTCCCCGCCATGTACTCCTCGAGGGGGACAGCGCCCGCCGCCCAGGCGGCCAGCACCGGGTCGATGACGCGCCAGCAGTCCTCCGCGGTGTCGCCGCGGACCGAGAGGAGGGGGTCGCCCTCCAGAACCCCGTCGAGGACCTCGCCGTACGGCAGCAGGTCCGGCGCGTTGAGGTCGGCGTCGAGGGTCACACGGTTGAGCGTCAGCACGTCGCCGGGGCCGTTGACGTCGACCTCGAGCTGGAGGGTGTCCGGGCCGAACCCGACGCGCAGCCGCGTGGGGGCATCAGAACCGAGGAACCCCACCGGAAGGTGCGGTACGGGCCGGAAGGTGACCACCGCCTCCTTGCGCTTCCTCCCGAGGCCCTTGCCCGAGCGCAGCACGAACGGAACGCCCGCCCACCGCCAGCTGTCGACGCGCACCTCGACTTCAGCGAGAGTCTCAGTGCTGCGTGCGGGGTCCACGCCCGGCTCGGCAGCGTAGTCGGGGACCGGCCGTTCGCCGATGCTGCCCGAGGTGTACCGGGCCCGGCGCGTCGACTCGGTATAGGGGTGCGGGACGCGCGCGCTGCGCAGGACCGTGCTGACCGCGTCCCGGAGGTCCCGCTCGTGGAGGGCCGCCGGCGCGTCGAGCGCGATGAGCGCGAGGACGTGCAGGAGGTGGCTCTGCACCATGTCCCGCAGCGCGCCGGCCGTGTCGTAGTAGCCAGCCCGCCCCTCGAGGGCCAGATCCTCGTCGAAGACGATCTCCACCTTCTCGATGTGGTCCCGGTTCCACACGGGCTCGAGCACCCGGTTGGCGAAGCGCAGCCCGAGGATGTTCAGCACCGTTCCCTTGCCCAGGAAGTGGTCCACGCGGAACACCTGCTGCTCGGGGACAAGCCGACGGAGGATGGCGTTGAGCGCCTCAGCGCTCTGTTCCCCGGTGCCGAACGGCTTCTCGAGCACCAGGCGGGTCCCTGCGGGGAGGTCCGCATGGGAGAGGAGGGAGCAGGCCTTCTCGGTGATCGAGGGCGGGAGGGCGAAGTACACGGCGACCGGCGGCGTGAGGGAGCCGATGAGCGATGCGAGGGCGCCGGGCGCCGTGACGTCGATCTGGCGGTACGCGGCCTCGGTGCGGAGACGCCGGAGAGCCGCGCGGCCGGCGTCGTCCGCTGCCGTGAGGGCCTTCTCCGTGGCGGCGTGGACGCGTTCGGACCACTGCTGGTCGGTCCACGCCTCGTGGCCCGCGCCCACCACGACGAGGTCCGGGTGCCGGCCGGTGGCGAGGAGCTGGGCGAGTCCGGGAAGCAGCAGGCGGCCCGTGAGGTCGCCCGACGCGCCGAGGATGAGCAGCGTCCGGGTGGGTGTCGCGGTGGTCTCAGTCGCAGTCACGAGTGCCAGCATGCCATTCGGCCCGCACCAGTTGGTACCCTTGAAAGCTGGAGCCGCGGCGCGTCGGGTGTGCCCTCATGCGCACGGCGCCGGTCCGGACAGACACCCGATACTGAAAGAAGTGCACTCCGCGTGTTCAATTCCCTCTCGGATCGCCTGACAGCCACCTTCAAGAACCTCCGCGGCAAGGGCAGGCTGAGCGAGGCGGACGTCGATGCCACGGTCCGCGAGATCCGCCGTGCGCTGCTCGACGCCGACGTCGCCGTCCCGGTCGTGCGCGACTTCGCGGCCAGGATCCGTGAGCGTGCCCTGGGCGAGGAGGTCTCGGGTGCGCTCAACCCGAGCCAGCAGGTCGTCAAGATCGTCAACGAGGAGCTCGTCGGGATCCTCGGCGGCGAGACGCGCCGGCTCCGCCTGGCCAAGAACCCGCCGAGCGTCATCATGCTCGCCGGCCTCCAGGGCGCGGGCAAGACGACCCTCGCGGGCAAGCTCGCGAAGTGGCTCAAGGGCCAGGGCCACTCGCCCATCCTCGTCGCCGCCGACCTGCAGCGGCCCAACGCCGTCACCCAGCTCCAGGTGGTCGGCCAGCGCGCCGGCGTCGCCGTCTATGCGCCGCACCCCGGGGTGCAGTCGGAGTTCGAAGCCGCCACCGGCGATCCGGTCGCCGTCGCACGCGACGGCGTCGCCGAGGCACGGGCGAAGCTCCACGACGTGGTAATCGTCGACACGGCCGGCCGCCTCGGCGTCGATGCCGAGATGATGCAGCAGGCCGCGGACATCCGAGCGGCCGTCAACCCGGACGAGGTCCTGTTCGTCATCGACGCGATGATCGGCCAGGACGCGGTCACCACCGCGAAGGCCTTCGAGGAAGGCGTCGACTTCACCGGCGTCGTGCTCTCCAAGCTCG
Organism: Sinomonas sp. B1-1; assembly: GCF_050474465.1. Lineage (NCBI taxonomy): Bacteria > Bacillati > Actinomycetota > Actinomycetes > Micrococcales > Micrococcaceae > Sinomonas > Sinomonas sp. B1-1. The sequence continues at coordinate 625,843 of NZ_JBCHVF010000001.1, read as the reverse complement.
ACGGCGACGCCCGCGGCGGCGCGGCCCTCTCGGTCGCGTCCGTGACGGGCCGCCCGGTCATGTTCGCGTCCACCGGCGAGGGCCTCGATGACTTCGAGCTGTTCCACCCGGACCGCATGGCCTCGCGCATCCTCGACATGGGCGACATCCTCACGCTCATCGAGCAGGCCGAGAAGAGCTGGGACAAGGACGAAGCCGCCCGGATGGCGAAGAAGTTCGCCGACCAGGAGGACTTCACCCTCGAGGACTTCCTCTCGCAGATGCAGCAGATCCGCAAGATGGGCTCGATGAAGAAGATGCTCATGATGATGCCGGGTGCGCAGAACATGCGGCAGCAGCTCGAGCAGTTCGACGAGCGTGAGATCGACCGCGTCGAGGCCATCGTCCGCTCGATGACGCCGCACGAGCGCCTCGCGCCCAAGATCATCAACGGCTCCCGCCGCGCCCGCATCGCGAAGGGCTCGGGCGTGCACGTCTCGGAGGTCAACGGCCTCCTCGAGCGCTTCGGCCAGGCGCAGAAGATGATGCGCAAGATGGCGTCCGGCGGCGGCATCCCCGGCATGCCGGGCATGCCCGGACCGGGCGGCTTCGGCGGCTCCAAAAAGGGGCCGGCCAAGGGCAAGAAGAAGGCCAAGTCGGGCAACCCTGCCAAGGCAGCCCAGCAAGCGCGGGAGGCTGAGGCACGGCGCGCGGCCGGGGCGTCGAAGGCGCTCGGTTCGCAGGGCTCGGCCTTCGGCGCCCAGCAGGGCCAGGACTTCGACCCCTCGAGCCTCAACCTGCCCAAGGGCTTCGAGAAGTTCCTCGGCAAGTAGGGGGGGTCCATTCGCGGCCGAAGCACGACGGTCGCCCGAAGCACGACGACGGAAGGGGTGCCTCCCAGCGGGAGGCGCCCCTTCGCCGTCGTCCACCCCGCCCCGCCGAGGTCACCCCGTGTGGCGCCGAGGTCACCCCGTGTGGCGCCGAGGTCACCCAGTGGCCGCGTTCTGCAGTGCGGCACGGGGTGACCTCGAGCCCAGAAGGGGTGACCTCGAGCCCAGAAGGGGTGACCTCGGGCGCAGAGGGGGTGACTTCGGCCGCAGAGGGGGTGACCTCGCGGGACCGGGCTACTCGGGTGCGCCCACCGAGATCGTCTCCGGCAGGTACACCTTGCCGCCCTGGGCGAGGAACTCCGCGGACTTCTCGGCCATGCCGGCGGCGATCGCCTCCTGCGCCGACTTGGAGCCGAACTCGTTGCGGATGTCCTGGGAGATGCGCATCGAGCAGAACTTCGGCCCGCACATCGAGCAGAAATGGGCCGTCTTGGCCGGCTCCGCCGGGAGCGTCTCGTCGTGGAACGCCTCGGCCGTGGCCGGGTCGAGCGAGAGGGAGAACTGGTCCCTCCAGCGGAACTCGAAGCGCGCCTTCGAGAGGGCGTCGTCGCGCTCGTGCGCCCCGGGGTGGCCCTTGGCGAGATCGGCGGCGTGGGCGGCGATCTTGTACGTGATCACACCGGTCTTCACGTCGTCCTTGTTCGGCAGGCCGAGGTGCTCCTTCGGCGTCACGTAGCACAGCATCGCGGTGCCGTACCGGGCGATCTCGGTCGCGCCGATGGCCGAGGTGATGTGGTCGTAGCCCGGCGCCACGTCCGTGACGAGGGGACCCAAGGTGTAGAACGGGGCGCCGTCACACAGCTCCTGCTGCCGCTCGATGTTCTCGCGCACGAGGTGGAACGGGATGTGCCCCGGCCCCTCGACCATGACCTGGACGTCGTACTCCCAGGCCCGCTTGGTGAGCTCGGCGAGCGTGTCGAGCTCGGCGAACTGCGCGGCGTCGTTCGCGTCGGCGGTGGAGCCGGGGCGGAGGCCGTCGCCGAGCGAGAACGCGACGTCGTACTGGGCGAAGATCTCGCACAGCTCGTCGAAGTGGGTGTACAGGAAGTTCTCCTCGTGGTGCGCGAGGCACCACCCCGCCATGATCGAGCCGCCGCGCGAGACGATCCCGGTGACGCGCTCGGCCGTGAGCGGCACATAGCGCAGGAGCACGCCGGCGTGGATGGTCATGTAGTCCACGCCCTGCTCGCACTGCTCGATGACCGTGTCACGGAAGACCTCCCACGTCAGCGCGGAGGCGTCGCCGTTGACCTTCTCGAGGGCCTGGTAGATCGGCACCGTGCCGATCGGGACGGGGGAGTTGCGGACAATCCACTCACGCGTGGTGTGGATGTCGTCGCCCGTGGAGAGGTCCATGACCGTGTCCGCGCCCCACTTCGTGGCCCACTGGAGCTTGTCGACCTCCTCCGCGATCGAGGACGTCACCGCGGAGTTGCCGATGTTGGCATTGATCTTGACCAGGAACGCCTTGCCGATGATCATCGGCTCCGACTCGGGGTGGTTGATGTTGGACGGGATGATGGCCCGGCCCGCCGCGACCTCGGAGCGGACCAGCTCCACGTCGCAGTTCTCCCGCAGCGCCACGAACCGCATCTCGGGCGTGACGACGCCGGCGCGCGCGTAGTGCATCTGCGTCACCCGCCGCCCGGGCTTCGCGCGCAGCGGGACGGGCTTGGCGCCCTTCCATTCGGCCGACGCCGCGCCCCGCCGCAGGGCCGAGCGGCCGTCGTCGAGGAGGTTGCGCCCGCGGCCTTCATACGCCTCGGTGTCCGCCCGCTCGGCGATCCACGCGGCGCGGTAGGCCGGGAGCCCGACGACCGGGTCGCTTCCCGGACCCGATGTCCGGTAGACCCGCAGCGGGGCGTTGGCCTCGCCATTGGGGGAGTCGTCGAGCGCGATCTCGGTGACCGGGACGCGGATCGCATGCTCGGCATCCTCGAGGAACGCGAGCGAGTGGGCAGGGTGCTGTTCTTGCAGGTTCTCAGTGCTCAAGGGAAAGCTCTCACTTCCTACGCCGGCATGACCCGGACAGGTTCGACGGTCGCAGGCCGCGTCAGCCCGATCTCAGCCCTTGCGAGGGCACCCGTGTGGACGCGTTGGACCCTAGCACGCCCGATACTCTGGGCGCATGCATGACGTGGTTCACCTGACCGGTCCCGTGCTCGCCGGGCTCGACGACGAGCGGCCCGAGGCGTGGATCGTCGACGGTCGTATCACCTACCACCGCCCGGCGCAGGAGCCGTCAGAGGCGGTGGGCGGCTGGGTGCTGCCCGGCCTCGTCGACGCGCACTGCCACCTCGGGCTCGTGGCCGGCGGCGCCGCGGCCGACGGCGAGACGCTCGCCCAGGCGCGGACAGAGGCTGCCGCCGGGGTCCTCCTGGTCCGGGACTGCGGCAGCCCCGCCGACACCCGCTGGCTCCAGGCGCGGGACGACGTGCCCCGACTCGTGCGGGCCGGGCGCCATCTGGCCCGGCGCCGTCGCTACCTGCGCGGGCTCGCCGTCGAGGTCGAGCCGGAGGACCTCGTCGAGGCGGTGCGCAAGGAAGCCCTGGCGGGGGACGGATGGGTCAAGCTCGTCGCGGACTGGATCGACCGCGATGCCGGCGACCTGGCACCCGCCTTCCCGCCCGACGTCGTGCGCGCGGCCGTCGCGGCCGCGCATGCCGAGGGCGCACGCGTCACGGCCCATACCTTCGCGGAGGAGACGATCGATCACCTGCTCGACGCCGGCATCGACTGCCTCGAGCACGCGACGGGGCTCCAGGAGCGGCACATCCCGCGTCTCGCGGAGGCGCGGATCCCCATCGTGCCGACCCTGGTCAACGTCGCGACCTTCCCGGAGATCGCGGCGCGGGGCGAGGCGAAGTTCCCGCGCTACGCGGCCCACATGCGCGCTCTCTGGGAACGGCGCCACGAGCGTGTCGCGCTCGCGCACACGGCGGGGGTGCCGGTCTATGCCGGCACCGACGCCGGCAGCGTGATCGCGCACGGCCGGATCGCGGACGAGATCGGCGAGCTCGCCGGCGCCATCGGCCCGGCCGCCGCGGTCGACGCCGCGGTCTGGGGCGCGCGGGCATGGCTCGGCGCCGCGGGGCTCGCCGAGGGGGACCCCGCCGACGTCGTCATCTCAGCCGGGGACCCCCGCCGGGACGTTTCGGCGCTCCGGGCCCCGCTGCACGTGTTCCGCGGGGGTCGGCGGGCTGCTGCCGCTGGAGAGGCGGACGCGAAAGCCTAGGAGGCGGCGGGACCAGGGAATATCTGCAGTTGATTGAAGCTTCAACAAATCATACACTTGATGCAGACCCGACCACCCAGGAGCACGCCATGACCGTTCCCGCCTCCACCCGAGACCTCCTTCCCGCCGACCTGCAGATGGGCACCGTGATGCTCAAGGTCGGCAGCATGAAGCTCATGCTCGACTACTACGAGCGCGCGCTCGGCCTCGTGCCGTTTGCCGAGACGCTCGGCGGCGTGGTCCTCGGGCGACGGGGCGTGCCGGTCGTGCACCTGAGCCCGGCGGCGGGCCTGCAGATCCCGAGCCGGGGCGAGGCCGGCCTCTTCCACACGGCCATCCTCTTCGACAACCGCGCTGATCTGGCCGCGACTGTCGCCTCCGCCGCGCAGTACAACCCGAGCCTGTACGCGGGCAGCGCCGACCACCTCGTCTCGGAGGCCTTCTACTTCACGGACCCCGAGGGCAATGGGGTGGAGCTGTACTTCGACAAGCCGCGCGAGACGTGGACCTGGAACGGCGACCAGGTTGTCATGGACAGCCTCCCGCTGCCCCCTCAGGCCTTCCTGAACCAGAACCTGACCGAGGCGTCAGTGGGCGGGCAGCGCGAGGCCGCGGCCGGCGTCGGCCACGTCCACCTCCAGGTGGGCGACGTCGCCGCTGCGCACGAGTTCTACGTGCGGACCCTCGGCTTCGAGCAGACGGCCGGATGGCACGGCCAGGCGCTCTTCGTCTCGGCGGGCCGCTACCACCACCACATGGCCATGAACGTGTGGAACTCCCGCGGCGCCGGCCCGCGGAAGGACACGCTGGGCCTCGGCGAGGTGCTCATCAGGGTCCCCGCACAGGACGACCTCGGTGCCGCGGCGGACAGGCTCAAGGTGGCCGGCGTCGCGAGCCACCACACAGGTGCCGAGCTCCGGTTCGAGGACCCGTGGAAGAACCAGATCCGCATGGCCCTCGTGGAAGGCTGATCCGGCCTGCGCTACGCTCAACGTGTCCGCTCCAGACGGGGCGGGCACGTTGTGCCTTTCCGACCAGCGCCGAGCGCATCAGCCGCAGAGGGGGAAGAAGTGTCCGCTCCCAGTCCCTTCGCCGAGGTCTTCGTGTCCACGCACACCCAGGCCCTCGCCCGTGCCGCCCAACTCGACGGCGGTGACGCCCCGGACGACGCCGGGAGCCTCCGCATCCCGGGCGTCTCGGACTACGAGATCGAACAGCTCGGCAGCCTCGTCGGCGCCGCCGTGCACGCCCCCGGCGCGGACTACGAGCTCACCATGGTCGACGTCGCGTCCGACAGCCTCCTCGCAGTCCCCGGCACGATGGTCCGGGCGCTCGCGGAGCTCCTCGCGTACGAATCCGACGAAGGCGAGGGGAACGCCGTCGAGAGCGTCGCCGCGGCATGGGTCGACCAGGAGGACCTTCCCTTCGACGCGCGCGAGGCGTACGACTACGTCGAGCAGCTCGCCAAGCTCGCGACCGACGTCGACGACTCCGACCACCAGGAGCTCTTCGTCTGGGCCGGGTCGTGACCCTGCTGGCCGGCCTCGGCGGGATGGAATGCAAAAGCGCCACATCATCTGGCACAATAGACAGGTACTCGATCCGTGCGGCCCCCTCTCTCCGCGCGCATTGTGTCCATATGAGCCCTGACGAAGTACGGCCCGCCCCACGGGAGCGGAAAAGTCCGGGCTTACCTCATGTGCAGAAACAGGAGTGACCACACCAGTGGCCGTAAAGATTCGACTCAAGCGCTTCGGCAAGATCCGCGCCCCGTACTACCGCATCGTCGTCGCCGACTCGCGCACCAAGCGCGATGGCCGGGCGATCGAGGAGATCGGCAAGTACCACCCGACCGAGCAGCCCTCGTTCATCGAGGTCAACTCCGAGCGCGCCCAGTACTGGCTCGGTGTCGGGGCGCAGCCGACCGAGCAGGTCCAGGCGATCCTCAAGGTCACCGGTGACTGGCAGAAGTTCAAGGGCCTTCCCGGCGCCGAGGGTACCCTCAAGTACCCGAAGGGCAAGGAGCCCTACGTGGCCCCCGAGAAGGGCTCCGTGATCCTTCCCGAGGCCGTCACGCCGAAGGCATCCAAGGCCGACGAGGCCGAGGCCCCTGCCGAGACGACTGAGGCTGAGTAGTTTGCTGGCCGAGGCCCTCGAGCATCTCGTCCGCGGGATCGTCGACAACCCCGATGATGTTGCGGTGGTCGCCAAGAGCAACCGCCGCGGCGACGTCCTCGAGGTGCGCGTCCATCAGGACGACCTCGGGCGCGTCATCGGCCGTCAGGGCCGGACCGCCCGTGCGCTCCGCACGGTCGTCGCGGCCCTCGCCGAGGGTGAGCCGGTGCGGGTCGATGTGATCGATACCGACCGCCGCCGCTAGCCGGCATCCTTTCGAGGTCCTTTTCCGGCCCCTCTGCCCGCTAGGGTGGAGGGGCCGGAGCCGTCTGCGCCCCATCCACCACACTCCCCGAGGAGAGCACACACCCGATGCACGTTCAGGTCGCCCGGATCGGCAAGCCCCACGGAATCCGCGGAGAGGTCACCGTGCAGGTCCTCACCGATGCCCCGCAGGACCGATTCGTCCCCGGTGCCGAGTTCATCGTCGAACCGGCCTCGAACGGCCCGCTGACCCTCCGCGGCGCCCGCTGGAACAAGGACGTCCTCCTGCTGACCTTCGCGGAGGTGCCCGACCGCAACCGCGCGGAGGAGCTCCGCGGGACGCGCCTCTTCGTCGAGACGGACGAGCTCGAGGACGCCGAGGCCGAGGACGAAGGCTGGTACGAGCACGAGCTCGTGGGGCTCCAGGTGCGCATCGAGGGGCGCACGATCGGGACCGTCGCGGCGCTGCAGACGATGCCGGTCCAGGACCTGCTTGTCGTCGACACGCCCGACGGCGAGGTCCTCGTGCCCTTCGTGGAGGAGATTGTGCCCGAGGTCGACGTCGAGGCGGGCTTCGTCGTCGTCACGCCCCCCGCGGGGCTCTTCGAGCTCAACCGCGGGGGCGACGAGGGCGAGCCGGAATCCCCGGCGGGCGGGGAGGACTAGGTGCGGATCGACGTCGTCAGCATCTTCCCCGAGTACCTCGCCCCGCTCAGGCTCTCCCTCCTGGGCCGCGCCCAGGAGGACGGCCTGCTGAGCCTCGCGGTGCACGACCTGCGGGACTTCACCTTCGACCGCCACCGCACGGTCGACGACACGCCCTACGGCGGCGGCGCCGGCATGGTGATGAAGCCCGAGCCGTGGGCGCTCGCGCTCGAACGCGTCCTCGAGGAGCAGCTCGCGCACGACGGCGCCGGGCTGGGACCCGCGCGACGCCGGCCTGTGCTCGTGGTCCCCTCGCCGGCCGGTGAGGTGTTCACGCAGGCCATGGCGTACGAACTCGCGGAGCAGCCGACGCTCGCCTTTGCGTGCGGGCGCTACGAGGGGATCGATGAGCGCGTGCTCGAGTGGGCAGGTGAGCATTTCGATGTCCGGCCGGTAAGCCTCGGCGACTACGTCCTGAATGGGGGAGAGGTCGCGGTCATGGCGATGGTGGAGGCGGTCGGGAGGCTGCTGCCCGGCGTCGTCGGGAACCCCGAGTCGCTCGTCGAGGAGTCGCACGCGGACGGGCTCCTCGAGTATCCGGTCTACACCAAGCCCGCGTCCTGGCGGGGCCACGACGTCCCGGACGTGCTGCTGTCGGGCAACCACGGGAAGATCGCCTCCTGGAGGCTCGAGCAGCAGCTGCGACGGACGGCCGCGCGCCGTCCGGAGCTCCTCGACGGCGCGGACGCCTCCTCCTACGGGAAGTCGGAGCGTGCGGTGCTCCGCGAGCTCGGCTACGAGGTTGCCGACGGCCGGCTCCGGCGCCCCTGAGACTGAACCCCGGTGTGACTCCGGGGCCGCGGGTGTGGCAGAATGGACCGTTGTGTCTGCCGGACATCGGGCCTGCCACAGGGGGCCCGGGTCAACGGCATGTGACACGCCGCCTCGCCGGGTCCTTCGGCTGGCGGTCACGGATTCCGGGCTCCGCCGCATGGACGGGGGAGCCAGCGACCAAAGCGAGTGACCTGTGGCATTCGCCAGGAGAAGATCATGCACATTCTCGACTCCGTCGATGCCGCCTCGCTGCGCTCCGACGTTCCCGCCTTCGGCCCCGGCGACACCATCAAGGTGCACGTGAACATCATCGAGGGCAAGAACACCCGCGTCCAGGTGTTCCAGGGCTTCGTCGTCGGCCGTCAGGGCCACGGCGTCCGCGAGACCTTCACGGTCCGCAAGGTCTCCTTCGGCGTCGGCGTCGAGCGCACCTTCCCGGTGCACTCCCCGATCATCGAGAAGATCGAGCTTGTCACCAAGGGCGACGTCCGCCGCGCCAAGCTCTACTACATGCGCGAGCTCCGCGGCAAGGCCGCCAAGATCAAGGAGAAGCGCGACTTCAGCTCTGCCAAGTAGCCTCAGGCTGCCCAGACGCAGACCGCGCCGTCCATGGTCCGCACCGAACGCCAGTCCCACCGAGTGGGCTGGCGTTCGGTCGTTCTCGCCATGGTCCTGGCCCTTGTCGTGTGGGGTGTCATCCGGGGACTGTTCTTCGACGTCTTCTTCATCCCCTCAGGCTCCATGGAGCCCCTCCTCGCGCCCGGGGACAGGATAGTCGTCGCCCGGACCGCCCTTGATTCCGCGCCGGTGAGCCGGGGCGAGGTCGTCGTGTTCGACGGCCGCGGCTCGTTCGCGCCGCTGGATTCCGGGCGCGGCTGGTTCGGCGACGCCGTGCGGGGCGCCGCCGAGTGGCTGGGCATCGTGGCGAGCGACACGGTCTACGTCAAGAGGGCGGTGGGCGTCGCCGGCGACCACGTGCGCTGCTGCAGCCCGGACGGGCGTCTCGAAGTCAACGGGAAGGCGCTGGACGAGCCCTACCTCTACCCGGGCGACCAGCCCAGCGCCGAGGCGTTCGACGTCGTCGTGCCAGAGGGGCGCCTCTGGCTCCTCGGGGACCACCGCGCCGAATCGGCGGATTCGCGCTCCCTCCTCGGTGCACCGGGCGGGGGACTCGTGCGCACCCAGACCGTGATCGGACGCCCGGTCGCAATCATCTGGCCGCTTGATAGATTGGGCGGGTTGACCGCCGACGCCACCCAGAAGGACCATCAGTGACAAGCACCCCCGGAACCGGCCCCGACGCAGCGGGAACGGGGGCCGAGCCCCACGGCAGCGACGGTCGGCCGGCGAAGCCGACGAAGCGCGCCCGCGGCGGCCTGCTCGGCTGGCTCCGTGAGATCGGCATCATCCTGGCCGTCTCCATCGTCCTCTCCTTCATCATCAAGACCTTCCTCTTCAAGGCCTTCTACATCCCGTCGGAGTCGATGGTGCCCACGCTCGAGGAGAACGACCGCATCTTCGTCAACCTGATGATCCCGCGCAATGCGGCCCTCCAGCGCGGCGACGTGGTGGTCTTCAAGGACACGAAGGGCTGGCTCCCGTCGCTCCCGCCCAGCACACCGAATCCCGTCACCGAAGCGCTCGAGTTCGTCGGGCTCCTGCCTGACACGTCGCAGCAGCACCTCATCAAGCGCGTGATCGGGCTCCCGGGCGACCACGTGGTGTGCTGCGACGCGTCCCAGCACATCACGGTCAACGGGGCACCGCTCACCGAGCCGTACGTCAACCCGGCTGAGACACCTCGCCCGATGCCTTTCGAGGTGACAGTCCCGCAGGGCACCATTTGGGTCATGGGCGACAACCGCAACCACTCGTCCGACTCGCGCTTCCACGACGCGGCGCAGCCCGGCTCGGGCTTCATCTCGCTCGACGACGTCGAGGGGAAGGCGACCGTGATCGCGTGGCCGCTGAACCGGATCCAGGTCCTCGACAACTACCCAGGCACGTTCAGCGCCGTGCCGTCCCCACGATGAGCACCTCGGCAGCACGCGCCGCCCCGGTGAAGCGCCGTGGGCCGGGCGCGCCCGCCCCGACCCTCCGCTTCGTCAACCGGCTGGCCACTGAGTTCGGCCCGCTCATCGCCGGCTGCGACGAGGTGGGCCGTGGGGCTCTGGCGGGCCCTGTCACAGTGGGGATCGTCGTGGTGGATGCGCGGAGTGTCGTGACGCGCACGGTGCTTCGCGACAGCAAGCTCCTGACCCCGGAGCGCCGGGTCGAGCTCGTTCCCCTCGTCCGGTCCTGGGCGGTTGCGGCCGCTGTCGGCCATGCCTCCGCGGAGGAGATCGACGCATTGGGGATTATGGCCGCCCTCCGCCTGGCCGGTGTGCGGGCGCTTGGCGAGGTCTCTGCGGCCGGGATTGTGCCCGATGTCGTGCATCTCGACGGGAACTACGACTGGCTCGGCCGTGGGGGCCAGGGCTCGCTCTTCGAGGAAGCCGTCGAGCTTCCGTCGGTGCCCGTGCGCACCACGATCAAGGCGGATCTGAAGTGCCAGGCGGTCGCAGCCGCGAGCATCCTCGCGAAGGTCGCCCGCGACGCGCTGATGGTGGAGTACGGCACCGACGATCCCCGCTTCAACTGGACCGTCAACAAGGGCTACGCGACACCTGAGCACCGGGCAGCGCTCGTGGAGTTCGGCCCGAGCTCCCTGCACCGGCGCTCGTGGCGTCTGGGTGTGGACGGTCCCGCTGAGGAGTACGACGACGCCGGAGCCGGATTCATCGATGAGGCCTCGCCTCTGGCTGGGGGAAGATAGGACTATGAGCGCCGAAGACCTTGAGAACTACGAGACCGACATGGAGCTCCAGCTCTACCGCGAGTACCGTGACGTGATCTCGCTGTTCAGCTACGTGGTGGAGACCGAGCGCCGCTTCTACCTCGCCAACCATGTGGATCTGCAGGCCCGGTCGGCGGACGGCGAGGTGTACTTTGACCTGACCCTCCAGGACGCCTGGGTCTGGGACGTGTACCGGAGCGCCCGCTTCGTCAAGAGCGTCCGCGTGATCACCTTCAAGGACGTCAACGTCGAAGAGCTTCCGAAGGTTGAGGACCTCGGCCTGCCCAAGGGCGGGCTCGGCACCTAGCCGACTCGACCCGCGTCCGAGGGCCGTTGGTCCTCCACAGGGACCCGTTCCGGCGTGTCGTCCACATAGGGCGGCCGGGCGGGTCCCTTCGTCGTCCCCGGGCGGGAGTCTGGGCTCATGAGAGCGAAGGACAGGCTGGGAGCCCGAGGCGAACGCCTCGCTGAGGAGTATCTGCGGTCGCTGGGAGCGGAGATCCTGGACCGGAACTGGCGGTGCGCCGAAGGGGAGCTCGACATCGTCGCGTCCGATGCCGGCGTCCTGTTTGCGGTGGAGGTGAAGGCCCGCCGCTCGTGGGACTACGGCCATCCCTTCGAAGCTGTGGACCCGGCTAAGCTCGCGCGTCTGGTCCGGCTCTTGGGGCTGTGGGCCCGCGAGCACGGGGCTCAGGGGTGTCAACGCAGGGTCGACGTGGTCGCCGTCACGGGCCCGGCCGGTGAGCAGTCGGTCCTGGAGCACCTCATGGGCGTGGCGTGATGGGCGTCGGCCGCGCGCTCGGGGTCGCACTGGTCGGACTCAACGGCTACCTCGTCGAGGTCGAAGCCGACATCGGCCAGACGCTGCCCAACTTCGTGCTGCTCGGGCTGCCCGATTCGGCGCTCAACGAGGCCCGGGAGCGGATCCGCAGCGCCGCGCACAACAGCGGGCTTCCGTTGAGCAGGCGGAAGCTGACCGTCAACCTCATCCCGGCGTCGCTTCCCAAACGGGGCACCGGGTTCGATCTGGCCATAGCGATTGCGTCTCTCGCAGCAGCCGGCGATCTCAGGCCACCCCTGGGGGTGGTCTTCCTCGCCGAGCTCGGGCTCGACGGACAGCTGCGGCCGCTGCGGGGCGTCCTCCCTGCAGTCATGGCGGCGGTGCGGGCCGGGCGCCCGGACGTGGTGGTGGCCTCGGGCAACGCCCAGGAGGCGTCCCTTGTCCCCGGCGCCCGGGTCCACGCCTACAGCTCCCTCGGCCAGCTCGCGCTCGAGCTCGGCGCGGACCCGAAGGCAGTCGAGCTGCCGTCGGCGGACCCTGTCGAGACGGCGTCACAGGCCCCGCCTGCCGTGCCCCTGCTGTCCGTGCCCGACCTCCGGGATGTCGCGGGGCAGTCCGAGGCGCGGGCGGCAGTCGAGGTGGCAGCGGCCGGCGCCCATCACCTGCTCCTCGTCGGGTCGCCCGGCGCTGGGAAGACGATGCTCGCAGAACGGCTCCCTGGAGTCCTGCCGGACCTCGACGACGAGGGCGCCATGGAGGTCACCGCGATCCACTCCCTCTCCGTCGACCCCGCCGCGCAGCGGTCCCTGATCAGGCGGCCGCCGTTCGAGAGTCCGCACCACACGGCCAGTGCGCCGGCGATCATCGGCGGCGGTTCGGGAGTGCCGAGGCCGGGAGCGGCCTCCCGTGCGCATCGCGGCGTGCTGTTCCTCGACGAGGCGCCCGAATACGAGCGACGCGTTCTGGACTCCCTGCGCCAGCCCCTCGAGTCGGGCGAAGTCGTGGTCCACCGCGCGGCCGGGACCGCCGCGTACCCGGCGAGGTTCCAGCTTGTGCTCGCCGCCAACCCCTGCCCCTGTGGCCAAGGGACCGGCAAGGGGCTCGAATGCACCTGCACGGCCCAGGCCAAACGGCGGTACTTCGGACGCATCTCAGGCCCGCTCCTCGACCGCGTCGATATCCAGTTGGCAGTCCGAAAGGTGGGGGCGGCGGATCTCGGCGGCACGTCTCCGGGCGAGTCGACGGCAGAGGTCGCAACCCGCGTGCTCCGCGCCCGGGCCCATCAGGCTGAGCGACTGGCGCCGTACGGCCTCGAGACGAACTCGCAGGTGCCCGGGCGGCTTCTGCGGGGACGCTTCCGTCTCGACGCGGGCAGCACGTCCTCGCTCGAGCGGGCGATGACGGCGAACACCCTCACTGCCCGCGGCTACGACCGCGTCCTCCGCCTCGCGTGGAGTATCGCGGATCTCGCAGGCCTCGACCGGCCCGGCGCCGACGAGGTCGGTCAGGCTCTCCTGCTGCGCCAGCCCGTGGCGGCGGCATGAACAGCACCTACCAGACACGAGGCGGCGGACTGGGCGTCGCAGAGGGAGAGACCATGGACGACGTTCGCATCGCCCGAGCCGCGCTGTCGAGGCTCTTCGAGCCGATGGATGGAGTGGGAACCGCCCTCGTGGAGGTGCTTGGCCCCGTCGAGGCACTGAGAATCGCAGTCGGAGAGGTCACCCCGCCTGCTGCGCTGACCGCGGTGGCGGCCGGTACGGAGGGGGCACACTCCGGCCCGGGCCGGCAGGGCTCAGCCAGCCGGGATGCGTCTGCGAGCCTCCAGACGGCCCTCGAGCGGTGGCGGCCCCGCGTCGCGCACCTGGCGCCTGAGCGCGACCTGGAGACGATCGCCCGATTCGGCGGGCGGCTCGTCATCCCTGAGGACGGAGAGTGGCCCGAGGGGCTCAGCGATCTCGGCATCGACGCTCCTCTCTGCCTCTGGGTCCGGGGTGAGGAGCCGCTGCCGGATACGCGGAAGTCCGTGGCGATCGTCGGCTCGCGGGACGCGACCGGCTACGGACTCTCGGTCGCCGGAGAGCTGGCGAAGGGCCTCGCGGACCGGGGAATCACCGTGGTCAGCGGTGGTGCCTACGGCATCGACGGGCAGGCGCACAGAGGTGCCCTCGCGTCTGCAGCCCGGTCCCTGCCGACCATTGCCGTCATGGCTGGAGGCGCCGACCGTTACTACCCCTCCGGACATGAGGATCTGCTGCGGGAAATCGCCCGGCGCGGCCTGGTGGTCTCCGAGGTGCCCCCCGGCTCCGCGCCGACCAAGCACAGGTTCCTCAAGCGCAACCGGCTCATCGCTGCGCTGTCCTCCGCCACGGTCGTGGTCGAGGCGCGCTGGCGGTCGGGAGCGCTCAGCACTGCCCGGAGGGCGGCCGACCTGGGCAGGAACGTCGCAGCTGTTCCGGGATCGGTCTACAGCGCGAACTCGGCAGGCTGCCACGCCCTCCTGCGCGACGGGGCGACCTGCGTTGTGGACGAGAAGGAGGTCTATGAACTGCTGGCGCCTGCCGGCGAGGGCCTCGTCGAGGATCCGCAGGGTCCCCCTGCTCCCCACGACGGGCTGTCGCTCGTGGACCTTGCGGTGCTTGAGGCTCTTCCGATGCGGCGTGGGGCAGAGGTGGAGCGGCTCGCTGTCGTGGCGGGGCTGAGCGAGGCCGAGGTCCGGGCCGGTCTGGGTCGCCTCGCGCTCGAGGGGCTCTGTGAGCGGACCGACGAGGGATGGCGCAGGACGAAGCGCGGGTAAGCGATGCAGCTGGGGCAGGCACCGCTGGGCGCGACGCGCGTGTCGGCTTGCGGGGAACGGGGAGCACAGCCAGAGTGGCAGGGGAGCAGGAGCAGGCCGACCCGGCGTCAAGAGGAGGAACGATGATCCCGTCCGCGGTGGGATCGGCCGTCACAGCTGCGACTCCAGGTGCTGGGAGCAGGCGGTGAGCGCCCCCGGCGCCCAGCAGCCGCCGCCGCGCGAGCAGCCGGAGCCCGCGCGGCCGTCAGGGGAGCTGCAGCAGGCGTCCAGCCTGGACCCGGCCCTCGCCCGCGCGCTGTCGGATTTCCTCCGGTACCTCGCGCTCGAGCGCGGACGATCAGCCCACACCGTCCGGGCCTATGAGTCGGACCTCTCGTCGATGCTCGCGTCGGCCGCCGGGGACGGCGCCTGGGACCTGAGCGGGATCGATCTGGCGATGCTGAGGAGGTGGCTCGGCCGGCAGAGCGACTCAGGCTTGTCCCGGGCAACTCTGGCCCGACGCGCGTCGTCGGTCCGGGCGTTCATGGCCTGGGCCTTGAGGGAGGGACGCGTGGAGGCGGACCCCGCCCTGCGTCTCGCCGCGCCCAAGCGCGACAAGCACCTCCCCGCGGTCCTCCATCGCGAACAGGCCGAGCGGCTCGTCGAGGGTGCAGCCAGCGCCGCGTCGGAGGGCGACCCGGTCGCGGTACGGGACCTGGCACTGGTGGAGTTCCTCTACGCCACCGGGGTGCGGGTGGGCGAGCTCGTGGGCCTCGATGTCGACGATCTGGACTTCGAGCGACGCACAGCCCGCATCCTCGGCAAGGGCAACAAGGAACGGACCGTCCCGTTCGGGGAACCGGCTGCCGCAGCGCTCACGCGATGGCTTGCCCTTCGCCACACGCTCGCGAGCGCCGTCAGCGGCCCGGCCCTCTTCCTCGGCCGCCGCGGCGGCAGGCTCGGACAGCGGCAGGCGCGGGACGTCGTCGACCGCGCCCTGCGCGCGCTCGGGGACACGTCGGCGAGCGGCCCGCACACCCTGCGGCACACGGCGGCAACCCACCTGCTCGACGGGGGCGCAGATCTGCGCAGCGTCCAGGAACTGCTCGGGCACGCCAGCCTCGCCACGACGCAGCTCTACACCCACGTCTCGGTGGAACGGCTGCGAGCCAGTTACCTCTCGTCGCATCCACGCGCCTGATCGGCGGGGCGCACTGGCGCATGGCCGGTGTCTCGTGCAGAATGGTCGCGAACCCGCCGGTTCATGGCGCCTCGTGGAATACGGGGCGGCAGCGGCGGAACAACTGCATAGCCACGGGTCGATTGGGACACCCGCCAGCTGACGGTCGTAGGGGAAGACGTACCGACAGCGATGGAGGATGGAATGTCTGCAGTGATGACGCGTGGTCTGCTGTTCGTGCACTCGGCACCGAGCGCGCTGTGTCCCCACGTGGAGTGGGCCATCGGCTCGGTCGTTGACAAGCGCACGGATTTGGACTGGACGGCTCAACCAGCCGCTCCGGGAATGTTCTGTGCGGAGCTCTCGTGGATGGGGGCTCCGGGAACCGGCGCACAGCTTGCGTCCGCCCTGAGGGGCTGGGCGCATCTTCGCTATGAGGTCACGGAGGAGCCCAGTCCCGGCGTCGACGGCGCCCGGTGGTCACACACCCCCGAACTCGGGATCTTCCATGGGATGACCGATGTCCACGGCAACATCGTGGTCTCCGAAGACCGGATCAGGTACGCGTACGAGGCCGGTGCGGGCGATCCCGCCGTCGTCTACCACGAGCTTTCCCTCGCGCTGGGCGAGGCATGGGACGAGGAGCTGGAGCCGTTCCGGCACGCCGCGGAGGGCGCTCCCGTCCGCTGGCTGCACCAAGTGGGCTGAAGCCCCTCCCGCCCGATCCAGCCTCCTTCCCGTCCTCCAAGCGTCGCCGCAGCACAGACGAGGGGGGCCCGCCGCGTACTACGGTGGGCCCCCCTCGTCGTCGTTTGCGGCGGAGCGTGGTCAGTGGTTGCGGATGACCACGACGGCGTTGTGGCCGCCGAAGCCGAAGGAATTGCTCAGGGCCACGATGTCGCCCTGCGGGAGGTCGCGGGCGGTCGTCACAACATCGAGGGGAATGTCCGGGTCCTGGTGGTCCAGGTTGATCGTTGCCGGCGCCTTGCGCTCGTGCACGGCAAGGACGGTCAGCACAGCCTCGACGGCGCCTGAGGCGCCGAGGAGATGGCCCATCTGGGATTTCGTCGCCGACACGGCGACATTGTCGACATGCGCGCCGAGTGCCGCCTTGAGCGCGGTGTACTCGGGCCTGTCGCCGACCGGGGTGGACGTCGCGTGGGCGTTGACGTGGATGACGTCCTCGGGCTGGATTCGGGCGTCGAACATCGCCGCCTTGAGGGCGCGCGTGGCGCCGAGCCCCTCCGGGTCCGGAGCGGTGATGTGATAGGCATCTGCCGTCACGGACGTGCCGGCGAGCTCAGCATAGATGCGCGCGCCGCGGGCCAGGGCGTGCTCCTCGGCCTCGAGGACCAGCGCGCCTGCTCCTTCGCCCATGACGAAGCCATCACGGTCGATGTCGTAGGGGCGCGAGGCATGCTCGGGGTCGTCGTTGCGCTTGGACAGCGCCTGCATCGCGGCGAAGGACGCGAGCGGCATGGGGTGGATGGCGGCCTCGGCGCCGCCGACCATCACCACATCCGCCTTGCCGGCACGGATCAGCTCGAGGCCGACATTCATGGCCTCGGTCCCGGACGCGCAGGCGGAGACGGGCGTGTGGGCGCCGGCGCGAGCGCCGAGGTCGAGGCTGACCGCTGCCGCGACACCGTTGGGCATGAGCATGGGGACCGTCATCGGAAGGACGCGGCGCGGGCCCTTCTCGCGGAGCGTGTCCCATCCGTTCAGCAGCGTCCACACGCCCCCGATGCCGGTGGCGAATGCCACGGCGAGCCGATCGTGGTCGATCTCCTCGATCCCGGCGTCCCGCCACGCCTCACGGGCGGCGATGACGCCGTACTGGGTCGAGGGGTCCATGCGCTTCATCTCGACGCGGCTCAGGACGTCCTCGGCAGGAGTGGAGAGCTTGGCGGCGATCTTGACGGGCAGGTCGAATTCCTCGACCCAGTCGTCGGTGAGCCTGCGGACCCCCGAGACGCCCTTGAGGGCGTTCTGCCACAGGGTGGGGACGTCGCCGCCGATCGGCGTCGTGGCCCCGAGGCCGGTCACAACAACTTTGCGCGCCATGCTTCGCTCTTTCGGTTCGCGTCAGCGCCAGCGGTGCTGGCGGAAGTCTTGGGTGGCGGCCGGCGTGGTGGGCGCCGGCCGCCGCGGTCGCACTTAGGCCTGGGCCTTGGCGATGAAGTCGACAGCGTCGCCGACGGTGGAGAGGTTCTTGACCTCCTCGTCGGGGATGCGGACCCCGAACTTCTCCTCGGCGTTGACCACGATGGTCATCATGGAGATCGAGTCGATGTCGAGGTCATCCGTGAAGGACTTGTCGGGCTCGACGGCCTCGGTGGCCAGGCCCGTCTCCTCGTTGATGATCTCGGCCAGACCGGCGAGGATCTCTTCGTTGGTTGCCATGTCGGCTCCTTTTCTCGGTTCCCGGCGGTGGCCGGATCAGGGTTCCAGCCGCTCATGCGGCTTGGTCTCGGCCGCCTGGAGCAGGCGGCACAGTCTCAGGGGAGGACGATGACCTGGGCGCCGAACACAAGGCCAGCGCCGAAGCCGATCTGCAGGGCTAGCTTGCCGCTGAGGTCCGGGTTCTCCTTCAGCAGGCGATGGGCGGCGAGCGGGATGGAGGCCGCAGACGTGTTGCCCGCGTCCGCGATGTCACGCGCGACGATGACGGACGTCGGCAGGCCGAGCTGCTTGACCATCTCGTCGATGATGCGCATGTTGGCCTGGTGGGGGACGAACGCGGCGAGGTCCTCCGGGGCGATCCCGGCGGCGTCGAGCGCGCGCTTGGCGACCTTGGCCATCTCCCACACTGCCCAGCGGAACACGCTCTGGCCGTCCTGACGCAGCGTCGGCCAGATCTTGGCCTCGGTGCCGAGCACCGCGGCGGCGTTGCTGGCACCGTCGCGCTCCGCCTCGTCGGACAGGTCTCGCACATCGAGCAGGGAGTGCGTCATGCCGATCGTGCCCCACTTGCTGCCGTCGGAGCCCCACACCGAGGGCCCGATCCCCGGGGTGTCGGACGGTCCGACGACGACGGCGCCAGCGCCGTCGCCGAGCAGGAACGAGATCGTGCGCTCCGTGTTGTCGATGAAGTCGCTGAGCTTCTCGGCACCGATGACCAGCACGTACTCCGCGGCGCCGGAGCGCACGAGTGCGTCGGCCTGGGCGATTCCGTAGCAGTAGCCGGCGCATGCGGCCGAGATGTCATACGCGGGAGCCGGCGTCGCGCCGAGCCGATCGGCGAGCTGGGCAGCAGCAGAGGGCGTGGCGAAGGGGTGGGTCACCGTGGAGACGATGACGGCGCCCAGCTGGCTGCCGGTGATGCCCGCCGACTCGAGGGCCTCACGCGCGGCGCCTTCGGCCATGTCGATGACGCTCACGTCCGCTGGGGCGCGGTGGCGGGTGATGATGCCGGTGCGCTGGCGGATCCACTCGTCGGAGGAGTCGATCCACTGGCAGACGTCGTCGTTGGTGACGACCACCGAGGGCCGGTAGGCCCCGATGCCGGCGATCCGGGAGTGCTCGCGGGTGGGGGACTGCTTCAGGGTCGGCTGGCTCACACGGTCTCCTCTTCGCTCCGGGCCTCGCTGCTCTCGGCATCCGCGGCGAACAGCTCAAGCGCCGCAGCCACGTCGGCGGGCGTCTTGACGGCCACTGTCTTCACGCCGGGCATGCCGCGCTTGGCGAGGCCGACAAGGGTGCCGGCCGGCGCGAGCTCGATGACGCCCGTGACGCCGCGCGATGCGAGCGTCTCCATGCAGAGGTCCCAGCGCACCGGCCGTGAGACCTGGGCGATGAGACTCGCGACGGCGGCGTCGCCCGACGCGACGGGCGCGCCGTCGTAGTTCGACAGGAGCGGCACGGCCGGGTCGCTCACGGACAGCGAGGGCCGCAGGGCCTCGAGATCTGACACGGCCGAGGCCATGTGCTGCGTGTGGAAGGCCCCGGCCACCTTCAGCGGCACAATGCGGGTCTTGGCCGGCGGGTCCGCTGCGAGGGCCTCGAGCTGCTCGAAGGTGCCTGCCGCGACGATCTGGCCGCCCCCGTTGACGTTGGCCGGTTCGGCGCCGGCGGCAGCAATGGCAGCCAGCACCTCCTCGCGGTCGCCGCCGAGGACGGCGCTCATGCCTGTCGGAGCGACGGCCGCGGCGCGGGCCATCCCCTGGGCGCGGACGGCGACGAAGCGCATCGCGTCCTCGGCGCTCACGACGCCGGCGAGCGCCGACGCGGTGATCTCGCCGACCGAGTGGCCGGCCAGCACGATGGGCAGCTCCGAGAGCTCGACGTCGAACAGCGCCTCTGCGGTGACGATGCCGGCGGCCACGATGAGCGGCTGGGCGACGGCGGTGTCCTTGATGGTCTCCTCGTCCGAGGTGGTCCCGTGGGCCACGAGGTCAAGGCCTGCGACCTCTCCGAGGGCGCCCAGGCGATCGGCGACGGAGGGGACCTCTAGCCAGGGGGCCAAGAAGCCGGGCGTCTGGGAGCCCTGTCCAGGGCAGACAATTGCAAGCACGAATCCAAGCTTTCCAAATCGGCGGGCGTCCGCGGCGTGGGTGCACGCACCAAGCTCCAGAACGCGGTTTGTGGGAAGTCTACAACGAGTGGGGTAGTCGGCGTGGCCTGTCAGGAGCGTCCGGCAGGCCTCTCTCCGGCTGGCTTGCCTGTGCTTGCGAGCCGTCCGACCACCAGAGCGGTCTGCAGGACGAAGGCCTCGCGGGGGAGCAGCGGATCCCATCCCGTGACATCGCACACGCGCCGAAGCCGGTACCGGACGGTGTTGGCGTGGACGAACAGCTCCCGCGCCGTGGCCTCGAGCGAGTGGCCGAGCTCGAAGTAGGCGCTGAGGGTTTCCACGAGTCCGTTGGACGCGGCGACGAGCGGTCGGTAGATCTTCTGGACGAGGGCCCGGCGCGCGGCGTCGTCTCCCGCGACGACACGCTCGGGGAGGAGGTCGTCGGCCGAGACGGGGCGGGGAGCGTTGGGCCACGCGCGGGCCGCGGACAGGCCGGCGAACGCCGCCTGCGCCGACATGCTCGCCTCGGGGAGCGTGGGCGCCTCCGGGCCGAACACCACGGGACCCGGCGCGAAGAGGTCGGCGAGACGGGCCATCGCGCCGGGGGGATCGTCGAGTCCGCCGAGGATCAGGATGAGCCTGTCGCCCTGGATGCCCACGAGCGCGTCCTGGGCGTAGCGGCCGGCCAGACGCCGCAGCTCGCCCACATAGGTCGGGCTCGGCTCGAGGGGGGCGCTGCCCACCATGACGGTGAAGCGCTCCTGGGCCTTCCATCCGAGCGCCGCGATCCGCGAGCGCAGGGCGTCGGTGTTCTCTCCCCGCAGGATCGCGTCCACGATGAGCGCCTCGAGCCGGGTGTCCCACGAGCCCCGGGTCTCGGCGGCGCGTGCGTAGACGTCGGCAGCGGCGAAGGCGACCTCGCGGGAGTAGCGCAGGACGGCTTCGCGCAGGGCAGGCTGGTCCTCTTCGGGTGCGAGGTGGGGGACCTGGTCCTCGACCGCCTCGACCACGATCCGGATGAGCTGGAGCGCCTTCTGGAGGCTGATGGAGCGGGTGAGCTCTGTCGGTGCGCTGCCGAAGACGTCGGACAGTATCCATGAGGGCATGGTGGGCCGCTCGTACCAGGTGACGAAGGCCGCGATCCCGTTCTGCGCCACGAGCCCGAGCGCGGACCGCTCGTCGGCGCTGAGCCGGCTGTACCAGGGCAGCGCCCGCTCGAGCTCGCGCATGGTGGTGGTCGAGAGCTGGCCGACGTTGGCCCGCAGCTTCTTGACCGTCTCCGCCTTGGCCGGGGAGATGGTCAGCTTGCCGTTCGGCGAGCCGCCGGTGGACTGCTTGGGCTGGCTCATGCCTAGAGCATAGGCGAGCCGGGGCCCGGGGTGAATTTTGTGTGAAGGCTACAAGCCGGAGTGCGCGGGTTCACACACGACGGCGGCCCTCCCCGTAGCTGGGAAGGGCCGCCGTGGGTCTGGGGCGGCTGCAGGCCGCCCGGGACGGGGGAGTGGGCTAGGACTCGCCGCCCGCGTTGCCGGTTGACCCGGCGTTCACGTCGTTGAGGCGGTACCGGTCGAACGCCTGACGGGGTGCGTCGGCGTCGACCTCGCCGCGCCGGGCCAGCATCTGGAGCGCACGGACCACGACCGAGTGGCTGTCGATGTGGAAGTACCGGCGCGCCGCGGCACGGGTGTC
The DNA here is from genome assembly GCF_050474465.1 of Sinomonas sp. B1-1. Classification (NCBI taxonomy): domain Bacteria; kingdom Bacillati; phylum Actinomycetota; class Actinomycetes; order Micrococcales; family Micrococcaceae; genus Sinomonas; species Sinomonas sp. B1-1. Next base: position 604,106 of record NZ_JBCHVF010000001.1, on the reverse strand, counting down.
GGCGAAGCCGAAGTCATCGGCGCCGAGCGTCGCGAACTCGTTCGGGAGGAACTGGCGGATCTGGTCGGGCACGGCCTTCATGTAGTCCGTCACCGCCACGATCGGACCGGTGGCCCCGGCGAGCTGCTGGGTGACGAACGGCTGACGCGGTTCCTGGCCTGGGTTGAGGAAGGCTTCCTCCTCGGCCGCCAGGCCGTCACGCCGGAGCTCGTTCCATGAGGTGACGCTCCACACGTCCGCGGAGACTCCCCACTCCTCCGCGAGGATCTGCTGGGCCTCGAGGGCCCAGGGCACGGCCACACCCGAGGCGAGCAGCTGGGTGCGCGGGCCGTCGATCTTCGCCGGCGCGAGGAGGTAGATGCCCCGGACCAGGCCTTCGACGTCGAGCTCGTCCGGCTCGGCAGGCTGGACGATCGGCTCGTTGTAGACCGTGAGGTAGTACATGACGTTCGGGTTCGGGTGCTTCCCGCCGTACATGCGCTCGAGGCCGGACTTGACGATGTGGCCGATCTCATAGCCGTAGGCGGGGTCGTAGGCAACGACCGCGGGGTTCGTCGAGGCCAGCAGCGGGGAGTGCCCGTCGGCGTGCTGGGTGCCTTCGCCGGTGAGCGTGGTCCGACCGGCGGTGGCGCCGATGATGAAGCCTCGGGCCATCTGATCCGCGGCGGCCCAGATGCCGTCGCCGGTGCGCTGGAAGCCGAACATCGAGTAGAAGACGTAGATCGGCACGAGGGTTTCGCCGTGCGTGGCGTAGGAGGTGCCCGCGGCTGTGAACGCCGCGATCGAGCCCGCCTCGTTGATGCCCGCGTGCAGGATCTGGCCGGCGGGGGACTCCTTGTACGCGAGCACGAGGTCGCGGTCCACCGAGAGGTAGTTCTGGCCCTTCGGGTTGTAGATCTTCGCGGTCGGGAAGAACGCGTCCATGCCGAACGTGCGGGCCTCGTCGGGGACGATGGGGACGACGCGCTTGCCGAACTCCTTGTCCCGCATGAGGTCCTTGAGCAGGCGGACGAAGGCCATCGTCGTGGCCGCCTGCTGCTTCCCGGAGCCGCGCTTGGCCACCTCGAACGACTTGTCGTCGGGCAGCGCGATGCCCTCGTGGGGATCGCGGCGCTCGGGCAGGAAGCCGCCGAGCTCCTTGCGGCGCTGCATCATGTACTGGATCTCGGGGGCGTCCTGCCCCGGGTGGTAGTACGGCGGCTCGTAGGGGTTCGCCTCGAGCTGCTCGTCCGTGATCGGGATCCGCAGGTGGTCGCGGAAGTCCTTGAGGTCCTGCAGGGTCATCTTCTTCATCTGGTGGGTCGCGTTGCGGCCCTCGAAGTGCGGACCCAAGCCGTAGCCCTTGACGGTCATCGCCAGGACGACAGTCGGCTTGCCCTTGAACTCGGTGGCGGCCTTGTAGGCGGCGTAGACCTTCCAGTAGTCGTGGCCGCCGCGCTTGAGGTTCCAGATCTGCTCGTCCGAGTAGTCGGCGACGAGTTCCTTGGTCTCGGGCGTCTTGCCGAAGAAGTGCTCGCGCACGAACCCGCCCGACTCGGCCTTGTAGGTCTGGTAGTCGCCGTCGAGCGTCTCGTTCATGATCTTGACGAGCTGGTTGTTGTCGTCGCGGGCCAGCAGGCTGTCCCACTCGCGTCCCCAGATGACCTTGATGACGTTCCAGCCCGCGCCGCGGAAGAACGCCTCGAGCTCCTGGATGATCTTGCCGTTGCCGCGCACCGGGCCGTCGAGGCGCTGCAGGTTGCAGTTGACCACGAAGGTGAGGTTGTCGAGATTCTCGTTGGCGGCGAGCTGGAGCAGGCCGCGGGACTCGGGCTCGTCCATCTCGCCGTCGCCGAGGAAGGCCCACACGTGCTGGTCGGACGTGTCCTTGATCCCGCGGTTGTGCAGGTACCGGTTCGTCTGGGCCTGGTAGATGGCGTTCATCGGCCCGATGCCCATCGAGACGGTCGGGAACTCCCAGAACTCCGGCATCATGCGGGGGTGCGGGTAGGAGGAGAGGGCGTGGCCCTCGCGGGACTTCTCCTGGCGGAAGCCGTCGAGGTCCTCCTCGGACAGGCGCCCCTCCATGAACGCGCGTGCGTACATGCCGGGGGAGGCGTGGCCCTGGAAGAAGACCTGGTCGCCGCCGCCGGGGTGGTCCTTGCCGCGGAAGAAGTGGTTGAACCCGACCTCGTAGAGGGTCGCCGCGCCCGCGTAGGTGGAGATGTGCCCGCCCACGCCGATGCCAGGCCGCTGCGCCCGGTGCACCATGATTGCGGCGTTCCACCGCATGTAGGCGCGGTAGCGGCGTTCGAACTCCTCATTGCCGGGGAACTCGGGCTCCTGGTCCGCGGGAATCGTGTTGACGAAGTCCGTCGTGGTGACCATCGGCACACCCACGCTCTGCGACCCGGCACGCTGCAGGAGGCTGCGCATGATGTACTGCGCCCGCGCAGTGCCGCGCTCCTCGATGAGCGAATCGAGCGATTCGATCCACTCCGCCGTCTCGTCGGGGTCTCGGTCGGGCAGCTGATTCGTCAGGCCGCTGAGGATGTGCGAGGTCTCTTCTCCTACAGACACGTCCAAACCTCTCTTCGAGCCCGGAGACCGGAGCTGGTGGCAGCCGGGCGGCGGGCGGTGTCGTCGCTGTGCCCTGTGCGTTCAGGGCGTTCGTGCTCAAGTGCTGCTGGGGCCGGGGTCATCCAGGCCGTGCCGCACCCACGGGCCACTCTAGCCGCGGTGCGGTGGCGATGCGTAGCGGGCGCCTGCCGCCCCCGGCTGTATTGCGATTGCCGTGCTCCGGCGTCCCCGCGGGCCCGACGGTGCCCGCAGCCACGGCCTCTTGGGCGGTGCGCGCTTGAAGCGGCGGGGCAAACGGTGTTGGCTTGTACATACGGTGGAGGTGTCCCGGGCCGTCGCGTCAAGCGGCACCCGGGGCTCTTGCGCCGAGGTCCCGCCGCGGGCGAGGGCCAGGAAGACATTATGAAGGAGGAGGACGACGTGGGCGAGACGGACACCGCCGCAGACAGCAATGTGGCGGCGCGATTGGGTTTCAAAGACGGGGACCTGATCCAGGAGTTCGGCTACGACGAGGACGTTGACTTCGGCCTGCGTGAGGCGATCGAGGAGGCAACCGGCTCGGACCTCCTCGACGAGGACGACCACGACGTGGTCGACGGTGTCATCGTGTGGTGGCGGGAGGACGACGGCGATCTCGTCGACATGCTCATGGACGCCCAGACCACTCTCGAGGAATCCGGCGTCGTCTGGCTTCTCGTCCCGAAGCAGGGACGTGATGGCCATGTGCGCCCGGTCGAGGTCCAGGAGGCTGCGCCGACGGCCGGCCTGCACTCGACCTCGTCGGTGGGCGTGTCGAAGGACTGGAGCGCGACGCGCCTGGTCCGGAAGAAGCAGTGACGGCGCTGCCGTCCCCGGGTCCCCAGGTCGGCGAGAGCGCTCCGGACTTCGAGCTGTCCAATCAGTTCGGCGAGCCCGTCCATCTGGAATCCCTGCGGGGCCGTCCGGTGGTCGTGGTGTTCTTCCCCTTCGCCTTTTCCGGCATCTGCACCGGCGAACTCGGTGAGCTGCGCGACAACAGGGAGATCTTCGCCGCGGCGGGGGCGCAAGTCCTCGCCGTTTCCGTGGACAGCAAGTTCACCCAGCGGGCCTACGCCCAGGCGGAAGGATACGATTTCCCGCTTCTGGCAGACTTCTGGCCCCATGGGGCCGTCGCCCGCCGCTTCGGCGTCTTCGACGAGAGGGACGGCATGGCCCTGCGGGGCACCTTCATCCTCGACGCCGACGGGGTGGTTCGCTACCGGGTGGTCAATCCGCGCGGGAAGGCGCGCGACCTCGACGGCTACCGTTCGGCACTCGCCGCGATCTCGGGCTGACGCGGATCTCGCTGACGCGCGGCGGCGGCGCCGGACGTTTTCCGGCCCCCGATCCGCTGCGGTACAGTGGTGCCCCGGCGCGCCTGATGGCGCGCCGTCGTCAGGGTCTTTAGCTCAGCTGGTAGAGCGCCACGCTTACACCGTGGATGTCATCGGTTCGATCCCGGTAGGACCCACCACCACGTCCTCTGCGGTGCCGCGCCTCTCGGCTCTGCGGGATGCTTCCCGTGCATGGAAGAAGCCTCCCGCCGCGGCCATTGGGGGGTTCGCCGCGACGGGAGGCTCTGACACGAGCATACGGTCAAGGGCGCCAAAGTCCAAACACTCGTGATGAAAATCTTCCTGCCCGTCCCTCCGTGACGACGGCAACTGTGGCAAACGTGTGCCAAAAATGAGGCACGCCGAAATAAGATGTCAAACAGTGATCCTCGGAAAGGGCGTCAACTAGCCTTGGATGCGGAATCCCACGAAGAGACGGAGAGTACATGTCTGCACAGATCGGCGTCACCGGCCTTGCGGTGATGGGCGCGAACCTCGCCCGTAACCTCGCGCGCAACGGGTACACCGTGGCGCTTCACAACCGGTCCGTCGAGAAGACGGATGCCCTTCTCGCCAAGCACGGCGACGAGGGCGACTTCGTGCGCACGGAGACCCTCCAGGAACTGGTCGACTCGCTTGAGAAGCCGCGCCGCGTCCTGATCATGGTCAAGGCCGGCGCGCCGGTCGACGCCGTCGTGGACCAGCTTGTCCCGCTCCTCGAGGAGGGCGACATCGTCATCGACGCCGGCAACTCGCACTACGCCGACACGCGCCGTCGCGAGGCCGCACTCGCCGAGAAGGGCCTCCACTTCGTGGGCGTCGGTGTCTCCGGTGGCGAGGAGGGCGCGCTCAACGGACCGTCGATCATGCCCGGCGGCTCCAAGAAGTCCTACGAGGCCCTTGGCCCCATGCTCGAGAAGATCTCGGCCAAGGCCGACGGCGAGCCGTGCTGCGCGTGGGTCGGCACGGACGGCGCTGGCCACTTCGTGAAGATGGTCCACAACGGCATCGAGTACGCGGACATGCAGGTCATCGGCGAGGCATACGACCTGCTGCGCAGCGCGGCAGGCATCGAGCCCGCGGAGCAGGCGGAGATCTTCGCGGAGTGGAACAAGGGCGAGCTGTCCTCCTTCCTGATCGAGATCACTGCTGAGGTCCTGGCGCACGTCGATGCGAAGACGGGCAAGCCGTTCGTCGACGTCGTCGTCGACGCCGCCGGCCAGAAGGGCACCGGCCGCTGGACCGTGCAGTCCGCGCTGGACCTCGGCTCCCCGGTCTCCGGCATCGCAGAATCCGTGTTCGCCCGTGGCATCTCGTCCCAGGCTGAGCAGCGGGCCATCGCCCAGGAGACCCTCGCCGGCCACGAGGCCAGCGCCGAGGTTCCCGACGGGTTCGTCGAAGACGTCCGTCAGGCGCTCTACGCCTCCAAGCTCGTCTCCTACGCCCAGGGCCTGGACATGCTCGGCAGCGCCGCGACGGAGTACGGCTGGGACCTCAGGCTCGACGAGATCGCCTCGCTCTGGCGTGCCGGCTGCATCATCCGCGCCGCTCTCCTGAAGGACATCACGGCCGCCTACAAGGGGGACAGCAAGCCCGCCAACCTGCTGTTCGCCCCGGCCTTCGCCGAGTCCATCGCCGCGGCCGTCCCCGCCTGGCGCCGCGTGGTGGCCACCGCGGTCCAGCTCGGCATCCCCGTGCCGGTCTTCTCGTCCTCGCTCGCGTACTACGACGCCCTCCGCCGCAAGCGACTCCCCGCTGCCGTCATCCAGGGCCAGCGCGACCTCTTCGGAGCCCACACCTACCAGCGCGTGGACACCGAGGGGACATTCCACACCCTCTGGGGCGAGGACCGCTCGGAGATCTCGGCAGTCGACACCCACTGAGCCGGCCGCGCACGCCCGAAGGGCGCCCCTGCCGCTGGCAGGGGCGCCCTTCTCGCTGCTGCACCCGCAGCGCACGACGGCGCCGCGCGCCTGGGGTGGCGGGCGGCGCCGTCGTGCGCGCTCCGGGACTGAGGCGGCCAGACCGTGAGACGGCCAGACCGTGCCGCTCAGATGTAGTAGTACTCCGCGGGGTCCACGGCCGGCGTGGTCTCCTTGGCGGCGTCGCGGTGGCGCCACGTGGCCGGCACGCCTGTCACGATCGAGTTCGGCGGAGCGTCCTTGACCACCACGGCGTTGGCGCCCACGGCGCTTCCGGCCCCGATGGTGATCGGGCCGAGCACCTTCGCCCCGGCGCCGATCGTCACGCCGTCGCCGATGGTGGGGTGCCGCTTGACCTTGGCGAGGGACCGGCCGCCGAGAGTCACTCCGTGGTAGAGGAACACGTCGTCGCCGATCTCCGCTGTCTCGCCGATCACGACGCCCATCCCGTGGTCGATGAAGAACCGTCGCCCGATCGTCGCCCCGGGGTGGATCTCGATGCCGGTGAGGAACCTCCCGGCCTGGGAGATGAGGCGCGCGGCGAAGCGCAGGTCCTCGCGCTGCCACATGGCGTGCGTGAGGCGGTGGATCCAGATCGCATGCAGGCCGGAGTACGCGAGGAAGTTCTCCACGTTGCCCCGGGCCGCGGGGTCATGCGCTGCTGCCGCCGCCAGGTCCTCCCGGAGCCGTGCAACGGTGCGTTTGATCAGAGACACAGATTTCCTTCTGCCGTGGCCGGAGCCGGCGCTCCTAGCCCCGGATGTCGTCGTACAGGACCGTGGAGATGTACCGCTCGCCGAAGTCGCACACGACGGCGACAATGAGCTTGCCCTTGTTCTCCGGCCGCTTCGCGAGTTCGAGCGCTCCCCAGACGATCGCGCCTGAGGAGATACCGCCGAGGATGCCCTCCTGGGCGGCCAGCGCGCGGGCGGTGGACACCGAGTCCTCCAGGGTGGCGTCGAGCACCTCATCGTACACGTTGGTGTCGAGGATCTCGGGCACGAAGTTCGCGCCGAGGCCCTGGATCTTGTGCGGACCCGCGGGGCCGCCGTTGAGGATCGCGGAGTCCTTGGGCTCGACGGCGACGATCTGCACGCCCGGCTTGCGCTCCTTGAGGACCTGGCCGACGCCGGTGATGGTGCCGCCGGTGCCGATGCCGCTGACGAAGATGTCCACTTCTCCGTCCGTGTCCTTCCAGATCTCCTCCGCAGTCGTGGCACGGTGGACGGCGGGGTTGGCCGGGTTGGCGAACTGCTGGGCCCAGATGGAGTTCTCGGTGTTCGCCACGATCTCCTGGGCCTTCTCGACAGCTCCGCGCATGCCGTCCGAGCCCGGTGTGAGGACGATCTCGGCCCCGTAGGCCCGCAGGAGGACGCGGCGCTCGGTCGACATGGTCTCCGGCATCGTCAGGATGACCTTGTAGCCCCGGGCGGCGCCGACGAGGGCCAGCGCGATGCCCGTGTTGCCGGAGGTGCCTTCCACGATCGTCCCGCCCGGCTTGAGCGCGCCGGCCTTCTCGGCGGCCTCGACGATCGCGACGCCGATGCGGTCCTTGACGCTGTTGGCGGGGTTGTAGAACTCGAGCTTGACGGCGACCTGGGCCTCGAGGCCCTCCGTCAGCCGGTTCAGGCGGACCAGCGGGGTGTTGCCGACCAGCTGCGTGACGTCGTCATAGATGCGTGCCATGAGTCCTTTGCTTCCTGAAGAATGTGGGCGTGACAAGGAGGCCGGGGGGCCCGACTGCGGCTTCAGCCTAGTCAGCCGCCTCCGGGCCCGGCTAGGCAATGAGCCATGCCGAGTAATATTTGCGGGCCTTGGCGAGCTTGGGATTGATGATCACGTGGCAGTACCCGGCGTCCGGGTTCTTCGCGTAGTAGTCCTGGTGGAACTCCTCCGCAGGGTAGAAGGTGCTCGCGCGGGCCACCTCGGTGACGATCGGCGCGTTCCAGAGCCCCTGGTTCCGTTCGATCGCCGTCTCGAAGAGCGCCCGCTCCTCTTCTGTGAGGTAGAACATCGACGAGCGGTACTGCGTCCCCACGTCGTAGCCCTGGCGGTTGAGGGTGGTGGGATCGTGGAGCGCGAAGAACATGTCGAGGACGACGTCCTGCGGGATCACTTCCTCGTCGAACGTCACCGCGACGACCTCGGCGTGCCCGGTCATGCCGCTGCAGACGCTGTAGTAGTCCGGATCCGGGAAGTGGCCCCCGATGTAGCCGGAGACGACGGAGCTGACACCCTTGGTCTTCTGGTAGACCGCATCGAGGCACCAGAAGCAGCCTCCGCCCAGAATGAAGGTCTTCATGCTGCCTACAATGTCCGCAGCCCGCGGAAGATTCCCGAGAGAGGACCGCCCCTCGTGTCAGAGCAGACCGGCCCAGACCCCCAGACCGAGAAGGACCCGTCAGCAATGCAGGACGAGGAGGCCCGTGAAAGCCATCGGAATGCGCCCGAGGGGGCGTCCGGGCCATCTCTGGCGGACGTGCTCGTGGCCGTCGAGGAACTGTGGCCCGAGTCTCTCTCGGAGGAGTGGGACGCCGTCGGCCTCGTCACGGGTCGCCCGTCCCAGCCCGTGCGCAGGATCCTGTTCTCGGTCGACCCCGTGCTCGAGGTGATCGAAGAGGCCGCGGCCTGGGAGGCGGACCTCGTCATCGCCCACCACCCGCTCCTGCTGCGCGGGGTCACGAGCGTCGCCGCGAACACGCCCAAGGGACGCGCCGTCCACCGCCTCATCGAGTCGGGCATCGCGCTGCTGACGGTGCACACCAACGGCGACTCGGCCGTCGGCGGAGTCTCGGACGTGCTTGCCGACGCCCTCGGGCTCGACCCGGTCGAACCCCTCACCAAGGCCGCGAACGGCCTCCCCGAAGAAGGGATCGGGCGGGTCGGGGACCTCCCGGAGATCACGAGCCTGGGCGACCTCGCGGGACGGCTCTTCGGCGTCCTGCCCGCGGTCGCGGGGGGTGTGCGGGTCTCGGGAGACCGCGATGGCCTCGTGCGCCGCGTGGCGGTCTGCGGCGGCGCTGGAGACAGCCTGTTCGACGCGGTGCGCGAGTCAGGGGCGGACGTCTACGTCACCGCCGACCTGCGCCATCATCCGGCCTCCGAGGCCCGTGAGTCCTCCGCCGACGGACGCCCCTACCTCGTGGACGTCAGCCACTTCGCGAGCGAGTGGCTATGGCTCCCCGCTGCGGCGGCCGCGCTCGACAACGTGCTCAAGGACCAGGGCCACACCGTGGACATCCGCGTCTCCACCATCAACACCGACCCGTGGGACTTCATCCTGACCCCGAGCGAAGGATAGAGTCGCAGGCCACACAGGCGCTGCGCGGCAGCGCCGTCGAGAGCGCTCCGGCGCGACCGAGGAGGAACACGATGCCCAAGGCTCCCGCCGCCGAACAGCTCAGGCTCTTGGACCTGGCCGCCCTCGACGCGAAGCTCCATTCCCTGGACGTGCGGCGCCGCGCCCTCGAGTCCGATCCGCGCCTCGGGCCTGCGAAGACGGCCCTCGAGCAGGCTGCGGAGGCGGCGCGGTCGGCGGATGCCCTCGTGGCCGGCGCCGAGGCAGAGCTCGCTGCCGTCGAGGCGAAGGTCGCGGAGGTGTCCACCAGGATCGCCCGCGACGAGTCGCGCCTGTACGCGGGCGGCCTCTCGAAGGACCTCGAGGCCCTCCAGAAGGACATCGCCGGCCTCAGCGCTCGGCAGAGCGACCTCGAGGACACCGAGCTCGAGGTTCTGGAGAAGCTCGACGAGCTCCGCGCGGCCCAGGGCGAAGCCGCGGAGGCCCTCGGGCATGCGCAGGCGTCGAGCCAGGACCTGCGGGACGAGCTCGACGAGCAGCTCGGAGCCATCGCCCAGGAGCGCTCCGCAGTGGCACAGCAGCGCTCTGACTTCGCCAGCGGGATCGACGCCGGGCTCCTGGACGTCTACGAGAAGACCCTTGCCAAGCGCGGCGTGGGCGCGGCCAGGCTGTTCCATGGGACGTCCGAGGGCTCCGGCATGGCGCTGAGCCCCGGGGACCTGGCCGCCATCCGCTCTGCAGCCGAAGACGAGATCGTCTTCTGCCCGGACTCGGGGTGCATCCTCGTCCGCTCGCCGGAGTGGAGCTAGGGCGGAAGGATCAGTCCCGCAGGATGAGGGCGAGGGAGCTGGGCTTCCGCGCCGTCGCCGGGACCAGCTCGGCCTCCCAGCCTTCGCGGGCGACGGCGAGCAGCGCCTCGGGCGTGGCCGGCGCGGTCCCGCGGCGCCTGAGCAGGTGGCGGACGAACTCCCCCCGGTGGTGCTTGGCGAAGTGGCTCACCACGCTGCGCTTCCCATCGCGCTCGCGGAAGACATCGACGCTCACCGTTGACGCGGGCGGGGGAGCGTAGGCCGCGGCGTAGGTGCTCGACCGGCAGTCGACGACAAGCCCGTCCCCCGCCCGAGTGGCCAGCACCTCTGCAAGCCGCGGCTTCCAGAACGCGGCGAGGCGGCCCAGCCCCGGCAGTGCGGTAGACATCGACAGCCGGTACGCGGGAACGGCGTCGGCGAAGCCCACCGCCCCCCACAGTGCCGACACCACGACGATCCACGCGTCGGCACGTCGACGCTGGGCCGGGGTGAGGGAGCGGTACCCCAAGGCCTCGTACAGGACCCCCGAGTACACGAGGTGCGCCGGCGCCGCCGGTTCGGTCAGGAGCCGGAGGTTCCGCTCGACGTCGTGCGCGAGCGAGGCACCCACGCCGAGGGCTTCGAGCGCGTCGTGGCGGCCGCTCACCTCCGTGAGCGCCTCGATGACCTCCTTCCGCGCCACCTCGAGCGCGGGGAAGCTCAGCGCGGAGAGGTCGACGGCGGGACCCGGCGGCGCGGGCGTCTTGCCCTCGGAGGGCGGAAGGAGGATGAGCACCCGCCGAATCCTACCGTCGCTGCCGTCAGAGGCAGGCCAGTGCAGCTAGACTTGACGGTCGAGGACAGGTCGGCCGGGCGACCGCGGGGCGGCTCCATCGGGGCCGCCGCGAGGAAAGTCCGGGCTCCACAGGGCAGGGTGGTGGGTAACGCCCACTCGGGGCAACCCGCAGGCCAGTGCCACAGAAAGCAGACCGCCACCGTCGCCGTGCCGCAGGCGCAGCGACGGCGGTAAGGGTGAAACGGTGGTGTAAGAGACCACCAGCTCCCCGGGTGACCGGGGAGGCTCGGTAAACCCCACCCGGAGCAAGGCCAGACAGGGCGCGTGACCAGGGCTGCCCGCCCGAGCGCCCGGGTAGGCCGCTCGAGGCCGCCGGCAACGGCGGTCCTAGATGGATGGTCGCCTCCCGCGCCAGGGCAACCCGGCGCGGAGACAGAACCCGGCTCACAGGCCGGCCTGTCCTCACTCTTCACAGGATCCTGACTCTCGCAGGATCCTGCAGCCCCGAAAGCGAGAGCCTGTGAGTGACTTCACAGGCGCCCGGGCGGCGCCCCCCGATCCCCCCACGTACACTGGAAAGCGAACGTAGAAGTTCTCGAGCCGGGCTCTGCGATCGCAGGCCTGGCTTTTCCATGACCTCAGGCCACCCTGCCCGGGGGCATGCGCACGAGGGAGTGCGCGAACAGAGAAAGGCATCTGTGTGAGCACAACGACGGAATCCGCACTCGGCACCTGGATCGGACGCGAAGCGGCAGCTGAGGAGATGATCCCGATCATCGGGCGGCTGTACCGCCAGAACAACGTGGTCACCTCGGTCCACGGCCGGAGCCTCATCAACCAGTCCGTGGTCGGACTGCTCAAGGCGCACCGCTGGGCCCGCCAGATCGACAGCGAGGAGCTCAGCCTCGAAGAGACGCTTCCCATCCTCAAGGCGCTCGACTCCCTGGAGCTCGGCGCGGCCTCGATCGACCTCGCCCGCCTCAACGAGAAGTTCCGCGCCGAGGGCCAGACCCTCGGGCTCGAGGAGTTCCTCCGCGCTGAACTCGCCGAGATCGTCGGCAAGCGCGGCGCCGACCCGCGCACCAGCACCGACGTCGTGCTCTACGGCTTCGGCCGCATCGGCCGCCTCGTGGCCCGTATCCTCATCGAGCACGCCGGCGGCGGCCACGGCCTCCGCCTCCGGGCCATCGTGGTCCGCAAGGGTTCCGACAAGGACCTCGTCAAGCGTGCGAGCCTCCTGCGCCGCGACTCGGTGCACGGTGCGTTCGAGGGGACGATCACGGTCGACGAGGAGAACAACACCATCCTCGCCAACGGCACGCTCATCCAGGTCATCTACTCGGACAGCCCCGCCTCGGTGGACTACACCCAGTACGGCATCGACAACGCCATTGTGGTGGACAACACCGGCCGGTGGCGTGACGAGGAGGGCCTGTCCCAGCACCTGCAGAGCAAGGGCGTGGCCCGGGTGCTCCTCACTGCGCCGGGCAAGGGCTCGCTGCCGAACATCGTCCACGGCATCAACCACGGCGCGATCTCGGCCGAGGACAAGATCGTCACCGCGGCCTCCTGCACCACGAACGCGATCACCCCGGTGCTCAAGGCCGTCAACGACAAGTACGGTGTCGTGCACGGCCACGTCGAGACGGTCCACTCGTTCACGAACGACCAGAACCTCATCGACAACTTCCACAAGGGCAACCGCCGCGGCCGTGCCGCCGGCCTCAACATGGTGATCACCGAGACCGGCGCTGCGAAGGCCGTCGCGAAGGCGCTCCCCGAGCTCGCCGGCAAGCTCACGGGCAACGCGATCCGCGTCCCCACCCCCGATGTGTCGATGGCCGTGCTCAACCTCAACCTCGAGCACGAGGCGACCAAGGACGAGGTCAACGCCTACCTCCGCGAGATGTCCCTGCACTCGGACCTGCGCAAGCAGATCGACTACATCGACTCGCCCGAGGTCGTCTCCACCGACTTCGTCGGCTCCCGCCGCGCCGGCATTGTCGACGGCCTCGCCACGATCTCGACCGGCAAGAACCTCGTCCTGTACGTCTGGTACGACAACGAGTTCGGCTACTCCTGCCAGGTGGTCCGCGTCCTCGAGGAGATGGCGGGCGTGAACGCGCCTTCCTTTCCCGTCCAGCCCGTGACGGACGACGCGGTGTTGGCAACAACTCGGTAGCAATCGGCACGGTCTCTGGCTTCTCCGCCCGCCGCGGGGGCAAGATGCACCTATGGAAGCAACGGAGCATGAGAGCACGCTCGAGCACGCGCTCGACGTCGCCAGAGCCAACGCCAAGCAGGCCAGACTGCTCGTGGACCACGCCAAGGCACGCCTCGCGTCCGGGGAAGTCACCCCGGAACGCGTCGCCCAGCTGGAGGAACTCCAGCGGGTGGCGGATGAGGACCTCCAGCGCGTGATCCGCGAGCAGTAGGGGCCCCGCCACCGAAAGGCCCCAGGCCACGCACGACGACGAAGGGCGCCGCACACTGGTGCGGCGCCCTTCGTCGTGTTCAGGCAGGCGGCGAATCAGACGTGGGTGTGCCCAGCCTCCGCAGGGCCTTCATGGCTGTGCTCGTGCCCGTGCTCGTGCTCGTCGTCCTGTTCGTGCGCGTGGTCGTGGTCGTCATGGCCGAACGGGTCGGGGTCGACGCCGGGCATCCACGTGAGCCCGGGGACTCCCCAGCCGTGCTTGCGCGCGGCACGACGGGCCTTCTTCGCGTACCGCTCGATGAGCCGATCCACGTACAGCTTGCCGTCGAGGTGGTCGTACTCGTGCTGCATGACTCGGGCGAACCAGCCGGTGGCGACGAACTCGACGGGCCGGCCGTCTCCGTCGAAGCCCTCGACCTTCGCCCACTCCGCCCGCTGGAGCGGGTATCCCTCGCCGGGGAAGGACAGGCAGCCCTCTTCGTCGTCCTCAGGGTCGGGGGCTGCGCCCGAGACCTTCCCGAGGGTGAGGCGTGGGTTCACGAGGACGCCGCGGGGCGGGACGCCGTCGTCGTTGGCGAACTTGTAGACGAAGATCCTCAGCCCGACCCCGATCTGGGGCGCTGCCAGGCCCACGCCGTGCGCGGCGTCGTTCGTCTCGTGCATGTCCTCGATGAGGGTCCGCAGCGCGTCGTCGAACTCGGTCACCTCGGCAGCCCGTCTGTGGAGCACGGGCTCGCCCCAGACGGTGATGGGATGGACGGTCACGCGGGACTCCTCTCTCGGAACGCACACGAGGCCGCCGGGACGGATCCCAGGCGGCCTCGTGGCTGACCGGCGAACCGGCCTCTTCGGGGTGAGTAACGGGGCTTGAACCCGCGACCTTCTGGACCACAACCAGACGCTCTGCCAACTGAGCTATACCCACCGTGGTGGCTTACGGGGCGTTGTGCCCCGCGAAAGCAACGAGAAATAGTCTACCTGCTGTTTGGAGTGGTCATGACCAAATCAGCACTCGCCGACGAACTTTTTTCGGCTGTGGAGGTCAGGCTGTGCCGGCTTGCGGCCGACCCGCGACGATGCGCTGGGCGATGGCCTGGGCGGCGGCGCTCTCCGGGCCGGGAGCGGGGACAAAGACGGCTTCCCGGTAGAAGCGGAGCTCATCGATCGAGTCCCGGATGTCGCCCAGAGCCCGGTGGTTGCCCGTCTTCGCGGGCGACTGGAAGTAGGCCCTCGGGTACCAGCGCCGGGCCAGTTCCTTGATCGTCGAGACATCTATGACGCGGTAGTGGAGGTGGTCGACCACCTGCGGCATGTCGCGGGCGAGGAAGAGCCGGTCGGTACCCACGGAGTTCCCGCCGAGCTGCGCCCTGTTGGGCTCGGGCACCCACGCCCGGATGTACTCCATCACCTTTGCCTCGGCCTCCTCGAGTGTCAGCCCGTGCGGCAGGGCGTCGATGAGCTTGGAGTCCGTGTGCATCCGGCGGACGAAGTCACTCATGCCCGCAAGCGCGGACTCCGTGGGCTTGATCACGACGTCGACGCCATCGCCGAGAATGTTCAGCTCCGAGTCCGTGACGAGCACGGCGACCTCGATGAGGGCATCGGCGACGGGATCAAGGCCCGTCATCTCGCAGTCGATCCAGACAATATGTTCATTGGTGATGGGCACCCGCCCAGACTACCGTCCGATGCCGCGGCAGCCCGCCGTCGTGCGCGGCCCCGATGCTACGATGAAACGGCCGCCGCGCCTGCGCGTGCGCAGGCCAACTGACCCGATGCGGGCTCCGGACCATGAGCCCACCTGTCGAAGAACGGACGCGCGATGTCTCTGCCCTCCCAGCCCCTCGCCCGATCGGGCATGGACGGTGAGGGCCCTGAGATGGCCGATCCGAAATGGCCGCTGCTGTCCGGTTTCGCGGGCTCCCTCGCCGTGATGATCGGGTCCTTCGGAGTCGGCTGGCTCGCTCCCGCGTCCGAGCTGCGCCGCTACACGCTCTTCATCTGGATGCGCACCGAGATCCTCGGCGTCGTGATCAGCATCGTGCTGCTGGCGTTCGGCGGGATGCTGCTCGTGCGCTCCTGGCTGAGGCTCGGGCAGTCGGTGAGGGTCTGGGGGAGCCGGGCGCGCAAGGCCACCCTCGCCGCCTTCGCACTCTGGGGCGCCCCGATGCTGTTCACGGTGCCGCTGTTCAGCCGCGACGTCTACTCCTACATCGGCCAGGGCCGCCTGATGCACGAGGGCCTCAACCCGTACGAGGTGGGCATCTCGGCCCTGTCGAACTACTACCAGCTCGGTGCCGACAAGATGTGGAGCGAGGCGCCGACGCCGTACGGGCAGCTGTACCTCTGGATCGAGCAGTTCGTCGTGTGGGTGACCAATGTGCAGCCCGAGGCGAGCGTGTTCCTGTTCCGGCTCGTCTCGCTCGTGGGCGTCGCCCTCGTGGCGGTGTACGTTCCGAAGCTCGCCTCACTGCACGGGATCAACCCGCACCGGGCCCTGTGGCTGACGGTCGCCAACCCCCTCTTCCTGACCAACTTCATCGCCGCGGTCCACAACGACGCCCTCATGGTGGGGCTTGCGGTGGCGGGCGTGTACTACGTCGCGGTCCACCGACCGCTCCTCGGCATCGTGCTCGTGACGCTTTCCGTCTCCGTCAAGCCCATCACCGCGCTGCTCCTGCCGTTCCTCGCGCTCATGTGGGCGGGCCGAAGAGCCTCCTGGCCGCGGAAGGTGCTCTATCTCCTGGTCACCGGGGCGCTCTCCCTGGGGCTCCTGTACGCCATGAGCCTGCCCAACGGGTTCGGCTTCGGCTGGATCAGCGGGCTCGCGGCCCCCGGCAGCGTGTCGATCTGGTACGCCCCAGTGGGGATGATCGGCATGATGGTCTCCACGCTCACCGCCTCAGTGGGGCTCGGGTGGCTCGACGTCGACCGTGCCGTGTTCAACCTCGGCAAGGTCGTGGCGCTGGGCATCGTCGCCTGGCAGCTCCTCCGCGGCACGCACGACCGCCTGGTGCGGCGCATGACCCTGGCATTCGCTGCCGTGGTGCTCCTGTCGCCCATGATCCAGGCGTGGTACATCGTGTGGCTCATCCCGTTCTTCGCGGTGACCGGCATCCGCGACGACTGGCAGGTGAAGACGCTGTACTTCATCGTCTCGTTCTTCATGATCTATGGGATCTCGGACCAGCTCGACGTCTTCCCCTACCTGCAGGAAGGCGACAACCAGCTGGCGCTGGCCATCGCGCGCAACACCGCGGCACTCATCGCGCTGCTCTTCGCGCTGTACCTCATCTTCGTCGACCCGAAGACGCGCAAGCTCTTCAGGCCCAGCGGTCGCTCCCTCCTCGCCCGCGTGTTCCCGTAGGATCCGGGGGCCTGCCTGGCTGCTCCGCGGTCCACACGCGGCCGTCGCCGCCGACGCAGACAGGAAGGGCCCGGCGCCTGACGGCGCCGGGCCCTTCGCGGGCGCCCCAGGAGGGAATCGAACCCCCGACCAAGAGATTAGAAGGCTCCTGCTCTATCCTCTGAGCTACTGGGGCCGGCTGTGAAAGTCTATCCCGGCAGCGCCCGCGGCAGCGCACCGCGCCCCGTGCCGCAGGCATCAGCAAGACCTCTTCTCCTCCACAGAAGCACGCCTCGGCGTGTCGTCCACATACGCGCCTCCGATCCTCGTGCTTCCGAATCCCCGCGGACAGGGTGGAGTCAGGCCTCCCAGCCGGGGACGGCCACGGATCGGAGGTCTTGGCTATGAGCAACACCGTCACGCTGCGAGGCTGGGTCGGCACCGACCCGACCAAGGGATTCACGAAGGCCAACACGTTCTACACCCGCTTCAGGCTCTCGGTGAGCGAGGGCCACTTCGACCGCGAGCGAGGCGCGTGGGTCGACACCCACACGAGCTGGTACACGGTCGTCTGCTTCGGTGCCTTCGCCCAGAACGTGGCGGAAAGCGTCCGGAAGGGACAGCGGGTCATCGTGATGGGGAAGATCCGGGTCGCGACCTGGCAGAGGGCAGATGGGACTTATTCGAAGGACGTCGACCTCATGGCCAGCTCGGTCGGGCACGACCTCGCCCTCGGCATTGCCGTCTGGAACCGGCGCCGCGATGAGCCGGCGGGGCGCACATCCTCCATCCCGCTGGCCCACATCGAGGGCGTCGGGCCGGTGGACCCGGCCACCGGGGAGCTTCCCGAGGTGCCGTTCGACCCTGACGAGCCGCCGTTCGGAGACGTCCCTGACTACGCGGAGCTCGAGGCCGGCGACGTTCCGGCCCTGGAAGACCGCCCGAGCGAGGAGCTAGGACCGGAACAGCGGCTGCTCTCGGCCTGAGCACCCGCTGGGGCGGAGGGGCCGCAGAGGCCTCCCGCCCCGGCGGATGTGTGATCGCCAGCCGCACCCACTAGATTTAAGGCCATGGCGGAATTCATCTACACCATGACCAAGGCCCGGAAGGCAGTGGGCGACAAGGTCATCCTCGACGACGTGAGCATGTCGTTCTTCCCCGGGGCCAAGATCGGCGTCGTGGGGCCGAACGGTGCCGGCAAGTCGACGATCCTCAAGATCATGGCCGGACTCGACACACCCTCGAACGGGGAGGCACGGCTTTCCCCGGGCTACTCGGTCGGCATCCTGCTCCAGGAGCCTCCTCTGAACGAGGAGAAGACGGTGCTCGGCAACGTGCAGGAAGGCGTGGGGGAGATCTACGCCAAGATCCAGCGCTTCAACGAGATCTCGGAAGAGATGGCGAACCCCGACGCGGACTACGACGCGCTCCTCGAGGAGATGGGCAAGCTCCAGGAAGCCATCGACGCCGCCGACGCCTGGGATCTCGACTCGCAGCTCGAGCAGGCAATGGACGCCCTGCGCTGCCCTCCGGGTGACGCCGACGTCCGGGTGCTCTCGGGTGGTGAGCGCCGCCGCGTGGCCCTCTGCAAGCTGCTCCTGCAGAAGCCCGACCTCCTGCTCCTCGATGAGCCCACCAACCACCTCGACGCGGAGAGCGTGCTCTGGCTCGAGCAGCACCTCTCGACCTACCCGGGCGCGGTTCTCGCCGTGACCCACGACCGCTACTTCCTCGACCACGTCGCAGAGTGGATCTGCGAGGTCGACCGTGGGCGCCTGTACCCGTACGAGGGCAATTACTCGACCTACCTTGAGAAGAAGCGCGCACGCCTCGAGGTGCAGGGCAAGAAGGATGCGAAGCTCGCCAAGCGGCTCGCGGAGGAACTGGACTGGGTGAGGTCGAACGCCAAGGGACGCCAGACCAAGTCGAAGGCCCGCCTCGCCCGGTACGAGGAGATGGCCGCGGAGGCCGAGCGCACGCGCAAGCTCGACTTCGAGGAGATCCAGATCCCGCCGGGCCCGCGCCTCGGCCAGCTCGTCGTGGAGGCGAAGGACCTCAAGAAGGGCTTCGGGGACCGCACGCTCATCGACGGGCTCTCCTTCTCCCTGCCGCGCAACGGCATCGTCGGCGTGATCGGGCCCAACGGCGTGGGCAAGACCACCCTGTTCAAGACCCTCGTCGGGCTCGAGCCGCTGGACGCGGGCGATCTCAAGATCGGCGACTCGGTCAAGATCTCCTACGTGGACCAGAGCCGCGGCGGCATCGACCCGAACAAGACCCTCTGGGAGGTCGTCTCCGATGGCCTCGACCACATCCAGGTCGGCCAGGTCGAGATGCCCTCGCGTGCCTACGTCTCCGCGTTCGGCTTCAAGGGGCCGGACCAGCAGAAGAAGGCCGGCGTGCTCTCCGGCGGTGAGCGCAACCGGCTCAACCTCGCGCTCACGCTCAAGCAGGGCGGCAACCTCCTGCTCCTCGACGAGCCGACCAACGACCTCGACGTCGAGACGCTCTCGAGCCTGGAGAACGCGCTCCTCGAGTTCCCGGGCTGCGCCGTGGTCGTGTCCCACGACCGCTGGTTCCTCGACCGCGTCGCGACGCACATCCTCGCGTACGAGGGGACTGAGGAGAACGAGGCCAACTGGTACTGGTTCGAGGGCAACTTCGAGTCGTACGAGCAGAACAAGGTCGAGCGTCTCGGTCCCGACGCCGCCAAGCCCCACCGGGTGACCCACCGCAAGCTCACGCGCGACTAGCGTCGCTCTGGCTGCCACGGCGGAAGGCCGGACTCCACGCGGAGCCGGCCTTCCGCCGTCGTGCGTGGGCTAGGCGGGTCCGTCGAGATAGGGCAGGCGGATCATCCCCTCCTGGGCGACGCTCGCGACATGCACGCCGCGGCGGTCGAAGATCTTCCCGGCACCGAGGCCCCGTGCGCCTTGGGCGCTGGGCGCCTCCTGGACGTACAGGAGCCAGTCGTCGACCCGGACGGGCCGGTGCCACCACATGGCGTGGTCGAGGCTTGCGACGCTCATCCCGGGTGTGATCCAGGAGAGGCCGTGCCGCCGCAGCACGGGTTCGAGCAGGGTGTAGTCGCTCGCATAGGCGAGAGCGGCGCGGTGCAGGCCGTCGTCGTCCGGCATGGCGTCGAAGGTCTTCATCCACACGGCGTTGCGTGCGACGTGGGGGCCGGCCGCCGAGACGTACATGGCCGGGTCCACGTGGCGGATGTCGAAGGGCCGGTCGAAGGCCCAGTACTGCGCCACGGGGTGGTCGATCTCGCCGAGGAGGTCGGCGGTGCTCGGCAGCGTCTCGGGGTCCGGGATGCCCTCCGGCATCGCAGACTGGTGCTCGACCCCGTCGGCCTCGATCTGGAACGACGCGATCATGGACAGGATCGGGACTCCGTCTTGGTACGCGTGGACCTGCCGTGCCGAGAACGACCTCCCGTCGCGAAGCCGCTCGACCCCGAAGGTGATCGGCTTGTCCGCATCCCCCGGGCGCAGGAAGTAGGCGTGGATCGAGTGGACCGGGCGCCCATCGGCCACCGTGCGTGACGCGGCGATGAGGCTCTGGGCGAGCACCTGGCCGCCGAAGACGCGGTGCCGCGGCTGCCGCTCGCTCGGTCCAACGAAGACGTCCTTGTCCGTCCGGGCGCCCCCGAGGTCGTCGAGGTCCAGAAGGGTCAGGAGGGCGCCGGTGCTGCCGGCTCGGTGCGCGGGGCTGGTCATGCCCATGACACTAGACGGCGCGGGCGGCGGCGGCCAAGGAGGTCCGCGGGGCGTCGGGTGCGAAGATGGGAGCATGTCCTCGGTCTACCGGTTCCCTCTCCAGCTGCGCTTCGGCGACGTCGACTCCTACGGGCACGTGAACAACGTGCGCTTCTTCCAGTTCCTCGAGGACGCTCGGGTCCACTGGCTCCGCGAGCCGCTGCGGGTGCCTGCGGCGGGCGCGTCCACGATGGCTGGACTCGTCACCGAGGAGAACTTCACGCTGGTCGGAAGGCACGAGATCGAGTACATGGCGCCGCTCATGTACCGGCGCGAGCCGA
The DNA here is from genome assembly GCF_050474465.1 of Sinomonas sp. B1-1. Taxonomy (NCBI): domain Bacteria; kingdom Bacillati; phylum Actinomycetota; class Actinomycetes; order Micrococcales; family Micrococcaceae; genus Sinomonas; species Sinomonas sp. B1-1. Next base: position 583,566 of record NZ_JBCHVF010000001.1, on the reverse strand, counting down.
TCGCCGTGGACCTGTGGGTGACGCGCGTGGGCGGCTCGAGCTTCGACCTCGGGTACACCGTCCGGGAGCCGGACGGCCCTGACCTGTATGCCTACTGCTCGACCTCGATGGTCCTCGTGAGCCGCTCCACCGGCCGTCCCGTCCGCCTGCCCGCCGCTCTGCGGGCCGAGTTCGACGAGTTCGCCGGGCCGCCCGTGCCGTTCAGGCGTCGGCCGCCTCTGCCAGCATCGGTGGGCATGAAGGGAGATGGTGCATGAGCGCCGCCGACATCCAGACCGCCCTCGACTTCGGCGACCCGCGCGCTGTGGCCGACCTGCGCATCTTCCTGGCGCGTGCCAGGGCCGTGGAGGATGGCGCCGTGCGCTTCCAGGCTGTTGGGGGAGTACTCGCCGTCTACGTGTGCGTCCTGAGCCCCCGCGTCCTCGGCGAGGCGACTCCGACGGTGCTGGGGCTGCGCACGGTCGCGCTCGCCCGGCCCGCGGAGCTGGACGCCACCGTGGCGATCGCCTCGGTCTTCGACCGGTTCGCGCGCCTCGGCGAGGATGCGACGCTGCTGGACGTCCCGCCGTCGCACGTCCGCACCCCCTGGGCCGCGGTGAGCCCGCCGCGCGGCCCCTGGCGGCCGCTGGGGCGTCTCGACGGCCAGCAGATCGCAGCAGCGGCGGCAGCGGGCATCGCCGAGGTGGCCGGTGCCGTCCCCGACCGTCCTGGCTCCGCAGTGGTCCACGGCGTGCGGGCTGCGGTGTGGGGGAGGGACCTCGAGGGAACCCCGGGCGTGCCTGCGGGCGCCGCCTTCGCGGCACACACGCTCGGGTTCGCGGCAGCGGGGGAACCGCTGGACCTGTTCGAGTCCGGCCTCTGGGTCAGGCTCTCCTCACACCGCGGCCACGTGCTGTGCCGCCGGCCGTCGCTGCTCGGGACGTGAAGGCGCCGCGCCCGCGGGGAGGCTGCCTGGCCGGCGCCGGGCGCCCCCGCGTGGACGGGCGGGCTCAGTCCTCGAAGGAGTTCACGAGGGAGTGCGCAGCGCGCTCGAGGTAGTCCCACAGCGTGGCCTCCTGGAGCGGCGGCAGCCCGAGGGCGTCCACGCCGGTGCGCATGTGCGCGAGCCAGCGGTCCCGTGCCTCCGGGTTCACCTTGTACGGCATGTGCCGCATCCGCAGGCGCGGGTGTCCCCGCTCCGCACTGTAGGTGCCCGGACCGCCCCAGTACTGCTCGAGGAACATCGTCAGGCGCCGTTTGGCGGGTTCCAGATCATCCTCGGGGTACATCGGCCGCAGGACCGGGTCCTCCGCCACGCCCTGGTAGAACACGTCCACGAGTCTGACGAAGGTCTCGTGGCCGCCGATCTGGTCGAAGAAGCTCGCTGCGGGGACACCACCCCGCAGAAGGTCCGGACGTCCCTCCCCGGGGACTCCGGGGGTCGTCATCTCACTCACCCGAACGCTGGCCTCCGTTGCTGTCCTGGGCGGTGCTGCCGGTCCGCTCGCCCTTCTCACCATTGTCGTCCGTGCTGTGGCCGTTCGCGGCCACGGGGACGTAGGTGCCCTGCGAGCGGTTCCCCACGCGGAGGATCTCGCCGTTGCGCAGGTACCAGACCGTTCCGTCGTCGGCCCGGACCCTCGTGATGCGCAGGCCCACGGACTCCACGGTGCCCACCACCTCGCCGGCACCGGTCTCGATGACGTCCCCGATCCCGAACTGGTCCTCGAGGGTGATGAAGATCCCCGCGAGGAAGTCGCGGATGAGCTGCTGCGCGCCGAAGCCGATGGCGACACCGAGGATCCCGACGCTCGTCAGCAGCGGGGCGAGGTCCACGCCGAGGGCCCGGAGCACATACATCCCCACGATCGTGGAGATGATGGCCGCGACCGTGCTGTTCAGGAGCGAGCCGATCGTCGCAGCCCGCTGGGCGCGGCGCTCCGAGTCCAGGGCCCGCAGCGCGGGCGCCGCCCACCGGAACAGGCGGTGCTCGGCCAGTTGCGGCCCCGCGAGGATGCGCTTGACGATCTGGCGGATGACGAACGTCGCCACGAGCCACACGATGAGCCCGGCGCCCACGGCCAAGCCCACTTCGATGAGCTTCTCGTTGAAGGTCGCGACAGCGGTATCGATGTCCTCGGACACAGGCAGGAGCCTCCTGGGGATGGGGTGCATCGGACCCGTCTACCCTATCGGGCCCCGGCCGTCGCCCGTGGCCGTCACGGCTCCTCGGGGAGATGCCTCACAGGGAAGTTCACCGAGCGCGCAATGAAGCACAGGTCGTGTGCCTCATCGTGGAGACGGTCCGCGAGTGCCCGCTGCGACTCGTCGGCCAGGCCCACACGGGGATGGAGGACGGCCGAGGTGAACTCGCCGCTGCCGTCCCGGTTGAGGTGCATCGTTCCCTCGGCCCTGTCCTCATACGAGACCACGGTGAGCCCGTGGGTCACCGCCACGTGCAGGTACGAGAGCATGTGGCACTGGGCGAGCGCCGCCAGGAGCAGCTGCTCGGGGTTGTACCTGTCGCGGTCGCCCCGGAATGTCGGGTCAGCCGACCCCGGCAGCACGGGCAGGCCCGGAAGCGCGATGTCATGTTCCCGGCCATATTCGCGGTAGCCGGAGGTCCCGGAGCCGCGGTTGCCCGTCCACGTCACTGCGACGGTGTAGTGGTGGTCCCCGATCGCCATGGCGGTCAGGCTACCGGTCCGCGGCCTGCGCGCGCAGCGCCCGTGCGACGCCGTCGCGGTTCTCGAGCATCATGCGGCGCAGGGCGGCCTGGTCGTCGCGCAGGGACGTGAGGAACGCGTCCGTCCGCTCGAGCGTCTCCGGCGTGGTCTGCCGCGCCGGGTAGAGGCCGACGACGATCTGCTGGGCGAGCGCGTGCGTCCTCTCGGCGACGATGCCGGGGACGGCCTCGAAGTAGCGCTCCGTGAACGGGGCGAGCAGGCCGGCGTCGTGCGCGCGCACGAAGCCGTTGATCGCGGCCTGCTGCATCGCGTTCGAGAGGTCGCCGCGCACGACGACCGCCTCCCACGTCTCCTCCTTGGCCTCCCGGGTGGGCCGCGCCGCCATCGCGAGGGCCGCTGCGCACTGCCCGGTGGAGGTGTTGTCCCTGGCGAGCTCCTCGTCGATCCGTCCCTGCCCGATGGCTCCTCCTGCTGCCAGGGAGGCGATGAACTCCCACCGAAGGTCCTGGTCGACCACGAGGCCCGGCACCTCGACCGAGCCGTCGAGCAGCCCGGCGACCGCCTCGAGGTGCTCGGGCGCTGCCGCGAGCCCGGAGAAGGCCTTGGCGAACTGCAGCTGGGAGTCCGAACCGGCAGCCGCCTCGCGTGCCAGGTCCCAGAGGCGTGCGGCCGTCGCGCCCTTCGTCTCGGACCGGGCCTCGGGAGCGACGTAGAAGTCGAGCGTCGTCGCGAGCTGCCGCAGGAGCGTCTGCACCACTGACGCGTCGGATTCGGAGCCGATGTTGGACAGGACCAGGTCGACGTACCCGCGTGCCGGGCTCTCGCCGTCCCGCGCGCCGTCCCAGGCTGAGCCCCAGACCAGGGCCCGCGGGAGGCTCTCGGTGATGTCCTTGAGCCCCGCGGTGGCGGTCACCTGTGAGACGGCGTCCAGGCGCACCTTCGCGAAGGCGAGGTCGTCGTCGTTCAGGAGGACGAGGGCGGGGCGGCGCAGCCCTGCGAGGTCCGGCACCTCGGTCAGCTCGCCCTCGACGTCGAGTTCGGTGCGGTGGGCCCGCACGAGCGAGCCGGCGCCGTCGTGCTCGTAGAAGCCGATCGCGAGGCGGTGCGGGCGGATGGTCGGGTACTCGGCCACAGCGCTCTGGCGCACGGCGAAGCGCAGGATGCGGCCGTCGTCGTCCGTCTCGATCTCGGGGGAGAGTGTGTTCACGCCGGCGGTCTCCAGCCACGCCTGGCCCCAGGCGGTGAGGTCGCGTCCGCTGGCCGCCTCGAGCTCCGCCATGAGGTCCGCGAGGACGGTGTTGCCCCACGCGTGCTTCGCGAAGTAGCGGCGCACGCCTTCCATGAACTTCTCCTGCCCCACCCACGCGACCAGCTGCTTGAGGACGGAGGCTCCCTTGGCGTACGTGATGCCGTCGAAGTTGACCTCGACGTCTGCGAGGTCGGCGATGTCCGCGAAGATGGGGTGCGTCGTGGGGAGCTGGTCCTGGCGGTAGGCCCAGGACTTCTCCACGGACGCGAAGGTGGTCCACGCATGGCGGAAGTCAGTCGCCTCCGCGGCGGCGAGGTGGGACATGAACTCGGCGAAGGACTCGTTGAGCCACAGGTCGTCCCACCAGCGCATCGTCACGAGGTCGCCGAACCACATGTGCGCGAGCTCGTGCAGGACGGTGATGGCGCGGCGCTCGACGGTGGCCTGAGTCGGCTTCGAGCGGAAGACGTAGCTCTCGAGGATCGTGACTGCCCCGGCGTTCTCCATCGCGCCGGCGTTGAACTCAGGGACGAAGAGCTGGTCGTACTTCTCGAACGGGTACTCGCACCCGAATTCGCGCTCGTAGAACTCGAAGCCGGCCTTGGTCAGGGAGAAGATGTTCGCCGCGTCGAGGTACTCCATGAGCGACCTGCGCGCGAAGACCCCGAGCGGGATCGTCCTCCCGGCGGAGTTGACGAGCTCGTCGTGCACGCTCTCGTAGGGGCCTGCGATCAGGGCGGTGATGTAGCTGGAGATGCGGCCGGTCGGGGCGAAGTCCCAGACCCCGGCCTCCGGGGCGCCGGCAGGCTGCGGCTGCGGCGTGGGGGAGTTGGACACGACCGTCCAGCGCGACGGCGCGGTGACCGTGAAGCGGAAGGCGGCCTTGAGGTCGGGCTGCTCGAAGACGGCGAAGACCCGGCGGGAGTCGGGGACCTCGAACTGCGTGTACAGGTAGACCTCGCCGTCGGCCGGATCGACGAAGCGGTGCAGGCCCTCGCCCGTGTTCATGTAGAGGGCGTCGGCGTCGACGACCAGCTCGTTCTCGCCCTTGAGCGAGGGCAGCTGGATGCGGACGCCGTCGCTGACGCGGGCCACGTCGAGCGCCTCGCCGTTGAGCGTCACCGAGCGCACCGTGTCCGTGATCGCGTCGATGAACGACGACGAGCCCTCCTGCGCGGCGAAGCGCACCGTGGTGCGGGAGCCGAAGACCCGGTCGCCGCGCGTGAGATCCAGCTCGACGTGGTAGGAGTCCACCCGCCGGATGGCCTTCGCGCGCTCCTGCGCCTCGGATCGGGTGAGGTTCGTCCCTGGCATCGTGCCTCCAAACGTCTGTGCTGCGGTGCCGGCGGGCACTGCCGTCGTGTGCCGAGCGCCGAAACGTGGCGTGGCTCACTCTGAAGCTATTCTTTCGTGTTGTCCCGCCGCAAGCCAGCATCGCACACGCACGATTCTGTGACGCGCCGGTGGAGTAGCGTGGAGCGCATGGCAGGGGAATCGGGGCAGAGGGTCGACCGCAAGGCGCTCCGCTTCGCGATCGGCTACCCCATCCTCCTCGGCGGCGGATTCGTCCTCGCGGCCTTCACCTTCCGAGGACGGGTCCCGGAGCCCGTCGCCTGGCTCTGGAACGCGGACGGAGGGACGGCCTTCACGCCCTTTGCGGCGTATCTGGCCGCCGGCGCCGGGCTCATCGCCATCCTCGGCGCCCTCCTGTGCAGCCAGGCCGCCTTCACGCGGCGGCCCCCCATCGCGCGGCGGGTCTTCATGGCCGGCGGGATCGGCATGTCGATGTTCCTCGCGACCGTCCTCGCCGCCGGCCTGCTCGGCCAGGTCGGGCTCGATGACGCGCGGGACTCGCATCCGGACCCGGTCGTCCTCGCGATGGGCTCGGGAGCCACCCTGGCGTTCGCCGTCGTCATGTTCTTCACCTTCAAGCCGGACGAGCAGTGGAGCCCCCGCGACGAGGCTGCGCTCCTCGACGCGCTCGAGCCGGAGCGCGTCCGGCTGACCTTCACCTATTGGGCGCACGCGCGCTCGTCCGTGTTCGTCATGCTCGGGATCATCGGCGTCTCCGTCTCGCTCCTGCTCCTCGTGGTCTCGCCGTGGATCTCGCTGGTCCTGACGGCGGGCGCACTCCTGGCGGCCTGCTCGCTCGTGGCGCGGGTCTCCGTGAGCCCGGAAGGAGTCGGCGTCTTCCTCGCCGGAATGGTTCCCGTCCTCAGGTTCCGGACGGCGAGCGTGCTGAGGGCGAGCTTCGAGACCGTCGCGGCCCGCCGGTTCGGAGGGTGGGGCTACCGCCGGAAGGGCCAGGCAGTCTCGGTCCTCGTGGCCAGCGGGGAGGCGGTGGAGGCAGTCCTCGACGACGGCCGGCAGGTCGTCTTCTCCGGCCGGGACGGGGACACCGCCCGCCGCGTCGTCGACGTGCTGCGCGCCGGCTCCGGAGCGTAGTCTGGACCTCGGCCTGATCTGGCCCGGGGACCTGATGTCGAGAGAGAGGAACGCCGTGCCGAAGCCGCGCGTCCACATTGCCACCGACCATGCCGGGATGGAGCTGTCGGCCCATCTGGTCGCGCACCTGCGCAGCCAGGGCTACGAGGTGGTCGACCACGGTCCCCGCGAGTACGATCCGCTCGACGACTACCCCTCGTTCTGCATCAATGCCGCGCGCGCTGTGGTCGCCGACCAGGAAGCCGGGACCCAGGCGCTCGGGATCGTGCTCGGCGGCTCGGGCAATGGGGAGCAGATCGCCGCGAACAAGGTCCGCGGCGTGCGCGCCGCGCTCGCCTGGAACCTCGACACCGCCCGTCTCGCCCGCGAGCACAATGACGCGAACGTGGTCGCGGTCGGCGGGCGGCAGCACTCCCTCGAGGAGGCGACGGCGATCATCGAGGCCTTCCTCACGGAACCGTTCAGCAACGATGAGCGCCACGTGCGCCGCATCGGAAAGATCGCGACGTACGAGACCACCGGCGAGATCGTCGAGTAGCCAGCACTTCCCGTGCCAGAAGGCCATTCCATCCACCGCCTCGCCCGGCAGTTCGACGACGTGTTCGCGGGGCAGCGGCTCGCCGTGTCGAGCCCGCAGGGCCGATTCGCCGACGGCGCCGCTCTCCTCGACGGGCGGTCGCTCCTCTCCGCCCGCGCCCACGGCAAGCAGCTCTTCCTCGGGTTCGAGGGTGGCCTCGTCCTGAGGGTCCACCTGGGCCTCTACGGTGCCTGGGACTTCGGCGGCGACGAGACGTTCCGCGGATCCTCGAGCATCGGCGCGCCCCGCCGCGTCGGGGAGCGGGAGCTCGCGGACGACGGCGCCCGGTCGGCGTCCGCGGTGCCCCCGCCTCCCGCGGGGGCCGTGCGGGCGCGGCTCGTCTCAGAGCACGGCTGGGCGGACCTGAGGGGCGCGAGCGTGTGCACGGTCGAGACGGAAGCGGAGGCCGCTGCGGTCGTCGCCCGGCTCGGCCCGGACCCCTTGGCCCAGAACCCGGGCGAGGGGGCCGGGGGTGCCGGCGAGGAGTTCGCCCGCCGCATCGGGCGCCGTCGCACGCCCCTCTCGCGCCTGCTCATGGACCAGGAGGTGGTCTCGGGGATCGGCAACGTGTACCGGGCCGAGCTCCTCTTCCGGGCAAGGCTCGACCCGGCCCTGCCGGGCAGCGGCCTCGGCCGCGAACGGGCCATCGCGCTCTGGGAGGACGCGGCCGAGGCCATGGCGGAGGGCGTCCGCGACGGGAGGATCATCACCACCGATCCGTCGCACTGGCCGGACGGTCCGGCGGACCTCCCGGCACCGCAGGACGCCCACTACGTGTACCGGCGGCAGGGGCAGCCATGCCGGGAGTGCGGCGAGTCGGTGGCCCTGGCCGCCGAGGCGGGCCGGAAGCTGTACTGGTGCCCTGCCTGCCAGCGCTGAGCGCTCAGTAGCCCGGGGCCGCCGGCAGGGCGTAGAACTCCTCGAGCGTGGGGATGCCGTTGAAGCGCATCGCCGAGGCCGCGGCCCGGCCCACGTAGCGCAGATGCCACGGCTCGTACTCGTAGCCGGTGGCCCAGGTGTAGCCCTGCGGGTAGCGGACGATGAACCCGTACCGCCAGGCGTTGTCCCTCGCCCACGAACCGGAGCCCGTGTTCTCGAAGCACGCCTGCAGCCCGCACGCCCCGCTCGAGTCGCCGATGTCGAGCGCGAGCCCGCTCTGGTGCTCGCTGTACCCGGGCCGGGCCGAGATCAGGTCCGCCTGGGTCTGGCCGTACTGCGCGACGTAGCTGTTGTAGAGCGACGCCTGCGACCAGTAGTCCCGGTACCCGCTCACGGTCGTCATGCCGATCCCGGCGGCTCTCGCGTCGGCGAGCAGCGAGCGGGCCCATGCGGCAGCCTCGGACTGCATTGCCGTCGAGCCGACTGTCTCGAGGGGCGTGGGGACGTAGTCGATGGGGGAGAGCGGGCGCTTCTTGTTCACGACGATCGTGTCGAGCGCGGTGATCGCGAGCCGCGCGCCGTCCTGGGCGCTCCAGGTCGCGAAGCCGCGCTGGAAGTTCTGCCGGCACGAGCCCGACTGGCAGATCTCCGGCCCGACCGGGTAGCCGAGGGGCCCGGCCTCGTAGCCACGCGTGCCCCAGGCCCAGCGGATTGCCCCCGGCAGGCTCGGCTGCGCTCCCGTGGAGGGGGACCAGTAGACCGAACCGCCCTGGAAGACCTGCCCGCACCCGCCATCGCGCATCCCGCACACCTCGGGGCCGAGCGGGTAGCCGAGGACACCGCCCTCGGCGCCCATGGCCGCCCAGGTCTGGCGGATGGCTCCCGGCGTCATCGGCTGGGCCCCGGAGGCTGCGGTCCAGTACAGGGCGCCGCCCTGGAAGGACTGGACGCAGCCGGCGTCCCGGAGGCCGCACGACTCCCCCGAGGTGGGGTAGCCGAGACGCCCGTTCTCGTAGCCCTGGGCGACCCACGCCTGCCGGATGGCTCCGGGCGTGCTGGCGTACGCCCCGGATGCCGGGGACCACAGGATGCCCCCGCCGGCGAACATCTGGTAGCAGCCGGCATCGCGCAGCCCGCACACCTCGCCTCCCACCGGGTAGCCGAGGCGCCCGTTCTCGCTGCCCTGTGCAGTCCAGGCCTGGAGAATCGCTCCCGGAGTGGCCGCATTCGCGCCGGTCGACGCCGTCCAGTACAGCGTCCCGCCCTGATAGGTCTGGCGGCATCCGCCACCGGCCAGGCCGCAGGTCTCGGCCGAGGTCGGGTAGCCCAGACGCCCGTTCTCGTACCCTTGGGCGATCCACGCCTGGCGGATGGCGCCGGGGGAGCTCGGCTGCGCGCCCGACGCCGGGGACCACAGGATCCCGACCGTCCCATACCACTGGTAGCAGCCGCCGTCCCTGAGCCCGCAGACCAGCCCGCCCGTCGGGGAACCCAGACCCAGCTGCGAGGCCCGCGTGCTGATGGCGGTGCCGGGATCGTCGGCGTGGGCGGGCTGGGCGGGAATGCCCAGGAGGAGCAGCACGGCGCAGGACAGGGCGGCGTAGGCCAGGGCCCCTCTCCTGAGGATGCCCCTGAGCGCGGGTCGGGCGTGCGAACGATCGGGCTGGTCCATGCTTCCCCCTGACATAGGCCGCCCGGGGCTGGGCGGGATTTGACACGCTCGGCTCGCGTTCGCTTTAGTTGGAGGGCCCCGGGGGCGTAGCTCAATGGTAGAGCGCCAGTCTTCCAAACTGGATACGCGGGTTCGATTCCCGTCGCCCCCTCGTTGGCGCCCAGGGCCCTTCCGACGCCGGAGGGGCCGTTTCCGTGCCCGGGGCCTGATGTGCATTGGCTTGTCGCGGCCCTGTATCGTGGTCTGTGCACTAGACCGGGGTGTAGCTCAGCTTGGCTAGAGCGCCTGCTTTGGGAGCAGGAAGTCGCAGGTTCAAATCCTGTCACCCCGACAGTCGCGTCCTGAGGCATTTCGCCCGAGGGCGGCACCCATCATCCGACCATCCAGGAGAGCCACGCTGTGAAGAGCGCTGCCGAGAACCTCAGCCCCACGCGGGTCAAGCTCAACGTCGAGGTGGCCCTCGACGAGCTGAAGCCGAACATCGATGCCGCCTACAAGACCGTCGCCGAGCAGATCCAGGTGCCGGGCTTCCGCAAGGGCAAGGTCCCCGCTCGCCTCATCGACCAGCGCGTCGGCCGCGGCTACGTCCTCGAGACGGCCATCAACGAGGGCCTCAACGACTGGTACCAGCAGGCTGTCGCCGAGACCGGCATCCGCCCGCTGTCCCGCCCCGAGGTCGAGATCACCGAGGTTCCCGACCCCGCCGCTACCGAGGGCGAGCTCAAGTTCTCCGTCGAGGTGGACGTGCGCCCCGAGATCGAGCTTCCTGACTACGCCGGCCTCAAGGTCGACGTCGCTGCGGCCGAGGCGGGCGACGAGGACGTCGAGAAGGCCCTCGACGAGCTGCGCGGGCGCTTCGGCACGCTCAAGGCCGTCGACCGTCCGGCGCAGGCCGATGACTTCCTCACGATCGACCTCACGGCGAAGGTCGACGGCGAGGAGGTCGACACCGCGTCCGGCCTGTCCTACCAGGTCGGTTCCGGCACCATGCTCGAGGGCCTCGACGAGGCGGTCACCGGCCTCTCGGCCGACGAGGAGACGGTCTTCGAGACCAAGCTTGCCGGTGGCGAGCACGCGGGCCAGGACGCATCCGTGACCGTCAAGGTCACGGCCGTGAAGGAGCGCGAGCTCCCCGAGGCCGACGACGACTTCGCCCAGCTCGCCTCCGAGTTCGACACGATCGCCGAACTCCGCGAGGACCTCGCCAAGCAGGCGGCGCAGTCCAAGGTCGTGTCGCAGGGCGTCGAGGCCCGCGACAAGGTCCTGGACAAGCTCGTCGAGCTCGTCGAGGTCCCCGTCCCCGAGGGCGTTCTGACCGAGCAGGTCGAGGCCCACTTCAACCCCGAGAACGGCGGCCACGCCGCCGGCGAGGACCACGACACCGAGGAGCACCGCGCCGAGGTCAAGGCCAACACGGAGCGCGCCTTCAAGAACGAGGTCATCCTCGACGCGATCGCGGACAAGGAGGAGATCGGCGTCTCCCAGTCCGAGCTCATCGAGTACCTCGTGACGACGGCCAGCCAGTACGGCATGGACCCGAACCAGTTCGCCCAGATCATGGACCAGTCGGGTCAGGTCCCGATGATGGTCGGCGAGGTCCGCCGCCGCAAGGCCCTCGCCGCCGTCCTCGGCAAGGCCGAGGTGACCGACTCGGAGGGCAACGCCGTCGACCTCTCCGAGTTCGTCAAGCCCGCCGGCGAGGACGTGCCGGAGGCCGACGAGAGCGCCGAGGCCGAGGTCGTCCCGAGCGACGATCCCGCAGCCGCCAAGTTCTGACCGAGCGCTTCGAAGGCCGCCGTCGGTTCCCCGGACAGGGGAACGGACGGCGGCCTTCGCCGTTCTCCCGCGGATTGCGCGGGCCCATGCGCTGGAAGCGAACAGGGGCCGGATGCGGAACAATCGGCCGCGGAAAAAGGCTAGTGTCCCTGTAGCAGCAACAGCCCATGTGCATCAGATCGAGAGGTATCGCACCATGCACCAGCAGGAGAAGTCGCCGAGCATGGCTGAGCCGGTCCCGGGGGGAACCGGCCAAGACTACATCTACCAGCGGCTCCTCAAGGAGCGGATCATCTGGCTTGGGTCGGAGGTGCGCGACGACAATGCCAACGCCATCTGCTCGCAGCTGCTCCTCCTCTCAGCCGAGGATCCCGAGAAGGACATCTACCTCTACATCAACTCGCCCGGCGGGTCCGTCACGGCGGGCATGGCCATCTACGACACGATGCAGTACATCTCGAACGACGTCGTGACGGTGGCGACGGGCCTCGCGGCGTCCATGGGGCAGTTCCTGCTCTCGTCGGGCACCAAGGGCAAACGCTACGCCACCCCGCACGCCCGCATCCTCATGCACCAGCCGTCCGGCGGCATCGGGGGCACGGCCTCGGACATCAAGATCCAGGCCGAGCTGATCCTGCACATGAAGCAGGTCATGGCGGAGCTGACGGCCGAGCAGACGGGACAGCCCGTTGAGCGGATCCTCAAGGACAATGACCGTGACAAGTGGTTCACGGCGCAGGAAGCCCTCGAGTACGGCTTCTTCGACAAGATCGCCGCGCGATCCGGGCACGTGTCCGGCGGCGGCGGGACGGACAAGTAGACGGCGCTGAGGAACAAGGAGCAAGCAATGAATTTCAGCATGGGCGTCAACCCGGCGAGCCTTCCGACCAGCCGCTATGTCCTCCCGCAGTTCGAGGAGCGCACGCCGTACGGCTTCAAGCGCCAGGACCCGTACACGAAGCTGTTCGAGGACCGCATCATCTTCATGGGCGTCCAGGTCGACGATGCGAGCGCTGACGACATCATGGCGCAGCTGCTCGTGCTCGAGGCGAACGACCCCGACCGGGACATCACGATGTACATCAATTCCCCCGGCGGCTCGTTCACGGCCATGACCGCCATCTACGACACAATGCAGTTCATCCGTCCCGAGATCCAGACAGTGTGCCTGGGCATGGCCGCGTCCGCGGCGGCAGTGATCCTCGCCGCCGGCACGCCGGGCAAGCGCCTGGCCCTGCCGAACTCGACGGTCATGATCCACCAGCCCTCGCTCGCCGGCGGGTCCGGCGGCCAGGCCACAGACCTCGAGATCCAGGCCCGTGAGGTGCTCCGTATGCGCGAGTGGCTCGAGCACACGTGGGCCAAGCACTCGAACAAGACCCCCGACGACATCAGCCGGGACATCGAGCGCGACCTGTTCCTGACGGCTGCCGAGGCGAAGGACTACGGCCTCGTCGACGAGGTGCTCGAATCCCGCAAGATCCGTTCGAGCGCGATCACCCGCTGACCCACGTACCGGGTGTGCTGGCGCCGGTGTCCGGGTAACAGCCCGGACACCGGCGCCGTGGTGTCCCACGAGTGACGGTGCGGTGGCCTACAGTGGGATGGTCAGAAGCTTCTTTCGAAGGGAATTGACGAATGGCGCGCATTGGCGAGAGCGCAGACCTGCTGAAGTGCTCCTTCTGCGGCAAGAGCCAGAAGCAGGTGCGGAAGCTCATTGCCGGCCCCGGCGTCTACATCTGCGACGAGTGCATCGAGCTCTGCAACGAGATCATCGAGGAGGAGCTCGCCGAGGTCTCGGACCTCGGCTCGTTCGAGCTGCCCAAGCCCCGGGAGATCTTCGACTTCCTGCAGGAGTACGTGATCGGCCAGGAGCCGGCCAAGCGCGCGCTTGCGGTGGCCGTCTACAACCATTACAAGCGCATCCAGTCCGGGCACGCCGCGAAGAGCTCGTCCCTCACCGAGGCGCACACGCACGACGACGTCGAGATCGCCAAGTCGAACATCCTCCTCATCGGCCCGACCGGCTGTGGCAAGACGTACCTCGCCCAGACCCTCGCACGCCGGCTCAACGTCCCCTTTGCGGTCGCCGACGCGACGGCGCTGACTGAGGCGGGCTACGTGGGCGAGGACGTCGAGAACATCCTCCTCAAGCTCATCCAGGCCGCTGACTACGACGTCAAGAAGGCCGAGCAGGGCATCATCTACATCGACGAGATCGACAAGATCTCCCGCAAGAGTGAGAATCCCTCGATCACCCGCGACGTCTCGGGCGAGGGCGTCCAGCAGGCGCTCCTGAAGATCCTCGAGGGCACGGTGGCCTCGGTCCCGCCGCAGGGTGGCCGCAAGCACCCCCATCAGGAGTTCATCCAGATCGACACGACCAACGTGCTCTTCATTGTGGCTGGCGCCTTCGCGGGCCTCGAGGAGATCATCGGACAGCGTGCGGGCAAGAAGGGCATCGGCTTCGGCGCTCCCCTCAGTTCCATCACGAAGCATGAGAGCTCGTACGCGGACGTCATGCCGGAGGACCTGCTCAAGTTCGGGCTCATTCCGGAGTTCATCGGTCGCCTGCCCGTCATCACCACGGTCGAGAACCTCGACCGTGCGGCGCTCATGCAGATCCTGACCGAGCCCCGCAACGCCCTCGTGAAGCAGTACGAGAAGATGTTCCACCTCGACGGGGTGGAACTGCACTTCGAACGGGATGCCCTCGAGGCCATCGCGGACCTCGCCCTCGAGAGGGGCACGGGCGCCCGTGGCCTGCGCGCGATCATGGAGGAGGTCCTGCTGCCCGTCATGTTCGACCTCCCGAGCCGGGACGACGTCGGCGGCGTCGTGATCCACCGCGCCGTGGTCCTGGGCAAGGCCGAGCCGACCCTCATTCCCCACAGCGTCGCGGCCAAGCGGCGCACCAAGTCCGCCTGACGGCGACACCGCCTGACCCTGACCGAAGGCGCAGCGGCAGCAGTGCTGCCGGCCGCTGTACCGCGACCGAGGAGCTGATCCGTGTCCACTGACGCCACCGCCGAGCAGAGGGCGGACTTCTGGTTCGACCCCGCGTGCCCCTTCGCGTGGGCCACGTCCCGCTGGATCGGCGAGGTCGAGAAGGTCCGCATCATCCAGACCGAGTGGCACGTGATGAGCCTCTCCGTCCTCAACGAGGGCCGGGAGCTCGAGCACGACTACCAACGCGCCATGGATGAGAACTGGGGGCCGGTGCGGGTCATCATCGCCGCCTCCGAACTCCATGGAGCGGAGCACATCAAGCCGCTCTATGACGCGATGGGCACGCTCATCCACCAGGAGAACGTCACAGACCGTTCCGAGGTGATCCGGCGTGCGCTCGACGAGGTGGGGCTTCCGCCCGAGCTCGCCGAGTACGCCGACTCCGACGACTATGACCGGCAGCTGCGTGCGAGCCACAGGAAGGGTATCGACCTCGTCGGCCAGGACGTCGGCACCCCGATCGTGGCCATCAACGGGACCGCCTTCTTCGGCCCCGTGATCACGCGCGTGCCGCGCGGGGAAGAGGCCGGGAAGCTCTGGGACGCGGCGGTCGGGCTCGCGTCGTTCCCGCACTTCTTCGAGCTCAAGCGCACGCGCACCGAGCGGCCGAAGGTCGACTGAGCCCCGGAACTACTCTCCTGTAGTTCGCGCGGAAGCCTTGATTCCACCTGTGGCCAGGATCACAATCGTTAGTACCTGATCCGCAAGGATGAGGACGTGGACACCGAAGGTTCAGTGACAGTCGTCCTGACGCAGCCTCAGGCAAAGTCAACGACTGGCCGCCAGTGACGGGTCGGCACGACCTGGACGCCAAGGAGTCCACCAGACTGCGAGAACGTCACCGAGCAGCCGACAAAGTCGAAGCCCCACCAACGCGACGAACGCTGATGGGGCTTCCCCTTTGCCCGGACGGGCCTGCGCCGGGAGCCGGACTAGGCCTCCGTCGGCGCCAATTCGACGTCGCTCACCACGAGGGCGTCAGCTCCGTCCCGCAGTTCGATGGAGCGGGCGTTCGCCGCCGCCTGAAGGTCCCCGAGCCCGGCCTGCAGCTGGGCCAGGAGCTCCGCGGGGGCAGACACGACGGCCGAGAGCACCTCCGTGCGCTGCTTCACCTTGGCCTCGGACTTCGCCTTCCGGATGCCGGAGAGCGCCTGGCCGACCGTGGGCAGCATCCCGGTGTCCCCGTCGGCGACGGGCAGCGGGGCGGGCCACGCGGCGCGGTGCACGGAGCCCGAACGCCACCAGCTCCACACCTCGTCGGTGGCGAAGGGAAGGATCGGTGCGAAGAGCCGCAGGATCGCGTCGAGCGTGGTCGCCAGCGCGGCGAGGACCGAGGCCTTCTGCTCCTCGCCCTGCGCGCCGTAGGCGCGGTCCTTGATGAGCTCGACGTAGTCGTCTGTGAACTGCCAGAAGAACGACTCGGTCAGCTGGAGCGCGCGGGCCGGGTCGTAGGCCGCGAACGCCCTACCGGCCTGCTCGACCACCTCGGCGAGCTGCGCGAGCAGCGCCCGGTCCAGTGCGTTGACCAGGACTGGGTCCTGGCCGTCGGAGAGCACGTCCGCCTCGGTCGCGCCGAGGCCCAGGACGAACTTGGACGCGTTGAGGATCTTGATCGCGAGCCGGCGTCCGATCTTCATCTGGGCGACCTCGTATGCGGTGTCCGCGCCGAGCCTCGCGGAGGCCGCCCAATAGCGGACGGCGTCGGCGCCGTATTCCTCGAGGATGTCAGTCGGGACGACGACGTTGCCCTTGGACTTGGACATCTTCTTCCGGTCCGGGTCCAGGACCCACCCCGAGATCGCCGCGTGCTTCCACGGGACGGTGCCGTGGAGTTCCTCGCCCCGGACCACGGTGGAGAACAGCCAGGTACGGATGATCTCGTGGGCCTGCGGCCGGAGGTCGAACGGGAAGACGTTGGCGAAGAACTCGTCGTCGCGGCTCCACCGCCCCACGATCTGGGGGGTGAGGGAGGACGTCGCCCAAGTGTCCAGGACATCCGGGTCGCCGGTGAAGCCGCCGGGCGCGTCGCGCTGCGACTCGTCGTAGCCCGGGGCAGGCTCGGCGACAGGGTCGACGGGCAGGGCGGAGTCGTCCGGGACGATCGGGTGGGCGTAGTCCGGATTGCCGTCGGCATCCAGCGGATACCAGACGGGGATGGGCACCCCGAAGAAGCGCTGGCGGGAGACGAGCCAGTCGCCGTTGAGGCCCTCGACCCAGTTCTCGTAGCGCGAGCGCATGAAGCCGGGGTGCCATTCGAGCTCGCGGCCGCGCTGGACGAAGGTCGCGCGGCGGTTCTCGTCGCGGCCGCCGTTGCGGATGTACCACTGTCGCGAGGTCACGACTTCGAGCGGCTTGTCGCCCTTCTCGTAGAAGTTGACCGGGTGGAGGATCTTCTTCGGCTCGCCGTCGAGCAGACCGCGCGCGGACAGCATGCTCACCACGGCCTCCTTGGCCGAGAACGCCGTCTTGCCAGCGATCTCCGCGTAGGCCGCAGTGCCCTCGTCGGTCGTGATCCACTCGGGCGTCTCCGCCTGGATGCGGCCGTCGCGGCCGATGATCGCCCGCGTGGGGAGGTCCAGCTCGCGCCACCACGTGACGTCGGTGAGATCGCCGAAGGTGCAGACCATGGCGATGCCCGAGCCCTTGTCCGGCTTCGCCAGCGGGTGCGCCTTGACCTCGACCTCGACCCCGAACAGGGGGGAGGTGACCGTGGTGCCGAACAGGTGCTGGTACCGCTCGTCGTCCGGGTGCGCCACGAGGGCAGCACACGCGGCCAGGAGCTCGGGGCGAGTTGTCTCGATGTGGACGGGGGCGCCGTCGTGCGTCGTGAAGGCGTAGCGGTAGTAGGCGCCGGGAACCTCGCGGTCCTCGAGCTCCGCCTGGGCGACAGCGGTGCGGAACGTGACATCCCAGAGGGTGGGGGCCTCGGCGAGGTAGGCGTCGCCGTCCGCGAAGTTCTTCAGGAAGGCCCGCTGGGAGACGGCGCGGGAGGTGCCGTCGATCGTGCGGTAGGTCATGTCCCAGTCGACCGAGAGGCCGAGGGTCTTGAAGAGGTGCTCGAAGACCTTCTCGTCCTCGACCGCGAGCTCCTCGCAGAGCTCGATGAAGTTCCGGCGGGAGACCACGTCGAAGTCGCGCTGGTTCTTGGCGGGCTGGGCAGGCGGACGGTAGTCGGCGTCGTACGGGATGGCCGGATCGCAGCGCACGCCGAAGTAGTTCTGGACGCGCCGCTCGGTGGGCAGGCCGTTGTCGTCCCAGCCCATCGGGTAGAAGACGTTCTTGCCCGTCATGCGCTGGTAGCGCGCGAGCAGGTCGGTCTGCGTGAAGGAGAACATGTGGCCGACGTGCAGCGAGCCCGAGGCGGTCGGCGGGGGAGTGTCGATCGAGTAGACCGCCTCGCGCGTCGTCGCGGGGTCGAACCGGTAGGTCCCCTCGGCGACCCAGCGCTCGCTGAACTTCGCCTCGAGTCCCTCGAGGGCCGGCTTGTCCGGGACGGTAGCGGCGGGGGCCGCCGTGGGCTGCGTGGCGGGCGTGTCTGTACCCGTGGTGTCTGCTTCAGGCATGTCCTTGATTCTTCCATGTTTTGCGCGGGGCTTCCCATGGGCGCAGTGGTGCCTAGCATGGCGCCATGGGCAGCATCAGCATTCGCCGCGTCTACGAGCCACCCGCCACCGGTGCGCGCCGCATCCTCGTGGACCGCGTCTGGCCCCGCGGACTGAGCAAGGAGGACGCGGCTGTCGACCTCTGGCTCAGGGAGGTGGGCCCGTCGACCGAGCTGCGGAAGTGGTTCAACCATGATCCCGAGCGGTTCGAGGAGTTCGCCCGGCGCTACCGTGACGAGCTCGCCGGGTCCGAGGCCTACGCACGGCTCGTCGAGGAGGCCCGGACGCACGACGACGTGGAGCTCGCCTACTCGGCGAAGGACACCGAGCACAATCAGGCGGTCGTCCTGCTCGAGCTCCTGGGCGAGGAGTCGCTGTAGGTTGGGGGCATGACCAACCCTGCGCCCACGAACACGACCCATCAGCAGCGCTCCGCCGTCGTCACGGGAGCCAGCACAGGCATCGGCGAGGCCACTGTGAGGGCACTCGCCGAGGACGGCTGGCGCGTGTATGCGGTCGCCCGCCGCGCAGAGCGGCTCGAGCGTCTCGCCGCCGAGACAGGGGCCGTCGCGGTGGCCGCCGACATTGCCGAGGACGACGACGTTGCCCGCCTGCTCGGGGAGGTCGAGGCCGGCGGCGGCATCGACACCCTGGTCAACATCGCCGGCGGCGCGAGGGGCACGGACTGGGTCGCCGAGTCGAAGACCGAGGACTGGGAGTGGATGCTCAGGGTCAACGTGGTGGGCACCATGAAGATCACACGTGCCTTCCTGCCGATGCTGCGGGCCACCGGGCACGGGACGGTCCTGAACCTGACGTCGGTGGCGGGACTCGTCGCCTACGAGGGCGGTGGCGGGTACAACGCCGCCAAGTTCGCCGAGCGCGGGATGACCCGGGCGCTGCGGCTCGAGGAGGCCGAGCACAATGTGCGCGTCATCGAGGTGCTTCCGGGCCTCGTGAAGACGGAGGAGTTCTCGCTGCGGCGCCTGGGCGGTGACGCAGAGGCCGCGGAGAAGGTGTACGCGGGCGTGGAGGAACCGCTGACGTCGGAGGACATCGCCGACATCGTCCGGTACGCCGTCAGCGTCCCGCACCACGTCAACCTCGACGAGATCGTCGTGCGTCCCGTCGCCCAGGCCGCGGCGCACAAGCTCATCCGGCGCGGCTGAACGCGGGGAAGTGCGCCTCGATCGCGAAGCCGTCGGGGCTCATGCCGGCACGGGCGCCACAGCCCTCTCCGAGGAGCCGCGTCTCGACGTCCTGCACGCCCCGGCCAAGTGCGAGCAGCTGCTGGAAGCCCGTCTCACCCGGCGTGTTGACGAGGCGGAGGTCGAGTCCCCGGGGGGACCACCGCAGCTCCAGGCGGAGGGGGACCGCGGCGTCGGCCTGCTCGGCGACCTGCGCGATGCCCTCGCTGACAGCCCGGACTGCGGCGTCGGTGGCGCCGCGTGCCAGGCGGACCGGGCATCCGGACTGCGCAATGACGAGACGGAGTCCATGGCTCCAGGCTGCGGCGGCGGGCGAAGGCCCGCGCGCTGCCGGGAGCGCATCCCGGCGATCGGTCCTTCCGCGCGGAGGGTGCTTCAGCCTGAGCCGCTGGAAGGCGGCCCGGACACGGTCCGCCAGAGGGGCTGGTCGGTGCTGCGCCACGGTGGTCACGGGATCCTCCTCAAGTGCACCTCGGTCGATGATGCCGCCAGTATCCGCCCGGGAGGATGGTTATTCCAGACGGTGGACAAAGCATTCTTCGACAGGAAATGCGAGCCGTGCGTAGACTTGACGCAAAGCGTTGACCCGGCCATCACCGGCGAGCTTCCGGAAGAACGGTGCGCCGCGCAGCGGCAGAGCCCAGTAGAACCGGACGGGCAGGCCCGTGACAGCCGTGAATGAGGGGCCCCGGCCGCGTGCGGCCGCGGGCAAGTGAGGTGGTACCGCGGTGCCGTCCGGCCGATCCGGGCGAACGCCGTCCTCCCGTCCAGCAGCATCAAGCGAGCCAGGATCCGAGTGAGCGTGTACCCCAAGGCCAGCACAGCAGCCGACGCCGCGCAGGCGTCGAGCACGTCCGTGCGCTTCCCCGAACTCGAGGAGCGCGTCCTTTCCTACTGGGAGCACGACGAGACCTTCCAGGCCTCCGTCGACAACCGCGACGCGGGCAGGAACGGCTCCAACGAGTTCGTCTTCTACGACGGCCCGCCGTTCGCCAACGGGCTCCCGCACTACGGGCACCTTCTGACCGGCTACGCCAAGGACCTCGTGGCGCGCTACCAGACGCAGCGCGGCCGCCGCGTCGAGCGCCGCTTCGGCTGGGACACGCACGGCCTGCCTGCAGAGCTCGAGGCCATGAAGCAGCTCGGAATGAGCGACAAGGCCCACATCGAGACGATGGGGATCGACAAGTTCAACGACGCGTGCCGCGCCTCGGTCCTGAAGTACACCCACGAGTGGGAGGCGTACGTCAAGCGCCAGGCCCGCTGGGTGGACTTCGAGAACGACTACAAGACCCTCAACGTCGAGTACATGGAGAGCGTCATCTGGGCGTTCAAGACGCTCTACGACAAGGGCCTCACCTACAACGGCTACCGTGTCCTGCCGTACTGCTGGAAGGACGAGACCCCCCTCTCCAACCACGAGCTGCGGATGGACGACGACGTCTACAAGGACCGTCAGGACCAGACCGTCACCGTCACCTTCCCGCTGAAGGCGGGGGAGTCCGCGCTCTCGCAGGAGCTGGCCGGCGTCCTCGCCCTCGCCTGGACCACGACGCCCTGGACGCTCCCCACGAACCTCGCCCTCGCCGTGGGGCCCGAGGTGCGCTACGCCGTCGTGCCGCTCGGCCCCGACGGGGTGAAGGCGGGCGTGTCGGAGTTCGGCCCCGGGACGCGTTTCCTCCTCGCCGAGGACCTCGTCGGCTCCTATGCCAAGGACCTCGGGTACGGGGACGGCGCGGCCGCTGCCGCCGCCGTCGAGCGCACCGTCCTCGGCTCCGAGCTCGCCGGGATCCGCTACGAGCCGCTGTGGGACTACTACACGGACACGGAGACGTGGGGCACCGAGAATGCCTGGCAGATCCTCGTCGCGGACTACGTGACCACGACCGACGGCACCGGCGTCGTGCACCAGGCCCCCGCGTACGGCGAGGACGACCAGAGGGTCTGCGAGGCGGCCGGGATCCGCGTGATCCTCTCGGTGGACGAGGGCGCCAAGTTCCTGCCCATGTTCGCCTCCCCTGCCAACGGGGAGGCGCCGCTGGCCGAGATCGCGGGGCTGCAGGTCTTCGAGGCCAACAAGCCCATCACGCGTGTGCTCCGCGAGCAGGGACGCCTCGTCAAGCAGGCGAGCTACGTGCACAGCTACCCGCACTGCTGGCGCTGCCGCAACCCCCTGATCTACCGTGCGGTCTCCAGCTGGTTCGTTGAGGTCACCAAGATCAAGGACCGCATGCTCGAGCTCAACGAGCAGATCAACTGGATCCCCGCCAACGTCAAGCACGGCCAGTTCGGCAAGTGGCTCGAGAACGCGCGCGACTGGTCGATCAGCCGCAACCGCTACTGGGGCTCGCCGATCCCCGTGTGGGTCTCCGACGATCCCGAGTACCCGCGCACCGACGTGTATGGCTCGCTCGCCGAGATCGAGGCCGACTTCGGCAGGCTTCCGCTCAACCACGACGGGGAGCCGGACCTGCACCGCCCGTTCATCGACGAGCTCACCCGCCCCAACCCGGACGACCCGCGCACGCCGGAGGAGGGCCAGTCCACCATGCGCCGCGTCCCCGACGTCCTGGACGTGTGGTTCGACTCCGGCTCGATGCCGTACGCCCAGGTGCACTACCCGCACGAGAACCGGGACTGGTTCGCCACGCACAACCCGGGCGACTTCATCGTCGAGTACATCGGCCAGACCCGCGGCTGGTTCTACACGCTCCACATCCTCGCCACCGCCCTGTTCGACCGGCCGGCGTTCCGCAACGTCATCAGCCACGGGATCGTGCTCGGCTCCGATGGGCAGAAGATGTCCAAGAGCCTGCGCAACTACCCGGACGTCTCCGAGGTGCTGGACCGCGACGGCTCCGACGCGATGCGCTGGTTCCTCATGTCCAGCCCCATCCTGCGCGGCGGGAACCTCATCGTCACCGAGCAGGGCATCCGCGACGGCGTGCGCCAGGTCATCCTGCCGCTGTGGAACGTGTACAGCTTCTTCACGCTCTACGCGAACGCCTCGGCGGGCACCGCGGCAGCGGAGCACGACGGCGGCGCTCGCGCCGGCTACGACGCGACGCTGCGGTACGAGGGCTACAGCGATCCCCTTGACCGCTACCTCATGGCCGAGACGGGCCGGCTCGTGGGCAGCATGCAGGAACACCTCGACGCGTACGACATCTCGAGCGCGTGCGACGACCTGCGCGGCTACCTCGACATGATGACCAACTGGTACGTGCGCCGGTCCAGGCAG
This sequence comes from Sinomonas sp. B1-1, assembly GCF_050474465.1. Classification (NCBI taxonomy): domain Bacteria; kingdom Bacillati; phylum Actinomycetota; class Actinomycetes; order Micrococcales; family Micrococcaceae; genus Sinomonas; species Sinomonas sp. B1-1. Next base: position 561,242 of record NZ_JBCHVF010000001.1, on the reverse strand, counting down.
CGGTTCTTCGACGAGGACGCCGATGCGTTCGACGCCCTGTACACGGCGCTCGAGGCAGTGTGCCGTGTGGCCGCGCCGCTCCTCCCGCTGGTCAGCGAGGAGATCTGGCGGGGCCTGACCGGCGGCCGCTCGGTGCACCTCACCGACTGGCCCGACGCCGCGCTCTTCGCCGACGACCAGGCCCTCGTGGAGACGATGGACCGCACCCAGGCCGTGTGCTCCGCCGCATCGTCCCTGCGCAAGGCCGCGAAGCTCCGGGTGCGCCTGCCGCTCAAGGAGCTCACCGTCGTCGTGCCCGCGGCAGCAGCGCTCGCCGGCAGCGAGGCGGTGATCGCCGACGAGCTCAACCTCAAGTCGGTCCGCCTGCTCGACGCCGCCGAGGCCAGCGAGGAGGAGTTCGGGATCGAGCGCAGGCTCGTGGTGAACGCCCGCGCGGCCGGCCCACGCCTCGGGAAGGGGGTCCAGCAGGCCATCAAGGGCTCCAAGTCGGGCGACTGGTCCGTGGCCGAGGACGGAACCGTGACCGCCGGCGGCCTCGCGCTCGAACCGGCCGAGTACACCCTGGAGACGGTGGTCGATCCGGCGAAGGCCGGCGAGCACGCCTCCGTGGCCATGCTCCCCGGCGGCGGGTTCGTGGTCCTCGACACCGAGGTCACGCCCGAGCTCGCGGCTGAAGGACTCGCCCGCGACCTCGTCCGGACGGTCCAGCAGGCACGCAAGGACGCCGACCTGGAGGTGGGCGACAGGATCCGCACGAGCGTCACGGCGCGCCATGCCGTGATCGAGGCCGCCATGGCCCATTCCGACCTGCTCAAGGCGGAGACGCTCACGGTCGACCTCGAGCTGCTCACCGCCGACGTCGACCCGACGGCCGTCGTCGAGCGCGTCGACGCGGAGCAGGCTTCGGCGGGGGAGGGCGCCCAGTGAGCTCCCCGCTCAGCGAGCTGTCCACCGTCGAGGAGGTCTACGCCGAACTCCTCTCCCGCGCCCCCGAGAACAAGATGGAGCCCCGGCTCGCGCCGCTGTTCCGCGCCATGGATGTCCTGGGAGAGCCCAACAGGGCCTTCCCGATCATCCACGTGACGGGCACCAACGGGAAGACGTCCACGGCGCGCATGATCGAGGCAGGGCTCCGGGCCCATGGCCTCCGCACCGGCCGGTACACGAGCCCCCATCTGTCCAGCGTGACCGAGCGGATCAGCGTCGACGGCGCGCCCGTGCAGGACGCGACCTTCGTGCGGATCTGGAACGAGATCTCCCCGTACCTGGCCATCGTCGACGCCGAGCTCGTCGCCGCCGGGCAGCCGCGCCTGACCTACTTCGAATGCGTGACCATCCTGGGGTTCGCGGTGTTCGCCGACGAACCGGTGGACGTCGCGGTGATCGAGGTCGGCCTGGGCGGGATCACCGACGCGACCAACGTCGGCGACGGCGCGGTCTCGGTTGTGACGCCGATCTCCCTGGACCACACGGACCTCCTCGGGGACACGACCGAGGACATCGCGCGCGAGAAGGCCGGGATCATCAAGCCCGGCGGCTTCCTCGTGAGCGCTGCCCAGCCCGTCGACGCGGCGCAGGTGCTCCTCGACAAGGCGCGCGAGGTGGGCGTGCCGTACCGCTTCGAGGGCGTCGAGTTCGGCGTCGAGTCCCGGGCTGTGGCCGTCGGAGGCCAGGTCGTGACCGTCCAGGGGCTCGCCGGCCGCTACACGGACCTCGCGGTCCCGCTGCACGGGGAACACCAGGCCCAGAACGCCGCGGTCGCTGTGGCGGCGCTCGAGGCGTTCCTCGGCGGCGGAGAGCGCGAGCTGGACGCCGACGTCCTGCGCGAGGGGTTCGCCGAGGTCTCCTCGCCCGGACGGCTCGAGGTGGTGCGCACGTCCCCGACCATCGTGGTCGACGCCGCGCACAACCCCGACGGCATCCGGGTGAGTGCGCGGGCCCTGAAGGAGGCCTTCGACTTCTCGACGCTCGTGATCGTCCTCGGGGTCCTGCGGGAGAAGGACGCCGAGGAGATCCTGCGCACGCTGCAGGCCGAGTTCGCCGACGTCCCAGTCGAATTCTGCTTCACGCAGTCGGCCTCGCCCCGGGCCATCCCGGCTGAGGAACTGAGCGAGATCGCCCTCGACCTCGGGTACGCCGAGGAGGCCGTGCACGTTGCGGAGAAGCTCGACGACGCAATCGAGTACGCGGTCGAGCGCGCCGACGCGGTCGGCGACTTCGGCGGCGGAGTCCTGATCACCGGGTCGATCACGGTGGTCGGCGAAGCCCGCACCCTGCTCGGGAAGGACCAGGCATGATGGCCCGGCTCACCAAGGCCCAGCGCGAGTGGCGGCCCGGCATGCCGAAGAAGCGCCGCTCGGTGCGGGTGATGTTCGCGTCCGTGATCCTCCTCATGGAGGCATTCGTGACGTTCTTCGCCACGCTCGTCCTGTTCGGGCTGCGGGGCCGTGAACTGGGTGCGGGACTCGTGCTGGGCGGCGGGTTCGGACTCATGGCCGTCTTCATCCTGGCCTGCGCCGTCGTCTCCAAGCCCTGGGGACGGGGCCTCGGGTGGCTCCTGCAGATCGTGCTCATCGCACTCGGCTTCCTCGAGCCCATGATGTTCTTCGTCGGCGTCATCGTGGCCCTCACCTGGTGGTACGCCCTGCGCACCGGCGGGAAGCTGGACCGGGAGAACGTCCAGAGGGACAGGGCCCAGGCCGAATGGGAGCGCCAGCATCCCGAGCAGGAGAAGTAGCCGGGCCGGGAAAAGTAGACTTGCCCCGGACCCCCTTGCCTTACCCCCAGGAGATTCTGTGACTACCGAACGCACCCTCGTCCTCGTCAAGCCGGACGGCGTGTCCCGCGGCCTCACCGGCACGATCCTCGCCCGCATCGAGGCCAAGGGCTACCGGCTGGCCCAGCTCGCGCAGCTCACCGCCAGCCGCGAGCTCCTCGCCCAGCACTACGCCGAGCACGAGGGCAAGCCGTTCTACGAGCCGCTCCTCGAGTTCATGGCGTCCGGGCCCGTGGTGGCCGCGGTCTTCGAGGGCCACCGCGTCATCGAGGGCTTCCGCGCCCTCGCCGGTGCGACGGATCCGACGGCCGCAGCCCCCGGCACGATCCGCGGCGACTTCGGCCGCGACTGGGGCCTGAAGGTCCAGCAGAACCTGGTCCACGGCTCGGACTCGCCGGAATCGGCCGAGCGCGAGATCGGCATCTGGTTCGGGGCCTGACCACCCCGTTCCTGCGCACGACGGCGGCCGGCGACTTCCGCGCGGAAGTCACCGGCCGCCGTCGTCCCCGGGGCGGGGCAGGCTACATCGTGGACGGGATGAACATGTGGATGAAGCGGAAGAAGATCGAGGCGATCACACCGACGTAGAGGATGGCGACGATGATCCATCCCCAGTCCGCGAGACCGCGGGCGAGCGCCGGGGGAGCGGGGATCACTCCGTGGACGAGGTTGCGGACTGTGGTCCACACGAACAGCGGGATCATCATCGACCACACGACCATGCACAGCGGGCAGAGGATGCCGATCGCGTAGAGGGCCTGGCTCCACAGCCACACGACGAATGCGAAGCCGAGCGTCACGCCGACCTGGAGGCCGATCCAGTACCAGCGGCTGAAGGTGGCGCCGGCGAGGAGGCCCATCGCCGTCGTGAGCGTCACCGCGAACGCGACGATGCCGATGAACATGTTGGGGAAGCCGAACGCCTGGCTCTGCCACGTGTCCATCACCTCACCGCAGGAGATCCACGGGTTGACGTCGCAGACCGTCACGTGCCCGGGGTCCCGGAGCTTCTCGATCTTCTCGAGCACGAGCATGCCCGAGGCGATCCAGCCGCCGACGCTCGTGATGAGCACGAGCCACGCGAACGGGACGCGCCTGGCCATGGTGGGAACGTCGGCGCCGGCGCCGGCGCGGGATTCGACATGGCTGCTTCCGGGCACGGTCTGCGCGCGGCCCGTGTCGGTATGGGGTGTCATTCAGGAGGTCCTTCCTGGGCGGATGCCTCGATTGTAGGCGCGCGGTCTGGTGGGAAGCTGGGCCGAAGGTCCGTCACCGGCTCGCCGGTGTGTGAGACAATGCCTGTGGCCGGGCACTGCCCCACATGCAGTGGCTGGTCCGGTGTACAGCGAGAAGACCGCCGGCCTATGCACGCCCCTCCGGGATCCACAGATCCCCCGCGGGGCCCTGGGCGGGAGCGGCACCTGGCCGGCCCTCACGGGAGGCGGGTTGTACGCGGCACCGGCCCGCGCGACCGAGTCGCACGGGCAACGAACTGACTTTCGTCGGCGCCCGCGGGTGCCGGCTCGTGGCGCCGCCACGGGTGCCGTATGTGGGGGTTGCCCGGGGCGGCTTTGGAGTACGCACAGATGGATATCGAACAGCAGGCCGGCCAAACGGCTCCTGAAACGTCCCCCGCCGAGGTGGAACAGGACAAGCCCCGCCGCAGCACGCGCCGTCGGGCCGCCGAGAACGCCCGTCCCGACGAGGGGAACACGGCCACGGGCGCCGCCGAGGAGGCGCCCGCCAAGCCGAAGCGGGCGACGCGGAGCCGCCGCAAGGCAGAAGCCCCGGCAGCGGAGGATCCCGCCCAGGAACCCATCGCCGGGGCCGGGCAGACCACCCCGTCCGACGGGCCCACAGCTCGCAGCGAGGAGGCGGCGCCGTCTGCGACGGCTGCTGCCACCGGACAGCAGGAAGCCCCCGCAGAGGTGCCGGGGCGCTCACGGCGGCGCACGTCCGCCCGGGCGGCTGCGGCCAAGGCCGATTCACAGTCCGCCGCGGCAACGCCGGCGGCGCCGGATGCCAGCGAGCCGGAGACGGCCCAAGCGGACCCAGGCGCCTCGGCGCCGCGGGCGAAGAGCTCGGTCCGTGCGCGCCGCCGCGCGACGGTGTCGCGCTCGGCGGCAGGCGGCTCCGCCGCCGCGCAGTCCGACCCCACGCAGACCGACCCCACGAAGGCCGCCCCCGCGAAGACTGCCCCCGCGGAGGAGGCAGCCGGCCGCACTGAGACGGTGGCCACGGAGATCGCTCCGGCGGCGCCTGCCGCCGCGGAGACCGCGTCTGCCCCGGCCGCCGGGGCGAACCGGCCCGCGGCCGAGAGCTCCTCGCCCGCCCAGCCGGAAGCGGCGAGCGCCGAGACCGCGGCCGCCCCGGAAGCGGCGGCGTCCGAGGAGCACGGGGTGGACGACGAGGAGCAGGGCTCCGGCTTCCCCGGGCTCTTCAGCTCGGCGCTCTCGCCGACCTCGATGATCTTCCAGGCACCCGATCTCAGCGCGATCGTCCGGCCGGAGCCGGAGCCGGAGGAGGAAGCCGAAGAGGACGAGGACGAGGACGAGGAGGCCGGCGCGGGCAGCCGCCGCCGACGCCGCAACCGCGGCCGCCGCGCCCGCACGCGGACGGGCGGCGAGGATGCCGAGTCGGCCGGTGACGAAGGCGACGGCGACTCGGAGGCAGCCGAGGCCGAGGGCGAAGAGGTCACCTCGCGCCGCCGCCGTCGGCGCCGGAGGGGAGAGGCCGACCTCGAGCTCGAGGGCGGCCTCGACGACGACCCGCCCGGAACCATCACCCGGGTGCGCGCTCCGCGCACCCCGTCGGAGTCCGCGGGGAACCGCGTGGCGACCGTCAAGGGCTCGACGCGCCTCGAGGCGAAGAAGCAGCGCCGCAGGGAATCGCGCGAGTCGGGCCGCCGGCGCCATGTGATCACCGAGGCGGAGTTCCTGGCGCGGCGCGAATCCGTGGACCGCCAGATGGTCGTCCGGCAGAAGGAGGACCGCATCCAGATCGCCGTCCTCGAGGACGGGGTGCTCGCGGAGCACTTCGTCTCCAAGACGCAGCAGGACTCGCTGATCGGCAACGTGTACCTCGGCAAGGTCCAGAACGTCCTGCCGTCCATGGAGGCGGCGTTCGTCGACATCGGCCGCGGCCGCAACGCTGTGCTGTACGCCGGCGAGGTCAACTGGGACGCCGCGGGCCTCGATGGTGCCCCGCGCCGCATCGAGAACGCCCTCAAGTCCGGCGACTCGGTGCTCGTGCAGGTCACGAAGGACCCGGTGGGCCACAAGGGCGCGCGCCTGACGAGCCAGATATCGCTCCCCGGCCGCTACCTCGTCTACGTGCCCGGCGGCTCGATGACGGGCATCTCGCGGAAGCTGCCCGACGTCGAGCGCGCCCGGCTCAAGAAGATCCTCAAGGACCGCCTCCCCGAGGACGCGGGCGTGATCGTGCGCACCGCAGCCGAGGGTGCGAGCGAGGAGGAGCTCACCCACGACATCAACAGGCTGCGCGCCCAGTGGGAGTCGATCCAGACCCAGGCGGCCTCGACCAAGGTGCTCGCGCCTGAGCTGCTCTATGGTGAGCCGGACCTGACCATCAAGGTGGTCCGCGACGTGTTCAACGAGGACTTCTCGAAGCTCATTGTGAGCGGCGAAGAGGCGTGGGACACGATCGAGGCCTATGTGACCTATGTGGCGCCGGATCTCCTGGGCCGCCTCGAGAAGTACGAGGCGGACGAGGACATCTTCGCCCAGTGGCGCATCGACGAGCAGATCCACAAGGCCCTCGACCGCAAGGTCTTCCTGCCCTCCGGCGGCTCGCTCGTGATCGACCGGACCGAGGCCATGACGGTCATCGACGTCAACACGGGCAAGTTCACCGGCTCCGGCGGCAATCTCGAGGAGACCGTCACCAAGAACAACCTCGAGGCTGCGGAGGAAGTCGTCCGGCAGCTGCGCCTGCGCGACGTGGGCGGCATCATCGTCATCGACTTCATCGACATGGTGCTGGAGTCGAACAGGGACCTCGTGCTCCGGCGCCTGGTCGAGTGCCTCGGCCGCGACCGGACGAAGCACCAGGTCGCCGAAGTGACCTCTCTTGGACTGGTCCAGATGACCCGCAAGCGCATGGGCACCGGCCTGCTCGAGGTCTTCGGCGAGACCTGCGAGGTGTGCGCCGGCCGCGGGGTCATCACCCACGACGAGCCTGTCGAGCGGGGGGGAGCCCGTCCCGCAGTCCCCGCTGCCGAGCAGCAGCCGGTCCGCACGGAGAGCGGCTCGGCAGGCGGCCGCAAGCGCCGCCGCCGTGGAGGTGCCCAGAACGGCGAGGCCCAGCCTCAGCCGGTCCCGGCGCCTGCGGCCGCGCCGCCGGCGGACGACGCCGAACGGAAGGCCCGCGCGGAGGCAACCCGCGCGGCACTCGCCGCGGTCGCCGCCGCCGCCCACGCTGCACACGTGCACGACGACGAGGTGGCCGCCTCGGGGGGCTCGGGAACCGTGGCCCCGGCACCGGCCCACGAGGCCAGCGCTGCCGTTGCGGCCCCGGCTCAGGAGGACGCCCGGCAGGCCGAGGCGCCCGAGCCGGTTGTGCCGCCGGTCGCCGCAGCTGTCGAGCACGTCCACACGTCGGAGACCCCGGCGGCCGCCTCGGCTGCGGCGGAGCTGGCCCCGGCCGTGCTCACGATCGGTGGCGAGCGGATCGAACTGCCCCACGGCGAGAGTGTGCCGGTGCCCCCGGCCCCGGCTCCGGCGCTGAGCCTCGACGCGCTGACCCACGCCTTCGACCAGCTCACGGGGGAGCGCCATGCTCCCGCAGGCGAGGAGAAGACCGGCCGACGCCGCCGCAGCCGCGGCGCGCGGAGCGGCCAGGGATCGGCCGAGGTAACGCGCGTCGACGCGACGGAGGGCGCGGTCGGCGGGCAGACGAGCTCGGCCAAGGCCGCCGCGAAGCCGAGCCCGGCGCCGTCCGGCTCCGGCGACGAGCCCCTCATCCTGGGTGTCGGCGTCCCGGCGTCGGAGCTGTGAGCGTGGCCCGCGTTCCCCGGGTCCTCAGCATCGCCGGCTCCGACCCCTCGGGAGGGGCCGGCATCCAGGCCGACCTCAAGAGCATCGCTGCCATGGGCGGGTACGGGATGAGTGCCATCACCGCGCTCACCGCGCAGAACACCCGGGGCGTCACGGCGGTGCATACCCCGCCGGCGGAGTTCCTCGTGGCGCAGCTCGAGGCGATCGCCGACGACATCGCGGTCGACGCCGTGAAGGTCGGGATGCTCGCCGACACGGCGGTGATCGCTGCGGTCCGCGACTGGCTCGACGCGACTCAGCCGGGCGTCGTCGTGCTCGATCCTGTCATGGTCGCCACGAGCGGCGACAGGCTGCTGGAGGCCGACGCCGAGGACGCGCTGCGCGACCTGCTCACCCGCGCGCACCTCGTCACGCCCAACCTGCCCGAGCTGGCCGCGCTGCTCGCCGAGCCGGTGGCCGCAACGTGGGGCGAGGCCCTCGAGCAGGGCCGGCGGCTGTCCGAGCGCACCGGCGCGGCCGTCCTGGTCAAGGGCGGCCACCTCGACGGCGCGGAGTGCCCCGATGCCCTCGTGGACGCCCAGGCCGTGGGGTCGCCGGTCGTCGTCGAGATCCCGGGCGAGCGTGTGCCGACCCGCAACACGCACGGGACGGGCTGCTCGCTGTCCTCGGCGATCGCGACCGTCCAGACCCGCACGGGTGACTGGGCGAGCTCGCTCGCCGTGGTCAAGGAGTGGCTCCGCGGCGCCCTTGAGGCCTCCGACGAGCTCGAGGTCGGCTCGGGGCACGGGCCCATCCACCACTTCCACCACGCGCGCGCCGCGGTCCCTCTGGCACCCGGCGAGTTCGCCGGCTCGCTGTGGGAGTCCACGGCCAAGGTCCGCGCCGAGATCGATGCCCTGCCGTTCGTCGCGCAGCTCGATGAGGGCAGCCTCTCCGAGAAGCACTTCGCCTACTACCTCTCCCAGGACGCGATGTACCTGAACGGCTACTCGCGGGTCCTGGCCCGGGCGAGCGCGCTGGCGCCATCCGAGGCCGAGCAGGCCTTCTGGGCGGAAGGGGCACGCGTGTGCCTCGAGGTCGAGGCGGAGCTGCACCGGACCTGGCTCAGCCGCCACGCCGCGCACGACGCCGCGTCCTCCGGCGGCGGCCGGGGCACCGGCGGCGCGGTCCCCGGCCCTGTGACGAAGGCGTACGTGGACCACCTGCTCGCCGCGTCGGCGTCCGGCTCCTACGGCGTGCTCGCGGCAGCGGCCCTTCCCTGCTACTGGATCTACGCCGAGGTGGGCGCCGCGCTCCATGCGCGCCACGCGGCCCGCGAGGACAGGGAATCCCACCCGTACGCCCAGTGGATCGGCACCTACGCAGACGAGCGGTTCGCGGAGGCGACACGGCGGGCCATCTCCTTCACGGACGCGGCGGGGCGCCGGGCCTCCGCCGCCGAGCGGGAGGCGATGCGCACGGCCTTCACCTCCTCAGCGGTCTACGAGCGCGAGTTCTTCGACGCGCCGCGCCGCTTCGCGTGAGTCCGTGCCGGGCTCGGGATGGGCTAGACTGGACCCTGCGTGCTTTCCGGCCTGAGCGGCTGGCCCCGGCGCATTTGCGACCGGGCGGAGGACTGGCGTATCCTTGATCCTCGGTGCTTGCGCCGTCACTTGGGTGTCATCCCAGGGATTCCCCTCGCGGACTCACGGCAGAAGCACAGCAAGAGCGCCTGACGGACCATGCTTCGGTGTGGGACCCGGGCGCTGCGCGCAAAGAGCTTTAGAAATATCGTCGAGAGAAGTGAGTTCCCAAGTGGTGTACGCGATTGTCCGCGCCGGCGGCCGCCAGGAGAAGGTTTCTGTCGGAGACTTCGTGACCCTCAACCGCGTGGCTGGCGAGGCCGGAAGCACCGTCGAGCTGCCCGCCCTGCTCGTGGTCGACGGTGACAAGGTCACCTCCGCAGCGGCCGAGCTGGCCAACGTGACGGTCACCGCCGAGGTCCTCGAGGACCTCCGCGGCCCGAAGATCATCATCCAGAAGTACAAGAACAAGACCGGGTACAAGAAGCGCCAGGGCCACCGCCAGGAGCTGACCAAGGTCAAGATCACCGGCATCAACGCCTGAACCCTCACCGGTTCACCCAGACCTGACACGATTCTCCCAGGGAGGCACAGCTCATGGCACATAAGAAGGGCGCAAGCTCCACCCGCAACGGCCGCGACTCGAACGCCCAGCGCCTCGGCGTGAAGCGCTTCGGCGGCCAGTCCGTCAACGCCGGCGAGATCCTCGTCCGCCAGCGCGGCACGCACTTCCACCCCGGCAACGGCGTGGGCCGCGGCAAGGATGACACCCTCTTCGCACTCACGGCCGGCGCGGTCCAGTTCGGCACCCGCCGTGGCCGTCGCGTCGTCGACATCGTCGCTGCGTAGCAGGTACCGACGCGAAGGCCGCACACGCGGCCTGCGCCTTCGGGCGCACAGGTGAGCATCAGGGTGGAGTGGGCCTTCGGTCCGCTCCACCCTTTGCTGTGTCCGGGCCCCTTCTGGGGCCGGGCGGCAGCGAACACTAGAATCGGGTCAGACCCGAACAGCTAAGGAGAATGAAGTGGCCAGCTTCGTGGACCGCGTGGTCCTGCATGTCTCGGGCGGGAACGGCGGGCACGGCTGCGTCTCTGTCAAGCGCGAGAAGTTCAAACCCCTCGGCGGGCCCGACGGGGGCAACGGCGGCAACGGCGGCGACGTCGTCCTGCGCGTGAGCCACCAGACCACAACCCTCCTCGACTACCATCACTCGCCGCACCGGCACGCCCAGAACGGCGGCCCGGGCATGGGCGACTGGCGGGTCGGCCACCAGGGCGAGACCCTCGTCCTGTCGGTGCCGGACGGCACGGTCGTGAAGTCCCCCGACGGCAGAGTCCTCGCGGACCTCGTCGGCGAGGGGGCCGAATTCGTCGCGGCCGCCGGCGGCCAGGGCGGCCTCGGCAACGCCGCGCTCGCCTCCGCCAAGCGCAAGGCGCCCGGATTCGCCCTCCTCGGCATCCCGGGGGACACCCGCGACATCGTCCTCGAGCTCAAGTCCATCGCCGACATCGCCCTCGTCGGCTACCCCTCGGCGGGGAAGTCGAGCCTCATCGCGGCGATGTCCGCGGCGCGTCCCAAGATCGCCGACTACCCCTTCACCACCCTCGTGCCGAACCTGGGCGTGGTGCAGGCCGGCGACGTGCGCTTCACCATCGCCGACGTCCCCGGCCTCATCGAGGGCGCGAGCGAGGGCCGCGGCCTGGGACATGACTTCCTCCGCCACGTCGAGCGCTGCGCGGCCATCGTCCACGTCCTGGACTGCGGGAGCCTCGAGGCGGAGCGGAACCCCATCGACGACCTCGACGTGATCGAGCGCGAGCTCGAGAAGTACGCCGTGGACATGAGCTACGCCGGGGTCGACGGGGACGTGGTGCCCCTCAATGACCGCCCCAAGCTCGTGGCGCTGAACAAGACCGACCTCCCCGACGGGAAGGACATGGCCGAGATGGTCCGGCCCGAGCTCGAGCGCCGCGGGTACCGGGTGTTCGAGGTCTCGGCGACCTCACACGCAGGCCTCAGGGCGCTCGGCTTCGCGATGGCCGAGATCGTCCAGGCCGCCCGCGACGCCGTCCGGACCGCCCCGCCCAAGGTGGCCCCCGCCGTCCTGCGTCCCCGGGCCGTCAACGAAGCCCGGTTCACCATCCGCCGCGAGGAGCGCAACCTCGAGCCGCTGTTCCGGGTGCTCGGCGACAAGCCCGAGAAGTGGGTCAAGCAGACCGACTTCGCCAACGAGGAGGCGATCGGCTACCTCGCCGACAGGCTCAACCGCCTCGGGGTCGAGGACCAGCTGTTCAAGGTCGGGGCGAAGCCCGGCGACACGGTGGTGATCGGCGAGGACGACGCCGTCGTGTTCGACTGGGAGCCGACCATGATGACCGGTGCCGAGGTCCTCACGGGGCCGCGCGGGACGGACATCCGCTTCGCCGACTGGGAGCGGCCCACCCGTGCCCAGAAGCGCGAGGAGCACGAGGACCGCAAGGCCGCCAAGGCCGCGGCCCGCGAGGAGCTCGAGGCCGAGCGGCGTGCCGGGATCTGGACCGAGTCCACGCGCCGTCGTGCCTCGCAGCGCGACGCGGCGCGGGAGCAGGTGGACGAGGGGGAGTGGGCCGATGACAATGACCGCTGAGCCGCTCGTGCGCGGGCGCGAATGGCTGCCCCAGGCGCAGCGGATCGTGGTCAAGGTCGGCTCTTCCTCGCTCACGACCATCCGGGGCGGGATTTCGGAGCGCGCGCTCGCGGCCCTCGTCGACACGCTCGCAGACCGCGCCAACGCCGGTGCGGAGATCGTGCTCGTGTCTTCGGGAGCCATCGCCGCTGGGCTCGCGCCTCTCGGGCTCGAGCGGCGCCCGAAGGACCTGGCGACCCAGCAGGCAGCCGCGAGCGTGGGCCAGGGCCTCCTCATGGCCCGCTACACCCAGGCCTTCGGCGCGCACGGCGTCACGGTGAGCCAAGTCCTGCTCACCGCGGACGACCTCGTCCGGCGCACCCAGTACGCCAACGCGCACCGCGCGCTCGAGAAGCTCCTGCACCTCGGCGTCGTGCCCGTGGTCAACGAGAACGACACCGTCGCGACGCACGAGATCCGCTTCGGCGACAACGACCGCCTCGCGGCCCTCGTGGCGCACCTCGTCCATGCCGACGCGCTCGTGCTGCTCTCGGACGTCGACGCCGTCTACACCGGGCCCCCATCCGAGGGCGGGGAGCGCATCGAGCATGTGCGCGGTTCCCATGACCTCGAGGGCGTACGGATCGGGAGCACCGGCAAGGCCGGCGTGGGGACGGGCGGCATGGCCACGAAGGTCGAGGCGGCCGCCATCGCCGCAGGCTCGGGCATCCCCGCGCTGGTGACCTCGACCGCCGCCGCCGGACGGGCGCTCGCCGGCGAGGACGTGGGCACCTGGTTCAGCGTCAACGGCCGCCGGAAGCCGGTGCGGCTCCTCTGGCTGGCCCACCTCGCGGCGACCCGGGGAACCCTCGTGCTGGACGACGGCGCCGTCCGCGCCGTGCGGGACCGCCACCGGTCGCTGCTGCCCGCCGGGGTGACGTCCGTCGCAGGCGACTTCGAGGCGGGCGACCCGGTGGAACTGGCCGACTCGGCGGGGACTGTGGTGGCCCGTGGACTCGTCAACTTCTCCGCCGGCGAGATGCCGGCCATGCTCGGGCGCTCCACCAAGGACCTCGGGCGGGAGCTCGGGCCCGAGTACGAGCGCGTCCTCGTGCACGTGGACGACCTCGTGCTGGTGTGACGCAGAGCGCCTCGCGCGGCGGGCCAGCTCGGTAGACTTGGTCCATGACTGACACCGCCCACGAGACCGTCCCCGCCGAGCAGGCGAGCGCCGCAGCATCCCCCGCGGCCTCCGAGCAGCCGAGGCTCTCGCCAGCGGACGTCGAGTCTGCGGTGTTCGCCATCGGCGACCGCGCACGCCGGGCGTCGCGGACCATCGGACGCGCCAACCGGGCCTGGAAGGACCGCGCGCTGCGCGCGATCGGCGCGGCCCTGAGGGAGAACGAGGACGCCATCCTCGCGGCCAACGCGAAGGACCTCGAGGCCGGGCGCGCCGCCGGGACGTCGAAGGCCCTGCTCGACAGGCTCGCGCTCACCCCCCAGCGGATCGACGGGCTCGTCGCCGCACTTGAGAACCTCGCGGGCCTGCCTGACCCCGTCGGGACCGTGGTCCGGGGCCAGACGCTGCCCAATGGGCTGCGGATGCGCCAGGTGAACGTCCCGATGGGCGTCGTCGCCGCCATCTACGAGGCCCGCCCCAACGTGACCGTGGACATCGCCGGGCTCGCGCTCAAGAGCGGCAACGCCGTGATCCTCAGGGGCGGGAGTGCAGCTGCCCACACCAACACCGCCCTTGTCGCGATCCTCCGCGACACCCTCGACTCGGTCGGGCTGCCCGCCGACGCCGTGCAGAGCGTCGACGCCTACGGGCGCGAGGGCGCGAATGTCCTCATGCGCGCCCGCGGCCGCGTGGACGTCCTCATTCCGCGCGGCGGCCGGGAGCTGATCCAGAGCGTCGTGCTCAATTCGACCGTCCCCGTCATCGAGACCGGCGAGGGCAACGTGCACATCTTCGTCGACGCCTCCGCCGACGAGGAGATGGCGGTGGAGATCCTCCTCAACGCCAAGACGCAGCGCCCCAGCGTGTGCAACACCGTCGAGACGGTGCTCGTCCACCGCGACTCGACGGTGCTTCCCGCCGTCGCCCGGGCGCTCGCCGAGAAGGGCGTCCGCCTGCACGTCGACGGCCGCACGATGGCCGCGCTCCCGGAGGGCGTGAGCGCAGAGGCCGCGACCGACCATGACTGGGCCACCGAGTACATGGACCTCGACCTCGCGGTGGCCACGGTCGACTCGATCGACGACGCCCTCGAGCACATCCGCCGCTGGAGCACCGGCCACACCGAGGCGATCATCACGAACGACCTCCGCAACGCCGAGCGGTTCATCGCCGAGATCGACTCCGCGGCGGTGATCGTCAACGCGTCGACCCGCTTCACCGACGGCGGCGAGTTGGGCCTCGGGGCGGAGGTGGGCATCTCCACGCAGAAGCTCCACGCGCGCGGTCCGATGGGCCTGACCGAGCTCACGACCACGAAGTGGATCGTGCAGGGCGAGGGGCAGGTTCGCGCCTGAGCCGCGGGGTAGGATGATCTTCAGCAACAGGCGCCGCAAGGCCGCGGACCGCACGGTCCGCGGCGCCGCGGAAGCCGTGAGAACGACTCTGAAGGGGAGACCATGCTGGCAACGCTGATCAGCACCGCAGTCATCGCGTCCGGCCAGGCCGGTGGGCACGAGGAGAAGGCTCCGCTCATCGCCGAGCCGTGGGTGATCGGTGTCACGCTGTTCGCGATCTTCGTCGTGCTCATGTTCGTGACGATGTCCTACTCGAACCTGGGCCGCCGTCACTCGGCGATCGAGGAGCACGCGGACCCGCACCGCCAGCACCCGAACAAGCACGACCGCGGCCAGGGCCACTGAGCCCTCTGGCGTTGGCCCCGGCAGAGGCTGTGGCGCCGTCAGGACAGCGCGGGAGCGGACGTCGAGTCCGCCTGGGCGTCATGGGCGGCACCTTCGACCCGATCCACCACGGCCACCTCGTGGCGGCGAGCGAGGTCGCGTCCAAGTTCAACCTCGACGAGGTTGTGTTCGTGCCGACCGGTGAGCCGTGGCAGAAGTCCAAGCGCCGCGTGAGCACGCCCGAGCACCGCTACCTCATGACGGTGATCGCGACGGCCTCGAACCCGCGCTTCACGGTCAGCCGCGTGGACATCGACCGTCCCGGGCCCACCTACACGATCGACACCCTGCGCGACTTGAGGCGCCTGCGCCCCGAGGCCGACCTGTACTTCATCACGGGCGCTGACGCGATGGCGCAGATCGTGTCCTGGAAGGACGTCGACGAGCTGTGGGAGCTCGCCCACTTCGTCGGCGTGACGAGGCCGGGCCATGAGCTCCACAATCTGGGGCGCAAGGACGTGAGCCTGCTCGAGGTGCCCGCGATGGCCATTTCGTCGACTGACTGCCGGGCCCGCGTCGCCGTCGCCGAACCGGTGTGGTACCTGGTGCCGGACGGAGTCGTGCAGTACATCGCCAAGTACGGCCTGTACCGGGACGGTCCGGGCGGGGACGCGGCAGGAGAGAAGCACGGAGAGGCAGGAGACGCAGCGCCAGCTGCGCGGTGACAGCCATGAGCAACGAGGAGAAGCCCATCACGAGCCGGCGCGAGCGGCGTCTCGCGCAGGCTGGACTTGCAGCGACGGGGCAGGAGCCGCGGCTCACCCCAGCCCAGGCCGAGGCCGAGGCGCGCGCCAAGGCCGCGGCGCAGGCCGAGGCTGCGCGGGCGCACGCGGCGGCAGTCGCAGCCGCCCATGCGGCCGCGGAAGCCGAGGCGCGGCCCCTCGGAGACGGGACCATGCCGGCCGCCCAGCCGTCGGAGCCGGTCACGGACCGGACGGCCGCTGTGCGTGCCCGCCGGGCGCTGGACGTGCCGGCCGACAGCGTCCGACAGGGTGGACCCGAGCGCAGTTCGCAGGCGAGGGCCCGCGATCGGGCGGCGCAGCGCATGCTCCGTGAGCTCGCCGAGAAGGAGCAGGCAGTCCAGGGCTCGTCCAGCCCCTACCCGTCGCGCCGGGCCCTGCGGGAGCGGGAGACCGGCAAGGTGCCCCGGGTCGTCCCCCCGGAGGCGTCTTCGGCGGCACCTCATGGTGCCGAGAGCGAGGCCCGTGGGCCCCTCCCGGGCGCGGGGGCTCCGCAGCCGGCGGCGTCGGCCGCCCAGCCCCAAACGAGGGTTCCGGTTCCCGGAGTCGACCCCGCGCCGCCCACGGCGATGCAGGGAATCGTCCCGCAGGGGCTCACCGTCACGCCCGCGCTGGGTCCCGAGACCGGGTCCTTCCGCAAGCTCAGCCACGAGCAGATCGCCGCCGCGCGCGAGCTGCTCAAGGAGCAGGCGAAGAACCAGGCCGCGATGCTCGAGGTCCAGCGCGGGGGCGACGGCACCGACGTCGACCCGGAGGTGCTCGCAGAGCAGGTCAGGATGGCCGAACGTGCCGCCATCCTGAACCGTCGCGCCCAGGCCAAGCAGCGTCTGGCCGAGGAGAGCCGGCGGGAGACCGCTGCTCCCGCGCGGAAGGCGCCCACGCCCACCGCGACGGACAACCTCGCGATGGTGACGCCGCTTGAGTTCGTCAACGTGCCCGGGGTCCCGCACCCCGTCATGAAGCCCCCGACGACCACGCACGTGCCCATCACCACCGGCCAGACGGACCGCCAGCAGAGGCGGCCGGCCGAACGGCGGGCCCCGGCGGAGCTTCCGGAGGGCGCACCCGTCTCGGCCCGCAGCGCCCACGGCCTCACTCCGCTCGATGCCGCGCAGTCCGGGGCACGCCGAGCGGAGCGTGAGCGGCTCATCCTGCTGGGCATCGGTGCCGTGGGCATCCTGGCCCTCATCGTCGCCATCGTCATCATCGTGCTGGGCAGCAGCTAGCTGCCCGCGACCAAGCCTCCAAGGAGAAGAGTGAGCGCAACAGACTCGGCCATCGAGCTGGCCCGCACGGCAGCCCATGCCGCCGCCGACAAGCTGGCGGAGAACATCGTCGCCGTGGACGTGAGCGAACGGCTCGCCATCACGGACATCTTCGTCATCGCGTCCGCCGAGACCGAGCGTCAGGTGAACGCGGTGGTGGACAACATCGAGGACGAGCTCATCGAGCAGCTGGACCGGCGCCCGGTGCGCCGCGAGGGCCGCTCCGAGGGTCGCTGGGTGCTCCTCGACTTCGGCGACGTGGTGGTCCACGTCATGCACGCCGAGGACCGCGCCTTCTACGCGCTCGAGCGGCTCTGGAAGGACTGCCCGGTCCTGGACCTCGGCCTGGACGGCTCGGGAGCGGCCGCGCCCGCCGCGGGCTGAGCCGGTGAAGGCTGACCACTTCCGAGCCGTCGGACGCCGCATCGTCTTCTGGCGCCACGGCCGCACCGACTGGAACGCCGCCGGCCGCTTCCAGGGCCAGACTGACATCCCGTTGAACGACGAAGGGCAGCGTCAGGCTGTTGCGGCCGCGCGACGCCTCGCGTCCCTCGAGCCGAGCGGGATCGTCGCCTCGGACCTCGAACGGGCACGCACGACGGCGGACGCGCTCGCCTCGCTCACGGGGCTGCCGGTGGCCGTGGATTCGGGCCTGCGCGAGACGAATGCGGGCGTGTGGCAGGGCCACACCTTCGACGTCATCCGGGCGATGGATCCCGAGGGCCTGCACCGTTGGGAAGAGGGCGATGTCCACCTCCCCGCTGGCGGTGCCGAGACCCGTCTCGACGTCGCCGCACGCGTGCACCGGGCGGTGGACCGCGCCCTGGCCGGCGTGCCCGCGGACGGGACACTCGTCGTCGTGAGCCACGGCGGAGCGATCCGCGTGGGCCTCGCGCACCTTCTGGGCCTCCCGCACGGACTGTGGGGCGCTCTCTCGGGCCTGTCGAACTGCTCGTGGTCCATCCTCGAGGAGCGGCGCCCGCACGACGACGGGACCCCGCGGTGGCGCCTCGGCGAGCACAATGCGGGCACCCTGCCGGTGCCCGTGACCGTCGAGGAGGGCTGAGCCCACGGCGGTTGAGCGGAGTCGAAACCCCGGCCCATCGATTTGTGCGCAGGGGCCGAATCGTTCTAAGATGTTCGAGTTGCTCCGGACGGGGAGCGGGGATCATCAGTCCCTTCGGCACCGTTCGGAACGCGACTCGCGGGGCTGTGGCGCAGCTGGTAGCGCACCTGCATGGCATGCAGGGGGTCAGGGGTTCGAGTCCCCTCAGCTCCACGGGGGTATGGCGCAGTTGGTAGCGCGTCTGCATGGCATGCAGAAGGTCAGGGGTTCGAATCCCCTTACCTCCACCCAGTGAAAGGGCCGTCCGGAAGGACGGCCCTTTCTGCATCCCCACTTGCACCCGCGCGCTCACCGTTCCGCTCGCATTCACCTCATCGTCGCCCGGCCTCCCTAGACTGGCGCTGCCCAGGCCTGGCCAGAACGATCCGATGATCCGCTCGCCTCCGAGAGGGAACGTGCCGTGAAGCTCCTCGAGTATATCGACCTTGTGGAAGACCTGACGTCCGCAGTCCTGGACGGGGACGCCGCAGCGGCGTCGAGCCTCGCCCAGACCGTCAAGGCGATGGGGAGGGAAGTACGCCATGAGACCGGGGCAGCTGTGGACTGAAGGCCCTAGGCACCGTGCGGCGCCGGCGCCATAGTGGTCCTGCCGACGACCCCGGAGGAAGCCATGACCGACCCCCAGAAGCCGCTGGGCTACCTGCTCAAGACCCTCGACAGGCTCCTCGAGGAGCGCTTTGAGGAGGCCCTCGAGCGGCATCGGCTGAGCCGGCGCCAGTGGCAGCTCCTCAACGTCCTCGCGGAGGGGGAGGAAACGCTCGGGCAGCTCGACGATGCCATTGCCCCGTTCCTGAACACCGCTGCGGGGGAGACCTCCGAGCGGTACCTCGAACCACTGCTCAGCGGCGGCCTGGTGGCCGAGAAGGCCGGCGTCTACCGGCTCACGGACGCCGGCCGGACCGAGCTGCGCACAGCCAAGGAGTCTGTCGAGGGACTCCGGGACGCCACCGTCAAGGGGCTCGACGACGGCGAGTACGAGCGGACCCTGCTTGCCCTCGAGGCGATGATCGACAACCTCAGCGCCTGAACCCCGCACCTGGACCGCAGACCCGAACAGCGCTCTGGACCGGCCCGCCTCTGCCGCGCCACCCTAGGCCCGGGGACGAGGCGAGAGCCCCAGCCCGGGCTTGCGCACGTGGACGGAGAGGTAGCTGAGCCCTTCGGGGCCCGCGGCGAACGCCCTCCGCGAGCGCCGTGGCAGCCACACGAGCTTCCCCGGGGAAAGCCCGACCTCGCCGCCGTCGGTGGAGAGGACTCCGCCGCCCGAGACGATGTGCAGGAGGACGTCCAGGTCCGGCCCGACGTGGCCCTCGATGGTTCCGCCCGCCGGGAGCGCGATCACGTTCGCGTCGAGGTCGCGCGGATCCATGGTGAGCCGGAAGACGGCACCCGACGCCGCGGCGTCGTGCGTCTGGGCCAGCACGCGCGTGTCGGCCAGGATGCGGGGGAGGCCGGTGCCGGACGTCTCAGCCATGACCACACTCTAGGCGTCCCGGCCGGCCGGGGCAGGCATCATGGTCGTATGACGCAAGAGCACGGCACCCGGATCAGCCTCCCCACCCCGTCGGGCGACGTCTCCGCCGTCTCGTCCCGGCCTGACGGGGCGCACGCGACGGTCCTCGTGGCCCACGGCGCCGGGGCGGGCATGGACCATCCGTTCATTGTGGGCTACTGCGACGCGCTCAACGAGGTGGGCGTCGCGACGCTCCGCTTCAACTTCGCCTACATGGAAGCCGGCAAGAAGGTGCCCGACCGGGCGCCGAAGGCGATCCCAGTGTGGGCGGCCGTGATGGACGAGGCGCGACGGCGTTCGGCAGGGGAGCCGCTGTGGGCCGCAGGCAAGTCGTTCGGGGGCCGCATGGCGTCCATGGCTGCCGCCGAGGGGGCCATCGAGCCGGCCGGCCTCGTGTTCCTTGGCTACCCGCTGCATCCCGCGGGCAAGCCGGAGAGGCTCCGCGACGAGCACCTCTACGCGCTCAGGCTCCCGATGCTGTTCCTCCAGGGGACGCGCGACACCCTCGCGTCCGCAGACCCGCTCCAGGGCGTGGTCTCGAAGCTGCCGACGGCGACGCTCGCCTGGCAGGAGGGCGGAGACCATTCCTTCGCCGTCAAGGGCGTGAAGCGGACCCCCTACGCCATCGGCGCCTCCCTGGCCGAGCCCACGGCCGCGTTCGTCAGGGCGCACGCCCCGCGGGCTTAGGCCGGCTCGCAGGGGGCGCACCGGCCCCTTGCGCAGGCGGGCGAGGAGTGGTCCCCTGTACTGCGTGGACCCCGAGCTCCGCTGGCTCGACGGCCTCGCACAGGCCGATCTGGTCCGGACCCGCAGGGCGAGCCCGGCGGAGCTCGAGGCTGAGGCCCGCGAGCGGATCCGCCTCCTCGACCCCCACATCAACGCCCTCGTGTGGGAGGCCGGCCCGGGCGGGGCACACGACGCCGCCCTCCCGGCGTCCGCTGCCGACGCACCCTTCCAGGGGGTCCCCTTCCTCGTGAAGGACCTCGCGCTCGAGATCGCGGGCACGCCCTTCACAGAGGGGTCGCGCTGGGCGCGGGAGACCGTCTCGGAGCGCACCCAGGAGCTCGCCCTCCGCCACGCGCGGGCGGGGCTCGTGACGCTCGGCAAGACCGCCACAAGCGAGTTCGGCCTCGCGCCACACTGCGAGCCGGCGGTCCACGGGCCTGTGCGCAACCCGTGGGACCTGTCGCGGTCGACCTCCGGTTCGAGCGGTGGCTCCGCTGCGGCCGTGGCGGCGGGCATCGTGCCGCTCGCCCACGGGAACGACCTGGGCGGGTCGCTCAGGTACCCCGCGGCGTGGTGCGGGGTGTTCGGGTTCAAGCCCACCCGCGGCCTCGTTCCGACGGGGCCGGAGTACGGCGACGTGGTGGCCGGGTTGGCTGCCGAGCACGCCCTCACGCGCACGGTGAGGGACTCGGCGGCGCTGCTTGACGCCGTCGCAGGTCCTTCGCCGGGCGATCCCTACGCAGCCATCGGCCAACCGGGAGGCTGCCTCGACGCGCTCGCCGGCGGACCCGGGAGGCTGAGCGTCGCGGCGACCGCGACACCCCACGGCGGGCAGGAGGTCGACGCGGCCTGGGCTGACGCACTCGAAGAGACCGTCACCCTCCTCGCCCGGCTGGGCCACTCTGTGGTCGAAGGCGGGCCCGAGCCCCTCGGCCGCGAGGGACACCGGGCCATCCGCGCGGTCTACCGGGGCGCCGCGGACTGGATCCGCCTCTACTGGAAGCGCCGGACCGGCAGGGAGCCCGACGCGGGCGACATCGAGCCGTACACGCGCGCGCTCTTCGAGCGGGGCTCGCGCGTGGGCGCCGGGATGTACCTGGCGGGAGTCGAGGAGCTCCAGCGGTTCGCGCGGCGCACGGCCGGGTTCTTCGCGGACATCGATGTCTGGCTCACGCCGACGGTCGGCGCGGCCCCCTTGCCGTTGGGAAGGCTCACGGGCACGGACGAGGAGCCTTTGCGCGGCGAGGAGGCGGCGGGCAGCTTCCTGATGTTCGACGGCGAGTACGCCAACATCACGGGTGGCCCCGCCATGAGCGTCCCTGCGGGCTTCGACTCCGACGGCCTGCCGCTCGCGGTCGCGTTCCTCGGGCGCCCCGGCGACGACGCACGCCTCATGGCCCTCGCGGCCCAGCTCGAGGCGGCCCGGCCCTGGGCCCATGTGCACCCCCGGATCCCCGGGGCCTGAGGGAAAGGAGCACCGATGTTCGTCGGACGATACAGGTTCAGGGGATCGGTCCCGGAGCTCGTCGCGGGCCACAAGAGGCTGCTCGCCACGCTCCCGCCGGACCAGATCACGCTGCACCTCTGCCTCACGGACGCGGACGGGATCACGGTGCTGGACGCGTGCCCGAGCCGCGACGTGTTCGAACGGTTCAGCACCAGCCGCACGTTCGCCGATGCCGTCGCCGCCGCGGGGCTCCCCGCCTTCGAGGCCGAGCCGCTCGGCGACCTCGAGAGCTGGACGTTCCCCGACCGCATCAGACCCTAGACGCCGCCCCCGCCGCCGATGAGTCCCACACCTTCCGTCCGCGCACCCGCAGCACATGATCCACCCGAAGGAGAACGCCATGATTGTCAGAGGCCTCCGCCGCGCCGCGCTGCTCACCATGCTCCCGGGCGCGCTCATCCTCACCATGCCGGGCGCCTACGCGGCGACCCTCAGCCCGCTCACGACGGCGAGCGGGCCCACCCCCTTCGCCCGCTGCACCTCCAGCGCGGCCCCGGATGCCATGCTCTATCCCGACGCCGAGGTCGAGCCCTGGGTCGCCGTCAATCCGAACGACTCGAAGAACATCGTCGGGGTGTGGCAGCAGGACCGCTGGTCCGACGGCGGCTCGCGCGGCCTCGTGGCGGGCTACTCGACGAACGGCGGCAAGACCTGGCGGGAGACCGCCCAGCCGTTCAGCGCGTGCGCCGCGGGCGGACCGAGCCGCTACGACAGGGCATCCGACCCGTGGGTTTCGTTCGGGCCCGACGGCACCGCGTACTCGGTGTCGATCTCGTTCCAGGGGGTTGGCTTCGACAACGCCGTCCTTGCCACGACCTCGACCGACGGCGGTGCGACGTGGACAGCGCCCAAGACCCTCATCGAGGACCTCGGATCGCCGAAGTTCTTCAACGACAAGGAGTCTGTGACCGCGGATCCGGTCCACGCCGGCACGGCCTACGCCGTCTGGGACCGGCTTGAGTCTCCGAACGGCAACCCGCGCGCGGTGGCCCACGCCTTCGCGTTCACGGGGCCGACCCTGTTCTCCAAGACGACCGACGGCGGCGCGACCTGGAGCGCGCCCACCGTGATCGTGCCGACGGCGAACCGGCAGCAGACCATCGGAAACCAGATCGTGGTGGACCCGCGCACCGGCACGCTGTTCAACTTCTTCGACCTGATCCTGAACACGGGCCCGAACGGCGCCGACCAGCTGCACGGGCTCAACGTCGCCTTCACCAAGTCGGTGGACGGCGGGGCCACCTGGACGGCCCCCCGCATCGTCTCGTCGCTCAATTCGGTGGGCGTTCGCGACCCCAACACCGGTGCCGACGTCCGCACCGGGGACATCATCCCGGAACCGGCCATTGACCCGGCCACGGGCCGGCTGTATGTCGTGTGGCAGGACTCCCGGTTCAACGGCGGACGCTATGACGAGGTCGCCCTCTCCGCCTCAGACGACGGTGGCGCCAGCTGGAGCGCGCCCGCCCGGGTCAGCGCTCCGCACGGCGTGCCGGCGTTCACCCCGAGCGTCCGCGTTGCCAACGGCGCGGTCGGAGTCACGTACTACGACTTCCGCAGCCTGTCAGCCGGAAACACGACCACGCTTCCCACGGACTACTGGTTCACCTCGTCCGCGCCGGGCGGGGCAGCGTTCGCGAATGAAACCCACGTGTATGGCCCGTTCGACATGACGACGGCGCCGAATGCGGAGGGCTTCTTCACCGGCGACTACCAGGGTCTGGCTGCGCTCGGCTCGTCCTTCGCATCCCTCTCCGTCCGCGCCAACGACGCGAACACCGCCAACAGGACCGACGCCGTCTTCACGGTCATCACCCCTTAGGAGGACCACTGCGGGAAGGCGAGCCGTCCTCCGGCGGCTCGCCGCCGGCGTCGGGCGCGCGGCTCTGGCTGCGCCCGTCCCCGTCCTCGCGCCCGTCGTGATGGTTCCGCTCCTCGCGGTCCCCGCGGAGGGCGCGGACGGCGGCGCTCACCGTCGGATAGAAGTGGCCGGGCCCGAAGCGCGCCCGCGTGCCGAACTTCAGGAGCCGGTCCTTGACCGGTCCCTTGAGCTCGGCGAACACGAGCTCGATCCCGCGCCCGTCGAGCCACTCGTCGAGGTCCACGAGCTCGTCGAGCGCCGTGGTGTCGATCCCCGTGATCGGCTCGGCCGCAATGACGACGTGCCGGATGTCGCGGTCGGCCCGTTCGACGAGGGAGCGCACGAACCCGGTGAAGACCGCGCCGTTGGCGAAGAACAGCGGTGCATCGAAGCGGGCGATCACGAGGCCGGGCACGCGGACGCCCTCCGGGTGGCGCGAGAGGTCGTGGTAGCCCGGCACGTCCTCGAGGTCCCCGAGCTCGGCACGGTACGGCGACCAGGCCCGACGCACGAACTCGAGCAGGGCCAGGCCCACCGCGACGAGGATCCCGGGAAGCACGCCCAGCGTCGTCACGCCCACGAAGGCGGCGGCCATGAGCGCCGTCTCCGTCAGGCTCATCCGCGCGAGCCGGACGATCGCCGGCCCGTCGACGAGCCCGATGACCGCGGCGATCACGACGGCGGCGAGGGTCGCCGTGGGCAGGTACGCGGTGGCCTCCGGCGCGGCGAGCATGAAGGCCACGACGAGCAGCGAGGCGAAGACCCCTGCGAGCTGGCTCCTGGCCCCCGCCGCCACGGCCACCGGGGTCCGGGACCCGCTGCCGGAGATCGGGAACCCGCCGAACAGCCCCGCCGATGCGTTCGCGATCCCCACCGCGGCCATCTCGCGGTTCCCGGACACGGACTGGCCCTGCTGCCGGGCCAGACTCTGCGAGAGCACGCCCGTGTCCGCGAACGCCATGAGTGCTATCCCCGCCGCGGGCAGCAGCAGCGGCACCGCGTCAGCGAGGGTGATCCCGCCGAGCGCGGGCGCTGGCAGCCCGCGGGGGAGCGCGCCGGCAACCTGGACACGCTCCCCGACGCCGGCCGCCCACGTGACCAGCGCCGAGAGCACGACGGCGGGGAGCACGCCCGCGAGCTTCCACCCGACGGCCCGCACAGCGCCGATGAGGCCCAGGGCGCCGCCGCCGAGTGCGAGGGCGGCGAGGTTCGTCTCGCCGAGGACCCCCACCGTGGCGGCCAGCTTCTGCCAGGGCGTGTCCCCCTTGGCCTCCACGCCGAGGAGCACGGGCAGCTGGGAGGCCACCACGACGAGGGCGAGGCCGCCGAGGTAGCCGAGCCGGATGGGCCGCGAGAGCAGGTGCGTGACGGCACCGAGCCGCAGTGCGGCTCCCGCGGCCATGACCAGCCCCATGAGGATCGCGAGCAGGCCGGCGAGCGCGACGGCGCGTGCCTCGCTGCCCGCAGCAAGGGGCAGCACGGCCGCGGCGATGAGCGGAGCCAGGGACGAATCGGGCGCGAGCACGAGCACGCGGCTCGGCCCGATGGCCGCGTACACGATCATCGGCACGATCGTCGCGTACAGGCCGGTGGCCGGCGGGAGCCCGGCGGCCTGCGCATACGCCATGCCGGAGGGGATGAGCAGCCCGAACAGGGCCGCCCCCGCCACGGCGTCGCTGCGCAGCCACGCGATCCGGTAGCCCGTGACCCACGGCGCGACCGGGACCCACGAGGGCAGGCGGGCGCGCGCCGTCGTGCGCCGCGCCTCGGTTCTGCCCATGCCGGAATCATGGTCCAGGGCCGCGCCCCGCGCCAGTGGCGCCGATGCTGGTGCGAGGATGGAGGGGTGAGCAGCGCTGTCGTGGTCGGGAGCGGGCCCAATGGGCTCGCAGGGGCCGTGCACCTTGCCATGCACGGACTGGACGTGCGTGTGCTCGAGGCCGAGCCCACCATCGGGGGAGGATGCCGCTCGTCGGTCGAGGACCTGCCGGGACTCCTCGTCGACGAGTGCTCCGCGTTCCACCCGTTCGCCGCGGCCTCGCCCTACCTCTCGGGCCTCGGGCTCGAAGAGCACGGCCTGCGGTGGCGCCAGCCCGACGTCCAGCTCGTCCACCCGCTGGACGGCGGCCGCGCGGCAGCCCTCTGGCGGGACGAGGCGCGCACCGCCGCCGGCCTCGGGCCCGACGGTCCCGCCTGGGACAGGCTGATCGGCCGTGCCTCCCGGAGCTTCGGCACCCTCGTCGAGGACATCCTGGGCCCCCTCGTCGCCGTTCCCCGGCACCCGTTCGCGCTCGCGCGGTTCGGCCTCGACGCGGTCCTCCCCGCGACCCTGTCCGCTCGCCGCTGGCGGACCGACGAGGCCCGTGCGCTGTTCGGCGGGATCGCGGCGCACGCCTTCGCGCCGCTCGACTCCCCGTTCACGAGCTCGGTCGCGATCGTCCTCGCCGCAGCGGCCCACACGGTGGGGTGGCCCGTGGCCGAGGGCGGCTCCGGCGCGATCACGGCGGCCCTGGCCGCCCGGCTCGCCCGCTTCGGCGGCTCCATCGAGACGGGCCGGCGGGTCGAGGACGTCCGCGAGCTCGACGGCGCCGACGTGGTCCTGCTCGACGTCACCCCGTCCGCTGCCGCGAGGATCCTGGGAGACCGCCTTCCGCCGCGGGTCGCCGCCAGCTACCGCCGCTTCCGCCACGGCCCCGCCGCCTACCGGGTGGACTTCGCCGTGGAGGGCGGCATCCCCTGGGCGTCCGAGCTCGCACGCCGGGCCGGAACAGTCCATGTCGGGGGGACGCTCGAGGAGATCGCCGGAGCGGAGGCCGAGACGGCCCGCGGCCGCCTGCCCGCGCGCCCCTTCGTCCTCGTCGGCCAGCAGTACCTCGCCGATCCGGGACGCTCGAGGGACGGCGTCCACCCCGTGTGGGCCTACGCCCACGTGCCGCACGCCTTCGCCGGCGACGCCACCGAGGCCCTCGTCGGCCAGATCGAGCGCTTCGCGCCGGGCTTCCGCCGCACGGTCCGGGCCACGGCGGTCCGCGGGCCGGCCGCACTCGAGGCCCACAACGCGAACTACGTGGGCGGCGACATCGGCGCCGGTGCCAACACAGGGCTGCAGCTCCTCGCCCGGCCACGCGTCACGCCCGACCCCTACGCCACCGGCGTGCCGGGCGTGTACCTCTGCTCCGCCTCGACCCCGCCCGGTGCCGGAACCCACGGCATGGGCGGCTACCGGGCCGCCTCCGCCGCGCTCAGGTGGCTCGCCCGCCGATAGGGTGGACGGGTGCACGACCACCCCGCCCCGGCGCCCTTCCCCTTCGAGGCGCTCCGGCGCTTCCCCGACGTCGAAGCGGAGAACCTCCAGGCCTACGACGCGACGGACAGGCTCCTCGCGGCGCGCGGGCTCGGCGAGGCGGCCGCACGCGGGCTCGACGGCGGCGACGTCGCCGTCCTGGGGGACGCGTACGGCGCGCTGACCCTCCAGCTCGCCGCCGCTGGCCTCCGCGGCCTGCGCGTCCACCAGGACCTCGTGACCGGCCGCGCCGCCCTCGCCCGCAATGCCGAGGCGCTCGGGCTCTCCGGGACCTTCGTGCCCTGCGAACTCGGCCCGTCGCTGCTGTCCGGCGCACGGCTCGTCCTCGCCCAGCTTCCCCGCGGCCTCGCCGAGCTCGACGAGGCGGCCGACGCCGTCGCCCGCTGGTCGGCGCCGGACGTGACGTTCATCGCCGGCGGGCGGATCAAGCACATGAGCCTGGCCATGAACGACGTGCTCCGCAGTCATTTCGCCGAGGTCTCCGCAGGCCTCGCCGCGCAGAAGTCCCGGCTCCTCACCGCGTCGGGGCCCCTGACCGTGCCCGACCGGCCGCCCTTCCCGGTCTGCGCGGCGCACGACGACGTGGGCCTCACCGTCTGCGCGCACGGCGCCGCGTTCGCGGGGCCACGGATCGACATCGGCACGCGCTTCCTCCTCGGCTTCGTGGACCGCATGCCGTCGGGGCGGGCCGTCGACCTCGGCTGCGGCACCGGGGCGCTCGCGGCGGCCTACGCGCTCCGTCACCCGTCGGCCGAGGTGGTGGCCACCGACAGGTCCGCGGCGGCCGTCCGCTCCGCGCGCGCGACGATGGAGGCCAACGCGCTCGCCGGCAGGGTCGCCGTCGAGCACGACGACGCCGCGGCGCAGCTGGGCGAGGCGAGCGCCGACGTCGTGCTCCTCAACCCGCCCTTCCACCTCGGTGCCAGCGTCCACGCGGGGGCGGGGCTCAAGCTCATCGCGGCCGCGGTCAGGCTGCTGCGGCCCGGCGGGGAGCTCTGGTGCGTGTTCAACACCCACCTGGACTACCGCCGCGCGCTGCAGGCGCAGGTCGGACCCACCGAGGTCATGGGGCGGAACAGGAAGTTCACGGTCACCAGGTCGGTGCGGCGCGGCTGAGCGCACGCCAGAGTCCTTGTGCCCTCCTGCGTGCCGCACGGGGTAACGTACTTCTAGACACGCCCTGAACTGCAGAGAGGACCCAGTGACGGAGCCACGTCAGCCCGCTGCCCGCCGGGGGACGAACCTGCCGCGGATGGGGGACTTCAACCTCACGGTGATCGTCGATGCCATCCGCCGCTCGGAGTCAGGGCTCAGCCGTGTGGAACTCGCCCAGATCGTGGGCCTGTCGCCGCAGACCATCTCGAACATCTCCCGCCGCCTCCTGGACCAGGGCCTCATCTTCGAGGCAGGCAAGGAGGGCAGCGGCCCGGGGAAGCCGCGGACCATCCTGCGGCTCAACCCCCAGGGCATGTATGCCGTCGGGGTCCACCTTGACCCGAGCATCATCACGCTCGTCCTCCTCGACCTCGTCGGCGCCATCGTCGCCAAGGAGACCTTCCTGACACCCCGCTCGCACGAGCCCGAGGAGATCGTCGAGGCGATCGCGGAGTGCGTCGGGCGGCTCATCACGACCTCGGGCGTGCCGCGCGCGCTCGTCGGCGGCATCGGCGTCGCCGCCCCCGGGCCCATCGACCTGGACCGGGGCGCCGTGGTCGGACCGCCGCTCCTGCGCGGCTGGGTCGACGTCCCGCTCCAGGAGATGGTCCAGGAGGCCACCGGCATCGAGACAACCATGGACAAGGACGTCACGAGCGCAGCAGTCGCCGAGATCTGGGCCGGCGGCCCCGGTGGATCCGAGACGTTCGCGTTCTTCTACCTCGGCACGGGCCTGGGCTGCGGCCTGGCCCTCAACGGCGAGATCTACCGGGGCAGCTCGGGCAACGTCGGCGAGATCGGGCACATCATCGTGGACCCCGACGGTCCCCCCTGCTTCGACGGCTGCGGCATGCGCGGGACGATCGCAACCGTGCTCGAACCCGTCCGCATCGTCGGCGAGGCCATCGACGCGGGGGTCCTGCCGCCGCTCCCGCAGGACCCCACGGCACCCGACTTCCAGAAGGCCTTCGCACGACTGTGCGAGCTCGTCAACGCCGGGGACGAGCGGGCCGTGGAGATCCTCCGTGCCGCCGCACGGAACCTCGCCTGGGCGGCGGCGGTGGTGGGCAACATGCTCGACGTCGAGCGCATGGTGTTCGGCGGCCCGTTCTGGGAACCGGTCGCGGACTTCTGCCTCTCCGTCATGCCCGACATGGTCAACGAGCTCCTCGCCACGCGGGGGATCTATCGGGTGGAGCTGATGGGGACCGGCCTCGGCGACGACGTCGGCGCGGTCGGCGCCGCATGCCTCGTCCTCGAGAGGGCCCTCGCCCCGCGCGCTGAACGCCTCCTTCTGGGCGGGTAGCATGGAACGCACGAGGGCCGCGAGCTCCGCGCACGGGCCCTCCCACCGTGCACTCGAGGGGGAATCTGTGCCGACTTCTGCCGACACCGCCGAGGCGAATGCGCCGCTCGCCGCGGATGAGCTCGCGCGCTCTGCCGAGGTGATCGCCGCCGTGACGGCCCAGTTCGAGGCCAAGGTCGTGGGGCAGGAACGGCTGCGGGAGACCCTGCTCATCGGCCTGCTCACGGGAGGCCATGTCCTCCTCGAGTCCGTCCCCGGCCTCGCCAAGACCACCGCCGCAGCCACCCTCGCCGAGTCCGTGCAGGCATCCTTCAGCCGGATCCAGTGCACCCCGGACCTCCTGCCCAGCGACATCGTCGGAACGCAGGTCTACGACGCCCGGGACGCGAGCTTCACGACCCAGCTCGGACCCGTCCACGCGAACATCGTGCTGCTCGATGAGATCAACCGCTCGAGCGCCAAGACCCAGAGCGCCATGCTCGAGGCGATGCAGGAGCGGCAGACCAGCATCGGCGGCCAGGTGCACCGCCTCCCCGAGCCGTTCCTCGTCCTGGCGACCCAGAACCCGATCGAGCACGAGGGCACCTACCGCCTGCCCGAGGCCCAGATGGACCGGTTCATGCTCAAGGACGTCCTGGACTACCCGAGCCCCGAGCAGGAGGCCGAGGTCCTGCACCGGATGGACCGCGGGGTCTACGCCCCGGGACGGGCTGTTGCACCCGCGGCCACGCTCGAGGACGTGCGCGCCCTCCAGGACGCCGCCCGCCGGGTGTACCTGGACCCGGCCATCACCCGCTACATCGTCGGACTCGCCTACGTGACCCGTCACGCCGAGACCTACATCGAGCCCCGCCTCGCGCGGTTCATCGAGTTCGGGGCCAGCCCGCGGGCCTCGATCGCCTTCAGCGCCGCCGCGCGCGCCGCGGCGCTGCTCGCGGGCCGGGACTACGTGGTGCCGGAGGACGTCAAGTCCCTCGCGCACAGGGTCCTGCGGCACCGCATCATCCTCGGCTTCGAGGCGGTCGCCGAGCAGGTCCCCGTCGAGACCGTCGTGGACGCGATCGTCGCCGCTGTCCAGACCCCCTAGGAACGCCATGACCACGAGCCTCGTCGCAAAGGTCAAGTCGCGCATGTTCATCGTGGCCCACCGCAGGGCCCGGACCATGCTCGACGGCGAGTACGGCTCGGTGTTCCGCGGCAGGAGCCTCGACTTCGACGACCTGCGGGCCTACACCGCCGGGGACGAGGTGCGCGACATCGACTGGAAGGCCTCGGCGCGCTACGGGTCGCCGCTCGTCAAGCGCTATGCCGCCGTGCGGCGGCAGACCGTCCTCCTCGTCGCCGACACAGGCCGCAACATGGCCGCCGTCTCCCGCGGCGGGGACGCGAAGAAGGACGTCGCCGTCATGGCGCTGGGGGTGCTGGGCTACCTGGCCCACCGGCACGGCGACCGCATCGCGCTCGTCTCGGGGGACGCGGAATCCTCCTCGAGCCTTCCGCCCCGCGGCGGCGAGGCCCACCTCGAAGTCCTCCTGCGCCGGGTCGACGGAGCGGTCGCGCCCGACGGCGGCCGCAGCGACCTGACCGCGCAGCTCGCCCACGTCGCCCGGACGGTAGCGCAGCGGACCCTGCTCGTCGTCGTCGCGGACGAGGCCGCACTCGACGACGAGGACGAGGCCCTCATCAGGCGCCTCGCCGCGCAGCACGAGATCCTCTGGCTCACGGTCCGGGACGCCGAGCTCGCGGGACCGGACGCCCCCCGCCGCAGCTACGACGTGGCGGATGGGGGAGTGCTCCTGAGCCTGCTGGCCGACGCCGGGGACGTCCTGGCCGACTACCGCCGGCTCGTGGAGGAGCGGAACGGCCGCCGCGAGGCGCTCCTGACCCGCCTGGGAATCGTCGAGGGCCACGTCGACTCGGTCGACGGGGTCCTGCCCGCGATCTTCCGGCTGCTCGAGAGGCACCGCCGTGGGCGCTGATCCGGGCTTCTACGGGCCGCTGGGCTACTCCGGGTTCTGGCTCTTCCTCGGACTCGCCCTCGTCGCGGCCGCCCTCGCGTGGGTGTGGTACGCGGTCTCGAGCACGCGCGCGCCGCGGCTCGGCCGCGACGTCCCGATCCCGCGCTTCCACGCGCCCGTGGGCCTGCGGCGCAGGTACCTCGGGGAGATCGACCAGATCGCCGCCCTCCTCGACCTCGGAGAGATCGGCCCCCGGACCGCCGCCCAGGAGATGTCCCGGATCGTGCGCGGCTTCGTGCAGGAGGTCACCGGGATCCGGGCCTCCCGCATGACCCTCGACGAGCTCCGCGAGCAGTCCACGCCCGCGGTCGCCGCCGCCGTCGAGCACTTCTACCCCGGCGAGTTCTCCCGGGACGGCGAGGCGGACGCCCGGGCCTCGATCGAGGCCGCGCGGACGGTGGTGGGCCAATGGAGCTGATGGCCGGCTGGCTCCTGGTCCCAGGGGCGCTCGCGATCGTGGGCGCCGTCGTCGTCGCGCTGCGCCGCCGCCGTGGCACGGACGACGCCGTGCCGGTCGCCCACGGCGACCGGCTCGCCTCGCTGCCCAGCTACCAGCGCCTGGTGAGGAGGCAGCGGTTCTGGCTCGCCGCCGTCGTCCTCGCCGCCCTGGTCCTCGCGGGCGCGCTCCTCTTCGCTGCCGCCCGCCCGGTGCTGACGTCCTCGCAGCGGCCCGAGGAGCGCAGCCGGGACATCATCCTGTGCCTCGACACCTCGGGGTCCATGAGCCGCGCCGACTCGGCCATCGTGGACGTGTTCGCCGGCATGGTCAGGGACTTCCGCGGGGAACGGATCGGCATGACGATCTTCGACGGCAGCGGCGTGCAGGTCTTCCCGCTCACCGACGACTACTCGTACATCGAGGAGCAGCTCCAGCGCGCCCGCGCCGCGTTCGACCGGCGCAGCTCCGACCCGGCCTTCTTCGAGGGGACGTGGCAGGGGCGGGGGACCTCCCTCATCGGCGACGGCCTGGCCTCGTGCGTCCAGGACTTCCCGAAGCTGGCGACTGAGAAGCGCTCCCGTTCGGTGATCTTCTCCACGGACAACTACCTTGCCGGCAAGCCGATCTTCACCCTCGCGCAGGCCACGGACCTCGCGAAGGAGAAGGCCGTGCGCGTCTTCGCGCTCAATCCCGCGGACTTCGGCGGCGGGATCGCCGAGACGGAGGCACGCCAGCTGCGCGACTCCGCCGAGTCGACCGGAGGAGCCTACTTCCCGCTCCGCAGCGCGACGGCGGCGCGCACCATCATCGGACAGATCCAGGCGAGCGAGGCCACCGCGACCCGCGGCTCCGCCCAGGGCCTGGTCGCGGACCGCCCCGACGTGCCCCTCGGCATCGCCCTCGCCTCGGGCGCCGTCCTCGCGCTCGGGCTCTGGAGGGTCCGCTCATGACCGTGCTCCCCGTGGTGCCGTGGTGGGCGGCCCTGGCCCTGAGCCTGATCATCCTCGGCCTCGTGGGCTGGGCGGCGTTCCGGGCCGTCCGGTCCGGCCGCCCGCGGACCCCGTGGGTGCTGCGCAGCCTCCTCGCCGTGTGCCTCGTGGCTGCCGCCTGGCGCCCCGGCATCCCCGGGGCCGAGGCACAGGGCGCCGTCAACGACCTCAACGTGTTCTTCGTCGTCGACCTCACCACGAGCGCCTCCGCCGAGGACTACGGCGGCAGGCCGCGCCTCGACGGCGTGCGGGCGGACATGGAGGCGATCGCCGACCGGCTCGCAGGCGCCAAGTTCGCCGTCCTCACGTTCGACACGAAGGGTGCGGTCCGGATGCCCCTCACCACCGACACCGCCGCGCTCGAGGCGACGGCCGACGTCATGCGCCCGGCCTACTACCTGTACTCGAAGGGCTCGAGCATCTCCGCCGGAGCGGACGTGCTCAAAGCCCGCCTCGAGGCCTCAGCCCACGACTCGCCCGAGCGGGCGCGCATCGTGTTCTACCTCGGGGACGGCGAACAGACGAGCCCACAGCCCGCGGCCCCCTTCGGGATCGACCGCAGCCTCATCAGCGGCGGCGCCGTCCTGGGCTACGGGACGGAGTCCGGCGGACGGATGCTGGAGAACTCGCCGCGCGAGAGCGAGAACACCGGCTACATCAAGGACCCCACCACGGGGGCCGACGCGCTCAGCAGGATCGACGAGGGCGCGCTGCGCGCCATCGCGGGCCAGCTCGGCGTCCCGTACGTGCACCGCGCGCCCGGGGATGCGGTGGACGCCGCGCTCGTCGAGGCGCAGCCCGGTGCGCTCAAGGCGAGCGAGGAATCCGGCCTGTTCGGCCGCTTTGAGCTGTACTGGGCCTTCGCCCTCGTGGGATTCGCCCTCGTCCTGGCCGAAGTGGTCCGGTCGGGCGCCGCGCTCGCAGAGCTCAGGCCGCGGCGGAGGGAGAAGCCATGACACTCCTGGACCGGAGACGGAAGGCCCCGGCGCCCGGACAAAGCGGAACCAGGGGAGCGCAGCCACCGGAGACCGACGGCGCCCGCGCGGCCCGGCTCCGCCGCCGCGCGCGCCTGCTCTCCTGGGGATTCCCCTTCGTGCTCCTCGCCCTCGTGGTCGCGGCCAAGCTCCTGACGATGTCCGCCGCCGCGCAGCAGGCGATCTGGGCCTACGACGCGAAGGACGGCCCACGCGTCTCCGGGGCCGCTGACTGGATGGGCACGGCAGACGTCGTGGAGACCCACAAGTCCCACTTCGCGCGCGGTGACGCCCTCGCCCTCGCGGGGGACTTCGCCGGGGCGCGTTCCGCGTTCGAGGAGGCCCTGCGCCGCACCGGCAGCGACGACGAATGCACGATCCGCGTGAACCTCATCCTGGCCACGGAGAAGCTCGGCGACGCCGCGCGCGACGGCGGGGACGCGGCGTCGGCCGACCGGCTGTATGCCGACGCCGCGACGGTCATCAAGCAGGCCCCCGAGGGCTGCTTCGAACCTGACAGCCCACAGAACCAGCAGCAGCAGGGGGACCGGCTCGGCGAGGCCCGCGACCGCCTCGAGCGCAAGCGCGCCGAGGAGCAGGCCAGCGGGAACCAGGGCCAGCAGCCGGGGCAGGGGACGCCGCCGCAGTCCCAGCCCAGTGCCGCACCGCCCCGCACCCCGGAGCAGCAGGCCCAGGACGGTCGGGTGGACGCGCTAGAGCGCTCCTCGGAGGCTGGCCAGCAGGAGCGCTCCGAGGGCGACCAGCGCCGGGACTACCTGCAGAACCCGCCGGCCGCGCCCGTCGACCGCCCGTGGTGAGCCCGGCGTCACATGCCGTCACGGTCTGACACATTGCGGAATCTCCTTGAAGCGAACCGGCTCCGCTTCCTAGGCTCGTACCCAAGTTGCCTCTGCAACGTGTCAGCGATCCCCGGTCCCGGGGATGTGGGTGCCTCCGTGTGGGCCTGACATTTGCCGCAGGGAAACTGCCCTCCATGCCGGGCGCCAGCCGCGGCGGCGCCCCACGGGCAGTGCACCCTGCGTTCCTGAAGACACCTCTGCCCTGCAACGCGCATGCCGCTTCGCAGGGACGGACTGGACCGCCAAAGGACGCAAATGTCTCCGCCAACCCTCATCGACGCCCCCACATCCATCGCCGCACCAGCCCCTGTGGCCCTCTCCTACGAGCTGTTCCCGCCCAGGAGCCCGGCCGCTTCCGACACCCTGTGGAAGACCATCCGCGAGCTCGAGGCCACCGACCCGGACTACGTCTCGGTCACGTACGGGGCGAGCGGCTCGAACCACGACACTGCGCTGGACCTCGTCGACCGCCTGCAGCTCGAGACGACCCTGCGGCCGCTCGCGCACCTCACCTGCGTCGGCGGCAGTCCGGCCGAGCTGAGCACCGTGGTCAACGAGCTCCTCGACCGCGGCGTCCGCGGCATCCTCGCCCTGCGCGGGGACACGCCCCGCGACGGCGTGCTGCCTCACGGCGCGCTGCGCTACGCCCAGGACCTCATCGAGCTCATCCGCCGGGTCGAGCTGCGGCGATCCGCGCAGTTCGCCGCCGGCAAGGTCGCAATCGGCGTGGCCGCCTACCCCACCAAGCACCCTGAATCGCCGAGCGAGGCCCACGACATCGAGGTGCTCCTGGCCAAGCAGCGTTCGGGGGCCGACTTCGCGATCACGCAGGTCTTCTTCCACACGGACCAGTACGCCTCGCTCCTGCACCGGGCGCGCCGGGCGGGCGTGACGATCCCGGTCATCCCCGGCATCATGCCGCTCACGAGCGTCCGCCGGATCGAGAAGCTCGCGAGCCTGTCCGGGGTGCTCCCCGACGCGTCGCTCGTCGACCGCCTCCGCTCTGCTGGCGACGACGAGGCTGCCGCGCGCCGCATCGGCATCGAGGCGAGCGTCGCACTCGCCGAGGCCGCACTCGAGGCGGGCGCCCCGGGCCTGCACCTCTACACCTTCAACGAGCACGAGGCCTCGCTCGAGGTCCTCGCGAGGCTCAGCCTCCCGCGCCCCAGCCGGCCCTCCCTGGCTGCCCGGCGCCGGGCCGCGCACTGATTCCGTTCCTCCCGCACACTTCGCCTGAACACAAGGACTTCCCATGACTGCACAGAACCCTTCCTCCGCCGCGCCCTCCTTCCCGTCGGCGACCATCCTCGGCTACCCCCGCATCGGCCGCCGGCGCGAGCTGAAGAAGGCCGTCGAGGCCTACTGGGCCGGCGCCTGCACCGCCGCCGAGCTTCAGGCCGCCGCCGAGCAGATCCAGGCCGCGACCCTGGCCCGGCTCACCGGGCTCGGCCTCACCGAGCGCTCCTCGGTCCCCGGCACCTTCTCCCTCTACGACCAGGTGCTCGACACCGCGGTCGCGCTCGGCGCGGTGCCCGCCCGCTTCGGGGCGCTGCACGACGCCGACGGGACCCTCGGCCTCGATGCCTACTTCACGCTGGCCCGTGGGAACGCGGAGCAGCAGCCCCTCGAGATGACGAAGTGGTTCGATTCGAACTACCACTACCTCGTCCCGGAGATCGGCCCCGAGACGTCCTTCTCGCTCTCCTCGGAGCGCGTCGTCGAGGACTTCGCGTTCGCCAAGGCCCAGGGCACCCTGACGCGCCCGTACCTCGTGGGCCCGGTCACGTTCCTGCTCCTGTCCAAGGCCTCCGACGACGCCCCCGCGGACTTCGCGCCGCTGTCCCGCCTCGAAGATGTCCTGCCCGTGTACGCCGAGCTCCTGGAGAAGCTCGCCGCCGCCGGCGCCGAGTGGGTCCAGCTCGACGAGCCGGCGCTCGTGGCAGACCTCGACACCCCCGCGCTCGAGGTGAGCGACGCCGTCGAGCGCGCCTACGCCGCGCTGACCGCCCCCGCCGCCCGTCCGCAGATCCTGCTGTCCGCCCCGTACGGGGGCCTCGGGGCCCAGTCCGCAGCCGTCGCGGCCACCGGTGTCGAGGCTGTGGCCCTGGACCTCTTCAAGGGTGCCCTCCCGTCCGACGCCGAGCTGGCCGGCTTCGCAGGCAAGACGCTCGTGGCCGGTGTCGTGGACGGCCACAACATCTGGCGCAACGACCTCGCGGCCTCGGCAGCGAAGCTCGAAGCCCTCCGGGCGGCCGGCGCCGAGCACGGATTCGCCGTCGCGGTCTCGACCTCGACCTCGACCTTCCACGTCCCGCACGACGTCGAGGAGGAGACCCAGCTGGACGACGCGCTGCGCAGCTGGCTCGCGTTCGCCGACCAGAAGGTCCGCGAGGTCGCCACGCTTGCGGCCTACCTGGCAGACCCGGCCTCGGCGCAGGCCGCCCTCGACGAGGCGACCCGCGTGATCGCCTCCCGCGCCCAGGCACCGGGCGTGCGCCGCCCCGAGGTCCGCGAGCGCACCGGGGCCCTCACCGCGGCAGACTTCTCCCGCTCGGACTATGCCGTGCGCGCCGCCGCGCAGGACGCCGTCCTGGACCTGCCGCCCCTGCCGACGACGACGATCGGCTCCTTCCCGCAGACCGCCGAGGTCCGTGGGGCGCGCGCCCGCCTGAACCGGGGCACGATCGACGCGGCCGAGTACGAGCGACTCATGAAGGACGAGATCAAGCGCGTCGTCGACCTGCAGGAGGAGCTCGGCTTCGACGTCCTCGTGCACGGCGAGCCCGAGCGCAACGACATGGTCCAGTACTTCGCCGAGAACCTCGACGGCTTCGACGTCACCGTCCACGGCTGGGTCCAGTCCTATGGCTCGCGCTGCACCCGCCCGTCCATCCTGTGGGGCGACGTCTCGCGTGCGGCCGGGCCCTCGATCCTGTGGGGCGACGCCTCCACCGGTGCACCGATCACCGTCCCGTGGGCGGCCTACGCGCAGTCGCTCACCGAGAAGCCGCTCAAGGGCATGCTCACCGGCCCCGTGACCATCCTCGCGTGGTCGTTCGTCCGCGACGACCAGCCGCTCGCCGAGACCGCCAACCAGGTGGCCCTCGCCCTGCGCGACGAGATCACCGACCTCGAGGACGCCGGGATCAAGATCATCCAGGTGGACGAGCCTGCCCTGCGCGAGCTGCTCCCGCTGCGCCGTGCCGACCAGCCTGCGTACCTCGACTGGTCCGTGAAGTCGTTCCGCCTCGCGACGGCGGGCGCCCGGGACGCCACCCAGGTCCACACCCACCTGTGCTACTCGGAGTTCGGCGTCATCATCGACGCGATTGACGGCCTCGACGCCGATGTGACCTCGATCGAGGCCGCCCGCTCCCGCATGGAGGTCGTCAACGACCTCGAGGCGCACGGGTTCGGCCGCGGCGTCGGACCGGGCGTGTACGACATCCACTCGCCGCGCGTCCCGAGCCAGGCCGAGGTCGAGGAGCTGCTCGAGACCGCGGTCAAGCACGTCCCGGCGCGCCAGCTCTGGGTCAACCCGGACTGTGGCCTCAAGACCCGCGGCTACGCGGAGACCGAGGCGTCCCTCAAGAACCTCGTCGAGGCCGCCAAGGTGGCACGCGCGGCGCTCGCGAAGGTCTGAGGCAGCGGCTGCCAGCACCGCGAGGGGCCCCGGTTCGTCCTCGAACCGGGGCCCCTCGGGCGTCCGCTGGGCGCGGCGCAGCGGCCGCCGTTCAGTCCCAGAGGATCTCGTCGTCCACCACGCCGTCCGCATCGGCGGCGGCCACCAGCATCTCGTCCGTGAAGCCCTCGCCGAGCGTGAGGTCCAGGACGAAGTAGCGCTCGGGCTGGCCCGGGTAGATCCCGACCCGCGCGAGCCGCAGGGCCCGGACGAAGACCTCGGGCGTCAGCTCGGCCGGGTCCTCGACGCCGAAGACCTTCTTCACCGAGCCGTTGCCGAGGTTCTGGCAGTGGAAGTGGCGGAACTGGCTCGCGGCGCTCTCGTCGTCGTCGAGCTCCTGGGCGATGCGCTCGCGGACCGAGTCGATCAGCTCCGGGAGGAAGCGGAGGCGGTAGTCGACCTTGTGCACGGCCGCCTCGTCGAGGTGGTCGTGGTCGGAGATCGTCAGCTCGAGGGGCACGCGCGCGCCCTCGACGCTGAACGTCCCCGGCACCGCCCGGCTGCCTGACGTGGAGAGGACTACGGGGCCGAAATGCTGGCTGACTGCCTCCATGGCATCACGATAGTCCCGGACCCCCGATGGGGCCAGCGTCACGCGAGGCGCTCGAGGAGGGCGACGGCGTCGTGCGGCGCTCGCCCGTCGGCGTCGTTGTCGAAGTAGACGTGGACGTCCAGGCCGTCGTCCATCCATCCCCGGGCCTCGCGGGCCCACGCGTCGAGGGACTCGTCGGAGTACCCGCCGTAGTAGAGAGCGGTCTCGCCGTGCAGCCGGACGTACCGGAAGTCAGCGCCCGGGTGCCGGAACTGGGGGAAGCGGCCGGCCGAGTCCGCCACCACGGTCGCGATCCCGGCCTGCTCGAGGAGGCTCCTCGCCGCCTCCGAACCGAAGCTCTCGTGGCGCGGCTCGAGGGCATGCCGCAGCGGTCCGTCGGCCAGGACCTCGGTGAAGGCCCGGTCCTCGGGGACCTTCTCGTCGTGCCGCCTGGCGAGTTCGGCCGCCTCGGCGACCGTGCGCGGGAGGAGGTCGAAGAACCCGGCCAGGCGCTCGGCGTCGAACGCGAGGCGCTCCGGCAGCTGCCACAGGAACGGGCCCATCTTCCCCCCGAGCGCCAGGACCCCGGACGCGAAGAAGTTCGCCAGCGCGGTCTCCGCCTTCTGCAGCTTCAGGAGGTGGGTGATGTAGCGGCCGCCCTTGACGGCGAACACGAAGTCCCCGGGGGTCGCGTCGCGCCAGGCGGTGTACGAGGAGGGCCGCTGGAGGGAGTAGAACGAGCCGTTGATCTCGGCCGAGGGCATGCGCCCGGCGATGTAGGCCAGCTCGTCCCGCTGCCGGAGCCCAGTGGGGTAGAAGTCGCCGCGCCAGCGTGCGTAGCGCCAGCCGGAGACGCCCACGAAGGCGCGGCCGCGGGCCCTCCCACCTCCCGGCGCAGTCATGCGTGCCGCACCAGGCCGGTGAGCGCTTCGGCGACGAGGTCGAGGAAGATCCGTGCCTGCGGGTCGGTAGCCCCTCCGGGGCGCAGCCCGAAGATCGTCCGGGCGAGCCTGATCTCGGGCACGTCGACCACGACCACCCCGCCCGGCCGCGACTGCAGGGCCAGCTCGGGCACGAGCGCCGCGCCGAGTCCCGCGGAGGAGAGGCCGAGGCTGGCGTTGAAGTCGTCGCTGTAGGCCACGACGCGGGGCTGGAGCCCGCAGCTGGCGAAGAGGCGGTCGATCACGGTCGCGTCGCTCGTCCCCGGATGGTGGACGATCCAGGGCATGTCGCCGAGCTGGTCTGCGCTGACCTGGACCCCTTCGGCGATGCCCCAGGACTCCGGCAGGACCACGCGGAACGGGTCGTCGCCCACCCAGAGCCGGTCCATCGTGTGCGGCCATGCCAGCCCGCTCTGCCCCACCTGGTAGACGAGGACGACGTCGAGGTCGCCGCGGTCGTGGAGTCCCCGGATGGTCTGGCCCGGCTCCGCGACCGACACGTGGAGGTCGAGGCCGAGCCGCCGCCAGCGTTCGCTGCGCAGGACCACGGGCAGGACATAGGTCGCCAGGCTCGGGAAGATCCCGAGGCGGAGCTCCCGCCCGGCTGCCTCCGCGGCGCGGGCCGTTGCGGCGCGCAGCGCGTCGATGTCCGTGAGGACCTTGGCGGCGTGCCGGGTCATGACGAGCGCGGCCTCGGTGGGGACGATGCTGCGGGCCGTGCGGTGGAAGAGCTCGACGCCGGTCTCCCGCTCGAGCGCCGCCATCTGCTGGGACACGGCCGACGGCGTGTACCCGAGCTGCGAGGCGGCCGAGGCGAAGCTTCCGAGGCGGACGACCTCCAGGAGGGTCTGGAGATGGACCGGGTTGACCACGCTCGCTCCCTTCCTGTGGGCCGCTCCAGCGTACGACACGCCGAGAGATTAACGACACGCCAACACAGTGCGCTGTGCGTTCGCCGCGTCCACAGGGTGTGGATGAGGGGCCCCGAACCGCGGGAATACGCGGGTCTTCCCGGTGCATTAAGTGTGTGGATTCTGTGGACTCACGGCCCGAAGAATGACATACTTGTAAGACAACATCTTGGGGTCCGCGGCGGCGCCGTGCACTACATGTAGTATCGAGGGCACCGGGGCGGCCATCAGGATGAGGGGCAGCCGTCGGTGCGGCAGCGGCGGAGAGGACGCCTCGGCCGGGCAGAGCTTTCGCGTAAGGGGTAAAGGAACCATGAACGTCACGGTCTACACGAAGCCGGCGTGCGTGCAGTGCAACGCTACCTACCGCGCCCTCGACAAGAAGGGCATCGCCTACCAGAGCGTTGACGTCACCCAGGACCCTGAGGCCCTCGCGCGCCTCAAGGCCATGGGCTACATGCAGGCCCCGGTCGTCGTCGCCGACGGTGACCACTGGTCCGGGTTCCGCCCGGACAAGATCGCTGCCCTCGCCCAGGGCAGCGCCTCCGCGTCGGTGGCCTGAGCCGCCGCCATCAGCTTCGCTTCCAGGGGGTGCTTGAGATGGCCTCCCAGGTCATCGTGGACGCGGCCAGCGTCGGGGCGACGGGCTCGGACTCCGGGCCCCGCCTCGTGGCGAGCCGCCTGATCTACTTCTCCTCTGCTTCCGGCAACACCCACCGGTTCGTGCGCAAGCTCGGTCTGGATGCCGAGCGGATCCCGCTCCATGCCAACGAACGCCCGCTGCGCGCCACCGAGCCGTTCGTGCTCGTCGTGCCCACGTACGGCGGGACCGGGGGAGCGGGCTCGGTCCCGAAGCAGGTCATCAGATTCCTCAACGATCCGCAGAACAGGGGCCTCATCCGAGGCGTCATCAGCGCGGGCAACACGAACTTCGGGGACAACTACTGCGCTGCGGGCGACATCGTCGCCGTCAAGTGCCATGTTCCCCACCTCTACCGATTCGAGCTCATGGGCACGTCCGAGGACGTGGACCGAGTCACCAAGGGATTGGACGCATTTTGGACACGACTGTCGCAGACGCCGCAGTAGCCGCGGTGGACCCCAAGGAACTGCCCGCCAAGTACAAGGGCTTGGGCTACCACGAGCTCAACGCGATGCTGAACCTGTACGGCGAGGACGGGAAGATCCAGTTCGACGCCGACCGGTACGCGGCGCGCCAGTACTTCCTGGACCACGTCAACACCAACACGGTGTTCTTCCACGACCTCGACGAGAAGCTCGACTACCTGGTCAAGAAGGACTACTACGAGCGCGAGACGCTCGACCAGTACACGATGAACTTCATCCGCGACCTCTTCAGCCGCGCGTACAAGAAGAAGTTCCGGTTCGAGACGTTCCTCGGCGCGTTCAAGTTCTACACGTCGTACACGCTCAAGACCTTCGACGGGAAGCGCTACCTCGAGCGCTACGAGGACCGGGTCTGCATGGTTGCCCTGCACCTTGCCCGCGGTGACGAGAAGCTCGCGACCCAGCTCGTGGACGAGATCATCGCCGGCCGCTTCCAACCGGCGACCCCGACGTTCCTCAACGCGGGCAAGAAGCAGCGCGGCGAGCTCGTCTCCTGCTTCCTGCTGCGCATCGAGGACAACATGGAGTCGATCGCCCGTGGCATCAACTCCGCTCTCCAGCTCTCCAAGCGCGGCGGCGGGGTGGCGCTCTCGCTCACGAACATCCGCGAGCACGGCGCACCCATCAAGCAGATCGAGAACCAGTCCTCGGGCGTCATCCCCGTGATGAAGCTCCTCGAGGACTCCTTCTCGTACGCGAACCAGCTCGGCGCACGCCAGGGAGCGGGCGCGGTCTACCTGCACGCGCACCACCCCGACATCTACCGCTTCCTCGACACCAAGCGCGAGAACGCGGACGAGAAGATCCGCATCAAGACCCTCTCCCTCGGCGTCGTGATCCCGGACATCACGTTCGAGCTCGCCAAGAAGAACGAGGACATGTACCTCTTCTCGCCGTACGACGTCGAGCGCGTCTACGGGGTGCCGTTCTCCGACGTCTCGGTGACCGAGAAGTACTACGAGATGGTCGACGACGCGCGGATCAAGAAGACGAAGATCAACGCGCGCGAGTTCTTCCAGACCCTCGCCGAGATCCAGTTCGAGTCGGGCTACCCGTACATCATGTTCGAGGACACGGTGAACCGGGCCAACCCCATCGCGGGCAAGGTCACGATGAGCAACCTGTGCTCGGAGATCCTCCAGGTCTCCACCCCGAGCGAGTACAACGAGGACCTGACCTATGCCGCGGTCGGCAAGGACATCTCGTGCAACCTCGGATCGATGAACATCGCCAAGACGATGGACTCCGGGGACTTCGGCCTCTCGATCGAGACCGCCATCCGCGCGCTCTCGGCCGTGTCCGACATGAGCTACATCCAGTCGGTGCCGTCGGTCGCCGAGGGCAACGCGAAGTCCCACGCGATCGGCCTCGGCCAGATGAACCTCCACGGCTACCTTGCCCGCGAGCGGGTCCACTACGGGTCCGAGGAGGGCCTGGACTTCACGAACATCTACTTCTACACGGTGCTGTTCCACGCCCTGCGTGCCTCGAACCTCCTCGCGAAGGAGCACGGGCAGGCGTTCGGCGGCTTCGAGAACTCGAAGTACGCCTCGGGCGAGTTCTTCGACAAGTACACCGAGCAGGAGTGGGTGCCCCAGACCGAGAAGGTCAAGGAGCTGTTCGCCAACGTCCACATCCCCACCCAGGATGACTGGCGCGCGCTCAAGGCCGAGGTCATGGAGCACGGCATCTACAACCAGAACCTCCAGGCGGTGCCGCCGACCGGCTCGATCAGCTACATCAACAACTCGACCTCGTCGATCCACCCGGTCGCTTCCAAGGTCGAGATCCGCAAGGAAGGCAAGATCGGCCGCGTCTACTACCCGGCCCCGTACCTGACGAACGAGAACCTGGACTACTACCAGGACGCCTACGAGATCGGCTACGAGAAGATCATCGACACCTACGCTGCCGCCACGCAGCACGTCGACCAGGGCCTCTCGCTCACGCTGTTCTTCAAGGACACTGCGACGACGCGGGACATCAACAAGGCCCAGATCTACGCGTGGCGCAAGGGCATCAAGACGCTGTACTACATCCGCATCCGCCAGCTCGCGCTCGAGGGCACGGAGGTGGAGGGTTGCGTCAGCTGCATGCTCTAGGAACGGCTACCCCTCAGTTCGCGGGAAAGGACCAGCGATGACACCCGAGAAGCTCAAGCTCCTCGACCACGTCCAGGCGATCAACTGGAACCGGATCCAGGACGAGAAGGACGTCGAGGTGTGGAACCGCCTCGTGAACAACTTCTGGCTGCCCGAGAAGGTGCCGCTCTCCAACGACGTCCCGTCGTGGGCCACCCTGACCCCGCAGGAGCAGCAGCTCACGATGCGCGTGTTCACGGGACTCACGCTGCTCGACACGATCCAGGGCACCGTGGGCGCCGTCTCGCTCATCCCCGATGCGGTCACGCCGCACGAGGAGGCGGTGTACACGAACATCGCATTCATGGAGTCGGTCCACGCGAAGAGCTACTCGTCGATCTTCTCGACACTGTGCTCGACCAAGGAGATCGACGACGCGTTCCGTTGGAGCGTCGAGAACGAGAACCTCCAGCGCAAGGCGCACATCGTCATGGACTACTACCGGGGCGACGAGCCGCTCAAGCGCAAGGTCGCCTCGACCCTGCTTGAGAGCTTCCTCTTCTACTCGGGCTTCTACCTGCCCATGTACTGGTCCTCGCGGGCCAAGCTGACGAACACGGCCGACCTCATTCGCCTCATCATCCGTGACGAGGCGGTGCACGGGTACTACATCGGCTACAAGTTCCAGAAGGGGCTCGAGCAGGTCTCCGAGGAGAAGCGCCAGGAGATCAAGGACTACACGTTCGAGCTGCTCTTCGAGCTGTACGAGAACGAGGTCCAGTACACGCACGACCTCTACGACCCGGTGGGCCTGTCAGAGGACGTCAAGAAGTTCCTCCACTACAACGCCAACAAGGCCCTCATGAACCTCGGCTACGAGGCCATGTTCCCCTCGTCGGTGACGGACGTGAACCCCGCCATCCTCTCGGCGCTGAGCCCCAATGCGGACGAGAACCACGACTTCTTCTCCGGCTCGG
Organism: Sinomonas sp. B1-1; assembly: GCF_050474465.1. Taxonomy (NCBI): domain Bacteria; kingdom Bacillati; phylum Actinomycetota; class Actinomycetes; order Micrococcales; family Micrococcaceae; genus Sinomonas; species Sinomonas sp. B1-1. The sequence continues at coordinate 516,330 of NZ_JBCHVF010000001.1, read as the reverse complement.
GATCGAGCTACGTGATCGGCAAGGCCGTGAACACCGAAGACGAGGACTGGGACTTCTGAGTTGATTGCGTGAGGAACCGCCGGCCTGCTGGGAACTGTCCTCAGCAGGCCGGCGGCTTTGACGTCGACGGCCCTAGGGGAGGGACGCCAGCAAGGCTGCTCCCTCCGCGAGCAGGGGCTCGCGGTCGGCTGGCTGGGGGACCATCCGGCGCACATCGTCCAGAAGGGTCTCGACATAGCGCCGGACCACGGCCCGATGCGACTCGTCGCCGAACCCCGCGACATCGGCGCAGACCCGCAGGAGGGCCCTGACGACGCGCGGCTCATTCGCCCCGTAGCGGCGCACCTGCCCCAGGGCGAGCTCCAGAAGGTAGCCGAAATCCCTCGCAGGCACGTAGAGCCTGACGACGCCGCGGGCGTCGCTCACTGCTCGCGGGCCATGCTGCCGCTCCGCGAGGGCCGCCAGGACAGTAGCCAAGTGGTCGACCGCCTGGTTCGCCGTGTAGGGGTCGTTGACGGCGGGCGAGAGCGCCTTGGAGGCGATATCCGCCAGCTGCCGGATACCGAAGGCGACGTCCTGCTCGAGGGTCCGTTCGTAGCCCACCCGCACCATCGGTGGGAGCGCCCTCCGCAGCTCAGTGAGCGCCTCCTGCAGCGGTGGGTGCGCGCCGTCGTCCTCCCATACCCACACGATGGGCGTGCCCGCAACCACATGGCGGCCCACCACGGGAACGATCCGGGCCGTGAGTCGGCGCCTCGACAAGACTGCGACGAACGCCTCGACGTGGAACGCCTGGACATATCCCGACCCCGGTGCCGGAAGCGCCACCGCACCGCGCGGCGGCTCTGGCACCCGGAGATCAGGGTCTCCCTCGGCGAACGACCGCTCGAGCACTCTCAGGGTCCCTCTCTCGACGCCCTTCATCACCTGGTCTATCTGGATCGAGTGAGCGAGATGATGCACGAAGAAGACGAGCATGACCATGCTCACGAACAGCAGGAGCAGCGCCCCGCTCACAGCGATGCGCGGGAAGTCCTCGATGCGCTGGCCGCTGGCGACGCCGACGGTGTAGAGGCCCGCGGTGCTGTACGCGAAGGTCGCGACGAAGACGCTGAGCGTCAGCTGGTTGGGAATGTCCCGGAGGAAGCTGCGCAGCAGCCGGGGGCTGAACTGCGTCGAGGCGAGCTGGAGGGCGACGATGGTGAGGCCCAGGACGAGGGCGATGACCGTGACGATCGTGCTCGCAATGCTGATCAGGAGGCTCCGCGCGTCGTCGGACGTGCCCTGGAACACGAGGACGGCGAAAGGAGAGGCCGAGTCGATCCGGATCGACGACACCCCGGCCCCCGCGATGAGGGCGAGGACGACGGCGGCGGTCGGCATCGCCCACAGCGCGCTGGCCAGATACTCCCTGATGGCCTCACGTCTCACAGCGCAACTCTCAGCCCAGCGGCGTCGGCGGTCAAGAAGGGAGATGCGGATCGGCGGCGCGGCCCTGCCCATGGGGCGCTTGGTGTCACGGTCTCGACCTCGGGGTAGTGCTCCCGCATCACCAGGACGGCGACCAGAGGAGACACCATGGACATCAGGAAACTCGGCTCGGCTGGACTTGCTGCGACGGCGGCACTCGCGCTGGCGGCATGCACCGGCGGAGGCGGGGGAGGCGGAGCGTCCTCGGCCTCGGCCAGCCCCTCCAAGACGGACAAGGTGTACAGCGAGAACGAGCTGCGCAGCATGATCTCGGGCCTCAAGGACGGTGACGGCAACGAACTCAAGCTCTACTCCCAAGACCAGGTCGCCCAGGGCAAGAGCATCGGCGACCTCCTCCTGAACACCGCCACCGTGGACCCGTCGGACTGCAAGTCCATCGCGACCGCGGGCCTCAAGACCAGCGTCGACAGCGGGTCGGTGGCCGTGGCCATCTCGTACAGCAAGCAGCCCCGGACGGTGTCCGCGCAGTCGGGCTCCGACGGCCCCGATGCGGTCCAGGTGCTCAAGGACATCGAGGGCAAGATGGACAAGTGCGCGAACTTCAGCGTCCAGGTCCTCACCAACAAGGTCAGCGTCTCGAGCAAGAAGCTCGACGCGAAGACCGACGCGACGGAGACGTTCGGCACCGTCAGCACCCGTGACGGCAAGAATGAGGACATGCTCATGCAGATCTCCGGCGCCAAGGGCCGCCTGCTGGTGGTCGCGACCAAGAGCGGGTCGAATCTTGCTGACCAGGAGCGCAAGGAGCTGGAGGGCCTCGTGAACGACGTCCTGAAGAAGGCCGACTCGTCCTCGACCGGGTCTGCGTCGTCGTCCTCGCCGTCGTCCTCGGGCAACAGCTCGAGCAGCTCGTCCTCGACGAGTTCCCCGAGCACCAGCTCGAGCAGCAGCTCCAGCAGCAGCATGGGCGGTGAGCCCGGCACGTCGAGCGCGACCGCGACGTCGAAGCCGAGCGCCACGTCGACTCCGTAGTCCCCTCTCGACGAAGGCCGGGTCCATGGGCGCGCTGACCCTATGATGCCTCCCATGGACCTGGCCGACGTCGCCCACGAACTGTACGCCCTGCCGCTGGCCGAGTTCACCGCAGCGCGGAACGCCCGGGCCAAGCGGGCACGCTCCGAGGGCCAGCCCCTCCTCGCCAAGCAGATCGCGAAGCTGCCCAAGCCGTCGACGGCGGCGTGGGCGGTGAACGTTCTGGCGCGGCGGCGGGGCGAGGAGTTGGGCCAGGTCCTCGACCTCGGGGCGTCGCTGCGCGAGGCGCAGGCGGACCTCGACCCGGCCGCCATGCGCGCGCTGGGCCGTGAGCGCTCGAGGCTCCTCGCCGCCGTCGTGCGCGACGGTCGGGAAGCCGCCGGCGAGCTCGGGGTGAAGGTCTCCGATGCGGCCGCGGAGGAGATGGAGCAGACGCTTCATGCGGCGATGGCCGACCCCCAGGCGGCGGAGGCCGTGCGGAGCGGCCTGCTGGTGCGGACGCTGACGGGCAGCGGCCTCGAACCGGTTGACCTCGCCGGTGCCGTCGCGGTCCCCGGCGCGCTGCCCGAGCCCGCCGCCCCGTCGGCCGCCCAGCAGCGCCGCGCCCGGCAGCGCCCCGCCCGCGGCGCCGAGCCGGAGGGCACCGAGACGCCACGGACGCGGCGGCCCGACGCCGACGCCGACGCGCGGGCGCGGGAAAGAGCGCAGCAGGAGGCAGCCCAGCGGGAAGCCGAACAGCGGGAAGCCGAGGAGTCCAGGCGCCGCGAGCGGGAGCAGGCAGAGACGGACCTCGCCGACGCGGAGCAGGGCTTGGCGGAGTCGGAGGCCGAGCTGGCCGATGCCCAGGCCCAGGCAGACACGGCCTCCGCGCGGCGGAACGAGATCGCGGACGAGCTGGACAGGCTCCGCCGCCGCATCGACGAGCTCGAGGAGGATCTCGCCGCCGCCGAGCGCGAGGATGCCCACGCCGACCGCGCCCGACGGCTCGCCTCCCGGCTCGCGGAGCAGGGGCGCCGGGCGGTCCAGCGGGCCCGGGACCGGCTCGCGCAGCTGCCCTGACGCGGGACCTGCGTCAACCGCCCGGGGTCAGATCAGGCGCCGCTGCGCCGGGTGCTGGATTCGCAGCCACGCGTAGCCGTAGCCCGCCAGCGGAACTGTCACCGCGCCGTCGTCCGCCACGGGGATGCCGCCTTCGGGATAGTCGCCCGAGGGAAGGAGGTCCACGAGCACGACGCCGCGCCACCCCTGATCCGTTTCACCGGAGGGCCCGAGCGGCGGGTCGCCGAGGACGAGGGAAACCGTCACGGCTTCCGACGACAGGTTGTGCACGGCGAGCATGCTCGCGTCGTCCCACGTGCACCGGTGCGCGAGGACCGCGGGCGTGCGGTGCGAAAGGACCTCATAGTGGCCCCAGCCCAGCTCGGGGCACTCGCGGTACCGCTGGGTCAGGAGTGTGATGAACCTCAGGAGTGAGTCGGGGTCCCGTCGCTGCCCGGCGACGTTCACATGCTCCGGCCCGTACCCGCCTCCCGTGACCCGGGCGACCAGGCGGTGCGGGGGCGCCGTCGAGAAGCCCGCGCTGGCGTCCGCCGTCCACTGCATCGGAGTGCGCACCGCCATCCTGCCCTCGGCCTCGAGGTTCTCGCCCATCCCGATCTCCTCGCCGTAGTACAGCACGGGCGTGCCGGGGAGGGTGAACAGGAGCGAGTACATCAGCCGGATCCGGCGCGGGTCCCCGTCCATCATGGGAGGGACGCGCCGCTTCAGCCCCCGGCCGTAGACCTGCATCGACGGGTCCGCCCCGAACGCGTCGAAGACCTCCTGGCGCTCGCTGTCGCTGAGCTTGTCCAGCGTGAGCTCGTCGTGGTTCCTGACGAAGGTGGCCCACTGGCAGTCGGGCGTGGTCTGCGGGCGGTCCTTGAGGGCCCGGGCCAGCGGCCGCGCGTCCTGACGGGCCATGGCGAGGTACGTGTTCTGCATGAGGATGAAGTCGAACATCATGGTCAGCTCCCCGCCCTCGGCTCCGCCGAAGTACTCGAGCTGCTCCTTGTACGGCAGGTTCACCTCCCCGAGGAGCACTGCGTCGCCGCAGCGGCGTCCCATGAACTTCGTCAGCGCCCGCAGGTACTCGTGCGGGTTGGCGAACTCGGCCAGTTCCTTGCTGTCGACGCCGAGCATCGAGAGGAAGTAGGGCACCGCGTCGACACGGAACCCGCTCAGTCCGACCTCGAGCCAGAACCCGATCGCCTTGGCGATCTCGTCCCGGACCTGCGGGTTCGCGACGTTCAGGTCGGGCTGGTGCCTGTAGAAGTGGTGCAGGTACCACTCGCCGGTCTTCTCATCCAGCGTCCAGATGGACTGCTCCTGGTCCGGGAAGACCACCTCCTGTGAGGTGTCCGGCGGCGGGTAGGAACGCCAGACATAGAAGTCCCGGTAGGGGCTGTCCTTCGACGATCGCGCCGACTTGAACCACGGGTGGCGGTCCGAGGTGTGGTTGACCACCAGGTCCGCGATGACGCGCATCCCCCTGTCGCGGGCGGTCCTGATGAGTTCGACGAGGTCCCCGTGGTGGCCGAGCCGGTGGTCGACACCATAGAAGTCGGTGATGTCGTAGCCGTCGTCCCGGCCCGGGGTGGGGTAGAAGGGCATGAGCCACAGGCAGGTCACCCCGAGTTCGGCGAGGTAGTCGACGCGCTGGGCGAGTCCGGCGAGGTCGCCGATCCCGTCGCCGTCGGAATCGAAGAACGTCTCGACGTCGACGCAGTAGATGACCCCGGTCTTCCACCAGAGGTCGGACGTGTCTGTGATGCGCATGCGTGCTCCTGGAGGTCAGCGCCACTCAGGGCCTCTGTCTAACAGCGCTGCCCCCGGCTGTCGAGGGCGCACACGGAACCCGGCCGACTCGACGCTCCCCGCGGGCAGGTGGAAAGCTTGACCCCATGCCCCCCATGTCACGTCCTGATTCCCCGGCGCCCAGACGGACTCTGGCATGGCGGGTGACGGCCCTCCGCGCAGGCGTCCGCCAGGCCGCCTCCCGCGAGCGGCTCCTGCTCGCCGCGAAGAGCGCCTTTGCCGCCGGCCTCGCGTGGGTGGTCGCCCAGTACATGCCGGGCCCCGCCGCCAACTATCCGTACTATGCCCCGCTCGGCGCCCTCGTGAGCATGTACCCGACCGTCGCCGACTCCTTCCAGAGGGGACTCCAGAGCCTTCTCGGGCTCACGCTCGGCATCGGGGTCGCGATCGCCGTCGGCACGTTCTCGGGCCCGACGGCGCTCGCGGTCGCCCTCGTGGTCGGCACCGGCGTTCTCGTGGGCGGGCTTCCCCGGATGGGGTCCGCTGCGGATTGGGTCCCCATGGCCGCACTGTTCGTGCTGGTGATCGGCGTCAATGGCCGGGACGAGTTCTCCCTCGGGTACCTCCTCCAGATGGCGGCCGGTGTCGCCATCGGCTTCGCGGTGAACTGGTTCATCCTGCCGCCGCTGCACTACCGGGCCGTCACCCCAGCCTTCAGGCGGCTGCGGCACGCGCTCGCCGGTCAGCTCGAGGACATGGCGGCGGCCATGACCGAGCCGTGGCCGCCGAGCCACCAGGACTGGGCCGAACGCGAGGGCATCCTCGCGCAGACCGCCGCCGAGGTCCGCGCCGCCGTCGACCGCGCCGACCTGAGCGCGCGGGCGAATCCGCGCCGCAGACGCCACCGGCGGGACCTTGCGGCGGACCTCGCGGACCTCCGCACCGTGGAACGGGCCACCTTTCAGGTGGAGGACATCACCGACGTGCTGGCGAGCGTCATCTGGGACGAGCACGCCGTCGCCTCGGTGCCACCCGACCTCGCGAACGAGCTCGCCGAGGCGCTCGCCGCGACGGGCATCGTGCTGCGCACGTGGGGGGAGTCGGACGACGTCGACGGCCACCTCGACAGGGCGCAGGAGGCGATCGATGCGCTCGCCGTCGCCGTCCACGGCGCTGCCGTGCGCGACGCGCCGGTCGCGGCGGCGGCCTCGGTCAGCCTCGACCTTGCCCGCATCGTCCGGGGCGTCCGGTCGCGGACAGACGGCCAGCCGCAGGCCTGACTCAGTCCTGCCCCCCGTTATCGGCCTGATCCCCGACCGCCGCGCCGGCCGCCGTCGGACGCCCCCGGTCCCGCGGCATGGCGAGGACGGCGACCACGGCGAGGAGCGCTGCCACCAGGACCGAGAGGAACACCGCGGCGGAGGCGGGGACGACGGCGGCCGCGTGGTCGGCCGCCCCCCGCGCGTAGACCGCGTTGGCCACCGCTCCGAACACGGCCACGCCGAGCGCGCTGCCGATCGAACGGGCAAAGAGGTTGGTGCCGGTGACCACGCCGCGCTCGTTCCAGTCGACGCTCGCCTGGGCGGCGATGAGGGTCGGGGAGGCGACGAGGCCCATGCCCAGACCGGTGACGAAGCAGCTCGCGGCGACGAAGAAAACATTGGGCGTGAGGGCCGTCGTTGCCAGGACGGCGGTTCCGGCGACCGCTGTCACGACGCCGATGACCGCCGTCCACCGGAAGCCGATGCGCAGGTAGAGCCTGCCCGACTGCGACGCGCTGATCGGCCACCCGATGGTGAGCGCCGCGAGCGCGAGTCCGGCCACCACCGGGGACGCGGACACGGCCCCTTCGAGGAAGGTCGGCACATACGAGGTGAGCCCCAGGATGATCGCCCCCACGCCGAAGGACACGAGGGTGGTGGTCAGGAGGAGCCTCCGGGAGACCACCCAGAGCGGAAGGACCGGCTCGACGGGCCGCCGCTCGGCCGCCAGGAAGGCTGCGAACAGCAGCCCGCCGGCCGCGAACGCGCCGATGCTCAGCGGTGAGTCCCACGCCCACGCCTGGCCGCCCTCGAGCGCGCCGAGGATGAGCAGTGTCATGGAGACGGTCAGGAGCGCCGAGCCGAGGTAGTCGATCCGGTGCCGCGTGCGGGGGACCGACTCATGGAACGTGCGCGCGAGCATCCACCCGGCGAGCACGCAGAGCGGGATGTTGACGAGGAAGATCCCGCGCCAGATGCCGAGCTGGGCGAAGACCCCGCCGAGCGTCGGCCCCACCACCGAGGAGACGGCCCATACGCTCGCGAGGTATCCCTGCACCTTCGCGCGCTCGGCGACCGTGTAGATGTCCCCGGCGATGGTGATCGACATCGGCTGGACCGCGCCGGCCCCTAGGCCCTGGATGACCCGGAACGCGATGAGCGCCGCCATGGAGCCCGCGATCCCACACAGCACGGACCCGGCCAGGAACAGTCCGATGCCCGCGAGGACCACCGGCTTGCGGCCCAGCGTGTCCGCGAGCTTCGCGTACACCGGCACGGACACGGCTTGGGCGAGCATGTAGGCCGAGAAGAGCCAGGGGAACGAGGAGAACCCGCCGACGTCCGCCACGATCGAGGGAACGGCGGTCGCCACGATCGTCGCGTCGATCGCCACGAGGCCGGTGGTCAGCATCAGGGCCGCCAGGATGGGGCCGCGCTCGGAACGGAGGCCGACGTCGGCGCGAGAGATGCTCATGGTGGCGTAGAACCGCGCAGAGGCGCGGATTAGTCCCGGCGAGGCGTGGACTAAGCTGAATGATTAGGGCAGTAGTTCCTGCCGTAATCAGTTTCGGGGGGTGTGCGTGGACCAGATCCTCTCGCTGCCCTTCGGGGTCGCCTGGGCCGTCCTCTTCGTGATCGTCCTCGCCCGGACGAACGCCACCTACTGGCTCGGCCGCGGGATCGCAGCGGGCGCCGCGCGCAGCACCCGGATCGCCGAGAGGCTCGAGCGGCCCGCCCCGGCCCGCAGGATCGCCCGCGCGCAGAAGCTCCTGGACCGCTGGGGCCCATTCGCGATCGTCCTGACGTTCCTCACGGTCGGGCTCCAGACGGCGGTGAACCTGGCCGCCGGCCTCGGGCGGATGCACCTGCGCTACTACATCCCGGCGACGGCGGTCGGGTCGGTGGTCTGGGCGTTCCTCTACGCGACGGTCGGGCTCGCCGCGTTCGACCTCTGGTTCGAGCACGCCTCGGCCTCCCCGTGGCTGTGGGTGATCGTCGCCGCGGCGGTGCTCGTCGCCGTCGTGCGCGTGGCCCTGCTGAGGCGGGCCCGCAGGCGCGCGGCGACGCACGACGGCGGCGGGGCGGCTACTGTGGACGGGGTCGCCCGAGGAGGGGCGGACCAGGAGAGGAGCGGGACGTGACGCAGCAGGCATCGGCACAGTCTGGGTGGAGTCAGCAGGAGCTCCCCGAGCTTGCCGACGGTGACTTCTACTACGAGGACCTCGGCGGCGGCAGGTTCCGCTCGACCATCCACGCGCAGGGTGCCTGGAACCCCCACGAGCAGCACATGGCGCCGGCGTCGGGGATCATCGCCCACTGCCTCGCGCTCCACGAGCCCCGCCCGGACATGCGCATCGCCAGGATCGGCTACGAGATCCTGGGACTCATCCACGCCGGCGAGTTCGAGGTCACCACCCGCACGGTCCGTCCCGGCAGGACGATCGAGCTGGTCGAGGCCGAGCTCACCGCCAACGGGCGCGTCGCGATCCGGGCGAGCGCGTGGCGCCTCGTGACGTCGGACAGCTCCGAGGTCGCCGCCGTCGAGGACGCCCCGATCATCCCGCGCCAGGAGTGCGAGCGCTGGGACGGGGCCACCGAATGGCCGGGCGGCTACATCCGCTCGCTCGAGATGTACCAGGCTCCGCACCACCGCTCGGGCCGTGGGACGGTCTGGATCCGCACGGCGCACCCGCTCGTCGGAGGCGTGGAGACCCCCGACTGGGCTCGCCTCATGGGCCTGGTCGACACGGCCAACGGCATCGCCACGCGCGTGCCGCCAGGGCCGGGGAGCTGGGTCTTCCCCAATGTGGACCTGCAGATCCACCTCTACCGGCTGCCCCACGGTGAGTGGCTCGGCATCGACAACGCGGTCTCCTTCGGCGCGGACGGGATCGGCCTGACCTCCTCCGTGCTCCATGACGTGAACGGCCCGTTCGGCCGGGCCGAGCAGATCCTCACGCTCCGCCGGAGCTGAGCGTGGCGGTCTGGAACGAGGGGGAAGACGTCACCCTCGACGTCATCATGGGCAGCGGCCTGCCGGACAGTGCGGCTGGTGACGCGGCAGCTGGGGACGTGCAGGCCGCCGCGGAGCTGTCCCGAGCCGCGGAGCTCCTCGACGAGGTCAAGCGGGGCATGAGGGGCGGCACCCTCCGGCTGTACCGGCCGCGCCCCACGATGGCCTTCGGCCAGCGGGACACGAGGCTGCCCGGCTTCGAGGCGGCCCGGGCGGCCAGCCTCGCACACGGCTTCGAGCCGGTGGTCCGCAAGGCCGGGGGCCGCGCCGCCGCCTACCACGAGGGCACGCTCATCGTGGACCACATCGAGCCTGCACGCGAGGCCATGGTCCATCACCGCCGCCGCTTCGAGGTCTTCGGCGAGGCCTATGCCGAGGTCCTGCGCGGCCTCGGCGTGGACGCGCGCGTGGGCGAGATCCCCGGAGAGTACTGCCCGGGCGAGTTCAGCGTCCACGGCGTTCCCGCCCCGGGCACGGTGCCGGGCAGCCGGCTCAAGCTGGTCGGCACCGCCCAGCGTGTGGTCTCCGGTGCGTGGCTGTTCTCCTCGGTGTTCGTCGTCTCCCACGCCGCTCCCGTCCGTTCGGTCCTCACCGACGTGTACCGCGCGCTGGAGCTGCCGTTCGACCCGTCGACCGCGGGCGCTCTCGACGACCTCGTCCCGGGCCTGGGGGTCGGCGAGGTCGAGCGGGCCCTGCTGTCGATGTACCGGGAGCAGGGCGCGCTCGGCTGAGACGCCGACGGCCGGCGCCTCCGTGGGAGGGCCGGCCGTCAGGTGCTGCAGCGCCGGGCCTCAGACTCCGAGCTTGGCCTTCACCTGGGCCGCGGAGGGGTTCGTCGCGGCGGAGCCGTCGGGGAAGATCACGGTGGGGACCGTCCGGTTGCCGCCGTTGATCTGCTCGACGAGCTCGGCCGTGCCCTCGACCTCCTCGATGTTCACCTCGGTGTAGCCGATGCCCTGGGCGTCGAGCTGCTTCTTCAGCCGGTTGCAGTAGCCGCACCAGGTGGTGGAGAACATCGTGATCGTGCCGTCGGTGGGGGTGAAGGTGTCCATAGGTGTGCTCCTGGAGGGGTAGGTGGATCCGAAAGGTGTCAACGGCCCGGGTCCGCAGGGTATTCCGAGTCTCAGCCCACGGGCTCGATGAGCTCTGGCCCGTTGTTCCTGACGCTGTTGACCATGCTGCCGACGATCCGCGGCGTCAGGTGGGGCTCGGGCATCGAGTCGATGAGCGCCCGGACGTCCTCCTCGCGGGTCGTCTCCGGGTTGAGCCAGTCGTCCCACATCTCGCGGGGGACAATCACCGGGGTCCGGTCGTGGATGTAGCCGAGCGCGTCCGACGCCGGGCCGGTCAGGATCGTGCAGGTCCGGAGCCACCGCTCGGGGTGGTCCGGGGGCAGCGCCGGGTCCGGCCAGTTCTCGAACAGGGCCGCGAAGGCCAGCAGGCCGCCGTCGGCCGCGTGGAGGTACGTGGGGATCTTCTCGACCTTGCCAGCCTTGCCGGCAGCCTCCTGCGCCGCCCGCTTCTCCCACTCGTAGTAGCCGTTGGCCGGCACGAGCGCCCGCTTCGCCGCGGCCGCCTTCCGGAACGAGGGCTTCTCGGTCACGGTCTCGCGGCGGGCGTTGATGAGCCTCGCGGCCCCCTTGGTGTCCTTGGACCAGGGCGGCACGAGGCCCCACCGGGCCGGGACGAGCTTCCGCGACGTGCCGCCGGTCTCCCTGTCGCGGCGGTCCAGGACGATCGGCACGGGGTCGGTGGGGGCGATGTTGTACGAGGGCTCGACCGTCTCGACGTAGGTCTCGTCGACGTCGAACTCCGCCACGAGGTCGCCCACGGACTGGGCCATCACGTATCTGCCGCACATGAGGCCATTATTGCCCGCCCTGCAGGACCCGCGCCGGGTTGATGCCCGTCGGGGTCGGGCTAGACTGGGCGGGTTCGAAGATACCTTCGATTGAGGCTGATGCGAGGAAGGACCCGGTCAGGATCCCGATGGCCCCGTTCACCCATCTCCACGTCGCCGGCGCCTTCAGCCCCGGCCACGGGACCTCGTGGCCCGAGGACTTCGCCGAGGCGGCCGCCGCGGATGGTGCGGCCGCGCTCGCGGTCACCGACCGTGACGGGCTCTATGGGGCCCTCCGGCATGTGCGGGCGTGCCTCGGGTGCGGGCTGGGAGCCATCGTCGGCGTCGACCTCGCGGTGCTCGCGGAGGATCCGGCGCACGACGGCGCGTCCGCGCCCGGGCGGGGAGGCGCGGGAGTGTCGGGTCGGGTCGTCGTGCTGGCCCGGGGCGGCAACGGCGGGGCGGGCTGGGCGGCACTGTGCCGGCTCGTGTCCGATGCCCATGCCCACACCGGCCGGAAGCCGAAGGGCACGGTGCCGGTCGGTGTGCTGCGGTCCGAGCTCGCCGCGCGCTGCCTCGACCCGCGCACCGGCCGTCCCGTCCTGACGGTCCTGATCGGGCCGGACTCGGATGTGGGGCGCGCGATGCTCGGGGCCCGGTTCCTCCGCCCTCGGACCCTGTTCCGGGAATGGCTGGAGGCGCTGCCGCCGGGGGTGGCCGCCGTCGAACTCGTGGCCCCAGCGGACGGCGAGGCAGAGGCTCCGATCGCCGGGGGCACCGTGCGGATGCTCCGCCTGGCCGCCGAGCACGGGATCCCCGCCGTCCTGACCAACGCCGCCCGCGCCGTGGTCCCCGGGGGCGAGGACGTGGGAGCGTCGTGGCTCAAGCCTGCGGGGCTCATGAACGAGGCCGCGCGGCGGATCATCACTGCGGCAGGACTGGGTCCCGCGGACCTGGGGAACCTCCTGTCCAACACCGAGAGCATCGCCGGCCGCTGCCGGCTCGACCCCGGGCCGGACCTCGGCTGGGGAGAGATGGGGGCCGCCGCAGCGGTCGCCGATGACGTTGCCGAGACCCTACGGGAACTGGACGTCCGGTTCGCGCCCCGGGACGCCGGTTCCGGCCTCCTCGGGTACGGGTTCGACGTCGAGGCCTCGCAGGCCGAGCGGGTCTTCCGACGCGTCGTCGCGCGCTTCGGCCCGGACCGCGCCGTGCTGGCCGCGGCGCCCCATGTCGCTCGAGCCGCAGCCGCCGCGGAACCGGCGCCGCCCGCGTGCGGGCAGCCCGAGCTGCTGCCCGCCGCCGAGCGGCCGGCGCAGGAGCCCGTCCCGGCGGAACCCGTCGGCGTCGTCCTCGGCGACGCCGGGCTCCTGGACCGCGTGCCGGTGCAGCCCAGCCGCCTGGGTCTGCCGGTGGCCCAGTTCGCGCCCGAGGACCTCGCCTTCCTGGGCCTGGACCCGGTGGGCCTGCGCGGATCGGCGCTGCTAGACATCGTGGCGTACGCGGATGCCGAGGCCCGGCGGATGGGCGGCGTCGGCCTGGGCTTGGAGGCAGCCGGCACCTCGGCCCTCGACCAGGCCCGCTGGCTCGAGGAGCGCCATCCCGAGGCGTTCCTGGCCGCCAGGCTCGAGCACTGCCCTGACCCCCGCTCCCAGCGCGACCTCCGCGCCGAGGCGGACAGCATCGGCATCCCGCTCCTGCCCGTCGACGTGGCCCTGAGCGCGGTCGGCCACCGCGTCGAGCGGGTCGCCGCGGGGCCCGCCGAGGGTCGGCTCGGGGTCCGGCTCCCGCTCGGAGGTGTGCCGGGACTGTCCCGGGGCGACGTGGGACGGCTCGTCGCCGGCCAGCCGTACGCGTCGATCGCCGAGGTGCGGGAGCGCGCGCGCCTCTCGCCGTCGGCCCTCCGCCGCCTCGCCGACGCCGGCGCCCTCGATGCGCTGCACCGGGCCGCCGCGAGCGCGGGCACCCACGCCGATGTCGTCGCGCACCTCGCCGAACTCGCGTCCACGCCATCGGCCAGGACCACGCCGCCGGTGACGGGCCAGCTCGCCCTCGAGCTGGCCTGAGCCGCCCGGCGTGCCCGGCGTCCGATAGGCTTGTCGGTGGCTGGCTGTGGTCCCCGTACGCCACAAGCTATGAAGCCCACAGATGAAGAGGAGACCCCCGTGTCAGATGCCCAGCAGATCACCATCACCGTCGACGGCGAGGAGCGCACCGTCGCGGAGGGCGCCACGGGAGCCGGCCTCTTCGAGGGGCGCCGTGAGATCGTCGTCATGCGCGTCGACGGCGTGCTGAAGGACCTCGACCAGCCAGTGCCGGCCGGCGCCGTCGTCGAGGGCGTCGACATCGCGAGCCAGGACGGCCTCAACGTCCTGCGCCACTCGACCGCCCACGTCATGGCCCAGGCGGTCCAGCAGCTGCGGCCCGACGCGAAGCTGGGCATCGGCCCGTACATCAAGGACGGCTTCTACTTCGACTTCGACGTCGACGAGCCCTTCACCCCCGAGGACCTGCGCGCCCTCGAGAAGATGATGCTCAAGATCGTCAACCAGAACCAGCTCTTCAAGCGCCGCGTCGTCACCGAGGTCGAGGCCGGCGCCGCCATGGCGAACGAGCCGTACAAGCTCGTCATCCTCGGCGCCAAGGATGACACGTCGAAGACGCACGAGGCCGCGGCCAAGGAGGGCGCGAACGTCGAGGTCGGTGCTGGCGAGATCACGATCTACGACAACGTGGACCGCAAGAGTGGCGAGGTCGTCTGGTGCGATCTGTGCCGCGGCCCACACCTGCCCAACACGAAGCTCATCTCCAACGCGTTCGCGCTCACCCGCTCGGCCGCGGCCTACTGGCTCGGATCCGAGAAGAACAAGCAGCTGCAGCGCATCTACGGCACGGCGTGGCCCACCAAGGAAGCCCTCAAGGAGTACCAGGACCGCATTGCCGAGGCCGAGCGCCGCGACCACCGCAAGCTCGGCGCCGAGCTGGACCTGTTCTCGTTCCCTGACGAGCTCGGATCGGGCCTGCCCGTGTTCCACCCCAAGGGCGGCATCATCAAGCGCGAGATGGAAGACTACGTGCGCCGCCGGCACATCGAGGAGGGCTTCCAGTACGTCGGGACGCCGCACATCTCCAAGGACGGCCTGTTCCACACCTCGGGCCACCTCCCGTACTACGCGGACACGATGTTCCCGCCGCTCCACGTCGACGAGGAGCGCGACGACGAGGGAAACATCACCAAGCCGGGGCAGGACTACCTCCTCAAGGCCATGAACTGCCCGATGCACAACCTCATCTACCGCTCGCGCGGCCGCTCCTACCGCGAGCTCCCGATGCGCCTCTTCGAGTTCGGCCACGTGTACCGGTACGAGAAGTCGGGCGTGGTGCACGGTTTGACCCGCGTGCGCGGGTTCGCCCAGGACGACTCCCACTCGTATGTGACCAAGGAACAGGCGCCGGCCGAGGTCAAGCACCTGCTGGACTTCATCCTGTCCCTCCTGCGCGACTTCGGCCTCGACGACTTCTACCTCGAGCTCTCCACCCGTGACCCCGAGTCGGACAAGTTCATCGGCACGGACGAGCAGTGGGAGGAGGCCACCGCCGTCCTCGAGCGGGTGGCCCGTGAGACCGGTCTCGAGCTCGTTCCGGACCCGGGCGGGGCCGCCTACTACGGTCCGAAGATCTCGGTGCAGGCGCGTGATGCGATCGGCCGCACCTGGCAGATGTCCACGGTGCAGTACGACTTCAACCAGCCCGCCCGCTTCGGCCTCGAGTACCAGGCCGCCGACGGCACGCGCCAGGAGCCGGTCATGATCCACGCGGCGAAGTTCGGCTCGATCGAGCGCTTCCTCGGGGTCCTCACCGAGCACTACGCGGGGGCGTTCCCCGCGTGGCTCGCCCCGGTGCAGGTCGTCGGGATCCCGGTCGCCGAGGCGTTCAACGACTACATGTTCGACGTCGTCGCGCGCCTCAAGAAGGAGGGCATCCGCGCGGAGGTGGACGCCTCGAGCGACAGGTTCCCGAAGAAAATCCGCACGGCGAGCAAGGAGAAGGTGCCGTTCGTGCTGATCGCCGGCGGCGAGGACGCCGAGGCCGGAGCGGTCTCGTTCCGCTTCCGCGACGGCAGCCAGGACAACGGCGTGCCCGTGGACGAGGCGGTCAAGCGCATCGTCGAGGCCGTGCGCACGAGGGCGCGCTGACATGGCGGACCCCACCGGCGCGCAGAGCGCTCCCGCGGGCCCCGCGCCCCAGGACAGCGAGGTGACCGACGACTTCGAGCTCCCCGGCACGCCCGACGCCTTCGGACGACTGTGGACGCCGCACCGTATGGCCTACATCAAGGGCGGCCAGGGCCAGTTCAAGGACAAGGAGTGCCCGTTCTGCGCGGCGCCGGGCCGGACCGACGAGGAGGCCCTCATCGTCCACCGCGGCCGCACGTGCTTCGCCATCCTGAACCTGTACCCGTACAACCCCGGCCACGTCCTCGTGTGCCCGTACCGCCACGTGGCCGACTACACCGACATCACTGCCGAGGAGACGGCTGAGATGGCGGAGATCACCCAGACCGCGATGCGCGTGATCCGCAAGGTGGCCGGACCGCACGGCTTCAACCTCGGCATCAACCAGGGCGACGCCGGCGGGGCGGGCATCGCCGCGCACCTCCACCAGCACGTCGTGCCCCGCTGGGGAGGCGACGGCAACTTCCTGCCGATCATCGCCCAGACCAAGCAGATCACCCAGACCCTCGGGGAGACCCGGGAGGTCATCGCGGAGGCCTGGCCCACCGTGGCGGGGACGGGGGAGGACGACGGCGAGCGGCTGGCCGGGCGCGGGCCGGGGACGGACACGGGTGCTCAATAGGCACGCGCGGGCGCTCTTCACACGGCTCTTCACACCGCTCGCGGCATTCCTCCTGCGCCTGCGCGTGTCCCCGGACGCCGTGACCGCCGTGGGCACGCTCGGGGTGACGGCCTCGGCCCTCGTGCTCTACCCGCTCGGCGAGCTCTTCTGGGGCACGATCGCGATCACGGTGTTCATCTTCTCGGATGTCCTCGACGGCATCATGGCCAGGCTGACGCGCCGAACCGGCCGGTGGGGGAGCTTCCTCGACTCGACCCTGGACCGCGTCCAGGACGGTGCCGTCTTCGCAGGAATCGCGTTCTGGTTCTTCGGTCCGGGCGGGAGCCCCGCCGTCGGCGTCCTCGCCGTCGTATGCCTCGCCCTCGGGAACCTCGTCTCCTACGCGCGTGCGAAGGCGGAGTCCCTCGGCTTCGACGCGAACGTGGGCATCGCCGAGCGGGCCGAGCGCCTCGTCCTGACGCTGGTCGTCACGGGACTGTGCGGTCTGGGGCTGCCGACCGTGGTCCTGGCGTGGGCCCTGGGGGTCCTCGCCGTCGCCAGCGCGGTCACCGTGGGGCAGCGGATCCTGACCGTCCGGGTGCAGTCCGCCACTGGGGACGCGCCTGCCTGACGGGCGATAGACTGGGGTGTCCCACCAGACGTATCCAAGCTTTTTCGCGCGACAAGAAAGACGAGTACGTGTCTACTGAAGCAAACGCCTCGGCACCCACGACCGGCAGCAGCCGGGTCAAGCGTGGCATGGCCGAGATGCTCAAGGGCGGCGTCATCATGGACGTCGTCAACGTCGAGCAGGCGAAGATCGCCGAGGACGCCGGGGCCGTGGCGGTCATGGCGCTCGAGCGCGTCCCTGCTGACATCCGCGCCCAGGGCGGCGTGTCCCGCATGTCGGACCCCGACATGATCGACTCGATCGTCAACGCCGTCTCGATCCCGGTCATGGCCAAGGCCCGCATCGGCCACTTCGTCGAGGCCCAGGTCCTGCAGTCCCTCGGGGTCGACTACATCGACGAGTCCGAGGTGCTGACGCCGGCCGACTACGAGAACCACATCGACAAGTGGGCCTTCACCGTCCCGTTCGTGTGCGGTGCGACCAACCTCGGCGAGGCGCTGCGCCGCATCAACGAGGGCGCGGCGATGATCCGTTCCAAGGGCGAGGCCGGCACCGGCGACGTCTCGAACGCGACCACCCACATGCGCAAGATCCGCGCGGAGATCAAGCGGCTCTCCTCCATGCCCGAGGACGAGCTCTACGTGGCGGCGAAGGAGCTGCAGGCACCGTACGAGCTCGTGCGCGAGATCGCCGAGACCGGCAAGCTCCCGGTGGTGCTCTTCACCGCCGGCGGCATCGCGACCCCTGCTGACGCGGCGATGATGATGCAGCTCGGCGCCGACGGCGTGTTCGTCGGGTCCGGCATCTTCAAGTCGGGCAACCCGGCCCAGCGCGCGGCCGCCGTCGTGAAGGCCACGACCTTCTTCGACGACCCGGACATGATCGCCAAGGTCTCCCGCGGCCTGGGCGAAGCCATGGTGGGCATCAACGTCGACGACATCCCGGCACCGCACCGCCTCGCCGAGCGCGGCTGGTAAACGCTTGTAAGTGAGGCGATTCGGGCCCACGCCGCCATTGTCTGGCGGCGTGGGCCCTGCTCGTTTCGGCGCTGCTGTCAGGACGACCGCGAGGCTATGCAGTACAGGACGAACATCCCCAGCGCGGGTGCGCCCACCCCGGCGAACAAGGCGACGATGAACAGCTCTGCGAAGTCGGCAGGCAGCAGTGGCACGTGGTCTTCACGGACGGGGGAGTGCCCCTGTTGGGGTCGGGCGCGGCGGGTGCCCGAGACGCTTGACAAGGCGGTCGCGGGCGGTGCGCTCGACCAGCACCGGCACGTAGTCCCGGACTGGGCCAGTCATCTCGGCGTGGGCGGCGGCCACGGCTTCGGCCACGGAGTCTTCGCCCACGTCGGGGAACTGCGCGGACAGTCGGGCCCGCACGCCAGCTAGGGCCTGGGCTTCACTCTGCTCCATCCCACCATGGTCCCTCCCTCGGCGTCGGCGACCAACAATCCCCTGAGCGGCTATTGCCCCGACTCTTGCCGGAATCGTTTGCGGGCCGACACCGCCGGTGCGGGGAGGGCTGCACAACCGTGGAGTGGATCTGGTTGTCCCGCAGTTCCCCGCCGCGGAGTGACCCGCCGCGCCGCGCGGCGCACCACGAGCCCGGGACGCTCCCGCGTCCCCGGGTCCGCACATGTGGAGCTGGAGGTGGTGCCCGCCGATGACGGCACCGCCTCCAAAACCCCCCCGCGAGGGCCTGTCAAGGCGCGCCGCCGCAGTTCGTTCTGGAGTCCCGCCCTGGCCGCCGAACCGTCGGCCGGCACCGGTGCCCGCCATTGGGATCCCTCCGACCGGTGCGCTTCCCGGAGGACGAGCCTAGGCTTTAAGCCATGGCCGGCCAGGACGCCCTCGAGGTCGAGCGCAAGTACGACGTGGACCGGGACGCCCCTGTCCCGCATTTCACCGAGCTCCGGGACGTCGCGCAGCTCGGCCCGTCGGCCACCCACCATCTGGAGGCCGTGTACTTCGACACCGAGGATCTGACGCTGGCGGCGCACGGCATCACGCTGCGGCGCCGGACTGGGGGAGTGGACGCGGGGTGGCACCTGAAGCTTCCCGAGGGCGCTGGCGCACGCACCGAGATCACCGAGCCCGTGGGCTCGGACACGGACAAGGTGCCGCGACGGATCCGGCAGCTTGTCGCAGTGCACGTCCGCGACCGGGCCCTGCACCCGGTGGCCGAGCTGACGACCCGGCGCACCACCGTCCCCCTGCTCGGCGCGGATCGGGTGGTCCTGGCGGAGTTCAGCGATGACCACGTGGAGTCCGAGGCCCCGCTCGGCGCCGGCCTGCTGCAGAGCTGGCGCGAATGGGAGATCGAGCTGGTCGACGGCACCGCGGATCTCCTGGAGGCGGCCGACGCGCTGCTCGCCGATGTCGGAGTCACACCGGCGCATGCGCCGTCGAAGCTCGCCCGCGCGCTCGGTCCCTCGTACCCGTGGGCCCGGGAACCGGACCTCGCGCCCAAGCGCAAGGGACCAGCCGGGACGGTCCTGCTGGCCTACGCCAGGAAGCAGACGGATGCGCTCAAGCGGGTCGATTCCGGAGTTCGGCTGGACGAGCCGGACGCGGTGCACCAGCTGCGGGTGGCCGCGCGGCGGATGCGCTCGGTCCTGGCGACCTACAGGAAGTTCATCGACGCCCCCACGGCGAACCACCTGCGCGAGGAGCTGAAGTGGGCGGCGGGAACGGTTGGGCAGGCGCGCGACGTCGAGGTCATGCGCGAGCGGCTGAAGGAGATGGCCGAGGCCGAGCCCTCGGACCTGCTGATGGGCCCGGTCGCGCAGCGCATCGAGGAGGAATCCGGCGCGCGCTACCGCCGGGCGCACGCCTCGGGGCTCGAGGCCATGGACAGCGCGAGGTACTTCCGCCTGCTCGATGCGCTCGACGCCTTCCTGGCCGAGCCCCCCCTGACCGAGGCGGCCGGGAAGAAGGCCGTCAAGGCCGTCGCCCGGCGCGTGGCCAAGGACACGCGTCGGCTCCGCAGGGCCGTCCGCGCCGCGGAGGACGCGACGGACGTGGAGCAGGGAGCGGTCGACGCGGCCCTGCATGAGGTGCGCAAGAGCGCCAAACGCCTGCGGTACGCCGCAGAGGCGGCAGCCCCGGTGCATGGCAAGCGCGCCAAGCGTCTGGCCAGGGCCGCCGAGCAGATCCAGGAGACCCTCGGGGAGCTCCAGGACAGCGTTGTGAGCCGGGCCCTCCTGCGGGAGCTGGCGGTCCAGGCCTACGCCGAAGGGGGCAATGCGTTCAGTTTCGGGCGCCTGCACGCCTTGGAGCAGGCCCGCGCGGACGAGGCCCGCGGCCGGTTCTCCAGCGAGTGGGCCGACTTCCATCCCAGGGCCCTGCGGCCCTCCTAGGCCCACCTGAGACGAGGACGTGCTTCGCGCTGCCGCTGCCTAGGGGGCATCAGCCCCAGGCAGCCCAGGCAACCCGGGGGCCCGGCGCGCCGTGGCCCTCACCGGTGGACTAGACTGCGCGGCATCGAGGAGCCGAGAAGGGGGCTTGGGATGGCGGAGGGTGCGACGTCTGGTCCGGTGGACCAGTGGTGGGTCCGGGAGAACCTGCGCGAGGCTATCGACCAGCTCGTCGAGCTCGGCTACACCGTCCAAGGCGGGCAGGGAGACGATCCCGAGCTCATCGACCCCGGCGGCTCGGCAGTGGAGACCTGGCGCGAGGACTTCCCCTACGGGGACAGGCTCACCCGGGAGGCCTACGACCTCGAGAAGTACCGTCTGCAGGTCGAGCTGCTCAAGTTCCAGTACTGGGGCCAGGACCGGGGCCTGAAGCAGGTCATCGTCTTCGAGGGCCGCGACGCGGCGGGCAAGGGGGGCACGATCAAGCGGTTCACCGAGCACCTCAACCCCCGCTCGGCCCGCGCCGTGGCGCTCGCAAGGCCCTCCGACAGGGAGCTCGGCCAGTGGTACTTTCAGCGCTACATTCAGCACCTGCCCACGGCCGGGGAGATCGTGATGTTCGACCGCTCCTGGTACAACCGGGCCAACGTCGAGCGGGTCATGGGCTTCTGCACCGAGCAGGAGTACCAGACCTTCATGGTCCAGGCCCCCGAGTTCGAGAAGATGCTCGTCGACTCCGGGATCCACCTGACCAAGTTCTGGTTCTCCGTCACCAGGCTGGAGCAGCGCACCCGCTTCGCCATCCGCCAGATCGACCCGGTGCGCCGCTGGAAGCTCTCGCCCATGGACCTTGCCTCACTGGACAGGTGGGAGGACTACACCAGGGCCAAGGAGGAGACCTTCCTGCGCACCGACACCGATCACGCCCCCTGGATCACCGTGAAGTCCAACGACAAGAAGCGCGCACGGCTCAACGCCATGCGCTACTTCCTGGACCAGTTCGACTACGACGGCAAGGACACCGAGGTTGTCCACGCCCCGGACCCGCTGATCGTCCAGCGGGCCAGGCACGCCGTCGGCGACTGACGCCAGGGCCCCTGCCGGGCCAGCACCACAGGTGCGCAAGGGCTGCGCGGCCACCGGCCTCCCATCTCCCACGCGGCACGGGAGCGGGCCTTGAAGACCGCGTTCGGATGACGCAGCGGTCCTTCCGCGTAGGCGGCTGCCCCGGGCCTTGACAGGCTGGTGGAGGCAATTCTTACCGTAGTCATTGAGGTCTGCCCGGGCAGTCACTGCCGCGCCGTCGGGCAGCCGTCGCTTCCCCTTTTGCCGCACAGTGCCCGCAGCTACCGGCGCGAGCGCGGGAGAAAGCTGAGTCCGATGACCATCGAGCAATGGTGGAATCTGCTGGATCCAGACACCCGGCGGTGGCTGGTCGAGAATCCGGGCTGCGCGGTGCTCCCGCGTACCGTCGTCAACGCGGTCAACCGCGCCAGCATCGACCCCAGCAGTGAACTGCTCTCCGCGGATGCCCATGGGGAGTGCAGCCTGTCCCCGCGTGACCTCGAGTTCATCAGGCAGCAGGCTCACATCAGCGAGGCCGCCGGCTCCTGATCCGGCTGGCGCCGCACAGCCTTCTGGAAGCGCAGCGGGCCAAACCGCCCCGTTTGAGGTTCAATCCCGTCGATTCCGAGAACGCTGGAGTGAGACACATTGCTGAGACAGGCGCCGCCGTGGGATTTCGCTGAGTTCCCAACGAAGTGCCCACCGCGCGGGGAGGTGGCGATGGGCCCGCCGCCCACAAGCCGGTCCCGGTCGACGACTCCCCTCGCGCGCCGAGCACGAGGGGCGCTGCTGGGGCGGCCAGCCGGCCAAAGCGGCTGTCAACGGCATCGCCTGCCAGCCTGCCAGTCCGCCCTCAGCAACGAGACGCGGAGCACGTGACGAGAGCCCTCCGGATACCGACTTTGGACACCGGCATCAAGGTCAAAACATCACATCCCGGCACCGCACCGCCTCGCCGAGCGGGGCTGGTAGCAGGCCGCGGCCGGCAACCGCCGGCTGAGCCTCACCCGAGCACGACGGCGGCCCGCACCTTCCCGGCGAAGGAGCGGGCCGCCGTCGTGCGGTTGGGCGCGCGCCGCGGAAGGCGCGGGGACTTTCGGCACTTGGCCCCCACGGGCTGCGGGCGTGAGATGGTCACGTGAGCGCAGAGACCCCGACGGGAACCGCGTGGCCGGTCATCCGCAAGGACGCCAGCACACTGGCCGTGATGCCGCACCTTGCCGACTACGACGCCGAACGCGCCGCCTTCAGCTGGGACGATGCGCGCCGGGCACTCTCCGGCCTACCCGGCGGCGGGCTCAACATCGCGCACGAAGCGGTGGACAGGCACGCGGCGGGACCGCTGGCGGCCCGTGAGGCCCTGCGCTTCGTGCGGGCGGACGGGTCGCTCGAATCGATCACCTACGCTGGGCTCGCCGACCGCGTGAGCCGCTTCGCCGGCGTGCTGCGCGGCCTCGGCGTCGGGCCCGGCGAGCGCGTCTTCTCGCTCCTCGGCCGTAGGCCCGAGCTCTACGCCGCCGTGCTCGGCACCCTCAAGGCCGGGAGCGTCTTCTGCCCCCTGTTCTCTGCCTTCGGCCCGGACCCGGTCCGCCAGCGGCTCCGGCTGGGCAGCGGCCGCGTGCTCGTCACGACACGATCCCTGTACCGCAAGAAGGTCGCCGCGCTCAGGGCGGACCTCCCTGACCTGCACCACGTGCTCCTCGTCGACGCGGACGGCGAACCAGAGCCGGGGACGCTCGACCTCGCCGCGCTCCTGGCCGCCGCCGAACCGCTTGAAGCGGCGGCAGCGACCCGTCCCGGCGACTACGCCCTCCTGCACTTCACGAGCGGCACCACCGGCACGCCCAAGGGCGCCCAGCACGTCCACGAGGCGGTCGTGGCCCACTGGGCGACCGGCCGCTTCGCCCTCGACCTCCACGAGGACGACGTCTACTGGTGCACAGCCGACCCCGGCTGGGTGACGGGGACCTCGTACGGGATCATCGCCCCGCTCGTGCACGGCGTGACCGCCGTGGTCGACGAGGAGGAGCTCGACGTCGACCGCTGGTACCGCATCCTCGCGGAGCAGCGGGTGACCGTCTGGTACACGGCCCCGACCGCGCTGAGGATGCTCATGAAGGCCGGCGCGGAACGGGCCGCGGGCTACGACCTGTCCGCCCTGCGCTTCGTCGCGAGCGTCGGCGAGCCGCTCAATCCCGAGGTCGTGCTGTGGGGCCAGGAGGCCCTGGGCCTGCCGATCCACGACAACTGGTGGCAGACCGAGACCGGGGGGATCATGATCGCGAACTACGCCGCGATGGACATCCGCCCGGGTTCCATGGGTAAGCCGCTGCCCGGCGTCGAAGCGGCGGTCCTGATGCGCGGCTCCGACGACCGTCCCGTGCTCCGTGACGGGGAGGCCGTCGAGGTGGAGCACGCCGGCGACGTCGGCGAGCTCGCCCTGCGCCCCGGCTGGCCCTCGATGTTCCGCGGCTACCTCAACGAGGAGGCGCGCTACCGCAAGTGCTTCGCCGGCGGCTGGTACCTCACCGGCGACCTCGCGGCGCGCGACGACGACGGCTACTTCTGGTTCGTCGGACGGGGCGACGACGTCATCAAGTCCTCGGGCCACCTGATCGGCCCGTTCGAGGTCGAGAGTGCCCTCATGGAGCACCCGGCGGTCGCCGAGGCAGGCGTGATCGGCGTGCCGGACGAGGTGGCGGGGGAGACGGTCAAGGCCTTCGTCGAACTCCGGCCGGGCCGCGAGCCGAGCAGCGGGCTGAGGCTCGACATCATCGGCTTCGCACGACGGCGCCTCGGTGCCGCGGTCGCGCCGCGCGACGTCGAGTTCGTGGAGGCCCTGCCGCACACGCGCAGCGGGAAGGTGCTGCGGCGCCTGCTGAAGGCGCGCGAGCTGGGCCTGCCGGAGGGCGACGTCTCGACCCTGGAGGCACGGCCATGAGCACCTCGCTCTCGAACGGGCTGCTGACGGCGGATCCCGAGACGGCCGCAGGGCTGCTGCGGTCCATGCTGCGCGTGCGGCGCCTGGAGGAGGCGTGCGTGCAGCTCTATACCGAGCAGAAGATCCGCGGCTTCCTCCACGTCTCCATCGGCGAGGAGGCCGTCGTGGCCGGCGTCATGCACACGCTCGGGGCGGAGGACGCCGTCGTCGCCACGTACCGCGAGCACGGCCACGCCCTGCTGAGGGGCGTCTCGGCTCGCAGCCTGATGGCCGAGATGTTCGGCAGAGCCGAGGGCTGCAGCCGGGGACGCGGCGGTTCCATGCACCTGTTCGACGCCGGTGCCCGCTTCTACGGCGGCAATGCCATCGTCGCGGGAGGGCTCCCGCTGGCCGTCGGGCTGGCCCTCGCAGACGCCATGCAGGGCCGAGACCGTGTGACCGCGTGCTTCTTCGGGGAGGGCGCCATGGCCGAGGGGGAGTTCCACGAGAGCATGAACCTCGCGGCGCTGTGGCGCCTCCCTGTCCTCTTCTGCTGCGAGAACAACCTCTACGCCATGGGCACCGCCCTGACGAGGTCGGAGTCGCAGACGGACCTTGCGCTCAAGGCCTCCTCCTACGGCGTCCCCGCGTGGGAGGTCGACGGCATGGACGCCCTCGCGGTCGCCGACGCCGCGCGCCGCGCCGCCGAGTCCGTCCGCGCCGGGGGCGGCCCGTACTTCCTCGAGCTGCGGACCTACCGCTTCCGCGCCCACTCGATGTTCGATCCCGAGCGCTACCGCGAGAGGGCCGAAGTCGCCACCTGGATGCAGCGGGACCCCATCCCGGCCCTGCGCGACGCGCTCGTGGCGGCCGGCCAGCTGGACGACGACGCGTGGTCGCGGATCGGGCGGGAGGTCGACGACGAAGTGGGGGACGCCATCGCGTTTGCCGAGGCTGGAACGCTCGAGCCCGCCGATGAGCTGACGCGCTTCGTCTACAGCGAGAGGCGCACGCCATGAAGTCCACCTACCGCGAGGCCATGCGGGCCGCGCTGCGAGATGCACTCCAGCGGGACGAGCGCGTGTTCCTCATGGGCGAGGACGTGGGCGCCTACGGCGGCTGCTTCGCCGTGAGCCTGGGACTCCTCGAGGAGTTCGGACCGGCACGCGTGCGGGACACGCCGCTGTCCGAATCCGGCTTCGTGGGCGCCGGAATCGGCGCGGCACTCGGCGGCATGCGGCCCATCGTGGAGATCATGACGGTCAACTTCAGCCTCCTGGCGCTGGATCAGATCGTCAACAGCGCAGCAACCCTGCTCCACATGTCCGGCGGCCAGTTCAACGTGCCGCTGGTGATCCGGATGACCACCGGTGCCGGGCGGCAGCTGGGCGCCCAGCACTCGCACAGCCTCGAGGGCTGGTACGCACACATCCCCGGCCTGCGCATCCTGGCACCGGCCACGCTCGAGGACGCGCGGGGCATGCTGTGGACCGCCCTCGAGGACCCGGACCCGGTGCTCATCTTTGAGCACGGCTCGCTCTACGGCGTCGAGGGCGAGCTCGACGGCGAGGCCGGGCCGGTGGGAATCGACCGGGCCGCCGTGCGCCGGGCCGGGACGGACATCAGCCTCATCACCTACGGCGGGACCCTCCCGCTGACGCTCGACGCTGCGGCACAGCTGGCCGAGCAGGGCATCAGTGCCGAAGTCATCGACCTGCGCACGCTCCGGCCCCTCGACGAGGAGACCATCCTCGCAAGCGTTGGCCGCACCCACCGCGCCGTCGTCGTGGACGAGGCATGGCGCAGCGGGAGCCTGTCCGCCGAGATCGCCGCGCGGATCGGCGAGAAGGCCTTCTACGACCTGGACGCGCCGGTGGGCCGCGTCTGCGGCGCGGAGGTGCCCATGCCCTATGCCAAGCACCTCGAGGAGGCAGCCCTCCCCTCCGCGCCACGCGTGGTCGCGGCGGCACTCGAGGCGGTGTCGTCCGGTGCCTGAGCTGCGGATGCCCTCGCTCGGGGCGGACATGGACCACGGCAAGGTCGTCGAGTGGCTCGTGAAGCCCGGCGACGCGGTGCACCGGGGCGACCTGGTCGCGGTCGTGGACACCGACAAGACGGTCATGGACGTCGAGTCGTTCGAGGACGGCGTGGTGGGGGAGTACCTCGTGGGGCTCGGCGAGACGGTCCCGGTCGGGACCCCCATCGTCCGTCTGGGGGAGGAGGCAGCGGAAGCGGCCGAACCCGGTGGACCTGCCGCAGGGGCCGCGGCCTCCGCGCCACCGGCGCCGGCGCCCGACGAACGCGTTCCGGCGCCGCCGGCGGCTGCCCCCTCGATGTCCGCCCCTTCTGCGCCTGCGGCTCCGTTGTCGGCTCCTGTGCCGGAAGTCCCCCCGCCAGCAGCCCCGCACCGAGTCCGCTCGTCGCCTCTGGCCCGGCGCCTCGCGGCCAAGCTGGGGATCGACCTCGAGGGTGTTGTCGGAACGGGCCAGCAGGGGAGCGTCTCCGAGGCCGACGTGCGCCGTGCCGCGGCGGCGGCTGCACGCCCGGTTCCGTCCGGGGGCGAGGCGGTTGCGCCGTCGTCGGCTGGTGGGAAGCCGGCCGCCGAGCCCCGCGCCGGGAAGGCGGCCACGCTGCGCGCGGCGCTCGGGAGCCTCATGGCGAAGTCGAAGGCGACCGTACCCCACTACTACCTCAGCACCACCGTTGACCTCTCGGCGACGATGGCCCTCATGCAGGAGCGGAATCTGGCCCGCCCCGTCTCGGCACGGCTCGTCCCGGCGGCGTTCCTGCTCAAGGCGGCCGCGGTGGCCGCCCGCGAGGTGCCCGGCATGAACGGCTACTGGACGGATTCGGGGTTCGCCGCGGGCGAGCGGGTGCACCTTGGGGTCGCAGTGGCGCTGCGCGGGGGAGGGCTCGTCGCGCCCGCCCTTCACGACGCCGACGCCCTGACCGTGGACGAGCTCATGGAGAAGCTCCGCGACCTCGTCGCCCGCGCGAGGGCCGGCCGGCTGCTCCGGACCGAGATGGCGGACGCGACCATCACCGTCACGAGCCTCGGCGACCTCGGCGTCGAGGCCGTCTTCGGCGTGATCGTCCCCCCGCAGGTCGCGATGGTCGGGTTCGGGCGCGTCATCGAGCGCCCGTGGGCCGAGAATGGGATGCTCGGCGTGCGCCAGGCCGTCACCGCGACCCTCTCGGCCGACCACCGGGTGAGCGACGGCCTCGGCGGCGGACGGTACCTGACCCGCATCCAGGAACTCCTGCTCACACCGGAGGAGCTATGACCCCCACCGACACACGTGCCGCCGTGACCGCGGCGCTGCGCGAGATCGCACCCGAGATCGAGCCGGAGGAGATCGACGACGCCGACCGCCTGCGCCAGGACCTCGACCTCGACTCCCTCGACTTCCTGCGGCTCATCGAGCAGATTGCCCAGACCACAGGCGTGGACGTGCCTGAGCGGGACTACGCCCAGGTCGGCACCTTCGGCGGCCTCGTCGCCTACGTCGCCGCCCACGCCACTGCCTGAGCCTCCGCTCAGAGGCTCAGGGGCTTCTCCCTGGAGGACCAGCCGAGGCTCATTCCTGGATGCGGCTCTCAGGCTAGATGCTCGGTGAACCAGTCGCGGGCGAGGCGCGCTACGGCGTCGAGCGTGCCAGGCTCCTCGAAAAGGTGGGTAGCGCGCGGCACGACTTCGAGCCGATGCGGGCACCTGAGGTGCCGTGCCGCCTCGCGGTTGAGCTCGAGGACCTGGTGGTCCGCCCCGCCGACGATCAGGAGGGTGGGCGCCTGCACATCGCCGAGGCGCCCGATGGCGAGGTCCGGCCGGCCGCCGCGCGAGACCACGGCGGAGATTCCGGAGTCCGGCTCCGCCGCTGCCCACAGGGCCGCTGCCGCGCCGGTGCTCGCCCCGAAGTACCCGACCGTCCGGGAAGCAGCGCGCTCCGAGCGCAGCCAGTCGGTCGCTGCCGTGAGGCGGGAGGCCAGAAGCCCGATGTCGAAGACAGCCCGGCGCTCTAGCTCCTCGTCCGGGGACAGGAGGTCGAGCAGGAGGGTGCCGAGTCCTGCATTCTGGAGGACGCGGGCCACGGCCCGGTTCCGCGGGCTGTGCCGGCTGCTGCCGCTTCCGTGGGCGAACACGACGACGCCGCCGGTGGCCGGGAGGTGGAGGCTGCCCTGGACCGTGACGCCGTCGAGCGGGATGAGCACGTCCTCGTGCACGGGCGCGGCGTCCTTCTGCGGGGACACCGGGGCCGGGCGCCGGGCCGCCGCATCGAGGAGGTGGAGGACCTCGTCATCCTCCGTCGCGGAGAAGTCGCTGTAGAAGCGCCCCACCGCCCGGAATGGCGACGGAGTCGTCAGGCAGACCACCTCGTCGGCCTCCGGGAAGTCCGCGACGGTGTCCTTGGGGCCGACGGGCACGGCGAGCACGACGCGCTCGGCGCCGAGAGCACGGGCGACCCGGCAGGCGACCCGGGCGGTGGAGCCGGTGGCGATGCCGTCGTCGACGATGACAGCTGTCTTCCCATGGAGGTCCTCGGGCGCGCGGACCGCCCGGATCTGGGCGACGCGCTTCTCGAGGACCTCGCGTTCCCGTGCCTCCACCAGCGCGAGTTCGCGCTCGGTCACTCCGGACAGCGAGCGGACCCGGTCGTCGAGGACCCGGACGCCGTTCTCGCCGACCGCTCCCATCGCGAGCTCAGGCTGGAACGGTACTCCGAGCTTGCGGACCACGATCACGTCCAGAGGGGCGTCCAAGGCGACGGCGACCTCGAACGCCACCGGGACGCCGCCGCGGGGGAGCCCGAGGACGACGGTCCCCGGCCCCCGGAAGCGTGTGAGCGCGCGGGCCAGTTCACGGCCGGCCTCGGACCTGTCCTTGAACACGTGCATCTGGTCCTCCTCGCGTGTCCCCTCCACTGTCGCGCAGGTGCGCCTGCGTGGGCAGGGGCGAAGGGCCGTGTTCCGCCCGGTGCCCGGCTCAGGCGAGGCCGCGCCGGGCGAGGAGCGGGCCGACGTCGGCGTCACGGCCGCGGAAGGCACGGAACGAGGCCAGCGGGTCGCGGGAGTTGCCGCGCGAGAGCAGCTCGCGGCGGAACGCGTGGCCGTTGGCGCGCGTCAGGCCGCCGTTCTCCCTGAACCACTCGACCGTGTCCGCGTCGAGCACCTCGCTCCAGATGTAGGACCAGTAGCCGGCGGCGTACCACCCGCCGGCGAAGATGTGCTGGAAGTAGCCCGTGCGGTAGCGCGGCGGCACGAGAGGCACCGCGACGCCCGCATCGGTGAGTGCCTTCGCCTCGAACGCGACGGGATCGCCGGGCTCCTCGCCGGCGGGCAGGCTGTGCCACGCGAGGTCGAGCAGCGCGGCTCCGAGGTATTCCGTGGTGGCGAAGCCCTCGCCCCAGAGCCGGGCGGCATCGAGGCGCTCGAGCACCTCGGCGGCCAGCGGCTCTCCCGTGGCGTGGTGCCGCGCGTAGTTCCGCGCTACCTCGGGCGCGAACATCCACATCTCGTTCACCTGGGAGGGATACTCGACGAAGTCGCGGGGAACGTTCGTCCCCGAGAACCGCGGGTACGCGACGTCGGAGAGCAGCCCGTGCAGGGCGTGCCCGAACTCATGGAACACGGTGCGCAGCTCATCGAGCGTCAGGAGGGCCGGCTCGCCCGGGGCGGGCTTGGGGACGTTGAGGTTGTTGACCACCACCGGGCGGAGGCCGAGGAGCCGGGACTGCTCGACGAGCGAGTTCATCCACGCGCCGCCGCGCTTGGTGGGGCGGGCGAAGTAGTCCCCGAGGAAGAGGCCCAACCCGTCCCCGTCGGCGTCGAGCACCTCCCACACCCTCACGTCCTCGTGGTAGCCGACGAGGTCGTCGCGTTCGCGGAACGTCAGGCCGAACAGCTGGCCCGCGGCGTAGAAGGCCCCGTCCTCGAGGACCCGGTCGAGCTCGAGGTAGGGTCGCAGCGCCTGCTCGTCCACCGCGAACTCCTCCCGCCGCACCTTCGCCGAGTAGAACTCCCAGTCCCAGGGCTCGAGCTCATGGCCGGCCGCCCGGGCGAGGACCTCGGCCTCCGCCGCAGCGTTCCGCACCGCGGCCGGCGCGAGCTGGGCCAGCATGTCCCTGACCGCGGCGATGGAGGGCGCGGTCTGGTCGTCCACGGCAAGCTCCGCGAAGTCCGCGAAGCCCAGCAGGGCCGCCTTCTCGGCGCGCAGGCGGGCCATGTCCGTGACGAGCCCGAGGACGTCCGTCGCGCCGCCGGAGCTCCCGCGCGCCACCGACGCCTCGAAGATGCGGCGCCTGAGCCCGCGGTCCTCGAGGACCGCGAGATGCGGCTGGCCGGTGGGCTGGACGAAGGTCAGGAGCCAGCCGGACTCGTGCCCGGCTGCTCGGGCCGCCTCGGCGGCGGAGGCCCTGTCGTCCTCGGGCATGCCTGCGAGTTCAGACTCGTCCACTACCAGGACGGCGGCCTCGTTGATCCCCCTGGCCACCCGCTGGCCGTACTCCGTGCCGAGCCGCGAGAGCTCGGCGTTGATGGCGCGGAGGCGGGCCTGCCCGGCGTCGTCGAGCGCGATGCCCGCACGCCGGAACGCGGCGAGCCATTCGGACACGAGGCGCGCGGACTCCTCGTCGAGGCCCTCCGTGGGGATGGCCGCGAAACGCTCGTGGAGCGCCCGGTTGAGGTACACCGCGTCCTCGTGCGCCGAGAGCTCGGGCATGAGCTCCGTCTCGAGAGCGCGGATCCCGTCGGTGCCGTGTGAGGACACGAGGGTCATGAACGCCGAGACCGCGCGGTTGAGCAGGGTTCCCGCACGCTCCATCGCCACAGCGGTGTTCTCGAAGTCCGCCGCCTCGTCCGAGCCGGTGATCGCCTCGATCTCGGCCAGATGCTCGGCGAGGCCGGCCCGGACGGCCTCCGCGAAGTCCTCCTCGCGGAGGCCTGCGAACGGCGGGAGCCCGTAGGGTAGCGGGCTGGGCGAGAGGAGCGGGTTGCCCACGGCGTTCAGTCCTGCGCGAAGACGAGCGACATCGGCGTGGCCTGGGAGCCCTGGCCCTGGGGGTTGTCCTTGAACATCCCTGCGATGGTCTCCTTCGGCAGGTCCGTGTCGTGGCCCATGACGACGACGCCGAGGTCGTTCGCGTCCATGACCGCGCTGCCGCCGAACGACGCCGCCGCCTCCGCCGGGAGCGCCGCCCTCACCGCCGCGCTGAGGGCGCGGGCGACGCCGTCGGGATCCTTGGGTGCGAGCTTCACCGAGTTGCTGGCCGCGCCGAGGCTGTAGGGCGTGGCGCCGTCGATCGCGTTGATGTTGTGGCCCACGACGTCGTAGAAGACGCCGCTCTTGCCCTGGACCTTGCCGACGATGGACGCGGCAGCGGCCTTGACGATGAGCGGCAGGCCCACCTCGTTGATCGCGATCTGCATGGACCAGGGGCTCCCGAGGCCGATCCCGGCCGGCGTGCGCGTGACGAACTTGGAGAGCACGCGCGCCGCGGGTGTCACCTTGATCTCCCAGACGGGGAACGAGCGGCCCTGGGTGATGGCGACGATCTTCTCGCTCACGAGGAGGTACCACTTCTTGCCCCCGACGGCGGTCCGGGCCTCGGCGGGCGCGTCCGGCAGCCCGTCGAAGAAGCGCTTGACGTACGAGGTGACGCCGGCGGCGAGATCGGTGTCCTTCGCGAAGACGTCGGTCTGCAGCGGGTAGCGCCGGAACACCGAACCGTTCGAGGCGATGTCGAGCTCCTTGCCCGGGTTGGCCTCGTAGTCGCTCTTGTTGGCCTTGACGTCCGCGGGTGCCTCGTCCTTGTCGATGAACTCGCGCAGCCAGAGCTCGACGTTCAGCAGGCGCCAGAAGATCATCGTGTCCGCATCGTTCTTGCCGTCGAGGTACTCCTCGAAGGCCGTCAGGACCTGCTCGCGGTCCCAGTAAGGGCGCGAGTAGAACGAGTTGGACATGAAGATCTTGTAGAGGCGCTCCTTCATGAGCGTGAACCACTCCGCCTCGGGGGTGGTGAAGCCGATCTTGTTGCGCCGGTTGCTGATGAGCTCGGGGAGCAGCCCGCGGGTGGCGTCGCGCAGGACCCGCTTGTTCCAGCCCTCCTTGATGATCGCCTCGTCCGAGAGCGAGAAGAGGTACTTCACGACCTCCTTGTCGAGGAAGGGGACGCGGCCCTCGAGCGAGAAGCGCATCGTGTTCTTGTCCTCGTAGCGCAGGAGCGAGGGCAGGGACTTGGCGAAGAGGTCGTCGATGAGGCGCAGCTTGAGGTTCGCCGGGATGTTCCCGAAGGTCTCGCCCGCGAACTGCTTGGTCCACGCCTTCTTCAGGAGCGAGCCCATGCTCACGGTCTTCCTGCCGCTGACCTTGCCCTGGAGGCGGAACCGGCCGAGCCGGTAGAAGATGTCGAGGCTCGACGCCGTCTCCTTGGCGAGCGTGGCGTAGTCGCCCTTGGCCTTGAGCTGCCGCAGGTACGCGAAGTAGTAGGGGATGTAGCCGGCCATCATCTCGTCGGCGCCCTGGCCATCGAGGAGCACGGTCACATGCTTGCTGGCCTCCTTCATCACGCAGTACTGCGCGTAGGGGCCCGAGGAGATGATGGGCTCCTCCATGGTGCGCACGAAGTCGACGAGGTCGGCGTCGAATCCTTCGGGGGTCGGCTTGATCTTGTGGGCCGCGATGTTGCCGCTGCAGACGTTGATGGCCGCGTCGGCGTACTTCTCCTCGTCGTTGATCGCGTTCGGGAACACCGCGCTGAAGGTGTTCTGCTTCGCGCCGACGGCCTCGAGCCCCTCGGCGTTCTCCTGCATGAGGCGGTTGATCGTCACCACGACGGCGGACGAGTCGAGACCCCCTGAGAGGGCGCTGCCCACGGGGACCTCTGAGTTGAGGCGGATGCGGATCGCCTCGGTGAACCGGCGGCGGTACTCGTCGACGACCTCGGGCGTGTACGGCGTGCCGACCTTGGCGAGCTCCTCGAGCTCCTCGCGGAGTCGTGTGTACGAGGAGATGCGGAAGCGTCCGGTGCCGAGGTCGACCGTCATCATCTCGCCGGGCAGGAGCTTGTTGACCCCCTCGAAGAAGGTCTCCGCGGTGTCGTCGTGGATCCGGTACTGGAGGTACCGGTACAGGATCCGCTCATTGGGCTTGGCCTCGACGAGGTCGGTGGCGAGGATGGGGCGGATCTCGGAGGCGAAGAGCAGCTGCGGCTCGGACTCGGTGCCGGCGTTGGCCCAGTAGAGGGGCTTGATGCCGAAGTGGTCGCGCGCCAGGACGAGCTGGTTGCGGCGTCGGTCGAAGATGGCGAGGCCGAACATGCCGTTGAAGCGGTCGAACGCTTCCGTGCCCCACGCCTCGTAGGCCTGGAGCACGACTTCCGTGTCGGAGGCGGTGCGGAAGGTGCGGCCGAGCGCCTCGAGCTCGCCCCGCAGCTCGCGGTAGTTGTAGACCTCGCCGTTGTAGACGAGAACCGTGTCCTCGTCCGCGCTGACCATCGGCTCCTGGCCGTGGGCGATGTCGACGATGGCGAGCCGGCGGTGCGCCAGGCCGACCTTTCCGTCGGCGAAGTACCCCTCGCCGTCGGGCCCCCGGTGCAGGATGCAGGAGTTCATCTCCTTCAGGAGCGATTCGTCGAGCCCGGCGCCGAAGTATCCGGCGATTCCGCACATAGTGCTGTCCTCATCTGTTGTCCGTCGGGGTCTGGGCTCCATGCTACCGGCGGCCTGCGGACTCGGGGGCGGGCCACTCGCTGTGACGGAGGGCTGACTAGACTGTCCCGGTGACTTCTCTCGTTCCGCCCCCTCCGTCCGAGCGCACCGGAAACGCGCCCCTCGTCGGCGTGCTCGCCCTTCAGGGCGACGTCCGCGAGCACCTCGCGGCACTGACGCACGTGGGCGCCCGCGCCATGAAGGTCCGGCGGCCCGAAGAACTGGACGACCTCGACGGGCTCGTGATCCCCGGCGGGGAGTCGACGACGATCGACAAGCTTGCCCGGGCCTTCGGTCTCGCCGACCCCCTGCGCGCCAGGATCCAGGAGGGCTTCCCGGTCTACGGCTCCTGCGCTGGGATGATCCTGCTCGCAGACGACATCGCGGACCCCACGGCGGACCTCTCCGGGAAGCCGCAGGAGACGTTCGGCGGACTCGACATCACCGTCCGCCGCAATGCCTTCGGGCGCCAGCGCGAGTCGTTCGAGACCGATCTGGACTTCAAGGAGGTCGACCAGTCGGGGGGGCCGGTCCACGCCGTGTTCATCCGCGGCCCGTGGGTCGAACGGGTGGGGCCCGACGTCGAGGTGCTCGCCGAGGTGGATCCTGCGCACGCGTCGCACACGGCCGCGCTCGGGGGCAGGTCTAGAATTGTCGCAGTGCGTTCTGGACGGCTGCTCGCCACATCGTTCCATCCCGAGGTGACGGGCGAGACACGGATCCATGAACTTTTCATCCGCATGATCAGAGGAGAAGCGTAGGCATGTCCGGCCACTCCAAATGGGCGACCACCAAGCACAAGAAGGCGGCCATCGACGCCAAGCGTGCCAAGGCGTTCGCCAAGTACATCAAGACCATCGAGGTCGCCGCGAGGCTTGGCGGCCCGGACCTCTCGGGCAACCCCAACCTCGAGCTCGCGGTCAGCAAGGCCAAGAAGAACTCGGTCCCCAACGACAACATCGACCGCGCCATCAAGCGCGGCGCTGGGCTCACGGGTGAGGCGATCGACTACACCGAGATCATGTACGAGGCCCGCGGCCCCCAGGGCTCCGCGCTCCTCATCGAATGCCTCACGGAGAACCGGAACCGCGCCGCGGCCGACGTGCGCCTCGCGGTCACCCGCAACGGCGGCAGCATGGCCGACCAGGGCTCGGTCAACTACCTCTTCAACCGCAAGGGCGTGGTGAGCCTGCCGAAGAACGGCCTCTCGGAAGACGACGTGCTCATGGCCGTCCTCGATGCGGGGGCGGAAGAGGTCAAGGACGGCGGCGAGAACTGGGTGGTCTACTCGGAGCCCGCTGACCTCCAGGCGATCCGCGATGCGCTGGCGGAGGCCGGCATCGAGTACGACACCGACGAGGCCGAGTTCGTGCCCTCGATGGAGGTCCAGCTCGACGCAGACGGCGCCCGGAAGTTCGTCCGCCTCGTCGACGCCCTCGAAGACCTCGACGATGTGCAGAACGTGTACACGAACGCCGACATGAGCGAGGACGTCATGGCGGAGCTCGAGAACGACTAGCTGTGGCCGCTTCTGAGGGAGCCGCCGCCCCCGTGAGGCCCGGGTCTGCCCTGCGCGTGCTGGGCGTGGACCCGGGCCTCACGCGCTGCGGGATCGGGGTCGTCGACGTCGAGCGCGACCGCCGGGCGACGCTGGTCGGCGTCACCGTGGTCGGGACGACGGCGCAGGAGCCCCTCGACGCGCGGCTCCTCGCCATCGCCCAGGCTGTGGAGGACTGGCTCGACCGCTTCGAACCGGAGGTGGTCGCCGTCGAGCGCGTGTTCTCGCAGATGAACGTGAGCACCGTGATGGGGGTTGCGCAGGCGTCCGGCATCGTGATCGCCGCCGCCGCGAAGCGCGGCATCCCGGTGGCGCTCCACACGCCGTCCGAGGTCAAGGCCGCCGTGACAGGGAGCGGGCGCGCCGACAAGGCCGCCGTGACCAGGATGGTGATGAAGATCCTGCGGCTCGAGACGGCGCCGCGCCCCGCCGACGCCGCCGACGCCCTCGCGCTGGCCCTGGCGCACGCGTGGCGGGGAAGCGCTCCGGGCTCCCCGTCGGCGGCCGGGCGCACGACGGCGATGACGGCGACGGCGCTGACACCGGCGCAGAGGCTATGGCAAGAAGCCGAAGCGAAGGCACGCCGCGGCAGATGAGGCGAGGGGAATCCGGGTGGCGGACGGTGCGGGCCGAAGCGAAGGCGCGCCGCGGCAGATGAGGCGAGGGGAATCCGGGTGGCGGACGGTGCGGGCCGAAGCGAAGGCTCGCCGCGGCAGATGAGGGGACCGGGCGCCGTCGGCCGCTAGAGTTCTCGTAGATATGTTCGGTTTGTGGTGACAGGCAAGGAGTCCCGGTGATCAGCTTCCTCCGTGGTCCGGTGGCGCATGTGGGCCTGTCGTCAGGCGTGATCGATGTCAACGGGGCCGGCATGTCCTTCTGGGCCACGCCGCAGACCCTCGCGGGGCTCCGGGTGGGCGATGAGGCCGTCGTGCACACGTCGCTTGTGGTGCGCGAGGATTCGATGACGCTCTTCGGTTTCGCAGCGCCCGAGGAGCGGGAGGTCTTCGAGGTGCTCCTGGGTGTCTCCGGGATCGGGCCGCGCCTCGCGCTGGCGGTGCTGGCGGTGCACAGTCCCGAGGCAGTCCGGGTGGCAGCCCATTCCGAGGACGCGAAGGCGTTCACGAAGGTTCCCGGGATCGGCCCGAAGGTCGGCGCTCGGCTCGTGCTCGAGCTCAAGGGCAAGCTCGTGCCGCTCGGTACCGGAGACGCGCCCGCGCCGGCCGCGGCCAGCGACGGCGCCGGGTGGAAGCCCCAGGTCATCGAGGCGATGTCGTCGCTGGGCTGGAGCGAGAAGGACGCGGCATCCAGCATCGACAAGGCCATGGCGGACCAGCCGGACGTGGCCGAGACGGGAAGCGTGCCGGAGATCCTCCGTGCGACGCTGCGCTGGCTGGGCCAGGGGACCCGGGGCGTGAAGGCGGGGTCGCGTGGCTGAGCCGTCGCTCGTCGCGAGCCAAGAGGAGCCCGAAGAGCGCGTCATCGAGGCCGCACTCCGGCCCAAGTTCCTCGACGAGTTCGTGGGGCAGGCGCGGGTGCGCCGCCAGCTCTCGCTGGTGCTCGAGGCGAGCCGGCTGCGCGGCCGCACTGCCGACCACGTGCTGCTCTCGGGGCCGCCGGGGCTCGGGAAGACTACGCTCGCCATGATCATCGCGGGCGAGATGAACGCGCCGCTGCGCATCTCCTCTGGTCCGGCGATCCAGCACGCGGGGGACCTCGCGGCCATCCTCTCGTCCCTGTCGGAGGGCGAGGTCCTGTTCCTCGACGAGATCCACCGCATGTCCCGGCCCGCCGAGGAGATGCTGTACATGGCCATGGAGGACTTCCGCGTCGACATCGTGGTCGGCAAGGGGGCCGGCGCGACTGCGATCCCGCTCGACCTGCCGCCGTTCACGCTCGTGGGCGCCACGACGCGCGCAGGCCTCCTGCCCGGGCCCCTGCGGGACCGCTTCGGGTTCACGGGCCACCTCGAGTTCTACTCTGTCGAGGAGCTCGAGCTCGTGCTGCGGCGCTCGGCGGGCCTGCTGGACCTGAGGGTCACCTCAGCGGGGTTCACCGAGGTGGCCGGTCGGTCGCGGGGGACGCCGCGCATCGCGAACCGGCTGCTTCGCAGGGTGCGCGACTGGGCGCTCGTGCACCAGATCGACCAGATCGATGCGCGGGCTGCCGGTGCTGCCCTGGACATGTACGAGGTGGATGCGAAAGGGCTGGACCGTCTCGACCGGAACGTCCTGACGGCGCTCGCGACGAAGTTCGGCGGGGGCCCCGTCGGGCTCTCGACCCTTGCAATCGCGGTGGGGGAGGAGCCGGAGACGGTCGAGACCGTTGCCGAGCCCTACCTCGTGCGGGAGGGCCTGATGGGGCGCACTCCGCGCGGTCGCGTCGCGACCCCGCTGGCCTACGAGCACCTCGGGCTCCCTGTGCCGGCGTCAGCTCCGTTCGCCGAGAGCGCAACCCTCTTCGGTCCGGGCTCGGATGAGCCCGATGAATCGTTGGAGGAGTGAGCGGCACGCTCCGCGCGTGCGCTTAGACTGAATACACGCTCCCGCCTTGCCGGGGGCCGCTACGCTGTGCCCGGGCCCGCCCGGTGGCCGGTGTCCGCGCCGACGAAAAAGATTGGACCTTCCATGGACTTTATGACCATCCTGCTGCTGGCTGTCTTCGCCTTCTTCATCTTCACGATGTTCCGTCGGAACAAGAAGGCGCAGCAGCAGCAGGCGCAGATGCAGTCCAAGTTCGGCCCGGGCGTCGAGGTCATGACGAGCTTCGGCCTCTACGGCACGATCGTCTCCATCGACGAGGCCGAGAACAAGGTGGTTCTCGAGCTCAGCCCCGGCAACGAGGCCACCGTGCACCGCCAGGCGGTCACGAAGATCGTCGAGCCGGCCGCTCCGGCCGCCGACGCTGCGCTCTCCGAGGAGCCCGGCGACGTGGCTCCTGCTGGCGGGACCCTTGGGCTCGACAAGCGTGAGGCCCCCGCAGCGGGCACGCAGTCGCAGCTGAATGAGACTCCGGAAGAGACGATCAGGCGCCTCAACGACGAGGGCAAGAACGACAAGTAGTCCCTGACGCGCCGCCCGGCCCGCAATCCCGGGCGGCGCGGCGTCAGGCGCTCCAGGCGCTGATGGCGCGCACGCTCCCTCACCCGAAGGACCACCATGGCACGATCCCGCACGCGGCCGGGACTGAAGACACTCCTCTCGCTCGTCGTCCTCCTGCTGGCCCTCGCCGGCATCCTCGCCGGCGGCACGATCGCCGGCCAGGCCTCCTGGGCGCCGAAGCTCGCGCTCGACCTTGAGGGCGGCACCCAGATGATCCTCGCGCCGAAGGTCGCCGGCGGCTCCCAGATCAACCAGGAGCAGCTCAACCAGGCTGTCGAGATCATCCGCCAGCGCGTCGACGGCTCCGGCGTCTCCGAGGCGGAGATCAGCACCCAGTCGGGCCGCAACGTCGTCGTCAGCCTGCCGGGCACCCCGTCTGCTGAGACCCGCCAGCTCATCCAGGCCTCGGCCGACATGAACTTCCGTCCCGTCCTCGTGGCCGGCAACCCTGCCGCGGTGCCTGCAGACCAGCGCACTCCCGCGGACCAGCTCCCGAAGCCGACGGCCGCACCGGCCAACGCGAGCGACACCAACTGGATCACGGCCGACGTCTACCAGCAGTTCGAGGCCCTCGACTGCACCGGGGCACTGCCGGAGACCACCCAGCGCTCCGATCCCTCCAAGCCGCTCGTCACGTGCGAGACCGCCGGGAGCGGTGCCGGCGCGGTGAAGTACATCCTCGGCCCCGTCGAGGTCCTCGGCACCGAGATCGCCGGTTCGTCGTTCCAGCTCCAGCAGGGCCGGCAGGGCGCCGTGACCAACGAGTGGGCCGTCAACATCCAGTTCAACGACTCCGGTACCGAGAAGTTCAAGGCTGTGACGCAGCGCCTCAACGGGTTCTACGTGGCGAACCAGAACGATCCGAAGGCACAGTTCGCGATCGTGCTCGACGACAAGGTCATCTCGGCGCCGCGCTCCCTCGCCGTGATCACGGATGGTCGTCCGCAGATCACCGGCAACTTCACCGAGGCAACCGCCAAGACCCTTTCCGACCAGCTCCGCTACGGGGCGCTGCCTATCAGCTTCGAGATCCAGAGCGAAGAGCAGATCTCGGCCACCCTGGGCAGCCAGCAGCTCGAGATGGGCCTGCTGGCCGGCGGAATCGGCCTCCTGCTCGTCGTCATCTACTCGCTCTTCCAGTACCGGGCGCTCGGCTTCGTCACGATTGCCTCGCTCGTTGTCGCCGGGGTCCTGACCTACCTCGCGATCGCGATCCTCGGCTGGACGGAGAACTACCGGCTCTCCCTGGCCGGCGTCGCGGGCCTCATCGTCGCGATCGGCCAGACGGCAGACTCCTTCATCGTGTACTTCGAGCGCATCCGCGACGAACTCCGCGAGGGCCGCGGCCTGGTCTCCGCCGTCGAGAACGGCTGGAAGCGTGCCAAGCGGACCGTGCTCGCGTCCAAGGCCGTGAACCTCCTCGCGGCCGTGGTGCTCTACTTCGTGGCGGTGGGCAACGTGCGCGGCTTCGCGTTCACGCTCGGCCTCACGGCGATCGCCGACCTCCTCGTCGTGTTCATGTTCACCCACCCGATGCTCCAGGTCCTCGCGCGGACCAGGTTCTTCGGCGAGGGCCATCGGTTCTCAGGCCTCGATCCCGAGCGGCTCGGCGCGGTCCCGCTGTACCGGGGAGCGGGGCGCCTGCGCGAGGCGTCGGAGGCGGCTAAGGCGAACCTCAAGCCGAAGAACGCGGCTGCTGCCCGCGAGGCCGGGCGGCGCATGACCATCGCAGAACGGCGTGCGGCCGAGGCGGAGCGGGCACGGGTCTCGTCGCCGGCGGGACGCGCCAGCCGCGCCGACGGGCGTTCCGAGGAGGAGAACTGATGTCCAACTTCTTCGCACGGTTCGGCAACGAGCTCTACACGGGCAAGCGCTCCTACGGGTTCGTCCAGAACAAGAAGATCTGGTTCGGGGTCGCGGGGATCCTGGTGCTCGCCTCGATCCTCATCCCCATCCTCGCCGGCGGATTCAACCTCGGCATCGAGTTCCGCGGGGGCAGCGAGTTCCGCGTGTCCCAGGTGTCCACGACCGATGCCCACCTCGGCGAGGCGGCAGTGACGTCGGTCGCCGCCGACAGCGCTCCACGGGCCAGCAACATCGCCCCGGGCACGATGCGCGTCCAGACCGAGCGCCTCACCGACGACCAGACCATCCAGGTCAAGGACAAGCTCGCGCAGGCCTACGGCGTCGGGGCGGACAAGGTCACGTCGTCGTTCGTCGGCCCGACCTGGGGCGCTGACGTGACCCAGCAGGCGATGATCGGGTTCGTGGTCTTCGTGCTCCTCGCCGCCGTCCTCATGGCGCTGTACTTCCGGACATGGAAGATGTCGCTCTCGGCGCTCACCGGGATGCTCGTCACCATGGTGGTCACCGGCGGCGTCTACGCGGCCAGCGGCTTCGAGGTCACCCCCTCGGCGATCATCGGCTTCCTCACGATCCTGAGCTACTCGCTCTACGACACTGTCGTGGTGTTCGACAAGATCCGGGAGAACACCGCGGACATCACGGCGTCAACCCGGCGGACCTTCGCCGAGGAGGTCAACCTCGCGGTGAACCAGACGCTGGTGCGGTCGATCAACACGATGATGGTCGCTGTCCTTCCCGTCGCGGCGATCCTGTTCATCGGTGCGGGCCTGCTCGGCGCCGGCACCCTCAGGGACCTATCGCTCGCCCTGTTCGTCGGCATCCTCATCGGCACCGCGGCGACGATCTTCATCGCCGCTCCCATGTATGCGTGGCTGCGCGAGCGCGAGCCCGAGCTCGTGAAGCAGGCGGACCGGGTGCGGTCGCGTCGGTCCACAGCGAACGCGGGCGTCTGAGCGGTTCGCCGAGGCATACACTGAGGGAATCCCGACGAGAAGTGTGGAGGTGCCGCCAGTGGTAGAGCGTCCGACGCCAGCTCAGCCCGCGGCGCCCGGCGCCGCGGACAGCGGCACGCGTGACACGACGTCGCCTGCTCCCGCCGACCCTGTGGAGGCGGCCCTCTCCGATGCGCCCGCCGGTGGCAACAGCCTCCTCGAGCGGCCCACGCTGGGCCGCCGCGACTGGACGTTCTCGCGCCTCGCCCGGCTCACCGGGCGGGGCCCGAACGCCCATTCGCCGATCCTCGAGCCCCTGCTGCGGACCGTCCGGGCCAACAACCCCCGGGAGGACTTCGACCTCATCCGGCGGGCCTACGAGGTGGCCGAGCGCAGCCACCAGGGGCAGAAGCGCAAGAGCGGCGACCCCTACATCACCCACCCCGTCGCCGTCGCCACCATCCTCGCTGAGCTCGGCATGACGGGCACGACCCTTGCGGCCGCGCTGCTGCACGATACGGTCGAGGACACCCCTTACACCCTCGACGATCTCAGGCGTGACTTCGGCCCCGAGGTCGCCATGCTGGTCGACGGAGTCACGAAGCTGGACAAGGTCCAGTTCGGTGACGCGGCCCAGTCGGAGACCGTGCGCAAGATGGTCGTGGCGATGGCCAAGGACATCAGGGTCCTCGTGATCAAGCTCGCGGACCGCCTGCACAACGCCCGCACCTGGCGGTTCGTCTCCCCGGAGTCGTCGGCGCGGAAGGCGCGCGAAACGCTCGAGATCTTCGCGCCCCTCGCGCACAGGCTCGGCATGAACACGATCAAGTGGGAGCTCGAGGACCTCTCCTTCGCCGCCCTCTACCCGAAGGTGTACGAGGAGATCGTGAGGATGGTGGGGGCACGCACCCCGGAGCGCGAGAAGCAGCTGTCGGTGATCCGCGCGCAGATCGCCGAGGACCTGCGCTCGGCGCGGATCAAGGCCGAGATCACCGGGCGCCCGAAGCACTACTACTCCATCTACCAGAAGATGATCGTCCGGCAGAAGGAGTTCGACGACATCAACGACCTCATGGGCGTGCGCGTGCTCGTGGACTCGGTCCGCGACTGCTACGCCGCCCTGGGCACGCTCCACGCGAGGTGGAACCCGCTTCCGGGCAGGTTCAAGGACTACATCGCGATGCCGAAGTTCAACATGTACCAGTCGCTCCACACGACGGTCATCGGGCCGAGCGGGAAGCCGGTCGAGATCCAGATCCGCACGCATGAGATGCACCGCCGCGCGGAGTACGGCGTCGCCGCGCACTGGAAGTACAAGAACCAGCCGAACGGGCAGAGCCACACTCCCAGCGGCAAGGCCTCCGAGATGGGCTGGCTGCGCTCGCTTGTGGACTGGCAGCAGGAGACCTCCGACCCGGGGGAGTTCCTCGACTCGCTCCGCTTCGAGATCAACGCCAAGGAAGTCTTCGTCTTCACGCCGAAGGGCGAGGTCATGGCCCTCCCGGCCGGATCGACCCCGGTCGACTTCGCATACGCCGTCCACACGGAGGTCGGCCACCGCACCATCGGCGCCCGCGTCAACGGGAAGCTGGTGCCGCTCAACAGCGAGCTGAACCACGGCGACTGGGTGGAGATCTTCACGTCGAAGGCGGAGGGAGCCGGTCCGAGCCAGGACTGGCAGCACTTCGTCAAGAGCGCCCGCGCGCGCAACAAGATCCGCCAGTGGTTCACCAAGGAGCGGCGTGAGGAGGCCATCGACAAGGGCAAGGAGCTGCTCACGCGCGCGATGCGCAAGCAGAACCTCCCGCTCCAGCGCCTCCTGAGCCACGACGCCCTCCTCGCCGTCGCGCAGGAGTTCCGCTACCAGGACATCGCCGGGCTCTACGCAGGGATCGGCGACGGCCACGCCTCTGCCCAGTCGGTCGTGGAGAAGCTCGTCGACAGCCTCGGCGGCGCCGCGGGCGCGGCCGAGGACATCGCGGAGACGATCGCCCCGACCAAGGGCAGCATCCCGCCCAAGTACTCGAACTCCGGCGTGATCGTGAAGGGCGTCGGGGACGTCTGGGTCAAGCTCGCGCGGTGCTGCACCCCCGTGCCGCCGGACCCCATCGTCGGCTTCGTCACCCGCGGTTCCGGCGTTTCCGTCCACCGCACTGACTGCACGAACATCGCGACGCTGCGGTCGGAGCCGGACAGGATGGTGGACGTCGAGTGGGCTCCGACGCAGTCGAGCGTGTTCCTCGTCGAGATCCAGGTCGAGGCCCTCGACCGCAAGAGCCTCCTCTCGGACGTGACGCGCGTGCTCTCCGACAACCACGTGAACATCCTCTCCGCGCATGTGCACACGTCCACCGACCGTCTGGCCGTCTCGCGTTTCGCGTTCGAGATGGGCGACCCGAAGTACCTCAGCCACGTGCTGAGCGCCGTGCGGCGGATCGACGGGGTCTTCGACGTGTACCGCACCACCGGCAACCGCCGGCGCACCTGAGGGGATTCACGACGCCGGCGCTCCCGCCACCCGGGCGAGGACGCGGCGCGCCCGTGCCAGGTGCGGCTGCCGTGGGAGCGCATCAAGCGCCCGCGCCACGAGACCGACTGTGAGGCCGAGCCGCGGTTGGGCGAGCATCCTGCGGAGCACCGGGACGGACACTCCGTCCTCGGAGTGGATGGCGAGGTCGACGGCGGTACGCAGCGGGCTCGTGACCCTCACCCCGGCCAGCTCGACAATGTCGAAGGGCCCGAAGTACACCTCGTGGACGAGCAGCCGATGAGCAGCACGCAGTGTGGACATGCGTCGGGAGCCGTCGACGAGGAGGACCGGCATGTCCGGCGTCCCCGCACAGCCGTAGACCCATGCGGCCGTCAGGCGGCCGACCACGGTGCGGTGGACAAGGCGCGGCGCAAGGATCGAGGAGAGACCGCGTGCCCGGAGCTCCGGAACTTCCCTGCAGTGGACCGGCACGTACGCGCCGGCGATGAGGCGGCGGAGCACGCCGTCGTGCTCCATTGCCTGGAGCTCGACAGCGGTGAACGGGCCGCCGGCGACAAGGACCGGCGGATCGGCGTCTGACGCCGGTGCGGGATGGAGCGGGGTAGGCATGGGGCCATCATGCTCACGTCCGCGCGAACCGCGCATCCCGTGCGCCACCCCTGTGGATAACGCGGGAGGGGGCCCGCAGCGCATGCTGCGGGCCCCCTCCCGGAGGCGGAACGTCGGGGCTCAGCCGAGCTCGCCCGCGGACCGCTGCAGGGTCTCGAGCCAGGCGCGGCGGGCGTCCAGGGCCTCGCGGGCCT
This sequence comes from Sinomonas sp. B1-1, assembly GCF_050474465.1. Classification (NCBI taxonomy): domain Bacteria; kingdom Bacillati; phylum Actinomycetota; class Actinomycetes; order Micrococcales; family Micrococcaceae; genus Sinomonas; species Sinomonas sp. B1-1. The sequence continues at coordinate 471,699 of NZ_JBCHVF010000001.1, read as the reverse complement.
TGGAGGCGGCACGCGCGTCGCCGGACCTCTCGGCGTCGGCGAGCTCGCCCTCGAGGGCCACGATCGACGACTCGAGCTGCGTGAGGGCGGAATCGGTGCGCGCCTTCGTCTCGGGGTCCGTCCGGCGCCAGTTCTCCTGATCCGCGTGGGCGATGGCGTCCTCGACCTTGCGCAGGCCGGCCTCGACGCGGCCCATATCTGCCCGGGGAACGCGGCCGGCCTCCTCCCAACGGTCACGGATGGACTGGAGCGACTTCTTGGCGGTCGCGAGGTCGGTGATCGGCAGGAGCTGCTGGGCCTCGGCGAGCAGCTGCTCCTTGACCTTCAGGTTGGCGGAGTACTCGCGGTCCACGGCCTCGTTCGCTGCCTGGCGGGCCTCGAAGAAGACGTTCTGCGCCGCCCGGAAACGCAGCCAGAGGGCGTCGTCGTCCTTGCGGCTCGCCCGCGGCGCGGCCTTCCACTCGTCCATGAGGCGGCGGTACTCGCCCGCGGCCCACCCCCACTCGGTGGAGGTCTGCAGCGACTCGGCCTCGGCGATGAGGCGCTCCTTGACGGACTTGGCCTGCGCGTTGAGGCTGTCCAGCTGCGAGAAGTAGGCGCGGCGGTGGCGGTCGAACTGGGTGCGCGCGGCGCGGAAGCGCTTCCAGAGGGCATCCTCGGTGGCCCTGCCCAGACGGAGCCCGGACTTCTGGGAGGTCTTCCACTCCTCGAACAGGTCGTTCATGCGGGCGCCGCTGGACTTCCACTGCGTGCGCTCCGGGTCCTGTCCGCTGATCTGCTCGGCCTCAGAGACGATGGCCTCGCGGCGGGCGAGTTCCTCTGCGCGGGCGGTCTCGTGGGCGGCCTTCTCCTGGGCTTCGGCGTCGGCGAGGGAGGCTTCGAGCGCGTCGAGGCGGCCCTCGGCGGAGCGCACGTCGCCGACCATGGCCCGCTCCGTCAGCTGCTCGCGCAGGTGCGTGACGGCCTTGCGGACGTCCGCAACCGAGGCATGGGAGCTCACGCGCTGCTCGAGCAGCGAGATCTGAGCGACGACGTCCTCGAACTTCCGCGCGAAGTAGGCAAGGGCTTCGTCGGGGGAGACCCCGGGGTACTGGCCTACCGGGTGCTCTTCGCCGTCGACCGTGAGGAAGACGTGGCCGTCACCCTCGACGCGGCCCCACTTCGCGGCCTCCGTGAGGGACACCGGCGGGGCCGGTGCCGGGGTCGGCGCCTGGGGCGCCACGACCGCGGGCGAGGCCGGCCTCGGCTTCGCCGCGAAGGCAGCGGGGGAGGGAACGGGAGCGGCCGAAGGGGCCGCGGTGTCGTCGGATTTCTGACTTTCGGTCACCGCTAGAACTCTTTCGCTTAGAGGTTGCATTTCAGGTGGCACTGCCGGCACAGCAGTCGGCACGGGCAGCCACGTCACTTCACCGTGAACGAGTCTATCGTGACAGGTGTCACCGGGGCCCCGTCCTCGCCGGCCGTGACACCGCCGGCCGCGATGGCCTGGACGGTGTCGAGGCCCGAGGTGACCTTGCCGACGACGGTGTACCCGCCGGCGCTGTCCGCAGGGATCGTGGTGTCCCGGTACACGATGAAGAACTGCTGCCCGTTGCCGTACGCATTGTTCGCCGTCCTCGCGACGGCGATGGTCCCCGCCGGGTACATCCCGTCCGCGGGGGTGTTCTCGAGCGGCCCCCACGTGTAGTCCGGCTGGGGCTGGCCCTCGGCCACCTGCCCGCACTGCAGGAGCGCGAACTGCGCGCCCGTGGTCAGCCGCGCGCACGAGCGCCCGTTGAGGGTGCCCGTCTGGGCGAGCGAGGAGAACACCGCCGCTGCCTGCGGCGCCTTCGTCCCGTCGAGCTCGACGCCGAGCGTCTTGCCGTTGAGCACGAGGTCCCCGGTGAACGTCTTCCCCGCGGCGGTCTCCGGCGAGGGGATCTGCGGCCCGTTGCTCGCGCTGGGGGAGGGGCTGGCCGAGGCCTGGTTGAGCCCGGCCTGCGCAGCGGCATAGTCCGCCGCGGTGGGATTGGAGGCGAAGACCGTCCCCTGGAGCACGGCGGCGAGCACGATGGCCCCTGCGGCCACTGCGGCCGCCATGGTGTTGTCGCGCCGGCGACGCCGCTCCTTCTCCCGGCGCAGCTCCGCCTTCGCCTCCATGAGCCGGACGCGACGGCGGTCCTCACGCACGTTCCGCTTGGCCACCGACGTCTCCTCCTACGCTCTGGCGCTTCTGGGTGGATGAGAGGCGCATAAACTTGTGCAGCAGTCAGTCTACGCACAAGGAGTTCTTCACCCATGGCACGTACCGCCTCGCTGTCCGGATTCCCCGAGTGGCTTCCGCAGGAGAGGCTCGTGGAGCTCCATGTGCTCGACACGCTCCGGCGCACCTTCGAGCTGCACGGCTTCGCCTCGATCGAGACCCGCGCCGTGGAGACGGTGGGCCAGCTCCTGCGCAAGGGCGAGATCGACAAGGAGGTCTACGGGCTCTCCCGCCTGCAGGACGACGAGGACTCGGCGTCGAAGGACGATTCGAACGCCCTCGCGCTCCACTTCGACCTCACCGTCCCGTTCGCGCGCTATGTCGTGGAGAACGCCGGGTACCTCGCGTTCCCGTTCCGGCGCTACCAGATCCAGAAGGTGTGGCGCGGCGAGCGGCCCCAGGAAGGACGCGCCCGCGAGTTCACCCAGGCTGACATCGATGTGGTGGGCGACGGCGAGCTGCCGTTCCGCTACGACGTCGAGCTCGCGCTCGTCATCGCGGAGGCCCTCTCGGCGCTCCCGATCCCGCCGTTCAGGCTGCGGGTGAACAACCGCAAGCTGGCCGAGGGGTTCTACCGGGGGATCGGCCTCACAGACACCGCCGGCGTCCTGCGGAGCATCGACAAGCTCGAGAAGGTCGGCCCAGAGAAGGTCGCCGAGCTTCTCCAGCAGGAGCTGGGCGCCACGCCCGAGCAGGCCAAGGCCGCCCTCGAGCTCGCGTCGATCCGCACCGAGGACACTTCGTTCGTGGACCAGGTGCGGGCGCTCGGCGTGCAGGACGAGCTCCTGGACGAGGGCCTCGCCGAGCTCGAGCAGGTCATCGCCGCCGCGTCCGCCGCAGCCCCGGGCAAGGTGGTCGCGGACCTGAGCATCGCCCGCGGCCTCGACTACTACACCGGCACCGTGTACGAGACGGTCCTCGTGGGCCACGAGCAGCTCGGCTCGATCTGCTCCGGCGGCCGCTACGACGCGCTGGCGACCAAGGGGAACCGCAAGTTCCCCGGCGTGGGCCTCTCGATCGGCGTCACGCGCCTCGTGTCCCGCATCCTGAGCCAGGACCTCGCGGCCGCGAGCCGCTCGGTCCCCACGGCGGTGCTGGTCACGCTCGTCGACGACGGCTCGTGGTCCGACGCCCAGCGCGTCGCCGCGCAGCTGCGCAGCAGGGGCATCCCGGTGGAGGTCGCGGCGAAGGCCGAGAAGTTCGGCAAGCAGATCAAGTACGCGGACCGCCGCGGGATCCCGTTCGTCTGGTTCTCCCACGCGGACGGCCGCCACGAGGTCAAGGACATCCGCTCCGGCGAGCAGGTCGAGGCGGATCCGGCGAGCTGGATGCCCCCCGCCCAGGACCTCGTCCCGCAGGTGGTTCCCGCCGGCCGTTAGGCGCCGGCGAGGCGCGCGCCTCAGCCGGCCCGGCGCCGTCGTGCGGCGAGCACGACGGCGCGTCCGGCCACGCCCGCCACGAGGACTCCGGCCATGACGAGGGCCGAGGTCAACGGCAGCGTGAAGGCCAGGGCGAGGCACGCCACGGCGCCGGCGGCGTTGAGCCAGCGGGGCGAATACCACGGCCGCTCGGGACGGGGAAGCGTGAGAGCCGAGGCGTTCGCCACGGCGTAGTAGACGAGCACCCCGAAGCTCGAGAAGCCGATCACGGTCAGGACGTTCCCGCCCACCACGAGCAGCACGACGACGGCGCACACCGCGAGCTCCGCCGCCCACGGGACGCTGTGCGACCCGGCGATGCGTGCGAGCGGCCCGGGCAGGTCCCCCTCGCGCGCCATGGCGAGCGAGGTGCGGCCCACCCCTGCGATCAGCGCCAGCAGCGCCCCGAGGCACGCCGCAGCCGCCCCGGCCTGGACGATCCCGCCAGCAGCGGGTCCCGCCCCCGCGACCAGGTCGTGGATCGGGGCCGCTGCATCCGCGAGCCGGGGCCCGAGGCGGGCCGAGAGGACGAGTGCGAGGCCGGCATAGAGGGCGAAGGCGCCGGCGAGTGCCCCCAGGATCGCGCGGGGGATGGTGCGGGAGGGGTCCTTCACCTCCTCGCCCAGCGTCGCGATGCGCGCGTAGCCGGCGAAGGCGAAGAACAGCACCCCCGCGGCGGTCAGCACGCCGAGGGGACCCGGCCCGGCGCCGTCGTGCGCGCGGGGGAGGGCCTCGCCCGGGGCAGGCTGCGCGAGCCCTGCCACTGCGGCGAAGGCCAGGACGGCGAGGACGACGGCGAGGAGCACCTTCGTGACCAGGGCCGTCCGGGTGATCCCGGCCAGGTTGACCCCGGTCAGCGCCACGACAGCGGCCACCGCGACGGGCACCGCATGCTCGGGCGCGACATAGTGCGCGAATGTGAGGGCCATCGCCGCGCACGAGGCGCTCTTGCCCGTGACGAAGCCCCAGCCGGCGAGGAAGCCCGCCCAGGGGCCGAGCCGTTCCCGGCCGTAGACATAGGTGCCACCGCTCGAGGGGTACTTGGCCGCGAGCGCCGCCGAGGCGACCGCATTCGCGCACGCGACGGCGCCGGCGAGGAGGAGCGAGAGCAGCAGCAGCGGGCCCGCGAGCGCTGCCGCCGGGCCGAAGACGGCGAAGACGCCGGCCCCCAGCATGGAGCCGAGGCCGATGGCCGTCGCGTCGAGAGTTCCAAGGCGTCGGCCGAGGCGGGGGGCGGGCGGCACGGGACCTCCGGGTAAACTCGATGCGAACCACTGTCGATCCTAGTGAAGGAAGACCTTTGCTGCGCACACACGGCCTCGGGACACTGCGCCCCGAGCACATTGGCCAGACCGTCACCCTCGCGGGCTGGGTAGCCCGCCGCCGCGACCACGGCGGGGTGGCCTTCGTGGACCTCCGCGACTCCACGGGCGTGTCGCAGATCGTGGTCCGCGAGGAGGAGGTCTTCCACGGCCTGCGCAACGAGTTCGTGCTGCAGGTCACCGGAACAGTCGAGCGCCGCCCCGAGGGCAACGAGAACCCGCAGCTCGCCACCGGCGAGATCGAGGTCATCGCCGAGAAGGTCGAGGTCCTCAACACCGCCGACCCGCTCCCGTTCCAGGTGGACGAGCACGTCGAGGTCGGCGAGGAGGCGCGCCTGCGCCACCGCTACCTGGACCTCCGACGCCCAGGCCCGGCCCGCGCCATGCGCCTGCGCTCGGAGGCGAACCGCGTGGCCCGCGAGCTCCTGCACGGCGAGGACTTCCTCGAGGTCGAGACCCCGACGCTGACCCGCTCGACCCCCGAGGGCGCCCGGGACTTCCTCGTGCCCGCGCGCCTCGCGCCGGGCTCGTGGTACGCGCTCCCGCAGTCCCCGCAGCTGTTCAAGCAGCTCCTGCAGGTGGGCGGGATCGAGAAGTACTTCCAGATCGCCCGCTGCTACCGGGACGAGGACTTCCGTGCCGACCGGCAGCCGGAGTTCACGCAGCTGGACATCGAGGCCAGCTTCGTTGAGCAGGACGACATCATCGCGCTCGGCGAGCGGATCGTGTCCGCGCTGTGGAAGCTCATCGACGTCGAGATCCCGACTCCGATCCGGCGCATGACCTACGCCGAGGCCATGGCGAAGTACGGCTCCGACAAGCCGGACCTCCGCTTCGGGCTCGAGCTCACGGACCTCACCGAGTACTTCAAGGACACGACGTTCGGCGTGTTCAAGGCACCGTACGTCGGAGCAGTGGTCATGCCCGGCGGCGCCTCGCAGCCGCGCCGCACGCTCGACGCGTGGCAGGAGTGGGCCAAGCAGCGTGGCGCCAAGGGCCTCGCATACGTCCTGTACAAGGAGGACGGCGAGCTCGCCGGGCCGGTCGCGAAGAACCTGACCGACGCCGAGCGCGCGGGCCTCGCCGCGGCCGTCGGCGCGAACCCGGGCGACTGCATCTTCTTCGCCGCGGGCGCCAAGGATGACGCGCGCGCCCTTCTCGGCGCAGCGCGCGTCGAGATCGGCCACCGCACCGGCCTCATCGACCCCAAGGACTGGGCGTTCGTGTGGGTGGTGGACGCGCCCCTGTTCGAGCCGGCGGCGAACGCGGCCGCCTCGGGCGACGTCGCCCTCGGCTACTCGGCGTGGACAGCCGTGCACCACGCCTTCACGTCGCCCAAGCCCGAGTTCATGGACACGTTCGACGAGGAGCCCGGCGAGGCCCTCGCCTACGCCTACGACATCGTGTGCAACGGCAACGAGATCGGCGGAGGGTCGATCCGTATCCACCGCCGCGACGTCCAGGAGCGCGTGTTCAAGGTCATGGGCATCGACCACGACGAGGCGCAGGAGAAGTTCGGCTTCCTCCTCGAGGGATTCAAGTACGGCGCCCCGCCGCACGGCGGCATCGCCTTCGGGTGGGACCGTGTCGTCGCCCTGCTCGCGGGCGTGGAGTCGATCCGGGAGGTCATCGCCTTCCCGAAGACCGGCGGCGGCTACGACCCGCTCACCGCGGCCCCTGCCCCGATCACCCCTGAGCAGCGCAAGGAGGCCGGCGTCGACGCCAAGCCCGAGCCGAAGAAGCCCGAGGCGTAGGCGAGGCAGCGCAGTGTGAATCGTCCTCGTCCCACGCGGTAGCGTAGGGGCGATGGAAGATCTGTTCGGGTCGGAGCCTGTCGCTGGCGAACCCTCGTCCGCCCGCGCGGCGGCCGAGGCCCAGCGCGGGCCGCTCGCGGTGCGCATGCGGCCCCGCAGCGTCGACGAGGTTGTGGGCCAGCAGCATCTGCTCGGCGAGGGCTCGCCCCTGCGGCAGCTCGCCGCTGGCGCCGCGGGCTCGGGGCCGACCGGCCCCAGCTCGGTCATCCTCTGGGGCCCTCCGGGCACCGGCAAGACCACGCTCGCCCACGTGATCGCCCGCGGACCCGGCCGGAAGTTCGTCGAGCTCTCCGCCATCACCGCGGGCGTCAAGGACGTCCGGCGCGTCATGGACGAGGCGCTCACCGCCCGTGACCTGCACCGGACCACCACGGTCCTGTTCCTCGACGAGATCCACCGGTTCACCAAGGCCCAGCAGGACGCGCTCCTGCCGGGCGTCGAGAACCGGTGGGTCGTGCTCGTCGCGGCAACCACGGAGAACCCGTCGTTCAGCGTCGTCTCCCCGCTGCTGTCCCGCTCGCTGCTCCTCACCCTCAAGCCGCTCACGGACGAGGACATCCGGGGCCTCGTGGAGCGCGCAGTGACGGACCCGCGGGGGCTGGCCAGCGCCGTCGTGCTCGCGGACGACGCCGCCGAGCACCTCGTGCGGCTGGCCGGCGGGGACGCCCGGCGCGCCCTGACCGCGCTCGAGGCCGCCGCCGCCGTCGCGCTCAACCAGGCAGGCGTGGGCGGGGACGGGCCCGTCACCATCGAGCTTGCGCACACCGAGAAGGCCGTCGACGCCCACGCCGTCCGCTATGACCGCGCGGGCGACATGCACTATGACGTCGTGAGCGCGTTCATCAAGTCGATCCGCGGCTCGGACGTCGACGCCGCGCTGCACTACCTCGCGCGCATGGTCGAGGCCGGGGAGGACCCGCGCTTCATCGCGCGGCGCATCATCATCTCGGCTGCCGAGGACATCGGCATGGCCGACCCGACCGCACTCCAGACCGCGGTCGCCGCGGCCCAGGCTGTCCAGCTGATCGGGATGCCCGAAGGCCGGATCGTGCTGGCAGAGGCCGTGGTGCACCTCGCCACCGCGCCGAAGTCCAACGCCGCCTACATGGGCATCAACGCCGCGATCGCGGACGTGCGCGCCGGACTCGGCACGGGCATTCCGCCCCACCTGCGCGATGCGCACTACGCCGGCGCGCAGCGGCTGGGCCACGGCAAGGGCTACGCGTATGCCCACGACGCGCCGCACTCGGTGGCGCGCCAGCAGTACCCGCCGGACGACCTGGTCGGCAAGGACTACTACCTCCCGACGGGCAACGGGGCGGAGCGCGAGCTGCAGGCCCGCGTCGAGCGGCTGCGCGGAATCGTCCGCGGCTCCTAGGCCGTGTTAGAGTTGACGCTCGTCTGGCACGACTGGGACGCCCCTCGATGTGGCGCGTCCCGTCGGCAGCAGGAGGCAGTCGCGGGCCAACGCTCTCCACATCCGGAGGCCAGGATTTCCATCGCCGCGGCAGTATGAAAGGACACACGTGTCGAGCACTCGTGCCCGCCGTCAGACGCGCCTCTCGCGCTCTCTCGGCCTCGCCCTCACCCCCAAGGCCGCCAAGTACATGGAGCGCCGCCCGTACGGCCCCGGTGAGCACGGCCGCGCCCGCAAGAAGCAGGACTCGGACTACGCCGTCCGCCTCCGCGAGAAGCAGCGCCTCCGCGCCCAGTACGGCATCCGCGAGGCGCAGATGACCCGCGCCTTCGAGGAGGCCAAGCGCACCAAGGGCCTCACCGGTGAGAACCTCATCGAGCTCCTCGAGATGCGTCTCGACGCCCTCGTGCTCCGTGCCGGCTTTGCCCGCACGATCGCCCAGGCCCGCCAGCTCGTCGTGCACCGCCACATCACGGTGGACGGCAAGCGTGTCGACCGTCCGTCGTTCCGCGTCGCCGAGGGCCAGCTCATCGGCGTCCACGAGCGCTCCGAGACGATGACGCCGTTCCAGGTCGCCGCTGCCGGCGCCCACCGCGACGTCCTCCCGGCCGTTCCCGGCTACCTCGACGTCAAGCTCGAGGCCCTCCAGGCCCGCCTCGTGCGCCGTCCGAAGCGCTCCGAGGTCCCCGTGACCTGCGAAGAGCAGCTCGTCGTCGAGTACTACGCCCGCTGATCCCGCTCCGTCCCCCGACGGGGGACGGACGGGCTGCACGCAAGGAGCCCGCGGCGCGCGCCGCGGGCTCCTTGCGTGTGTAAGGTAGCCAGAGGGTCCGCACCTGTCGCGGAAATCGGGGGAGGAAGAAGAGGTGGAATCCGTGTCCGGAGGGGATATCGCTGGGCTCATCGCCGCAGGCGTGTTCGCCGTCCTCGTGGCGCTGCTGGCCGTGCCGATCCTGAAGCTCGGGAGGGTCCTGGACGAGCTCCGCGGTTCCATCCGCACGCTCGCGGACGGCGCCACACCGCTCATGGACGAGGTCACCGCGACCGTCACGACGGCGCACGGCGAGCTCAAGAGGGTCGATGTGATCGCGGAGAACGTGTCCGACACGACGGCCAACGTCTCTGCCCTGTCGTCACTCGTCGCCGCGACTGTCGGGTCCCCGCTCGTGAAGGTCGCCGCGTTCTCGTACGGCGTCCGCTCCGCCCTCTCCCAGCCGCAGCGCGGCGCCCGCCGGTCCGGCCGGCGGAGCCGCTGATAAGCAGACGAAGGAACCCACCACGTGAAGCGCATTGTCTGGCTCGGGGTCGGCGTGGCCCTTGGGGTCATCGCCTACCAGAAGATCACCGAGGCCCGCTCGCTGGCCTCGCCCGGCGGCCTGAACCGTGCCGTCGCCTCCCTCGCCGACAGCGTGGCCCACTTCGCCGACCAGGTGAGGGCGGGCATGGGCGAGCGCGAGGCGGAGCTGCGCAGGGGGCTCGGGCTCGAGGCCTAGCCCGGACGCCTAGAATTGATGGAGGCGCCCGCCCGCAGGGGAGGGGCGCATGCTCGGCGCGGACGCACCGCGCCCGCAACTTTGCGGAAGGTTGAAGCACACGCACATGAAGTCGCACGAGATCACCCGGCGCTGGGTCGACTACTTCGTCAGCAAGGGGCACACGGCCGTGCCCTCGGCGTCGCTCGTCTCCAGCGATCCGTCCCTGCTGTTCACCGTCGCGGGCATGGTCCCCTTCATCCCGTACCTCACCGCGCGCGAGGAGCCGCCGTACAGCCGGGCGACCAGCGTGCAGAAGTGCATCCGCACGGGGGACATCGAGGAGGTCGGCAGGACCGCCCGCCACGGCACGTTCTTCCAGATGTGCGGGAACTTCTCCTTCGGCGACTACTTCAAGGAGGACGCGATCACGTTCGCGTTCGACCTCCTGACCAAGAGCGTCGACGACGGCGGGTACGGACTGCCGGCTGAGAAGCTCTGGGTCACGGTCTACGAGGAGGACGACGAGGCGGCGAGCCTCTGGGTCAAGCACACCTCCATCCCGGCCGAGCGCATCCAGCGGATGGGCAAGAAGGACAACTACTGGCACACGGGCCAGGCCGGCCCCGCGGGCCCCTGCTCCGAAATCTACTATGACCGAGGCCCTGCCTACGGGGTCGAGGGCGGCCCCGTGGCCGACGACAACCGCTACATCGAGATCTGGAACCTCGTGTTCATGCAGTACCAGATCGACGACGTGCGCTCGAAGACCGACTTCACGGTCCTGGGCGAGCTGCCCAAGAAGAACATCGACACGGGCCTCGGCATGGAGCGCCTCGCGATGATCCTCCAGGGCGTCGAGAACATGTACGAGACCGATCAGGTCCGCCCCGTGATCGACAAGGCCGCCGAGCTCTCGGGCAGGGAGTACACCTCTGCGGAGTCCGACGAGGACCCCCACCACGCCGACGATGTCCGCATGCGCGTCGTGGCCGACCACGTGCGCAGCGCACTGATGCTCATCGCCGACGGCGTCACGCCGTCGAACGAGGGGCGCGGGTACGTCCTGCGCCGCCTCATCCGGCGGGCCGTCCGGGCCATGCGGCTCCTCGGGATGGAGAAGCCCGTCCTCCCCGAGCTCCTCCCCGCCTCGCGGGACGCGATGAAGGGCGTCTACCCGCAGGTCGAGAAGGACTTCGACCGGATCAGCCGGATCGCCTACGGCGAGGAGAAGGCGTTCCTGCGGACCATCGCCGCGGGCACCGCCCGCCTCGACGAGGCCGTCACGCTTTCCAAGGCCCAGGGCTCGCCGCTCTCGGGCGAGGAGGCCTTCACGCTGCATGACACCTACGGCTTCCCGATCGACCTCACCCTCGAGATGGCCGAGGAAGCGGGAGTCACGGTCGACGAGGCCGGGTTCCGCGCGCTCATGGAGGACCAGCGCCAGCGCGCCCGCAAGGACGCCAAGGAGAAGAAGAGCGGCCACGCCGACCTCAGCGTCTTCCAGGAACTCCATGGCGCCGGCGACACCGTCTTCACCGGCTACACCGAGCTCGACGGCGAATCCCGCATCCGCGGCCTCGTGGCCGCAGGCTCCCGCGTCGACCGCGCCGGCAGCGGCGAGGAAGTCGAGATCGTCCTCGAGGAGACCCCGTTCTACGCCGAGGCCGGCGGCCAGGCGGCCGACACTGGCCTCATCACGGGCGACGGCTTCGTCGTCGAAGTGCTCGATGTCCAGCGGCCCATCAAGGGCCTGAGCGTGCACAAGGCCATTGTGCGCGAAGGCGAGCTGAACGCCGACGCCGTCGTGCGCACCACCGTTGACCGCGAGCGGCGCCACGGCGCCGAGCAGGCGCACACCGCGACGCACCTCGTGCACGCGGCCCTGCGCCAGATCCTGGGCCCGGAGGCCGTCCAGAGGGGCTCCTTCAACAAGGCCGGGTACCTGCGCTTCGACTTCGCCTGGGGCGAGCAGCTCTCGGGCGCGGCCCGGAGCGAGATCGAGGAGGTCGCCAACCTCGCGATCCGGGACAACTTCATGGTGAACACAGCCGAGATGCCTCTCGCCGAGGCCAGGGCCGCAGGCGCGATGGCGCTCTTCGGCGAGAACTACGGCTCGCGCGTGCGGGTCGTCGAGATCAACGGCCCGTGGTCGATGGAGCTCTGCGGCGGCACGCACGTCGACACGACCGCGCTCATCGGCTCGCTCACGCTGCTCGGGGAGCAGTCCGTCGGCTCGGGCAACCGCCGCGTGGAGGCGTTCGTCGGCCTCGACGCGTTCCGCCACCAGGCCGCGGAGCGGGCGCTGGTCTCGGAGCTGACGGAGATCTTCAAGGTGCCGTCCGCGCAGCTCACCGAGCGCGTCTCTGCAACCCTCGAGAAGCTCAAGGCAGCCGAGAAGGAGCTCGAGCGGCTCCGCAAGGAGAAGCTGCAGGCCGCGGCTGCCTCGCTGGTGGGCTCTGCGAAGGACGTCGCCGGTGTTCGCCTCATCACGCACGACGCCGGTGAGCTGGGTTCCGCTGACGAGCTGCGGGGCCTCGCGCTCGACCTCCGGGCGCGGCTCGGCAGCGGTTCGCCCGCCGCCGTTGCCGTGGCAGGCGTCGCCAAGGGGCGGCCCGCGGTCCTCGTCGCGACGAACGAGGAGGCCCGCGCGGAAGGCGTCAAGGCCGGCGCGCTGGTGCGCGTCGCAGCCAGCGTGCTCGGCGGAGGCGGCGGCGGCAAGGACGATATCGCCCAGGGCGGCGGTACCGACCCGTCCAAGATCGTCGAGGCGCTCTCGGCCGTCGCTGCAGCCGTGGCGCAGCGCTGACGGCGGGCGCCTATGGCCACCGCTGAAGGCATGGTGTCGGAAGGATTCAGGCGCGGAGTACGCCTGGGAGTCGACGTGGGCACGGTGCGCGTCGGCGTCGCGGTGTGCGACGCCGACGGTATCCTGCCGACGCCGCTGAAGACCCTCGCGCGGGATCCGAAGCGCAACAGCGACATCAAGGTGCTCGTGCGCGAGGTGCTCGAACGCGGCGCCGTCGAGGTCTATGTGGGCCTGCCGCGCACCCTGGCAGGCGCGGAGACAGCGTCGGCGGCACTCGCGCGCGGCGTCGCAGAGCTGCTCGCGGACCGGCTGGCCGACGCCGGCGCCGGATGCGAGGTCCGGCTGGTGGACGAACGGTTCTCGACCGTCGAGGCCCACCGGACCCTCCACGCAGCTGGCCTCGACTCGCGTGAGCATCGTAGAGTGGTGGACCAAGTGGCCGCCGTGGGCATCCTCCAGCACGCGCTGGACCTCCTCAGAGGGCGCGGCGAAGCGGGGACTGCAGTGATGGCCCGCAGTCCGCGGAATGGGGAAATCCGTGGCGACGACTCGGATATGAGAGGCTAGCAAGGATGGACCCCCAGGAGAACACGACCCCCGCCGTGCCTGATCGGCCCTTGACCCGCAGGGAGCTGCGCGAGCGCGAGCGTGCCCGGCAGGAGGCGCAGCAGCGCATGCTCACGCCCCAGCGGCGCGCCTACGCGCCGCCGCCCTCGGCGTTCCCGCGCCTGCCGTCGGATCCAACCCCTCCCGCGCCGACCGCCACGCCCTCGCCGGCGGCGGCAGCCGCTCTGAGCGGGGCCTTCCCCACCTCCTCGCCCGCTGCCCCTGCACACGATCGGGACAGGCAGGCGCCCCAAGGCCGCCGCCGCGGATCGTTCTCCGCCGCAGCGCCCGCAGAGAGCCCCAGCCGCCCCGAGGCACCCCAGGCCCGGCCTTCATCCGGCACGAGCCCCACCTCCGCCGCAATGGGATGGGGTGCGTACCCGCCGTCGTCCGGCCCCAGCGCGCTCGCGTTCACGCCGCCGCCGCCCGTCCCCGCGGCAGACGCCGGCCCCCCGGCTGTCCTTCCGGAGCCCGTGGTTCCCGCGCCCACGCCTGCCCGCTCCGCCGAACCGGCCTTGCCGCCGCCCACCGCCTTCTTCCCGGCCGTCCCGGAGTCGGCGCCCGCGACCGTCCCGGTGAGCCGCGTGAGCTCCCCCGACGAGCAGACCCGTCCCGATACAGGCTCGGCAGAGCGGCAGGACCGGCGCAGCGTCTTCCCGCTCGCCGCCCAGGGCTACACCCGCGGCCACGCCGGCGCAGGCCACCGGCACGCGGACACGCTCGAGGATTCCCGCCGCGACGAATGGAACGCCCAGGCACCCGCCGGCTACGGGGACGACGCCCGGACGGCCGTGCACGACCATGGGCACGACCACGCGTACGACCATGGGCACGACCACGCGTACGACGAGCCCCACGAAGTGGACCACGCGGTCTTCGGGGAGCCCGTCGTGGCCCCCGCGCCCTCGAAGCGGTCCCGCCGCTTCCGGCTGGTCGTCGGGCTCGGCCTCGCGATCGCACTCTTCGTGGGCGCCTCCCTCGTCGTCGTCCAGATCCTCAGCCCCGTGCTCGGCATCGGGAAGGTCACCGACTATCCCGGCCCGGGGGAGGGCTCCGTCACGGTGACGGTCCAGCCCGGATCGGGGCCCGCCGCCGTCGCGAACAGCCTTGAGAAGCAGGGCGTGGTCGCCGACGCGAACACCTTCCTCAAGGCTTTCGCAGCGACCGGAGGCAGCCTCCATCCCGGCGACTACACCTTCAAGAAGGAGATGCCCTCGTCGGACGCCGCCCAGGTGCTGGCGGGAACCTCGGGCGGGAAGGTCATCTACCTGGCCCTCAACGCGGGACTGCGCGTCTCGGAGTCCCTCGATGAAATCGCCAAGGCGGCGTCGGTGGACCGCAAGGACCTCGACGCGCTCAACGTCAAGCCGTCCGAGTTCGGCCTGCCGGCCCAGGCGAAGAACCTCGAGGGATACCTCGCCCCCGGCGAGTACCGGCTCCCGGTGGGGAGCTCCGCGAAGGACATCCTGACCAAGCTCGTCAACACGACCCTCGACGAGCTCAAGCAGGCGGGGGTGACCGACCCGGCGAAGCAGTACCAGGTCCTCACCGTTGCCAGCATCGTCCAGGCGGAGGGCGGCCGGGCCGACTACGGGAACGTCGCAGGCGCCATCTACAACAGGCTCAAGCCCAACCCCGAGACGAACGGCCTCATCCAGTCGGACGCGACCGTCACCTACGGAATCGGCAAGAAGAGCTACCACATCAGCGAGGCCGAGAAGGCGGACCAGGGCAACGCGTACAACACGTACCAGCACGCCGGCCTGCCGCCGGGACCGATCGGCTCACCGGGAGCCACGGCCATCCAGGCCGCGGCGAAGCCCACGCCCAACGACTACCTGTACTGGGTGACCGTGAACCTGGACACCGGGGAGACCAAGTTCTCCAAGACGTACGCCGAGCACCTCGGGTACGCGCAGCAGTACGAGCAGTGGTGCCAGGCGAACGCGGGGAAGTGCAAGTGACCGGATCCCCCCGCCGCCGCGCCGCGGTGCTCGGGCATCCGATCGCCCACTCGAAGTCCCCGGCGCTGCACGGTGCCGCCTACGCGGCCCTCGGCATCGACATGGAGTACGGATCCTTCGACCTCACGGAGGCCCAGCTGCCTGCCTTCGCCTCGCGCGTGCGGAGCGAGCCCGGCTGGCGGGGGCTCTCGGTGACCATGCCCCTGAAGGCGGCCTTCGTCCCGCTCGTCGACCGGCTCGAGGGCCTCGCCGCTGAGCTCGGCGTCCTGAACACGGTTGTCGTCGAGGACGGCCAGGCCAATCCCGTGCTCGTCGGGCACAACACGGATGTCGCCGGGATCGTCGAGTCGTTCCGCCATGTGGGCCTGGGGCGCGTGGGCCATCCCGTCGTCGTCGGGGCCGGCAACACCGCCCTCGCGGCGGTCGCGGCGCTCTCGCAGCTCGGCGCCGAGCAAGTCGGGTTCCTCGTCCGGGATGCGGCGCGCGCGGGCGAGGCCGCGGCCCTCGCCGAGCGGCTCGGCCTCGCGGTCTCCCTCGGACCGATCGACGGGGGAGCGGCCCGCCTCGGGGCGGCAGACGCCGTCGTCAGCACGCTGCCCCCGCGCGCCGCCGACTCGCTGGCCGCAGAGCTGGCAGGGCTGCCTGCCACGCACGACGGCGCCCCCCGGGTCCTCCTCGACGTCGCCTACGATCCGTGGCCCAGCAGGCTCGGCCAGGCATGGGCCGAACGCGGCGGGGTCCTGCTCCACGGCCTCGAGATGCTCGTCTACCAGGCTGTCGAACAGATCGTGCTGTTCACCGGCCGCGAGGACGCGAGGGAACCGCGCGTCATAGATGTGATGTGCGACTCAGTGGGAGTACCGCGGCGCACGGCCTAGTGCGCGCGCGTGGCAGGATGGAATACATGTTGCGTTGGTTGACCGCCGGTGAGTCCCATGGCCCGGCACTCGTTGGAATCGTCGAGGGCCTCCCGGCCGGCGTCGGCCTGACAAGCGAGGACATCAAGGCGGCGCTCGCCCGCCGCCGTCTCGGCTACGGCCGCGGCGCCCGCATGAAGTTCGAAGCCGACGAGGTGACGATCGTCGGCGGCGTGCGCCACGGGCTGACCCAGGGCGGTCCCGTCGCGATCCAGGTGGCCAACACCGAGTGGCCCAAGTGGGAGCAGATCATGGCGGCCGACCCCGTCGATGCCGCCGAGCTCGCGGGACAGGCGCGCAACGCACCGCTCACCCGGCCCCGCCCGGGCCACGCCGACTTCACCGGGATGCAGAAGTACGGCTTCGACGAGGCCAGGCCGGTCCTCGAGCGCGCGTCGGCCCGGGAGACCGCTGCCCGGGTCGCGCTCGGCACCGCGGCCGCCGCGTTCCTGCGCGCGCTCGGGATCGAGCTCGTGAGCCACACGACCCAGATCGCTTCAGTGGCCGCCCCCGAGGACGCTCCGCTGCCGCTGCCGGCCGATGTCGAGGCGCTCGACGCCGACCCCCTGCGCTGCTTCCACGCCGCCACCTCCGAGGCGATGGTCGCGGAGGTGGACGCGGCGCACAAGGAGGGCGAGACCCTCGGCGGCGTCGTGGAGGTCCTCGCCTATGGGCTCCCGCCGGGCCTCGGAAGCTACGTCCACTGGGACCGCAGGCTCGACGCGCGCCTCGCCGGGGCGCTCATGGGCATCCAGGCCATCAAGGGCGTCGAGGTGGGCGACGGCTTCCGCACGGCCGCCCGCCGCGGCTCCGCCGCCCACGACGAGATCGTCCGCGACGCTGCGGGCAAGATCGTGCGCTCGACCAACCGGGCCGGCGGCATCGAGGGCGGCATGAGCATCGGCGACGTCCTCCGCGTCCGCGCGGCCATGAAGCCCATCGCCACGGTGCCGCGCGCCCTGCGCACGATCGACGTCTCCACCGGAGAGGCGGCGAAGGCCCACCACCAGCGCTCCGACGTCTGCGCCGTCCCCGCCGCCGGCGTCGTCGCCGAGGCGATGGTCGCGCTCGTCCTGGCCCAGGCCGTGCTCGAGAAGTTCGGCGGCGACTCGGTCGCCGAGACCCGGCGCAACCTCGAAGCCTACCTCGCCGCCATCCCCGCGAACCTCGACTCGGTGGTTGGATGACCGCGCCGGCTCCATGCCGGCTTGACCGACCGGTAGTCCTTTTCGGTCCCATGGCCGCGGGGAAGAGCTCCGTCGGCGTCGCCCTCGCCGAGCTCGTGGGGGCCGAGTTCCTCGACTCCGATGCGCTCGTCGTGGCCGAGCACGGCCCGATCCCCGAGATCTTCGCCGCCCACGGGGAGGAGGCGTTCCGCGCCGCCGAGGCCGAGGCCATCGCGCGGGCGCTCACCGGAATCCACCCCCAGGGCCTTGTCCTCGCACTCGGCGGCGGATCCGTCCTGCGCGAGGAGACGCGCACACGGCTCACGGACGCCCACCGCGTCTACCTGCGCGCCTCCTGGGACGACGTCGCCCCCCGACTCGCCGGAAGCGCGGACCGGCCGCTCCTCCACGGGGATGCCGAAGGCAGCTGGAAGGCGCTCATGGACCGGCGCAGGCCCGTCTTCGAGCAGCTCGCGTCGCTGACGGTGGACACGGGGACGAGCACGGCCCCGGAAGTCGCGGAACTCATCGCGCGACGGATCTGCTCGGGGAGCGACACCGGCGCACACACGCAGGCGGCGGCATACCGCATCGACGAGGGAGTCCAGGCATGAGCAGCGACGCTGCAGTCATCAAGGTCACGGGAGCCACACCCGCGGAGAACTACGACGTAGTGGTGGGCCACGGCCTGCTCGACCGGCTCGCGCCCATCCTCGGGGAGCGCGTGCGCCGCGTGCTCGTCATCCACCCTCGCGCGCTGCGGGCAACCGGCGACGCCGTGCGCGACTCCCTCGCAGCCGACGGGTTCACGGCGGTCACCGCCGAGATCCCGGACGCCGAGGAGGGCAAGCACATCCAGGTCGCGGCGTTCTGCTGGCAGGTCCTGGGACAGAACGACTTCACACGCTCGGACGCGATCGTCGCCGTGGGCGGCGGGGCCGTGACCGACCTCGCGGGCTTCGTGGCCGCAACCTGGCTCCGTGGCGTCCGGGTCGTCCACCTGCCCACGAGCCTGCTCGCGATGGTCGACGCGTCTGTCGGAGGCAAGACGGGGATCAACACGGCGGAGGGCAAGAACCTCGTCGGCGCCTTCCATCCGCCGGCCGCCGTGCTCGCCGACCTCGACGCGCTCGCGACGCTTCCCCGCAACGAGCTCATCTCGGGCATGGCCGAGGTCGTGAAGTGCGGCTTCATCGCCGACCCCGCCATCCTCCAGCTCATCGAACGCGACCCCGCCGCCGTGGCCGACCCGGCGTCGTCGACCGTGCGGGAGCTCATCGAGCGGGCCATCGCCGTCAAGGCGAAGGTCGTCTCCGCGGACCTCAAGGAGTCCGGCCTGCGCGAGATCCTCAACTACGGCCATACCCTCGGCCACGCCATCGAGCTGGCGGAGCGCTACTCGTGGCGGCACGGCGCCGCCGTGAGCGTCGGGATGATGTTCGCCGCCGAGCTCTCCCGCAGCGTGGGACGGCTCTCGGACGAGGTCGCCGACCGCCACCGGAGCATCCTCACGTCCCTCGGGCTGCCCACCTCCTACCGGCCGGACCGGTGGCAGGCGCTCCTCGACGGGATGCGCCGGGACAAGAAGGCGCGCGGCGACCTGCTGCGCTTCGTCGTCCTGGACGACGTCGCAAAGCCCGGGATCCTCGAGGTCCCGGACACGTCGCTTCTCTTCGCCGCCTACCAGGAGATCGCGGAGGGAATCCCGGCATGATGCTCGATCGCCGCGAATGGCCGGACGCCGGCTTCCCCGGGATCGCCCTCAACCCTGACACCCTGACCCCTGAGATCGTCGACGAGGAGCGCTGCGAGTCCGCGTTGGCAGCCACGGCAGAGCCAGCCGACCACGCGATGGTGGAACTGGCGCGCGGACACGTGAACGAGGCGGCCGAGATCCTCATGGAGGCCCGCTACCAGAATCCCGAGTCGTTCAAGCTCAAGGTCCTCGAACTCGACGTCATGCGTGCCGGCCACCGCAACGACCGCGCGGTCGAGCGCGCCCAGAAGCTGCTGGCCGAGGTCAAGGGCACGCCGCGGGAAGCGGTGGTCTACCACTACCTGGGGAAGATCCAGTTCTCCCGCGGGAAGTATTCCGCCGCCGAGAGCGCCTTCTCCAAAGCCCTCGACCTGCGGGTCGCCGCGTCGGCGGACGCGAGCCTCATCTACACCTCGACGGTGGCCCTGGGGCGGGTCCGCGAAGTCCTCAGCGCCCAGTCCTGACGCTCCGGAGCCGCCGCGTCGGGGCGGAGGCGTCCCTACGGGTAGAATGGTCTGCGGATTTCTCACAGCAGACCAGAGAGGCTTTTCGTGGCAACCACCAACGACATCAAGAACGGCACCGTACTGAACCTGGACGGCCAGCTGTGGAACGTCATCGAGTTCCAGCACGTCAAGCCGGGCAAGGGCGGGGCGTTCGTGCGCACCAAGCTGCGCAATGTCCTCTCGGGCAAGGTCGTCGACAAGACGTTCAACGCCGGAACCAAGATCGACACGGCCACGGTGGACCGCCGCGACTACCAGTACCTCTACAAGGACGGCGCGGACTTCGTGTTCATGGACACGGACACCTACGACCAGATCACCGTTCCGGGCGAGACCGTGGGCGACGCGGCGAACTTCATGCTGGAGAGCCAGACGATCCTCATCGCCCTCCACGACGGCTCCCCGCTCTACGTCGAGCTCCCGCCGAGCGTGGTCCTCGAGATCACCTATACCGAGCCGGGCCTCCAGGGGGACCGCTCCTCTGCCGGTACGAAGCCCGCGACCGTCGAGACGGGCTACGAGATCCAGGTGCCGCTCTTCCTCGAGACCGGGACCAAGGTCAAGGTCGACACCCGTGACGGCAGCTACCTGGGACGTGTCAACGACTAGTGAGCGCCCGTGGAAAGGCCCGTTCGCGGGCCCTCGACATCCTCTTCGAAGCCGAGCAGCGCTCGGTGACGCCGTCTGAGGTCATCCAGCGGCGCCGCGACTCGACCGAGCAGACCATCAACCCGTACACGGTCGAGATCGTCGACGGCGTGACGGCCAAGCAGGCGCAGATCGACGAGATCCTGCGCACGTACGCGCAGGGCTGGACCCTCGAACGGATGCCGGCCGTCGACCGGATCGTCCTGCGGATCGGTGCCTGGGAGCTGCTCTTCAACGACGACGTCCCGGACGGTGTTGCCGTGAGCGAGGCCGTCGCCCTCGCCCGGACGATGTCCACCGACGAGTCGCCGCAGTTCGTCAACGGCCTCCTGGGGCGTCTGCAGCAGCTCAAGCCGACCCTGCTGGCCTGACCCACCGGTGTCCGCGTGAAGTGAGGGGTCCCGCCGCTGGCGGGGCCCCTCCTTGCGTGGTCCCGGCACGCGTCGTCCTGAGCTTCACAGCTGCGGGCGGTCGTGGGGGATGCCCGTGATCTCGGCCCTCAGGCGGACCACCCGGTCCAGGAGGTCGCGCTCGGCGCCCTCGTAGCCGTCGAGGTCCCTCCCGCTCAGGACGCGCTGCCTCCTCGAGGCCAGCTGCGTCGCCGTGCGGATGAGCGCCTGCATCGGCGCACGCCGTCCTGCGGACTTGGCCCAGCGGAGGCCGGCGGAGCGGCCCCGGGGCGTCGCGAGCATCTCGACCTCGAGCGGGGTGAACCAGCCGGCCTGGGCGTACTCGACCAGCCGGGCGTGCGTGATCCGCGCCTCGGCGCGCCTCAGGACGTAGACGCCGGCCACCGACGCGGCGAAGAGCGGGACCTGGACGATGGCGTAGAGCATGAAGAAGTCCTCGCCGGCGCCGTTCCACACGTTGTGCAGGAGCATGGCGGGGACAAGGCCCACGACGAACGCCACCACGATCCCTCCAGGGCCGGACCGCCGCGCGGCGAATCCCATCGCGAGCCCGATGGCACCGGTGAACATCGCGTGGGCGAAGGGGGACAGGATTCCGCGGAGGGTGAAGATGACTGCGAGCGACGCCGGGGAGCCCGAGCTGTCGTCATAGAGGCGCCCGAAGTACAGGACATTCTCGGTGAAGGCGAACCCCGCGCCCACCGTCATGCCGTAGACGATCCCGTCCACGGGACCGCCGACGTGCCTGCGCGCCGCGAGCATGAGGATGAGCAGTCCGACACCCTTGGCGGTCTCCTCGACGATGGGGGCCTGGACGGTGGCGAGGAACTCCATGGTGCGGGCTTCGGTGGCCCCCCGCGGGGCGAACGCGGCCATGAAGAGGGGCTGGACGAGGGTCGTCGCTGCCACGGCGACCGCCCCGCCCCACGCCAGGGCGAAGGCGAGCAGGCGCTTCGGCTCCGGCTCCCACCGGTCCACGGCATACACCGCCAGGAGCACGACGGCGAGCGGGAACAGCGAGAGGACGAATCCGATCGCGAAGCCGGCGCTGCCGGTCGAGCGCAGGAGGAAGGGGACGACGAGCAGGAGGCTCGCGACCACGAGCACCCCGCCCGCGACGAAGAGGGCGAGGAGCCCGGCGCCCCTGCGGGCGGGCGGCGGGTGGGGAGCCTGACTGGGATAGGCAGGCGGCCAGCCGGCGTCGTACCTGGTCATGGCTCAAGGCTAGCGCCGGCGCGCTCCCCCGCGGGGAGCGTGAGGACCCTGCAGCCTGCCTGCGCCGGGTGCCGGTGACGGGAGCCACAGGGGCCCCGAAGGCCCCTCGGCGCTGTGGTAGCGTGGATCGACCGTTGTCCTTTTAATTCCGTCCTGCGAGGCGGGGAAAGGGGTCTGCTGTGGCATCATCCCAGGCAGAGAAATCCGGCGGCGAGGACCTCTCTTCAGGGGCGGAGCGCATCGTCCTGAGCGCGGGCGACATCGACCGCGCCCTCACGCGCATCGCGCACGAGATCCTCGAAGCCAACAAGGGCCCTGAAGGGCTCGTCCTCCTCGGCATCCCGCGGCGGGGCTACCCCCTCGCCGTCCGGCTTGCGGCCAAGCTCGCAACCGCCGACCCGAGCGTCGACGCGGCCGCGATCGTCGGCCAGCTCGACATCACGATGTTCCGGGACGACCTCGCGCGCCAGCCCACGCGTTCGCCCGCCCGGACCATCCTCCCCGCGAGCGGCATCGACGACCGCGTCGTCGTGCTCGTCGACGATGTCCTGTACTCGGGCCGCACCATCAGGGCCGCACTCGACGCCCTCACTGACCTCGGGCGCCCCCGCTCGGTGCGCCTCGCCGTCCTCGTGGACCGCGGCCACCGCGAGCTCCCGATCAGGGCCGACCACGTGGGCAAGAACCTCCCGACGTCGCGCGCCGAGAAGGTCCGCGTGCGCCTCACCGAGGTGGACGCTGCGGGCGGCTACGACGAGGACCTGGTCTCGATCGAGGCCCCGGCGGGCGAGGGAGCGGCCCGGTGAGGCACCTCCTGAGCACCAAGGACCTCTCCGCCCAGGACGCCATCCGCATCCTCGACACCGCCGAGGAGATGAGCGCCGTCAACGACCGCGAGGTCAAGAAGCTCCCCGCGCTGCGCGGCCGCACCGTGGTCAACCTCTTCTTCGAGGACTCGACCCGGACGCGGATCTCCTTCGAAGCCGCGGCCAAGCGGCTCTCGGCGGACGTGATCAACTTCGCCGCACGCGGCTCGTCCGTCTCCAAGGGTGAGTCGCTCAAGGACACCGCCCAGACGCTCGAGGCGATCGGCGCGGACGCCGTTGTGATCCGCCACAGCGCCTCCGGCGCCGCGCACCGTCTGGCGACGACGGACTGGATCAGCGCCGCCGTCGTCAACGCGGGCGACGGAACGCACGAGCACCCGACCCAGGCACTCCTGGACGCGTTCACGCTCCGCCGCCACTGGGCCCGGCTCGCGGGAACCGCGTCGACCGGCACCGCGCTCTCCGGGGCGAAGGTCATCATCGTCGGCGACATCCTCCACTCGCGCGTCGCGCGGTCCAACGTGTGGCTCCTGACCGCCTTGGGCGCCTCTGTGACGCTCGTGGCGCCCCCCACGCTCCTGCCGGTGGGCATCGAGCAGTGGCCGTGCACGGTCTCCTACGACCTCGACACTGCCCTCGCCTCGCGCCCCGACGCGGTCATGATGCTGCGCGTCCAGGCAGAGCGCATGAACGCCTCGTACTTCCCGTCCACCGGCGAGTACTCGCGGCGCTGGGGGCTCGGGGACGAGCGCTTCGCCCGCCTGGACGAGCTCGGGCTCAAGGACACGGTCATCCTCCACCCCGGCCCGATGGTGCGCGGCCTCGAGATCTCCTCGACGGCCGCCGACTCGGAGCGGTCACAGGTCTTGGCGCAGGTGGCCAACGGCGTGTCCGTGCGCATGGCCGTGCTCTACCTCCTCATGTCCGGGGGCCTGGACGGTCCGCCCACGCCTGAACGACAGGCCCTGCCCGCCCACCTCGCCAAGGAGACTGCTTCATGACCGCTTCAGAGACGTACCTCGTCCGAGGCGCCTCGCTCTACGGCGAGCAGCGGGCCGACCTGCTCATCGCCGACGGCCGGATCGCCCGCGTCGGCTCGGGCCTCGACGCCGAGGGTGCCGCCGTGGTCGACGCCGACGGCCTCGTCGCGCTCCCGGGCCTCGTCGACGTCCACACCCACCTCCGCGAGCCCGGCCGCGAGGATGCGGAGACCGTCGAGACCGGGTCCCGCGCGGCGGCTCTCGGCGGCTACACCGCCGTGCACGCGATGGCCAACTCCAACCCGGTCGCGGACACCGCGGGCGTCGTCGAACAGGTCGCGACGCTCGGTCGGCGCGCAGGCTGGGTCGACGTCCGGCCGGTCGGCGCCGTGACCGTGGGACTCGCCGGGGAGCAGCTCGCCGAGCTCGGCGCGATGGCCGAGTCGGCAGCGCACGTGCGGATGTTCTCGGACGACGGCATGTGCGTGCACGACCCCGTCCTCATGCGCCGCGCCCTCGAGTACGTCAAGGCGTTCGACGGCGTCGTGGCCCAGCATGCGCAGGAGCCGCGCCTCACCGCGGGCGCCCAGATGAACGAGGGCGCCGTGTCCGCGGTCCTCGGCCTGCCCGGCTGGCCCGCGGTCGCGGAGGAGAGCATCATCGCCCGCGACGTCCTGCTCGCGCAGCACGTCGGGTCGCGGCTGCACGTCTGCCACGTCTCCACAGCCGGCTCGGTCGAGATCATCCGTTGGGCCAAGGCCCGCGGCATCGACGTCACGGCGGAGGTGACCCCTCACCACCTCTGGCTCACGGACGAGCTCGTCCGCACATACGACCCGGTGTACAAGGTCAACCCGCCGCTGCGCACGCCCACCGACGTCGAGGCCCTCCGGCAGGCCCTCGCCGACGGCACGATCGACGTCGTCGGCACCGACCACGCGCCGCACCCGAGCGAGCACAAGGAGTGCGAGTGGGCCCAGGCCGCGATGGGCATGACAGGGCTCGAGACAGCCCTCTCCGTCGTCCAGCACTCCATGGTGGAGACGGGCCTCCTGGACTGGCGCGGCGTCGCCCGCGCGATGTCCGAGGTGCCGGCGCGGATCGGCGGGCTCGCGGACCAGGGCCGGCCGCTCGCCGAGGGCGAGCCCGCGAACGTGACGCTCGTGGACCCGGCCGCGCGCTGGACCGTTGACCCTGCCGTGCAGGCGACCAAGGGCCGCAACTCGCCCTTCGCCGGCCGCGAGCTCCCCGGCCGCGTGGTGGCCACGTTCTTCCGCGGCCACGCGACGGTGCTCGACGGCGCCCTCAACACGCCGCACCCCGCGCTCGTGGGGGACCCCGCGGCCGAGGCCCGCTGATGGAGCGGCTCGGCCCGGGCCTGCTCATGCTGGGCATCGCCGTCGTGCTCGTCGCGCTCGTGTGGGTCGGCTGGCGCGGACGTCTCCGACGCCAGAGCGGCGTGCCTGCCCCCGCGCCGGTGCCGGAGGACACGGGCGCGGAGAGGCTCCGCTGCCCCGGTCAGTACGTCGTGACGACGAGCGCCGGGGACTGGCTCGACCGGATCGCGGTGCACGGCCTCGGCGTGCGGACCACCGCCGACGCCGTGGTGGCGGACGCCGGCCTGGTCTTCGACCGGTCGGGGGCGGCGCCCCTGTTCGTCCCGGCCGAGGATCTGCGGGATGTCCGGCTCGAGTCCGGGATGGCGGGGAAGTTCGTCGAGAAGGACGGGCTCGTCGTCGTGGGCTGGCAGCTCGGCGGGCAGCCGGTGGACACGGGCTTCCGGCCCCGGTACGCCGAAGAGAAGAATGCCCTTGTGGCAGCAATCGAGGATTTGATGGGTTCCGCGCCGGGCGACGGCGTGGGTCAGGGAAAGAGTGAATCGTGACTGAAAAGGCGAAGCAGCGGCAGCCGGCCGTCCTGGTGCTCGAGGACGGGAAGATGTTCCGCGGGCACAGCTACGGGGCGGTGGGCACGTCGCTCGGCGAGGCGGTCTTCGCAACCGGAATGACCGGCTACCAGGAGACCATCACCGACCCGTCGTACGCGCGGCAGATCGTCGTGCAGACGGCCCCGCACATCGGGAACACCGGAGTGAACGGCGAGGACGCGGAGTCCCGCCGCATCTGGGTTGCCGGGTACGTCGTGCGGGACCCCGCGCGCCGACCCTCGAACTGGCGCAGCGAGCGCAGCCTCGACGAGGAGCTCGAGGCCCAGGGCATCGTCGGCATCCAGGGCGTCGACACCCGCGCCATCACGCGCCACCTGCGCGAGCACAAGACGATGCGCGCCGGCATCTTCTCCGGCGAGGCCGCCCGGCGCTCCGACCGCGAGCTCCTCGACGACGTCCTCGGAAGCGCGCCCATGGAGGGCTCGCGCCTCGCCGAGGAGGTGAGCATCGACGAAGCCTACGTGGTCGAGCCCGCCGACCGCGGGTGGGACGGCGACCCGCGCTTCACGATCGCCGCGATCGACCTTGGCATCAAGTCCATGACGCCGCACCGCTTCGCCGAGCGGGGCGTCCGGGTCCACGTCCTCCCCGCCACCGCCACCATCGAGGACCTGCGCGCCGTCAACCCCGACGGCGTCTTCATGTCGAACGGCCCCGGCGACCCCGCCACGGCAGATGCCCAGGTGGGACTGCTCCGCTCGGTCCTGGACGAGAAGATGCCCTACTTCGGCATCTGCTTCGGCAACCAGATCCTCGGCCGCGCGCTCGGCTTCGGAACGTACAAGCTGCGCTACGGCCACCGTGGAATCAACCAGCCCGTCATGGACCGCCGGACCGGCAAGGTCGAGATCACGAGCCAGAACCACGGCTTCGCGGTGGACGCGCCGCTCGACGGCGCGACCGTCGCCCCGGAGGAGCGCTTCGGCCGCGTCGAGGTCTCCCACATCAGCCTCAACGACCAGGTCGTCGAGGGCCTCGCGTGCCTCGACATCCCCGCGTTCTCGGTCCAGTACCACCCCGAGGCCGCCGCCGGCCCGCACGACGCCGCATACCTGTTCGACCGCTTCATCGACCTGATGGAGTCGAACAAGAAGTCCACCGCCACCCCCGAGACCGAGGAAGCCAAGTAATGCCGAAGCGTACGGATCTCAAGAGCGTCCTGGTCATCGGCTCGGGCCCGATCGTCATCGGCCAGGCCGCAGAGTTCGACTACTCCGGCACCCAGGCCCTCCGCGTGCTCAAGGAGGAGGGCCTCAGGGTCATCCTCGTGAACTCCAACCCGGCGACGATCATGACGGACCCCGAGTTCGCCGACGCGACCTACGTCGAGCCGATCACCCCCGAGGTCGTCGAGAAGATCATCGCCAAGGAGCGCCCCGACGCCGTCCTGCCGACCCTGGGTGGTCAGACCGCGCTCAACACCGCGATCGCGCTCGACAAGAATGGCGTGCTCGCGAAGTACGACGTCGAGCTCATCGGCGCGAACATCGCCGCGATCGAGCTGGGCGAGGACCGCGAGAAGTTCAAGGGCGTCGTCGAGCGCTGCGGCGCCGAGAGCGCCAAGAGCCACATCGTGCACACGATGGACGAGGCCTTCGCGGCGGCCGAGGACCTGGGCTACCCCATGGTCGTCCGCCCGTCCTTCACGATGGGCGGCCTCGGGTCGGGGCTCGCCTACAACGAGGAGGACCTGCGCCGGATCGTCGGCCAAGGCCTGCAGTACAGCCCGACCACCGAGGTGCTCCTCGAGGAGAGCATCCTCGGCTGGAAGGAGTACGAGCTCGAGATGATGCGGGACAAGAACGACAACGTCGTGGTCGTGTGCTCGATCGAGAACTTCGACCCGGTCGGTGTGCACACCGGCGACTCCATCACCGTCGCCCCGGCGCTGACGCTCACCGACCGCGAGTACCAGAAGCTGCGCGACGTGGCGATCGCCGTCATCCGGGAGGTCGGCGTCGACACCGGCGGGTGCAACATCCAGTTCGCCGTCGACCCCACGACGGGGCGCGTCGTCGTGATCGAGATGAACCCGCGCGTGTCCCGCTCCTCGGCGCTCGCGTCGAAGGCCACGGGCTTCGCTATCGCGAAGATCGCCACGAAGCTCTCCCTCGGCTACACGCTCGACGAGATCCCGAACGACATCACCCAGAAGACGCCGGCGAGCTTCGAGCCGACCCTGGACTACGTCGTCGTGAAGGTCCCGCGCTTCGCGTTCGAGAAGTTCCCTGCCGCGGACCCGACGCTCACGACGACGATGAAGAGCGTCGGCGAGGCGATGGCCCTCGGACGCAACTTCACCGAGGCGCTCCAGAAGGCGCTGCGCTCCCTCGAGCAGAAGGGCGCGCAGCTCGACTTCTCCTCCGTGCCCGAGTACGAGGTCGCGGAGCTCGTCGAGAAGGCCAAGCGCCCCACCACCCAGCGCCTCGCCCAGGTCCAGCGCGCACTGCTCGGCGGTGCGAGCGTCGAGGAGCTGCACGAGGCGACGGGCATCGACCCGTGGTTCCTCGACCAGCTGCAGCTGCTCAACGAGGTCGCTGCCGAGATCAAGGCCGCCCCGGCCCTGACCGAGGACGTGCTGCGGCTCGCCAAGCGCCACGGCTTCTCGGACGAGCAGATCGCGGCCCTCACACACTCGGCCGAGGCCGTTGTCCGCGGCGTGCGCCAGGCGCTCGGCGTCCGCCCGGTCTACAAGACGGTGGACACCTGCGCCGCCGAGTTCGCTGCCTACACGCCGTACCACTACTCGTCCTACGACGAGGAGGACGAGGTCGAGCTGCACAAGAAGCCCTCGATCGTCATCCTCGGCTCCGGCCCCAACCGGATCGGGCAGGGCATCGAGTTCGACTACTCGTGCGTCCACGCCACCATGGCACTGCGCAAGGCCGGCTACGAGACCGTCATGGTCAACTGCAACCCGGAGACCGTCTCGACGGACTACGACATCTCCACTCGCCTGTACTTCGAGCCGCTCACGCTCGAGGACGTGCTCGAGGTCATCGCGGCTGAGGAGCGCACCGGCGGGGTGCTCGGCGTGTTCGTCCAGCTCGGCGGCCAGACCCCGCTCAAGCTCGCCCAGCAGCTGGCCGACGCGGGCGTGCCGATCCTCGGCACGTCGCCGGAGGCGATCGACCTCGCCGAGCACCGCGGCGCCTTCGCGAAGGTGCTCGACGACGCCGGCCTGATCGCCCCCAAGAACGGCACCGCCGTCTCCTTCGAGGAGGCCAAGCGCATCGCCGACGAGATCGGGTACCCCGTGCTCGTCCGCCCGTCCTACGTCCTGGGCGGCCGCGGAATGGAGATCGTGTACGACGAGCCGAACCTGGCCCGCTACATCGCCAACGCCACCGAGATCACTCCGGACCACCCGGTGCTGATCGACCGCTTCCTCGAGGACGCGGTCGAGATCGACGTCGATGCCCTCTACGACGGCACCGACCTCTACGTCGGCGGCATCATGGAGCACATCGAGGAGGCCGGCATCCACTCGGGCGACTCCGCCTGCGTGCTGCCGCCGGTCACTCTCGGAACCGACGTGGCCGAGCGGGTGCGCGCCGCGACCGAGGCGATCGCGCGCGGCGTCGGGGTCCGCGGGCTGATCAACATCCAGTTCGCCATCGCCTCCGACGTCCTGTACGTGCTCGAGGCGAACCCCCGCGCGTCCCGCACGGTGCCGTTCGTCTCCAAGGCCACCGGGGTGCAGCTCGCCAAGGCCGCCGCGCTCATCGGCACGGGAGTCACCATCAAGCAGCTGCGGAGCGCCTACCACATGCTGCCCGAGACCGGCGACGGCGCGGTGCTGCCCGCCGACGCCCCGGTCGCGGTGAAGGAGGCGGTCCTGCCGTTCAGCCGCTTCCGTACTCCCGAGGGCACCGTGGTGGACAGCCTCCTGGGCCCGGAGATGCGCTCGACCGGCGAGGTCATGGGCATCGACAAGCACTTCGACACGGCCTTCGCCAAGAGCCAGGCCGGGGCGAACAGCGCCCTGCCGACCTCCGGGCGGGTCTTCGTGTCCGTGGCCAACCGGGACAAGCGCTCGGTGATCCTGGGCGTCAAGAAGCTCGCCGACCTCGGCTTCGAGATCGTCTCGACCTCCGGTACCGCCGCGGTCCTCAACCGCAACGGCATCCAGGCGTCCGTGGTCCGCAAGGTCACCGACGGCTCGGCTTCGGCGAGCGCAGAGGCCAGCGGCGAGGGCACGATCGTGGACCTGATCAACGACGGCAAGATCGACATGGTGATCAACACGCCGTCGGGCGGGGCCGCGCGCGGCGACGGCTACGAGATCCGCGCCGCCGCCACCTCGAACGGCAAGCCGTGCATCACGACCGTCGCGGAGTTCAACTTCGCGGTCCTCGCGATCGAGGCGATGCGCAGCTTCGAGTGGAGCGTCACGAGCCTCCAGGAGCACGCGGCCGCCCTCCGCGGGGAGCCGCAGGACGTGCCGGAGACCGCCGGTGTCTGAGGCTCCGGCCGGAGCGACTGCCGCGGGGCGCGCGCCGTTCGGCGAGCGCCTCGCGGCGGCCACGGCCGCGCGCGGCCCCCTGTGCGTCGGCGTCGACCCGCACCCGTCGCTCCTGGCGGGGTGGGGGCTCGCGGACGACGCCGACGGGCTGCGGCGCTTCTCCCTCACCGTGCTCGAGGCAGTGGCAGACCTCGCCGCCGCGCTCAAGCCGCAGGTCGCGCTCTACGAGCGCCACGGGTCGGCCGGGCTGGCAGTGCTCGAGGAGCTCCTGGCCGCGGCCCGCGACGCGGGCGTGCTCACGATCGCCGACGCGAAGCGCGGGGACATCGGCTCGACGATGGCTGCCTACGCGGACGCGTGGCTGCGCGACGGCTCCCCTCTGGCGGCAGACTCCGTGACGCTGAGCCCGTACCTCGGCTTCGAGTCCCTGCGCCCGGCCCTCGACCTCGCGGCCGAGACCGGCCGCGGCGTCTTCGTGCTGGCCCTGACGTCCAACCCCGAGGGCGCCTCCGTGCAGCACGTCGGCGGGGACGCCTCCGTGGCGCGCCGCATCGTCGATGCCGCCGCAGCCGAGAACCGGCGCTATGCCGGTTCGGCGGAGGGCCACGGCTCGGTTGGACTCGTCGTCGGGGCGACTGTGGGAGGTGCCGTCGAGGCGCTGGGGCTCGACCTCGCGGCGATGGCCGGCCCCATCCTCGCCCCCGGCCTCGGCGCCCAGGGCGCGACCGCGGCCGACCTGCGCACGACCTTCGGGGCGGCCTACAGGCAGGTCCTCGGGACCTCGAGCAGGGACATCCTCACCGGCGGCCCCACCGCCGCCGGGGTGCGCGAGCGGGCCCAGCGCACCCTCGCCGAGCTCGCCGGCTGAGCGTAGGGTGAGCCCGTGGCCCTGATTCCGCTCAGCCCCGCCCAGCAGCGCGACGCCCTCGAGAAGGCGGTGGCGGCGCGGGTCGCGCGGGCGGAGGCCAAGGCGTTGCTGCGGTCGGGCGAGGCGACGGTGGGAGACGTGCTCGAGCGCGCCCAGACCGACGAGGCCCTCGCACGGCTCAAGGTGACGGACATGCTCGAGTCGCTTCACGGCGTCGGCCCCGTGCGCGCGCTCGCCATCCTCGAGGGGCTGGGCATCGCGCCGAGCCGGCGGCTCCGGGGCCTCGGGGCGCACCAGCGCCGGGCGCTGGTAGATTTTCTGGGAGCGAACTGACGTGCGGAGCCCGCAGGCGCCGCAGCACGATCGAGAGGACAGAGTGGACCAGGCACACGCCCCAGCCGCCGGCGCGCCGGGCGGCAAGGACATCGGGCTCACAGTACTGGCCGGTCCGACGGCGGTCGGCAAGGGCACCGTGTCGACATACATCCGCGACACGTATCCCGAGGTGTGGCTGTCCGTCTCAGCCACCACGCGCCCTGCGCGCGAGGGGGAGCAGGACGGCGTCCACTACTTCTTCGTCGCGCCCGAGGAGTTCGACAGGCTCGTGGAGGAGGGCGCATTCCTCGAGTGGGCGGTGGTCCACGGCAGGAACCGCTACGGCACCCTGCGCCGGACCGTCGAGGAGGCCATTGCCGCCGGGAAGCACGTCCTCCTCGAGATCGACCTCCAGGGCGCCCGCCAGGTGAAGGCCGCGATGCCGGACGCGCGATTCGTGTTCCTAGCCCCTCCGAGCTGGGACGAAATGGTGCGCCGGCTGGTCGGTCGCGGCACCGAGAGCCCGGAGGAGCAGCAGCGCCGCCTCGAAACGGCTAAAATAGAGCTCGCTGCCGAGTCGGAATTCGACGTCACGGTCGTCAACGACGACGTGAAGCGCGCGGCCGACGAGCTTGTGTCCCTCATGGGACTGACCCCGCACGCGCGACAGACGACGCGCTAGCGCCAGCACACCCTCCCGCAACGAGCATTGGAGCCATCATGTCCTCGAGCCCCGAAGGCATCATCAACCCCCCGATCGACGACCTCCTGACCAAGTCCGACTCGAAGTACGGCCTCGTGATCTTCGGCGCGAAGCGGGCACGCCAGATCAACGCCTACTACGCCCAGCTGCACGAGGGCCTCTTCGAGTACGTCGGCCCGCTCGTGGACACCAAGCTCAACGAGAAGCCGCTCTCGATCGCCCTCCGCGAGATCAACGACGGCCTCCTCGTCGCGAACCCGATCGAGCAGCCCGTGGAGTCCGAGGACCAGTAGGGGAGAGGGGGCGCGGAGTGCGCATCGTCCTTGGCATCGGAGGCGGGATCGCGGCCTACAAGGCGGCCCTGCTCCTGCGCCTCTTCACCGAGGCGGGGCATGACGTCACCGCGGTGCCGACCGAGGCCGCCCTGGCATTCGTCGGGAAGGCCACCTGGGAGGCGCTCTCCGGGAAGCCGGTGCGCACCGACGTCTTCGAGGCCGTCGAGACCGTCAACCACGTCCGCCTCGGCCACGAGGCCGAGCTCGTCGTCGTCGCGCCCGCCACGGCGGACCTGCTGGCCCGCGCCGCGGGCGGCCACGCCGACGACCTCCTGACGAACACCCTCCTCATGGCGCGGTGCCCCGTCCTGCTCGCCCCCGCGATGCACACCGAGATGTGGCGCCACCCTGCCACGCAGGCCAACGTGGCGCTCCTGCGCGAGCGCGGCGTCACCGTCCTCGACCCCGCCGTCGGCCGGCTCACCGGACCCGACAGCGGCCCCGGCCGGCTCCCCGAGCCGGAGGACATCTTCGCCGCCGCGATGAGCCTCGTCCTCCCCGCGGCCCGGGCGCACGACGGCGCCGCCCCCCGGAGCGGGCCGCTCGCCGGCCGCCGCATCCTGGTCTCGGCCGGCGGGACGCGCGAGCCGATCGACCCGGTGCGGTTCCTCGGCAACCGCTCGTCCGGGAAGCAGGGCGCCGCCCTCGCCAGGGCGGCCCTCGCCGCGGGTGCGGAGGTGACGTTCGTCGCGGCCCACCTGGACGTCGCGCCCCCGGAGGGAGCCGACGTCGTGCGCGCGGACTCCGCGCTCGAGCTGCGGGACGCCATGGTGGAGCGCGCCCCAGACGCGGACGTGATCGTGATGGCCGCCGCCGTGGCCGACTTCCGCCCCGCCGAGCAGCACGCGAGCAAGATCAAGAAGCGCGACGACACCGCCGACCCCGTCATCACCCTCGTCCGGAATCCCGACATCCTCGCCGAGCTCGTCCAGCGCCGCAACTCCGCCGGACGCCCGCAGCTCATCGTCGGCTTCGCCGCCGAGACCGGCGACGCCGGCGCGAGCGTCCTCGACTATGCCCGCGAAAAGCTCGAGCGCAAGGGCTGCGAGCTGCTCGTCCTGAACGAGGTCGGAACGGACCGGGTGTTCGGGCGCGACGAGAACTCCGTGACCATCCTCGCGCGCGACGGAAGCGAGCCCGAGCACGCCGAAGGGTCGAAGGACGAGGTCGCCGCCGCCGTCATACGGCGCGTGGCCCGGGAACTCGAGGCCCAGCAGACACCCAGTAGAGTGGACCAGTGACTCACGCACCCGAAGCCGCCGTCGGACACTCGTCTGACAGCACCGCCCTGCGCCTCTTCACGTCCGAATCCGTGACGGAGGGGCACCCCGACAAGATCTGCGACCAGATCAGCGACGCGATCCTCGACGCCCTCCTGGCTGCGGATCCGGAGTCGAAGGTCGCGGTCGAGACGATGGCGACCACGGGCCTCGTGCACGTGGCGGGCGAGGTCACGACGGACGCGTACGTGGAGATCCCGCAGATCGTGCGGAACACGATCCTCGGCATCGGCTACGATTCCTCGGCCAACGGGTTCGACGGCGCGCGCTGCGGCGTCTCCGTCTCGATCGGCCAGCAGTCCTCCGACATCTTCGAGGGTGTCTTCACCTCTCTGGAGGCCCGCGAGGGCACGGACGAGGACGAGTACGACCTCCAGGGCGCCGGCGACCAGGGCATCATGTTCGGCTACGCCTCGGACGAGACCGAGACGTACATGCCGACCCCCATCTGGCTCGCCCACCGGCTCTCCGAGCGTCTCACCGAGGTCCGCAAGAGCGGGGAGCTCGCCTACCTCCGCCCGGACGGCAAGACCCAGGTCACGGTCGGCTATGACGGCGACCGGCCAGTGAGCGTCGAGACGGTCGTCATCTCCAGCCAGCACGCCGAGGGCACCGAGCTGTCCACCCTGCGCGCGGACCTCGCCGACCACGTCATCAAGCCGGTGCTCGCGATGAGCGACCTCGAGTCCGCGCACACGCGGAGCATCCTCAACCCGGCCGGTGCGTTCATCATCGGCGGCCCCGTCGGGGACGCGGGCCTCACGGGACGCAAGATCATCGTCGACACCTACGGCGGATTCGCCCGCCATGGCGGCGGCGCCTTCTCGGGCAAGGACCCCTCGAAGGTGGACCGGTCGGCCGCGTACGCCATGCGGTGGGTCGCCAAGAACGTCGTTGCGGCCGGACTGGCTCGCCGCGCCGAGGTACAGGTCGCCTACGCGATCGGGCAGGCACGCCCCGTCGGAATCTACGTCGAGACCTTCGGCACCGAGAGCGTTGACCCGCTGCGCATCAGCGCCGCCATCAACGAGGTCTTCGACCTGCGCCCGAGGGCCATCATCGAGGCGCTCGACCTCAAGCGCCCGATCTACGCCAAGACCGCCGCCCACGGCCACTTCGGCCGCGAGGAGCCGGACTTCACGTGGGAGCGCCTCGACCGCGTGCAGGACCTCAGGGACTTCTTCGGCGAGTGAGCACCGGGCGACGAGCGGTGCCCGAGCGCGAACCGGTCCAGCCCTCGCTCCTGAGCGGCTTCCCCGCCGTCCCGCCGCCTCCTTCCGCTCCGCGACCGGCCCCCGAGCTTCCCGTCGCCCGGGTGAGCGTCGAGTCGCCGCTGCCGCAGCTGGACCGCCCGTTCGACTACCTCGTCACCGAAGAGCTCCACGACGCGGCCCGTCCCGGCGTGCGGGTGAAGGTGCGGGTCGCCGGCCAGGAGCATGTCGGGTTCATCCTCGAGCGCCGGGAGACCTCCGACGCCGGCGTCCGCCTCGCGCCGATCGCCGCGGTCCTCTCGCCGCTGCCCGTGCTCACGCCGGAGGTGGCCGAGCTCGCGTCCGCAGTGGCAGAGCGATGGGCCGGCGCCCTCGGGGATGTCCTGCGCTTCGCAGTCCCCCCACGGGCGGCGAAGGTCGAGGCCCAGTTCGCCCGCGACCTCGCCGCGGGGGAGGGGCAGGAGACGCACGACGCCGCCGGGGAGCCTCGTGCGGCCACCCGGCCGGCGGCCGCGGACCCGCCCCATCACGTGCCCGACGCGTCGGCGGCCGCCGGCTGGACCGAGCTCCGCCACGGCGCGGCCTTCCTGCGGCACCTCGCCGCCGGGGGGAGCCCGAGGGCGGTCCTCTCCGCCGTGCATGGGTTCGGTCCCGCGGCGTGGCCCCAGCTCGTTGCCGGAGCGGTCGCCGCGGCGAGGTCGTCCGGGCGCGGCGCGCTCGTCGTCGTGCCCGACCGCAGGGACCTCGCACGAGCCCACGCCGCCCTCGAGGCTGCGCTGCCCGGCGAGCGCGTCGTCCGCCTCGCGGCCGAGGACGGCCCGAGCACACGGTCCCGGGGCTTCCTCGAGCTGCTCGCCGGACGTGCCCATGTCGCCGTCGGAACGCGCGGCGCTGCCTTCGCACCCGTGCCCGGCCTGGGGCTGGTGGTGTGCTGGGACGACGGCGACGACCTCCACGCCGAGCCCCGCGCGCCGTACTTCCACACGCGCGAGGTCCTGCTGCTGCGCGCCGAGCAGACGGGCTGCGCGGTCCTGATCGCAGGCCACACGGTCAGCGCCGAGTCCGAGCGGCTCGCGGCCACGGGATGGCTCCAGCGCATCGCCGCGGAGCGGTCCGTCCTGCGCCGCTCTCTGCCGCGCGTGACGAGCACCGCCGACAGCGTCGAATCGGCGCGGGACCCGCTCGCCCGGATAGCCCGGCTCCCGCACGCCGCGTGGCAGCTCGCCCGCGATGCCCTCGCGGACGGCCCCGTGCTGGTCCAGGTCGCACGGGCCGGCTACGCGCCGTCACTCGCCTGCACGCGCTGCCGGGAACCCGCGCGCTGCCGGCACTGCGCCGGCCCTCTGGCCGAGCGAGCGGCCGGGCGCGAGCGGACCGTCGAGTGCCGCTGGTGCGCGACGCCCGAGCGGGACTTCACGTGCCGGGTGTGCGGCGGACACGGGCTGCGGCGC
This sequence comes from Sinomonas sp. B1-1, assembly GCF_050474465.1. Taxonomy (NCBI): domain Bacteria; kingdom Bacillati; phylum Actinomycetota; class Actinomycetes; order Micrococcales; family Micrococcaceae; genus Sinomonas; species Sinomonas sp. B1-1. Next base: position 435,634 of record NZ_JBCHVF010000001.1, on the reverse strand, counting down.
ACCGCCGTGGGCGCCCTCCGGACCGCCGAGGAGCTCGGGCGGGCCTTCCCCGGGGCCGTCGTGGTCACCTCGTCCGGGGACGCTGTCAAGGCCGAGGTGCCGGATGCGCCCGCCCTTGTCGTCGCCACCGTAGGCGCCGAGCCTGTCGCGCCGTCCGGATACGCGGCAGCGGTCCTCCTCGACGGTGAGACGCTGCTGAGGCGCGAGAGCCTGCGCGCGCCCGAGGAGGCCCTGCGCCGGTGGCTCAATGCCGCGGCCCTGGTCCGGGCAGCCGACGACGGCGGGCGCGTGGTCATCACCGCGGGCGAGAGCGAGGCGGTCGCGGCGCTGGTCCGGTGGGACCCTGCGGGCTTCGCCGCGCGCGAGCTCGACCTCCGGCGCGAGCTCGGGCTGCCGCCGGCGGTCCGCGTCGCGGCGCTCACCGGGGCGGCCCCCGACGTCGAGGCATTCCTCGCCGCGGCACGGCCTCTTCTCGACATTCCCGGGGTGCGGGTGGCCGGACCGGTCGAGAGGGAACCCGAGGGGCCCGGGCCCCACGAGCAGGCAGCCGCCGTCAGGGCACTGGTCTTCTTCCCCATCGTGTCCGGGGCGGCCCTCACCCGCGGACTCCGGCACGTGCGGACATCGCTCGCCGCCCGCCGCGAGACCGGCCCGGTGCAGGTGCGGGTCGACGCGCCCGACGTGCTCTGACGCCGATCCGGTGAGGTGCAGACGTCCGGCGGGGCTGCGCCGTCGTCCGTCGGCGCGGCTGTGCCGCCTCAGCGCCGCCTGCGCGCGGCGAACGCCGCGACGGCCTCCTCGGCGGCTGCGAGCAGGGCGTCCGCGGAGGCATCCCAGCTGAACGTTCCCGCCTGGGCGAGCGCTGCGGCTGATGCGGCCTCCCACGCTCCCGGCGCCTCGAGGGCGCGGACCGCCCGGGCGAACTCCGCGGGGGAGTCCGGATCGACGAAGGACGCTCCAGCGCCGCCCACCTCGCGGAAGATCGGGATGTCGCTCGCGATGACGGGGGTGCCGAGGCTCATGGCCTCCACGAGGGGCAGGCCGTAGCCCTCGGAGCGCGAGAGGCTCACGAGCGCGGTGGTGCGGCGCAGCAGCGCCTCGTACTCCGACTCGCTCACGCCGCCGTGGAAGACGACCCTGGCCCCGGGCGGGACGGCCGCTTCGAGCTCGGCCCGGCGGGCGGGGGAGATGCGCGAGAGGAGATGGAGCTCGTAGTCGCCCAGCTCCGCCATCCCCGCCACCACCGTCTCGACATTCTTGTACGGCATGAAGGAGCCCATGTAGAGCAGCGTCCTGTCCGCGCCGTCCTCCGGGCGCCGGGGAGTGCGCCCTCCCTGGGGCGCGTTGCCGACGATGCGCACCGGCCGCCGCGTGAGCCGCTTCTCCGACATGAGCCAGCGCGTCGTGTGGCTCACGGTGGCGACGACGTCGGCGCGGTTGAGCAGGAGCCGCTGCGGCCAGTACGCCTTGTGGTAGAGCCGCCACAGGAGGCGAACCGGCGCAGGCAGGAAGCCCGGGGGTTCGGGGTGCTCGTAGTAGATGAGGTCGTGCAGCGTCAGGATCAGGGGGTACCGCCGCCCCCAGGTCCCCATCGTCTGCATCGGGCAGAAGACGACATCCGGCGCGAGCGCGTTGACACGCGCGGCGATGAACAGCTCCGCGGGGGAGAGCGGGCTCGTGACCTTGACGTGGGGAACGTCAGGGAGGAGGGCGAGCTGCCGGTCGTCGTTGATGAGGACGGCCACCTCCGCCTTGCGCGCGACCGCCTCGATCAGGCTCGAGCCGAAGCGGCTGATGCCGTCGTGCTGGTCCGTCCGTGTGAAGCGGGCATCGATGAGGACCCTCATTCGCCTCCCTCCACCAGGAACTCCTCGATGGCCGCGGCCGCTGGCTCGGGCGTCTCGTAGTGGATGAGATGCCCGACGCCGGGGATCACCGTCAGGCGCGAGTCCGCGCAGCGCTCGTGGAACCTGCGCACGTCCGCGAGGTCGGCCACCTCGTCCTTCTCGCCGGCGATGAGCAGGACGGGGAGGTCCAGCCTGTCCGCCGTCTCCGCGGCATGGTGCGAGATCGATGCCTTGAACGACTCGAGCAGCGAGGCCCGGTTGGCGAACTCGCTGAAGTGCGCGTGATGCTGGGCATGGATGAATGCGCGCAGGTCGGGGTCCTTCGTCTTGGCCATGATCCCGCTCATCGCGCGCACCACCGCGGGGCTCCGCAGCAGCGCCGCTCCGGCGCTCTCGGGCAGCTTGGCCGCGCTCCAGTAGTAGAGCTCGGCAAGCCGGCTCGCGATGCCGGCAGGGCCCTCGAGCGCGGGTGCCGAGATGGGGTTCACCAGGATGAGGCGGCGGAAGCGGCCGGGATGGGCGGCCGCGAAGTGCGCCGCCACGATCGACCCGAACGAGTGGCCGAGGAGGACAGTGTCGGGGCCGAGCCCGAGCTCGTCGGCGAGCGACCCGAGCCACCGTCCGTAGCCCTCGACCGAGTGTTCGCCCCTCGGCAGGACGCCGGACTCCCCGAACCCCGGAAGGTCCGGCATGACGAACCGCGCGCCCGGAAGCTGGTCGACGACTCGGAGCAGGCCGTGGTGGGTGCCGCGGAAGCCGTGGATGGCGAGGATGGTGGGCGCGGCGTCGTCGGCGGCGGAGGGCTCGTAGGCGAACACGGCCGTGTCCACGCCGTCCGCGTGCACTAGCTCGTGGCGCTCTCGCAGGGCAAGCTGGTCGGAGAGGAAGTCGGGCGCCGTGGGGGAGGCGGTCATGCGACCACCCTACCGGCCGGCGGCATCAGGCCTGCTCGGCAAGCAGGTCCCGCGCGGTGGGCTCGTCGACGATGAGGTCCGTTGCGAGGCGGGCGTTGAGGGCGCCGCGAAGTGCCGCGGACTTGGCGATGCCCGAGACGATGCACAGCCTGCGCGGCACGCGGCGCAGTCCCGCAAGGTCTGGCCCTGTGCCGCGGAGGTTGAGGTCGATCCCTTCCGACGAGCCGTCGGCCCGGTAGAACACCGTCGCGACGTCGCCCACCACTCCTTCGGCCTCGAGCGACTCGAGGTCGGCCCTGTCGAGGTAACCGCCGGAGTACACGTGGCTGGGCACGACGGCCTTCGCCGATCCGATGCCGAAGACGGCCAGCGTCATGCGGTCCTGGACGTCGAGCACGCGCCGCACGCTGCGCTCGCGCCACATCCACTCCTTGGTCTCGGGCCGGTCGAAGAACGCCGGCACCGGGAACTCCTCGACGTCCGCGTCGAAGGCGTCGCCGAAACGGCGCATGATCTCGCTCGCGTAGCCCAGGCCCATCGTCTGGGTGTTGGCAGCTCCGTTGAGCTGGACGACCGTCGTCCCGTGGGTGGGCCGCCGCGTGAGGTGGCGGCTCATGGCGCTGAGCGTCGACCCCCAGGCAATGCCGATCACGGCGCCCGACTGGACCAGGGGCGTCAGCGTCCTGGCGGCGTACATGGCCACACGGTCCAGCGTCTCTGCCTCCGTGAGGTGGTCGACCTGGGGGACCACGTGGGAGTGCACGCCGAACCGCCGCGACACGGCCGTTTCGAGCTCGGCTGCCGAGTCGATGGGGCTGTGGATCTGGATCTGCACCAGCCCCTCGTCCCGGGCGAAGGCCAGCAGGCGCGAGACGGTTGACCGCGAGGTGCGCAGCTGGCGCGCGATTCCCTCCATGGTCAGGTCCTGGAGGTAGTAGAGCCGGGCGGCGAGCAGCGCGTCCCGGTGCTTGCGGGTAACGGGATTCTGTGCGCGCGGGCCTGCCTCGGAGGCGGCGGAGCCGCTTTCGCTGGGGTCCATCCGAGCCTCTTCTGCACGTATGTGCATAGACGTTGATCTTTTCGTGCACCTCCTCGAACCATAGGTGGCATACCCCACAGCACGCCACAGCCAAGGAAGGCAACCATGGACGAGCAGACCACCCACCCCCGCACCCCGTCGTCGGCGAGGGCTTCGCTCAAGGCCTCGCCGCGGGCGGGCGTCCTCATCATCGGGGGCGGCATCAACGGCGTCGGGACCTTCCGGGACCTCGCGCTGCAGGGCGTGGACGTCGCCCTGGTCGAGCGCGCGGACTACTGCCACGGCGCCTCCGGAGCGTCGTCCCACATGATCCACGGAGGCATCCGCTACCTCGAGAACGGCGAGTTCCGCCTGGTCCGGGAATCAGTGGTCGAACGGAACCGGCTGCTCCGCATCGCCCCCCACTACGTCAAGCCGCTCGAGACGACCATCCCGATCTTCTCCGTGTTCTCGGGAGTCCTCAATGCACCCCTGCGGTTCCTCACGCATCGCTCGGGCAAGCCACGTGCCCGGGGCGCCGTCCTGATCAAGCTCGGGCTGAGCCTCTACGACGCCTTCTCCCGGGGCGGACGGGCAGTCCCGCGGCACCGTTTCCTGGGGCGCAAGAGGGCCCTTGCCGAGCTTCCCGGCCTGCGTGGCGACGTGAAGTACACCGCGACCTACTTCGACGCCTCGGTGCACAACCCCGAGCGGCTCACCCTCGACGTCCTCGCCGACGGCCTCGCCGCCGGCCCGCACGCGAGGGCCGCGAACTACACCTCGGCGGTGGGCGTGTCCGACGGCGCGGTCCTGCTCCGCGACGAATTGACCGGCGAGGAGTTCCCGTTCTCCGCCGACGTGGTGGTCAACACCACCGGCGCCTGGGTCGACCGCACCAACCGCGCCTTCGGCGCCCCGACGCGCTTCATGGGCGGGACGAAGGGCTCGCACATCGTCCTGGACCACCCCGGACTCATCGCGGCCTGCGCCGGCCGGGAGATCTTCTTCGAGCACAGCGACGGGCGGATCGTGCTCATCTACCCCATGGGCGACCGAGCGCTCGTCGGCACCACCGACATCGACGCCGGCGAAGACCTCGACCCGACCTGCACGGACGCCGAGATCGACTACTTCTTCGACCTCATCCGCCACGTGTTCCCTGCGGTCACCGTGGACCGGTCAGACATCGTCTACACCTTCTCCGGCGTTCGCCCCCTGCCCCGCCACGACGACACGGCACCGGGTTTCGTCTCGCGGGACTACCGCATCGAACGGTCTCAGCTGCCCGGCGGAACCCAGCCCACGCTGAGCCTCGTGGGCGGGAAGTGGACCACCTTCCGAGCCCTGTCCGCGCACCTCGCCGACGAGGTGATGGGCCTGCTCGGCACCGCCCGCAGGACCACCACGGAGGACCTCCCGATCGGTGGCGGCCGGGACTACCCGTCCACGCCGGAGGGGGTCGAGCGCTGGCTCGATGCCCAGACGGCACGGGGGCTGGACCGCGCGCGGGCCGACGTCCTGCTGACCCGCTACGGAACCCGGGCCGCGGAGGTGATCGACTTCCTCCGGGCCGGCACCGACCAGGCCCTGCAGAGCACGCGCGAGCTCAGCACGCGCGAGCTGCTGTGGATGGCGGAGCGCGAGCAGGTCGCCCACGTCGAGGACGTCCTCCTCCGCCGGACGTCCTTGGCCTTCCGCGGTCTGGTCACCGCCGAGCTGGTCGAGGAAGTCGCCGCCCACCTTGCCGGGCTGCTGGGCTGGGACGCGCAGCAGACCCGCCGCGAGGCCCAGCGCGCCGTCGACACGCTCGCGGAACGGCACCGGGTCGACGTCGCCCACGTTCTTGTCTGACGTGTCTGACTTGTCTGACGTGTCTGCCTTGTCTGCCTTGTCTGGCTTGTCTGAACCTCCATCCGAACCATCACCTCAAGGAGTCAATGATGTCTCTGGGACTGGTCTTCCTGTCCGAAGTCCTGGGCACCGGCATGCTCACGCTGCTCGGCTGCGGCGTGGTCGCCAACGTGGCGCTCAAGGGAACCAAAGGCAACGCCGGCGGCTTCCTCATGGTCACGTGGGGCTGGGGCATCGCCGTGTTCGCCGGTGTGTACGTCGCCGCACGCTCGGGTGCGCACCTCAACCCAGCCGTCACCCTCGGCCTCCTGCTCACGGGCAAGTCCGAGTACGCACCCGGCGTCCCCGTCGACGTCGCCTCGACGCTCACCTACATCGCAGGGGAGCTGGTCGGCGCATTCCTCGGAGCTGTTGTGTGCTGGCTCGCCTACAAGCCACACTTCGACCATGACGACGACCCCGCCAACAAGCTCGGAACCTTCTCCACCGTCCCGGCTGTCCGCAGCAGCGGTTGGAACCTCGTCAGCGAGGTGATCGGAACCTTCGTGCTGGTCGAGGTGATCCTCGCCTTCGGGGGCACCCCCTCGGGCCTCGGGCCGCTCGCCGTCGCCCTCCTGGTCGTCGGCATCGGAGCTTCCCTCGGCGGCCCGACCGGCTACGCGATCAACCCTGCCCGCGACCTCGGCCCGCGCATCGCCCACGCCGTGCTGCCCATCCGCGGCAAGGGGAGCAGCGACTGGGCGTACGCGTGGATCCCCGTCGTCGGCCCCCTCCTCGGCGGCGCGCTCGCTGGCCTCTTCGCACGCGCCGTGCCCGACCTCTTCACCTCGATTGCCTCCTGAGGCAGCCGGACCACCCCCACCCCTCCACGTCAGACCCTCATCCGAAGGAGCAATGAATGTCTGAGCAGACCGACACCCCGCAGTACGTCATCGCGATCGACCAGGGGACCACGAGCACGCGGGCCATCGTGTTCAACCACTCGGGGTCGATCGTCTCCACCGGCCAGCTCGAGCACGAGCAGATCTTCCCCCAGGCCGGCTGGGTCGAACACGATCCCACCGAGATCTGGGACAACACCCGCGAGGTCATCGGGCAGGCCCTCTCGAAGGCCAACCTCACCCGGCACGACATCGCTGCCGTGGGCATCACCAACCAGCGCGAGACCGCGGTCGTCTGGGACAGGCACACCGGCAAGCCCGTCTACAACGCCATCGTCTGGCAGGACACCCGCACGCAGGCCATCGTCGACGAGCTCGCGGCCGAGGGCGGCGTCGACCGCTTCAAGGCGACCGTGGGACTCCCGCTCGCCACGTACTTCTCGGGCACCAAGATCACGTGGATCCTCGACAACGTCGACGGCGCCCGCGAGCGCGCCGAGAGGGGAGACCTCCTCTTCGGCAACACGGACGCCTGGGTGCTGTGGAACCTCACGGGCGGCGTGCACGGCGGGGTGCACGCGACGGATGTCACGAACGCCTCCCGCACCCTGTTCATGGACCTCGAGAAGCTCTCCTGGGACAAGGAGATCCTCGACATCTTCGGGGTGCCCGCGTCGATGATGCCGGAGATCAAGTCCTCCTCCGAGGTCTACGGAACGGTCCACAGCTCCCAGCTGCTGCGCGAAGTCCCCATCGCCGGCATCCTGGGCGACCAGCAGGCCGCGACGTTCGGCCAGGCGGCGTTCGCCGCCGGCGAGGCCAAGAGCACCTACGGCACGGGCAGCTTCCTCATCTTCAACACTGGCGAGGAGATCGTCCATTCGAAGAACGGCCTCCTCACCACGGTCGGCTACAGGCTCGGCGACGCGGCGCCCCACTACGCGCTCGAGGGGTCGATCGCCGTGACAGGCTCCCTCGTGCAGTGGCTGCGCGACAACCTGGGGATGATCCGCACTGCGCCTGAGGTCGAGAGCCTCGCCAGGAGCGTCCAGGACAACGGCGGGGTGTACATCGTGCCCGCGTTCTCGGGGCTCTTCGCGCCCTACTGGCGCCCCGACGCCCGCGGCACCATCGTCGGCCTCACACGGTTCGCCAACAAGGGCCACATCGCCCGCGCCGCGCTGGAGGCGACCGCGTTCCAGACCCGCGGGGTGCTCGACGCAGTCAACGCGGACGCCGGCGTGCCGCTGTCCGAGCTCAAGGTCGACGGCGGCATGGTCGCCAACGACGCGCTCATGCAGTTCCAGGCGGACATCCTCGGCGTGGACGTCGTCCGGCCGAAGGTCATCGAGACGACCGCGCTCGGAGCCGCCTACGCGGCCGGCCTCGCCGTGGGCTTCTGGAAGGACCTCGACGAGTGCGCCGCGAACTGGGGCGAGGACAAGCGCTGGAGCCCGCAGATGGACCCCGCGGAGCGCGACCGCCAGCTGCGGCTCTGGAAGAAGGCCGTCACCAAGTCGATGGACTGGGTCGACGAGGACGTGAAGTAGTCCAGCGGGCCCGCACCCGCGCACGACGGCGAGCGCTCGCCGTCGTGCGCGCCGGGCCCGGGGGAGGTGCTGGGGTAGCATATTCGCATGCGTGGCATCCTCCTCCTTCGCTAGCCGCTTGCGCCCCGGGGCATCCGGGACAGCGAGCGGCCGCCCCTCCGTGCGAGGGGCTTTTGTGTGTGTGGAGCCGAGCGGTGCAGGAAGTGGACGACAAGTGGAGAGAAGCACGGTGAGCGAAGAGCGGGTCGCGGAGCAGTCGGAGAGTACGTACAGCTTCGCCGCGATGGAGGCCAAGTGGCCGGCGGTGTGGGACAGGCTGGGCGTGTTCACGCCCAAGGACGACGGCAGCCGTGAGCGCCGCTACGTGCTCGACATGTTCCCCTACCCCTCCGGGGACCTCCACATGGGCCATGCCGAGGCCTTCGCCATGGGCGACGTCGTGGCGCGCTACTGGCGGCTCAAGGGCTACGACGTCCTGCACCCGATCGGATGGGACTCCTTCGGCCTGCCCGCGGAGAACGCGGCCATCAAGCGCAACGCGCACCCCTCCGAGTGGACGTACGCGAACATCGACACCCAGGCGGCCTCGTTCAAGCGGTACGGCCTGAGCCTGGACTGGTCCCGCCGCCTCCACACCTCGGACCCCGAGTACTACCGCTGGACCCAGTGGCTGTTCCTGCGGTTCTACGAGCGCGGCCTCGCGTACCGCAAGAACCACCCCGTGAACTGGTGCCCGAAGGACCAGACCGTGCTCGCCAACGAGCAGGTCGTCAACGGGGCCTGCGAGCGCTGCGGCACCCCCGTGACCAAGAAGGCCCTGAACCAGTGGTACTTCAAGATCACCGACTACGCCGACCGCCTGCTCGACGACATGGCCGAGCTCGAGGGCCACTGGCCCGAGCGCGTCCTGGCGATGCAGCGCAACTGGATCGGCCGTTCCGAAGGCGCGCACGTCGACTTCACCGTCGAGGCCACGGACAGCCGTCCCGAGCGCACGGTCACGGTCTTCACGACCCGCCCCGACACGCTCTACGGGGCGACCTTCTTCGTGGTCGCGGCCGACGCCGAGCTCGCCGGGGACCTCGTCGCGCCCGAACAGGCCCAGGCCCTGGGCGAGTACCAGGACCGCGTGAAGAACCTGTCCGAGATCGAGCGGCAGAACACCGACCGCGAGAAGACCGGCGTGTTCCTGGGCCGCTACGCCGTGAACCCGCTCAGCGGCGAGAAGCTTCCCGTGTGGGCGGCGGACTACGTCCTGGCCGAGTACGGCACGGGCGCGATCATGGCCGTGCCGGCCCATGACCAGCGCGACCTCGACTTCGCCAAGGCGTTCGACCTGCCCGTCCGGCCCGTCCTCGACACCGGCGAGGAGGACCCGGCGGCCACTGGAGTGGCCACCGTCGGCGAAGGCACGATCATCAACTCGGGACCCCTCGACGGCCTCAGCAAGGCCGAGGGCATCGCCAAGGCGATCGAGATCGTGAAGGACGCCGGCACGGGCGAGGGCACTGTCAACTACCGCCTGCGGGACTGGCTGCTCTCCCGGCAGCGCTTCTGGGGCGCGCCCATCCCGATCATCCACTGCGCCGAATGCGGCGAAGTGCCCGTCCCGGACGACCAGCTGCCGGTCCGGCTGCCGGGCGACCTCCGCGGCGAGCAGCTTGCGCCCAAGGGCACGTCCCCGCTCGCGGCTGCCGAGGGCTGGGTCAACGTCACGTGCCCGTCCTGCGGCGGGGCCGCCAAGCGGGACACGGACACGATGGACACGTTCGTCGACTCGTCCTGGTACTACCTCCGGTACCTCTCGCCCCAGTACACCGAGGGCCCGTTCGACCCCGAGGCCGCGAAGAACTGGATGCCGGTCGCCCAGTACGTGGGCGGCGTCGAGCACGCGATCCTGCACCTGCTGTACAGCCGGTTCTTCACCAAGGTCATCAAGGACATGGGACTCATCGACTTCGACGAGCCCTTCGCCGCGCTCATGAACCAGGGCCAGGTCCTCAACGGCGGCAAGGCCATGAGCAAGTCCCTCGGGAACGGCGTTGACCTCGGCGAGCAGCTCGACCAGTTCGGGGTGGACGCCGTCCGCCTCACCATGGTCTTCGCCTCGCCGCCGGAGGACGACGTCGACTGGGCAGACGTCTCGCCGTCGGGCTCCGCCAAGTTCCTCGCCCGTGCGTGGCGGCTCGGCCAGGACGTCACGAGCGCTCCCGGAACCGATCCGGCCGCGGGCGACCGCGGGCTCCGCGCGGTGACGCACCGGACGCTCGCCGAGGCGACCGAGCTGCTCGAGTCGCGGAAGTTCAACGTTGTCGTCGCCAAGGCCATGGAGCTGGTCAACGCGACCCGCAAGGCCATCGACTCAGGCCCCGGCGGAGCCGATCCCGCCGTGCGCGAGGCCGTCGAGGCCATCGCGATCATGCTGAGCCTCTTCGCCCCGTACACCGCGGAGGACCTGTGGGCCGCGCTCGGCCACGAGCCCTCCGTCGCGAACGCCGCGTGGCCCCAGCACGACCCGGCGCTGACCGTCGAGGAGACCGTCACCGCCGTCGTGCAGGTCCAGGGCAAGGTGCGCGACCGGCTCGAGGTGGCCCCGGGGATCTCCGAGGACGAGCTGCGGGAGCTCGCGCTCGCGTCGCCGAACGTCGAGCGCATCCTGGACGGCCGCGGCATCCGCACGGTGATCGTGCGCGCGCCGAAGCTGGTCAACATCGTCCCGGCCTGATCTGCGGCGCCGAGTGGCTGACGGACAGGGGCCCGACGCCCTCGGCTGGCTGAGGCGGCGCTGGGAACGGCTGCGGCCCGGGCCCGCACCGGCGCCGACCCCGGCGCCGCGGGTCGCCGTCGTCACCGACTCCGCGGCCGCGCTGCCGCCGGAGTGGGCCGACGCCTTCCTCCAGCTCGGGTGCTTCGCCGTCGTGGACCTGCCCGTGATGGCGGGGGACGAGATCTTCACGGAGGGGGCCGACGTCGACACCGCGCTCAGCCTCGCCCTCGCGGCCGGGCGGCCCGTGCGCACCTCGAGGCCCGCTCCGGGCCAGTTCGAACGGGTGTACCGGGGGTTCGAGGAGGCCGGGTTCGAGGCCGTCGTGTCGCTGCACCTGTCAGGGAAGCTCTCCGGCACCGCGGACGCCGCGCGGCTCGCCGCGCAGCGGGTCGGCATCCCCGTGGAGGTCGTCGATTCCCGCTCCGCAGCCATGGCACTCGGGTTTGCCGTCCGGGACGCAGTCCGGGCCGCTGAGACGGGAGCCGATGCCGTAGGGGTGCAGTCGGCCGCGATGGCCCGCCTCGGCGGGTCGGAGGTGCTCTTCTACGTCCCGAGCCTCGAGCAGCTGCGCAGGGGCGGGCGCATCGGCGCAGCTGCGTCGCTCGTGGGAACGATGCTGTCGATCAAGCCCCTGCTGACCCTTCGCGAGGGCCTCATCGTCCCCCTCGAGCGGGTGCGCACCGCGGCCCGCGCCGTCCAGCGGCTGCAGGAGCTCGCGGCCTCCGCCGTCTCGGCCCTGGATCCCGCCGAGGTCGCGGTGCACTACTTCGGCAACCGCCCTGAGGCCGAGGAGTTCGCGCGGACCCTCGCCCGCTCGGTCGGGAAGGAGGCGGACGACGTCGTGCTGTCGCCTCTGCCGGCCGTCCTCGCCGCCCACACGGGGCTGGGAGTCCTGGCGGTGGTCATCGCCCCGGCGGCGGTCGGGGGGCAGGACGTCCCGGCGGAGGCGCCTGCGGCCGGGGACAGTTAGTCCTCCACAGCCCCTGTTCGCGGGGGCCTTTCCACATAGGCGGCAGCGGGGACGCAACCGGGGGCCGACCGTGCAACCGTAGCGCCATGGCTCGGGCGGGGAGGGATCGTCGAGCGGCGCGGGGCGGAGCCCGGCACCGCTGGGACGAGCTGTTCCCGGACGCCCTGCCGCCCACGCCCGGACTCCTCGAGCCAACGGACGCCGGTCCGCCCGCGGACGATGCGGAGGACGCCCGCCCGCAGCGCGACATCCCGCCCGCGGACAGCGAAGGCGCTCCTCCCCGGCGCCGCCTCCTCCTCTCGGCGCGCCTCGTCGTGCTCCTGTGCGCGATCGGGGCGGCCGCCGGGGGCGCCTGGTGGTGGAGCTCCCGGACGGCTGAGCCCTTCGTCCACGCTGTCGGCTCGGGCACGGCGGAGGCAGCGGAGGCCGGCGGCGCGGTCCCCGCGGACAGCACGGCTCCCGGACTGCCGACCGCCGGGGCCGCGGCAACGGACTCCGATCTTGTCGTGCACGTGGCCGGCGCGGTGGCATCACCGGGCGTGATCCGGCTGCCCCGTGGCTCGCGCATCCACGAGGCCATTGCGGCGGCCGGCGGTGCGCTCCCGGAGGCCGACGTGCACCGGCTCAATCTCGCAGCGGCCGTCGAAGACGGATCGCGGCTCCAGGTGCCGCGCTCGGGCGAGGAACCCAGCCCGGCGCCCGCCTCAGGAACCGGCAGGGCAGCGGGCATGCATGCGGGCTCCGGCACCGCGAGCGCTCCTGCCGCGAAGGTGAACATCAACCAGGCCACCGCGCAGGAACTCGGCACGCTCCCGCGCGTCGGCCCCGTTCTCGCCCAGCGCATCATCGACTACCGGACGGCCCACGGCCGCTTCCGCTCGCCGGAGGACCTCGACGCGGTGGACGGAGTGGGCCCCAAGATGCTCGAGTCCCTCCTGCCCCTGGTGACCGTCGGATGAGCGGGGCAGAGAGAAGCGCGGCGTGGGATCGCTACCGGACTGCGGCGGCCCGAGGCGTCGCGGCGCAGAACCTGCCCGCCGAGCGCGCCGGCGGCGTCGGCCGCCTCCGGGAGTGGGCGGCCCGGCTGTGGGCGTCCTCGGACGAACCGGCACCTGTGCAGTCCAGGAGCCGGTTCCGCGACCTGAGGCTCGTACCGGTGGGGGGTTCGGCCTGGGCGGGCGCGGCGGCGGCACCCTTCCTCGGACAGCATCTGGACGGCACCCCCGGGTGGGGAGGCGGGATGGCGTGCGTCGTCATCGTCCTGCTCGTTGTCGGGGCCGGCGTCGCCGGGACTGGGCTGCTCGGTGCGCGGCGGGCGGTCCGCGCCCTCGTCCTGCCCGGCTGCGCAGCACTCGCCCTGGTCGCGGGACTTGCGGCGGCGGCCTCCCACGCGGCGGCCGAGCGTGCGGGCCCCGCAGGCGAGCTCCTGGCCGTGGGCGGGCAGACCAGGGCGGTGGTCCTGGTCTCGGCGGAACCGCGCCAGCAGGCGCAGGGCGGGCGGTTCGGTTCGCCAGACCGCTTCCTCGCCGGCGCGCGCCTCGAGCGGGCCACCGGGCAGGGTGTCGAATTCGCCTCCTCGGCACGCATCCTGCTGGCAGGCGGCAAGGACCTCTCAGGCCTCCGTCCCGGGCAGCGGGTGAGCGTGGCGGGAACCGTCACACCTGCCCGCGAGCCGTCGGGGGCTGCGCTCCTGAGCATCAGCAGCCGCCCCCGAGTCCTGGGCACGGATCCAGCGCTCGGTGCCGCTGCGGAGGCGCGGGCGGCCCTGCGCGCTTCCTCGGACTGGCTGTCGCCCGAGGCGGCAGGGCTCCTGAGCGGGATCACCGTCGGGGACACGAGCGTGCTTCCGCCCGAGCTCGAGGCAGCGATGCGCGAGGTCGGCCTCGGGCACCTCACGGCGGTGAGCGGGGCCAACTTCACGATCCTGCTCGGCGCCGCCCTCCTGACCGTCCGGGCGCTGAGGGCGCCGCGATGGGCCGCGCTGACCGGGTGCGCCGCAGTCCTCCTCGCCTTCGCCCTGGTGGTCGGGCCGGAGCCGAGCGTCCTCCGGGCGGCTGTCATGGGCGCCGTGGGGCTCGTGGCACTCGCCACGGGGCGCGCCGGGCGCAGTTGCTCGGCGCTCTCGGCGGCGGTCCTCGTCCTCGTCCTCGCGGACCCGCCGCTCGGGGCGAGCCTCGGTTTCCTGCTCTCGGTCATGGCCACCCTCGGCATCGTCCTGCTCGGGCCGCCGCTCTCCGCTGTGCTGGCCGCGCGCCTGCCGCTGTGGATGGCGCTGTCGATCTCGGTTCCCCTCTCGGCCCAGCTCCTGTGCGGGCCGATCATGGTCCTGATCCAGCCCGCGTTCCTGAGCCTGTCCCTGATCGCGAACATCGTGGTCGCCCCGCTCGTGCCGGTGATCACGGTGGCTGGCACGGTGGCATTGGCACTGGGTGCTGCCCAGCCACTGGCGATGTCGGCGGCCGGCGTCGGCGGGGCCGCCGCCCAGCTGCTCGCCCTCATTGCCTCGGGGTTCGCCGCCGTCCCGGGCGCAGCCCTGCCGTGGCCGGAGGGCGTCGCCGGTGCGGCCGCGATGGCAGCGTTCTCGGGGCTGAACATCCTGCTGCTGTGGGCTGCCATGGTGCCCGCGGGACGCGCGCGGGCAGCTGGACTGGTGCGGTGGGCGGTGGAGCTGCTCCTGGTGCAGTGGGCCCACGCCCGCCGCCTGGCCCGAATCCTCGGATTGGGTCTACGGCCCGGTCGTGGCAGAGTTGACGGGTGACGAGGACGGGTGCAGTGATCATGGCGACAGCGAGCTCGCGGAGGCGGCGGTGATGGCCGCCTCCCGCACGCAGCGGCCAACTGGACGCGGGCCCGCCGCAGGCTCGGGTCGCGGGGGGACCGTCGGCTGGCGTGAAGCCGCACCCGCCCCGATCGTCCTGCTGACCGGTCCGGAGGACTACCTCGCCGCGCGGGCCATGGACGCCATCCGGTCGAGTGCGCGGGCCGTCAGTCCGGATCTGGAGGTGACCAGACTGGATGCCGGTTCCTACGCAGGGGGCGAGCTGCTGCTTGCTGCCTCGCCCTCGCTCTTCGGCGAGAGGAAGCTCGTGGAGGTGCACGGGCTCGAGTCGATGTCGGAGGAGTTCCTCAAAGACGGCCTCGCGTATGCCGCCTCGCCGGACCAGGACGTCGTCCTCGTCCTGCGCCACGCAGGCGGAACCCGCGGGAAGAAGCTCCTCGACGCCGTCCGCGCGTCAGGAGCGCCTGTCATCGACTGCCAGCCCCTGAAGAAGGACAGCGACAAGGCATCCTTCGTCGCGGCCGAGTTCAAGGGATCCGGGCGCCGGATCGAGCGCGATGCGATCGAGGCGCTCGTTGCCGCGGTGGGCAGCAGCCTCGCCGAGCTTGCCGCAGCCTGCGCCCAGCTGACGCTGGATGCCTCGGCTGCCATCGACGTCGCGACCGTCGAGAAGTACTACGGGGGCCGCGTCGAGGCGACAGCCTTCAAGGTCGCAGACGCCGCCCTTGCAGGCGACCGGGCGAGGGCCCTGTCGGCGTTCCGGCATGCCCTCGAGACCGGCGTCGACCCTGTTCCCATGGTCGCGGCCATCGCCTCCAAGCTCCGAACCCTCGCCCGCGTCGCGGGTGCGCGCGGCTCGGCCCAGGCCGTCGCGCGTGACCTCGGCATGCAGCCGTGGCTCGTCGAGCAGGCCCAGCGCGACATCCGCGGCTGGACGCCCCAGAGCCTCGCGGCAGCCATCAGGGCGATCGCCGAGGCCGACGCCGAGGTCAAGGGGCTCGCCCGGGACCCGGCCTATGCCGTCGAACGGGCGCTCGGGATCGTTGCCTCGGCCGCGCGGGCCCGCTGAGCGCGGGCGGTGCTGGCCGGGCCACTCCCGCTTCCGCCTCCGTCGTTTGGGTACGGAAAAAGCCGGGGGCCGGCATCCTTCGTCAGGATGCCGGCCCCCGGCCGGAAGCGAACCTCAGCTCAGAGCGAGCTGACCTTCTTGGCGATGCCCGACTTGCGGTTGGCCGCCTGGTTCTTGTGGATGACGCCCTTGCTCACGGCCTTGTCGAGCTTCTTGCTCGCGTGGGCCAGAGCAGCAACGGCGGTGTCCTTGTCGGCAGCCGAGACAGCGGTGTTGACGGCGCGGATGGCCGTCTTCAGCTCGGACTTGACCGCCACGTTGCGCTGACGCGCCTTCTCGTTGGTGAGAATGCGCTTCTTCTGGGACTTGATGTTTGCCACTTATGAAAACTCTCTTGTTGATGCCAACACGGGTCTAGAGGGCTTCGGACCGGCCATCGA
Organism: Sinomonas sp. B1-1; assembly: GCF_050474465.1. Classification (NCBI taxonomy): domain Bacteria; kingdom Bacillati; phylum Actinomycetota; class Actinomycetes; order Micrococcales; family Micrococcaceae; genus Sinomonas; species Sinomonas sp. B1-1. The sequence continues at coordinate 419,548 of NZ_JBCHVF010000001.1, read as the reverse complement.
CTGAGCGGCGTGGGGATGCCTATGGCAGCCGGTCTTCAGTGCCCGCCGACCTGCACGGACACACAGGAGACAATGCTACCAGACGGACAGGCGGCCGAGCACCGGTCAACGCCAGCCGCGGCGGCGCAGCCCGTCCGCGACGCGGTCGAACCGGGCGCGGTCCAGGATCGCTCCTTCGCGCCGCACAGTCCGGGGATCGATCTGCAGGACGCGGTCGAGCCGGACCTCGCTGGGACGGCGCCGCGGATCCCAGCGGCCTGCCCCGATGTCCACGTAGTCTGGGTCGCCTTCCCGGCCGTTGCCGGGCACGCGGTCCCTGCTCGTGAGCATGAGCGCGAGCAGCAGTCCTCGCCGCCGGGCAACCACGAGCACCGGCCGGTCCTTTCCCTGTCCGTGGTCCTCCTCATAGGGCACCCACGTCCAGACGATCTCGCCGGGGTCCGGCGCGCCATCGGCGCTGGGGCGGTAGTCGACCGTCGCCGTCCCGGTGAAGTCGCCGGAGTAGCCGGTCGGGCTGCCGCCACGGGCGACGGCGCGGACCGCGGACAGGGCACGGTGGAGAAGGCTGCGCAGCACAGCCACAGCCTATGGGACACTGGGAAGTCAGCAACTCCCCGCCCGAAGTGAGGACCGTTCACAGTGTCTCCCATGGCCCGCACCGCCCCGGTGCCTGCCGCGACGGATCCGTCGATCATCCGCAACTTCTGCATCATTGCGCACATCGACCACGGCAAGTCGACCCTTGCCGACCGCATGCTGCAGTTCACGGGCGTCGTCCAGCCCCGGGACATGAAGGCCCAGTATCTGGACCGTATGGACATCGAGCGCGAGCGCGGCATCACCATCAAGTCCCAGGCCGTGCGCATGCCCTGGGAGGTCGACGGCACCGCCTACGCGCTGAACATGATCGACACGCCTGGGCACGTCGACTTCACGTATGAGGTTTCCCGCTCGCTCGCTGCCTGCGAGGGAGCCGTCCTCCTGGTCGACGCGGCGCAGGGGATCGAGGCGCAGACGCTCGCGAACCTCTACCTCGCGATGGAGAACGACCTCACGATCATCCCGGTCCTGAACAAGATCGACCTCCCCGCAGCCCAGCCCGAGAAATACGCGGAGGAACTCGCGAACCTCATTGGCGGGGATCCGGCAGACGTGCTGAAGGTGTCGGGGAAGACCGGCGTCGGCGTCGAGGGGCTCCTGGACCGCATCGTGGCGGCCATCCCTGCACCGGTCGGTGATGCGACGGCCCCCGCCCGGGCCATGATCTTCGACTCGGTGTACGACACGTACCGCGGCGTCGTGACCTACGTCCGCGTCGTGGACGGCTCGCTCAACCCGCGCGAGCGCATCCAGATGATGTCCACGAAGGCCAGCCACGAGCTGCTCGAGATCGGCGTGATCTCCCCGGAGCCCATCCCGTCGAAGGGCCTGGGCGTGGGCGAGGTCGGCTATCTCATCACGGGCGTGAAGGATGTGCGCCAGTCCAAGGTCGGCGACACCATCACCAACCTGTCCAAGCCCGCCGCGGAATCGCTCGGCGGCTACCAGGACCCCAAGCCGATGGTCTTCTCGGGCCTGTACCCCCTCGACGGGTCGGATTACCCGGACCTGCGCGACGCCCTGGACAAGCTCAAGCTGAACGACGCCGCGCTCGTCTACGAGCCGGAGACCTCGGCCGCCCTCGGCTTCGGCTTCCGCGTCGGCTTCCTCGGCCTCCTGCACCTCGAGATCGTGCGGGAGCGCCTTGAGCGCGAGTTCAACCTCGACCTGATCTCCACCGCCCCCAACGTCATCTACGAGGTCACGCTCGAGGACAAGTCGGTCGTCACGGTCACGAACCCGAGCGAGTTCCCCACCGGCAAGGTCAAAGAGGTGCGGGAGCCGATGGTCTCCGCGACGATCCTCGCCCCGAACGAGTTCGTCGGCGCGATCATGGAGCTGTGCCAGAGCCGCCGCGGCCAGATGAAGGCCATGGACTACCTGTCCGAGGACCGCGTGGAACTGCGCTACTGGATCCCCCTCGCCGAGATCGTCTTCGACTTCTTCGACCAGCTCAAGTCCAAGACCCGCGGCTACGCGTCGCTCGACTGGAAGGCCGACGGCGAGCAGGCCGCCGACCTGGTCAAGGTCGACATCCTCCTCCAGGGCGAGCAGGTGGACGCCTTCAGCGCCATCACCCACCGGGACAAGGCCTACTCGTACGGCACGATGATGACGGCGAAGCTCCGGGAGCTCATCCCGCGCCAGCAGTTCGAGGTCCCCATCCAGGCCGCGATCGGCTCGCGCATCATCGCCCGCGAGAACATCCGCGCGATCCGGAAGGACGTCCTCGCCAAGTGCTACGGCGGCGACATCACCCGTAAGCGCAAGCTGCTCGAGAAGCAGAAGGAAGGCAAGAAGCGCATGAAAATGGTCGGGCGCGTGGAGGTCCCGCAGGAGGCCTTCATCGCGGCGCTCACCACGGACGAGTCGAAAGACTCGAAGGATCGAGCGAAGAAGTAAGTGCCCAGCACACTGCCGCTCGGGGACCCCGCGCCGGCCGACGGCGCCCTGCCGCCGCAGGCTGCGGCCGGCGCCGCGGGGCGGGGCTTCTCGCTCTACGCGCACATCCCGTTCTGCGCCGTCCGCTGTGGGTACTGCGACTTCAACACCTACACGGCGAAAGAGCTCGGCGGCGGAGCCTCGCAGGACGCGTACGCCGCTACCGCGGCGTCCGAGGTGCGCTTCGCGGCGTCGGCCCTCGACGCCTCCGGCGTGCCGCGTCGTCCCCTGTCGACCGTCTTCTTCGGCGGAGGAACGCCCACCCTCCTGCCGGCGGAGGACCTCGCCACGATCCTCACGACGGCCGTGGAGGAGTGGGGCCTCGAGCCCGGCGCCGAGGTGACGACCGAGGCCAATCCGGACTCGGTCACGGCGGAGTCGCTCGTGACCCTCGCGGCGGCCGGTTTCACGCGGGTGTCCTTCGGGATGCAGTCCGCCGTCCCGCACGTGCTGCGGGTCCTCGACCGCACCCACACGCCGTCGCGCGTGCCCGAGGCGGTGCGCTGGGCGCGGGAGGCAGGCCTTGACGTGAGCCTGGACCTCATCTATGGCACGCCGGCGGAGAGCCTCGATGACTGGCGCGCGTCACTCGATGCAGCCCTTGCCTGCGAACCCGACCACGTGAGCGCCTATGCGCTCATCGTCGAGGAGGGGACGAAGCTCGCTGCGCAGATCCGCCGCGGTCAGGTCCCCGACGTCGACGACGACGACCACGCCGAGAAGTACGAGCTCGCCGACGCCGTGCTCGCCGACGCGGGCTTCAGCTGGTACGAGGTGAGCAACTGGGCCCGGGGGGATGCCGGATCGGTGCGGTACGCCTGCCGGCACAACCTTGCCTACTGGAACGGCGGGGACTGGTGGGGGATCGGCCCGGGAGCCCACTCCCACGTCGGCGGAGTCCGCTGGTGGAACGTCAAGCATCCCACCGCCTACGCCGCGCGGCTGGGCGAGGGAACCTCCCCTGCGGCTGGCCGGGAGACGCTCGACGACGAGACGCGCCACGTCGAGCGGGTCCTCCTGCAGATCCGGCTAGCCTCAGGCCTGCCTGTGGCGGAGCTCGGGCCGGAGAGCCGCTCCGAGGTTGCGGGCCTGATCGCCGAGGGGCTCGTCGAGGGTGCGGCGGCCCTCCGGGGGCGGCTTGTGCTCACGCTGCGCGGGCGCCTGCTCGCGGACGCGGTGGTGCGCCGGCTTCTCGCCTGAACCAGACCATGCCCCCGTCGTTCCGGCGCGTGCCCGCGGTTCCTAGGAGATGAGCCGGAGGTTGTAGCGGTAGCGGTACGGCTGGCCGCGGTTGACTTGGATGCCGGCGATCACGGAGAAGACCGTGAGCGCGATCCACACGAGCGTCGCCAGGACCGCGAACACGTTCCCGACCACCGGGATGAGCGCCAGGATGTTGCAGACCACGGCGGCGGCGGTCGGCGGGAGCGTGAAGTTGAGCGCCTCCTTGGACTCCTGGGCCGTGAAGGGCCCACGGTCCCTGAAGACCAGGTAGATCAGCAGCGACGGCAGGCACCCGAGGATCCCGCCGAAGTGAGCGAGCGTCGCCCACTGGCGGTCCTCAGCCGCCGTGAGCGGCATGGCACGGGCTGGCGCGCCGTGGTATTCGCTCTCTCCGTCGCGTCGGTCCTGCGGGTACTCGGCCACTGGATGTCCCTGCCTGTTCGGTGTCGTCGTGCGGTGGCCGCACCAGACGGCCTGCCCGAGGGCATTCCAAGGATATCCAAGGTTGTGCGCTCAGGCGGTCAGGAAGTCGATCACCTCTTCGACGCGTCCCAGCAGGGAGGGCTCGAGGTCCGCGTAGGTGCGCACGGTGCCCAGCAGCTTCTGCCACGCGAGCCCGAAGTCCTCGGGCGTGCTGCGGGGCCAGCCGAAGGCGGCAAGGATGCCGGTCTTCCAGTCGGTGCCCCGCGGCACCGCCGGCCAGGCAGGGATCCCCAGCGTGGACGGCTTGATGGCCTGCCAGACGTCCACGTACGGGTGGCCGACGATGAGGACGTTCCCTGCAGCCCCGGGGCTCCGCATGGCCTCCGCTGCGATCCTGGACTCCTTCGATCCCTCCACCAGATGGTCCACGAGGATGCCCAGCCGGCGTTCCGGGCCGGGCCCGAAGTCCGCGATGGCGGCCGCGAGGTCGTCCACACCGTGCAGCGGCTCGACGACGATTCCCTCAACGCGCAGGTCGTCTCCCCAGACCTTCTCGACGAGCTCGGCGTCGTGCTTGCCCTCGACCCAGATGCGGCTGGCCTTGGCAACCTGTGCGCGCATGCCCTCGACCCGGACCGACCCCGAGGCCGTACGGGCGGGCGGGGCCGCGGTCCGCTGGGGTGCCGGCGGGCCCACCTGGACCGGGCGGCCGTCCACGAGGAAGCCGTACCCCAGCTGGAAGGACCGTGAGCGGCCCCGCCGGTCCTCGAGGGTCATGAGGTGCATCCCGCCGGACTTCTCGATGCGTGTGACGGCGCCCACCCATCCGCTCTCGGCGTCCTCGAGGACGAGGCCGACCGAGGCAGGGACCGTGGGCAGCTCGCGTCGGGAGGGGGCGCTCAGGTCTGCCGGGCCCCAGCTGTCATAGGAGAGTCGGTCCACCCGTCGGATCCTACGGCCCCGCCGTTCGGACAGTGCGCTCATCCTTGCGTGGCGCGGGGCACAGACCGTGCGGAACGGTGCGTGGGCATAATAGACTTGGCACTTGCTCTGAGAGAGTGCTAACGCAAACGGCCATGCGAGCAGGAGGTGGGATGTGAGCGAGCCGCGCAAGCTCGAGGTGCTGCGGGCCATCGTGGAGGACTATGTGCACTTCAGGGAGCCGGTCGGCTCCAAGGCACTCGTCGACCGCCACAAGCTCGGCGTCTCGAGTGCGACGATCCGCAACGACATGGCCGCACTCGAGGACGACGGACTCATCACGGCTCCCCACACGAGCGCAGGACGCGTCCCCACGGACAAGGGCTACCGCGTCTTCGTCGACCACCTCGCCGCCGTGCGCCCCCTGTCCCCAGCGGAGAAGCACGCTATCCAGAGCCTCCTCGGCGGCGCCGACGACCTCGACGACGTGCTCGAGCGCACCGTTCGCCTCCTGTCGCAGCTGACGAACCAGGTCGCCGTCGTGCAGTACCCCCAGCTCGGCCGGGCCCGGGTGCGCCACGTGGAGGCGGTGCTCATGGCACCGCATCAGATCCTCCTCGTGCTCATCGCAGACACCGGGACCGTGGAGCAGCGCGTCCACACGGTCTCCGAGGAGGTGGACCGCGACCGGCTCGCGGCCCTGCGGGAGAAGCTCCTCGCGGGGCTGGTCGGCGCCCCGGTCGTGAAACTCGGCGAGGCCCTCGGCCGCGTCGTCGGGTCGCTGCCTCCTGCGGACCAGTCGCTCGCGGCGGAGCTCGGGCGGGGCCTGTCCCTCCTGGCCGAGTCGAGCCGCGAAGACCGCATGGTCATGGCGGGCACGGCCTATCTGGCCAGGTCGAACAGCGACTTCCTCCAGAGCATCTCGCCCGTGCTCGAAGCCCTCGAGGAGCAGGTCGTCCTGCTCCGCCTGCTGTCCGAGATGGCGAACGACTCCCGGGGAGTCGCCGTCACCATCGGGCGCGAAAACGCCTACGACGGCCTTGCCGAGACCTCTGTCGTGGCCACCGGGTACGGCGGGGACGACGGCCCCAAGCTGGGCATCCTCGGCCCGACGCGCATGGACTATCCGGCCAGCATGGCCGCGGTCCGCGCGGTCGCCCGGTACCTCTCCAAGATTCTCGCTGGAAGCTAGAGAAAGAAGACCGTGAGCAGCCATTACGAAACCCTCGGCGTTCCGACCGACGCGACCACCGAGGAGATCAAGAAGGCCTACAAGAAGCTGGCCCGCAGGCTCCACCCGGACATCAACCCGGGCGAGGAGGCCTCAGAGCAGTTCAAGGCGGTGACGCACGCCTACGAGGTCCTGTCGGACCCGCAGAAGCGGCGCGTCTACGACACCACGGGCAACGAGAACGGCACCGACAACGGCTTCGGCGGCGCCTACAACGGCTCCGGCTTCGCGTTCCAGGACATCTTCGAGACGTTCTTCGGCGGGGGCGGTGCGCAGGCCGGCCCGGCTTCGCGGGTGCGGCGCGGCCAGGACGCCCTCATCGCGGTGCGGATCGAGCTCAAGGACGCCGTCTTCGGGGTCAACAAGAAGCTCGAGGTGGACACGGCCGTGACCTGTGAGCGCTGCGACGGCTCGTGCTGCGAGCCGGGCACGGAACCCGTGCGCTGCACGGTGTGCGGCGGCAGCGGCCACATCCAGCGGCCCGTCCGCTCGATTCTGGGCCAGGTCATGACACTGGCCACGTGCCCCACCTGCCAGGGCTTCGGCACCGAGATCCCGAGCCCGTGCAACGAGTGCGGCGGCGAAGGCCGCGTCCGCAGCCGCCGCTCGCTCACCGTCAAGATCCCGGCGGGCGTGTCGACCGGCACCCGCATCCAGCTTGCAGGCCAGGGCGAGGCGGGGACAGCTGGCGGCCCCTCGGGAGACCTGTACGTCGAGATCCGCGTGGCCTCGCACTCGACGTTCACGCGCGACGGCGACCAGCTCAACGCGACCGTCAGCGTCCCGATGACCGCTGCAGCCCTGGGCTCCGAGCTGAGCCTCGAGACCTTCGACGGCGAGCAGACCATCACTCTGCGCCCGGGCACACAGTCCGGTGACGTCGTCACCCTCCACGGGCTGGGCGTCGCCCGGCTCCGCGGCTCGGGCCGAGGCGACCTGCTCGTGCACATCCGGGTCGAGACGCCGACCAAGCTCGACGCCGAGCAGGAGGAGCTCCTGCGCCAGTTCGCGAAGCTGCGGGGCGAGCACGTGGGCGACGGCAAGCTCGTCGCCAGCGGCGGAGTCTTCGCCAAGCTGCGCGACAAGCTGGGCAACCTCTAGAGATGTCCCGGCCGCTCTTCTACGTCCCGGCCGGAAGGCTCGACGGGATCCAGCCCGGAGACCTCATCGAGGTGGGAGGCCCTGAGGGCCGCCACGCGGTCGCCGCGAAGCGCCTCGCCAGGGGCGAGGGGGTCGACCTGGCCGACGGCGCGGGCGTCCGGGCTGTCGGCACCGTCGCCGGGGCGGAAGGCCAGACGCTGACCGTGGGCGTCGAGCGGGTCGCCCGTGAGCCGCGCCCGCCCTTCCGGTTCGTGCTCGTCCAGGCCCTCGCCAAGGGCGACCGCGACGAGCTCGCGGCCGAGGCTGCGACCGAGCTCGGCGTTGACGCCGTCATCCCGTGGCAGGCCGAGCGCTCGATCGTGCGGTGGAAGGGCGAGCGCGGAGAGAAGGCCCTCGCCAAGTGGCGCTCCGTCGTGGTGGCGGCGGCCAAGCAGGCGCGCCGCGCCGTCGTGCCCGCCGTCGAGGCCGCGCACGACGGCGCGCGGCTGGCCGAGCGGATCGCCTCGGCGAGGCTCGCCGTCGTGCTCCACGAGGACGCGGTCGAGCCGCTGTCCACGGTCCTCGAGACGCTTGCGGCCCAGGATGGCGACGAGGGCGAGGTGCTCTTCGTCGTCGGGCCCGAGGGCGGGATCACCCCCGACGAGCTGGCCCGCTTCACTGCCGCGGGCGCGCGGCTCGCTCTCCTCGGCCCGCATGTCCTGCGCTCGTCCACGGCGGGCCCGGCTGCGCTTGCCCTGGCCGGCGACCGGCTCGGCCGCTGGCGGGCGCGGGACGGCCGCACCGACTCCTAGCCGCACACAGAGCTGTGTGCGCAGCTGCGGTCCACTGCCGAGGGAGGGGCCGATCCGTCAGGGCCCGACGTGCACGTCCTTCGAGTCCCAGGCGGTGTTGCCGGTGTTCGGGGCGGCCGAGGCCTCCTCCTTGGGCAGCACCCGGACCTCGTAGTCGCCCGGGGGCAGGTTGACCGTGAAGGTGAATTCGCCGGGACGCGAGCTCTGGGTGCCCGGGGCCACGGTCCCGCTGAGATAGACGGATGACTTGCCCGGCGAATCCCTGCGGAGCACCTGCCACCCGAGCTCCTGGTCCGCCCGGGTCGACCTGCCGAAGACCTTCACCGGCCCGTCGAGCCCCACGCCTTCCTGCGGGTCGATGATCCAGGCCGGGGCCAGCATCGAGGGATCTCGCTGCATGAGCTGGCCGAGCTGCACCCGCTCGAAGGCGAGCTGGGAGGTGTGCCCATCGACGAGGAGCATGACCGAGATCGGCTGGTCCGAGTCGATGAGGCCGGCACTCGCGGCGGCCGCTGTCGCGGTGTAGACGAGCTGCTGCACCGCGAGCTGGGCTGTCGGCTCGTCCACGCCGGTGTTGAACGCGTCCGCCGAAACATCCACGGTGATCACGTTCCGCCCCGAGACCGACGCGGCGAGCTTCTTCGGCGTCTGCCAGGGACTGAAGTAGTCAGGATCGAGCGGCTTCTGGGACATCATGATGCGCAGCGCGGTCGCGATGGGATTGTCCTGGCCGCCAGCGTCCCGGAACTCGCGGTACAGGTACACGCCGTCCTTGGCCCGGCCCAGCCAGTACACGGGGGCCTTCGCCGAGGTCTGGGACGTCTCGAGGGGCGCCGAGGGCTGGGTGTTTCCGGGGACCTGGCTCGCCGTGGCTCCGGCGGCGATGCTCGGCTGGGGCGACCCGACCGCCGTGCAGCCTGCGAGCGAGACCACGGCAGCCGCGAGCACCGCAGGCACAGCCGGCCAGAGCCGGCAGCGCGCGCGCAGCGCTGTGGGTCCCATGCATCCTCCGCTGGTCGTCGCCGCCCCGAGGGCGTCGCTCGTGTCCGGGGCCGCCGGGACGCCGTCGGGGTGCCCGGGCCACATTCCAGCTTGGCACAGCACCGGCGCGCGGAAGCCCCCGTGGAGGCGGCCGTGTCCCAAGTGATGCGCGATTGAGACGTTGGCACCCTGCGGCCCCCTTTGGGTCGCAGCACGGCGCCGCGGCAGTAGGATGGGCGCCACGGGCGGCACCCGAGCGGCCCGGCGTAGGGTCGACGCGAGGGTTCGGCCCGGACGAGGAGAGAGACGGCCTGTGACAGCGGACTTCCCGCACACGACCCCGGCAGCACGCACCGAGGTGCTCCGATTCGGCTCGAGCGAGGAGATGGTCCAGATCCTCGGCCCGCACGATGAAGCCCTGCGCTTCATCGAGGAGCAGTTCCCCGCAGTCTCCTTCCACGCGCGCGGCAACGAGCTCACGATCGTCGGGCCCCCTGAGGAGGTGCCGCACATCCGTCGGCTCTTCGAGGAGGTCTCGGCGATGGCCGGCCAGGGTACGGCCGTGACCACCGCCTCGCTGACCCAGCTCGTGTCGATGCTGCGCACCCAGACGGTATCGAGCCCGTCCGAGGTGCTCACCCACAACATCCTCTCCAGCCGGGGCCGCACGATCCGCCCGAAGACGGCCAACCAGAAGAACTACGTCGACGCGATCGACGCGCACACGGTGATCTTCGGCATCGGGCCCGCCGGCACCGGCAAGACCTACCTGGCGATGGCCAAGGCCGTCCAGGCACTCCAGCACAAGGACGTCAGCCGGATCATCCTCACGCGGCCGGCGGTCGAGGCGGGGGAGAGGCTGGGCTTCCTGCCGGGAACGCTGAGCGACAAGATCGACCCCTACCTCCGCCCGCTGTACGACGCGCTGCACGACATGATGGACCCCGAGTCCATCCCCCGGCTCATGGCTGCGGGGACCATCGAGGTCGCGCCGCTGGCGTACATGCGCGGCCGCACTCTCAACGACGCGTTCATCATCCTCGACGAGGCGCAGAACACGACCCCCGAGCAGATGAAGATGTTCCTGACCCGTCTGGGGTTCGGCTCCAAGATGGTGGTCACGGGGGACGTGACGCAGGTCGACCTCCCGTCGGGGACAGCTTCCGGGCTGCGCGTGGTCCAGCAGATCCTGGCCGGCGTCGAGGACGTCAGCTTCTCCGTCCTCGGGGCGTCGGACGTCGTGCGGCACCGCCTCGTGAGCGACATCGTCGACGCGTACGGGCGCTGGGACGACGAGCAGCGCGCCGCGCAGGAGCGCCGTCGTGCCCGGGCCCGCGCCCAGGCGCCCGACAGTCCGACGCCGACTAAGCTGGACCAGTGAGCATCGAAGTCAACAACGAGTCCGGCGTGGCCGTCGACGCGGAGGCACTCGTCCGTCTGGCCCGTTTCGTGTTCGAGCGCCTGTGGCTCCATCCCCAGACCGAGCTCTCGGTCCTCCTCGTGGACGAGGAGGCGATGGAGCGCCTGCACGTCGAGCTCATGGACGAGCCCGGGCCGACCGACGTGCTCTCAGTCCCGATGGACGAGCTGACCCCGGGGACTCCCGGCCGCCAGACCCCGCAGGGGATGCTGGGCGACATCGCCATCTGTCCCCAGGTCGCCGCGGAACAGGCGAAGCGCGGGGGGCACTCGACCGACGACGAGATGCTCCTCCTCGCCACCCACGGCATCCTGCACCTCCTGGGCTTCGACCACGCGGAGCCGGAGGAAAGGGACGAGATGTTCACGCTCCAGCGGGAGCTGCTCACCGAGTTCCTCGGCCGCCCTGCCCCGAGCGAGACGGTGGCGTGACCCCGGTCCTCCTCTCTGTCCTGGCGCTGGTCTTCGTAGCCCTCGCGGGGCTCCTCACGGCCGCGGAGGCTGCGCTCGCCTTCCTCCCGCGGCACGACGCCGAGGAGCGGATCGAAGCGGGCCAGGCGGCCGCCCTCGCAAGGATCCTCGGGGACCCCGTCCCGCACCTGCACGCCCTGCGGTTCTGGCGCATCTGGTTCGAGACTGCAGCGGCGGTTGCGGTGGCGGTCCTCGCCTTCAGCCTGCTTGACAACGTGTGGTTGGCGGGCCTGGCCGCGACCGCCGTCATGGCGCTTGTCGGGTTCCTCCTCGTGGGCGTCTCGCCGCGCCAGCTCGGCCGCCAGCACGCGCTGCCGGTGGCGGTCGCCTCGGCCCCCCTCGTGAGCGGGCTGCGCATCGCGCTGGGGCCGGTCCCGGGCTGGCTGGTCTCCCTCGGGAGCCGGGCCACCGGAACAGACCCGGGCAGCGAGGAAGCCACCTACAGCTCGACTGAGCTCCGCGAGTTCGTCGAGCGCGCAAGCGATGCCGAGGACTTCGAGGAGGAGCAGGCGGAGCTGCTCCAGTCCGTGTTCGAGCTGGGGGAGACGCTCGTGCGCGCCGTGATGGTGCCGCGCACCGACATCATCTCGATCGAGGCCGGCTCCACCTTCGCGCAGGCGATGAGCCTCTTCCTCCGCTCCGGATGCTCCCGCGTGCCCGTGTTCTGCGAGAGCCTCGACGATGTCGTGGGCATCCTCTACCTGAAGGATGTCGCCGCGCGCCTGCACCAGGACCCGGCCGCGGCCGCCGGGCGCGTCGAAGACCTGGCCCGGGAACCCCGATTCGTCCCTGAGTCCAAGCCCGTGGACGAGCTGCTCAAGGAACTCCAGAGGGAGTCGATCCACCTCGCGATCGTGGTCGACGAGTACGGCGGGACCGCGGGCCTCGTGACGCTCGAGGACCTCATCGAGGAGATCGTGGGCGAGATCGTCGACGAGTACGACGACGACGCGGCCGAATCGGTCCCCCTCGGCGATGGGCGGTTCCGGGTTGCCGCCCGGATGAGCCTCGATGACCTCGGGGAGCTGTTCGACCTCGACATCGAGGACGACGAGGTCGAGACCGTGGGCGGCCTCCTGGCGAAGGCCCTCGGGCGGGTGCCGATCGTGGGGAGCTCCGCCGAGATCCACGGGGTGCAGCTCACCGCCGAGCGCATCGAAGGCCGGCGGAACAGGGTGAGCCACATCCTGGCAGAACGAGTGCACGAACCGACCACCACCGACGAGAACGAAGAAGCAGGGACCAACCATGGCTGAGACCTCCGCAGGACACGGCACAGCGCCGGACTACCGGGCCGGATTCGCGGTGCTCGTCGGGCGGCCGAACGCGGGCAAGTCGACCCTGACCAACGCGCTCGTCGGCCAGAAGGTCGCCATCACCTCGGCCAAGCCCCAGACGACGCGGCACACGATCCGCGGGATCGTGCACCGCTCCGACGGCCAGCTGATCCTCGTCGACACGCCAGGCCTGCACCGGCCGCGCACCCTCCTGGGCCAGCGCCTGAACGACCTCGTGGCCGAGACCCTCTCGGAGGTGGACGCCATCGGGTTCTGCATTCCGGCGAACGAACGGATCGGCCCCGGGGACAGGTACATCGCGAACCAGCTGGCAGGGGTCCCCCGGAAGCCGATCGTGGCGCTCGTGACGAAGGCAGATCTCTTGGACCGTGCTGCACTGGCCGAGCAGCTCCTCGCCGTCGAGGCCCTCGGCCGCGAGGTTGTCGGCGGAGAGGGCTGGAGCGACCTCGTGCCGGTCTCGGCCCAGGACGGCTACCAGGTCAAGACGGTCGAAGACGTCCTCATCGGCCACATGCCTCCCTCGCCACCGCTGTACCCGGACGGCGAGCTCACGGACGAGCCCGAGACGGTCATGGTCGCGGAGCTCATCCGCGAGGCGGCGCTCGAGGGCGTGCGCGACGAGCTCCCGCACTCGCTCGCCGTCGTGGTCGAGGAGATCGTGCCCCGGGAGGGCCGCAGCGAGGACAACCCCCTGCTCGACGTCCGGGTGAACCTGTTCGTGGAGCGGCCGTCGCAGAAGGCCATCATCATCGGTCGGGGAGGCTCGCGGCTCCGCGAGGTCGGGACTGCCGCGCGGCGCGGGATCGAGGCGCTGCTCGGCACGCGCATCTACTTGGACCTCCACGTCAAGGTCGCCAAGGACTGGCAGCGGGATCCCAAGCAGCTGGGCAGGCTCGGTTTCTAGACGGCCTCACGCGGGTAGTTCACCCTGTGACGCTGCAGCCGCGTCTCCCAGCGGCCGTACAGGGCGACCGAGTAACATGGAGTGACTCAGGACCCTGACGGAAGGCCCCCTCCTTGGCTCGACGAGCTGATGACGCCGCGCCGCGGCTCGGCGGCGTGCACCATGCGCGTCGGGACGGTACCCCCACGCCGCGGCATGCCCGCACCCCCGGAAAGAGACGCCTCTGGCTCCGCGTGACGGCAGCCGTAGCGGCCTTCGTGCTGCTCGGCGTCATCGTGTTCGCCGGGTACTGGGTGCTCAGGCTGCAGTCGAACCTCAAGCAGGCGCCGCTCTCGGCGGGCAGCGCCACCGCCGACGCGTCAAGCGACGCGAACGACCGCCTCCAGATCCTGATCATGGGCTCGGACACGCGTGACGGCGCGAACAAGGAGTACGGCTCCCAGGCGGACAGTGCTGGCTACGGCAACTCCGATGTCATGATCCTCATGGACATCTCGGCAGACAACCGCCAGATCTCCATGACGAGCTTCCCCCGGGACCTCATGGTCCCGATTCCCGCGTGCACGGATCCCAAGACCAAGCAGACGTATCCGGCCCAGAGCGCAGGCCAGCTCAACTCCGCCATGAGCGAGGCCGGCCCTGGCTGCCTGCTGGATACGATCAACAAGATCACAGGCCTCACGGTCGACCATTTCCTGCTCGCGGACTTCAATGCCGTGAAGGAACTCTCGAACACGATCGGCGGCGTGCAGGTCTGCGTCAACGCCGCCGTCGACGACCCGGCCTCAGGCCTGAAGCTGAACGCCGGGACGAACACGGTCCAGGGCGAACAGGCCCTCGCGTTCCTGCGCAGCCGCCACGGGGTGGGGGACGGGAGCGACCTGTCCCGGATCAAGTCGCAGCAGGCCTTCCTCGCCTCGCTCGCCCGCAAGGTGAAGTCTGACGGGACGCTGACCGACGTGCCGAAGATGCTCTCCATCGCGGACACGATCACGCGCAACCTGACGGTCGACAGCGGGCTCGCGAACCCGAAGTCCCTCCTGACCATCGGGAGCAGGCTCAAGGACGTGGACCTGTCCAAGGTCGCGTTCGTGACAGTGCCCTGGGAGCCGTACGTCAACGACCCGAACCGGGTCCAGATCAAGGAGCCCGACGCCGAGGGGCTGTTCCAGGCGATGCGCGAGGGCCGCGACCTCACAGCGCCCAAGGGGACGGCACCGGCGTCGCCCTCGGACTCGGCGTCGGCAGCGCCCACGGAGACCGGCGTGGCGCCGACGAGCGCGCCTGCGGCCTACAACAGGGCGATCCAGCCGGTCAGCGTGGCCAACGGCTCGGGTGTCCAGGGCCGGGCCCAGGACATCCTCGGCTACCTCAAGGCGGAAGGGTTCGCCCAGCTGCAGACGTTCGCAGCCGCTCCCAGTGCCACCACCGTCGTCTACTACAGCACCGGATTCGAAGACGTCGCCACTGACATCGCCGCGCGCTTCGGGCTCCCGGCCGCCCAGGTCCAGCCCTCCACGGCCATCCGCGGCGTCCAGTTCTACGTCGGCTCGGACTTCACGGCCGGGGAGAAGTACAGTGCGCCGGTCCCGGAGAATGTCGTGGCGCAGACCGCGGCGGACGCCACGTGCCAGGCGGCCTTCGGCCACTGACACCTGGCATCCGCCGTGGCGGGGCCGCACTCACCAGATGGTGACGCGCTCCTCGGGGTCCAGCCACATCGCGTCGCCGTCGGCCACGTCGAAGGCCTCGTGGAAGGCGTCGAGGTTCTTCACGATCGCATTCGTGCGGAATTCGTTCGGCGAGTGCGGGTCGATCGAGAGGCGGCGCTGCGTCTCCTCCGGGCGGCACACCTGGCGCCAGACTGTCGCCCAGGAGACGAAGAAGCGCTGCGGGCCGGTGAGGCCGTCGATCACCGGGGGCTCCTGCCCGTCGAGGCTCAGCCGGTAGGCCTTGTAGGCGATGCCGAGGCCGCCGAGGTCGCCGATGTTCTCGCCGAGCGTCAGCCGCCCGTTGACGGTGCTGCCCGGGGTCTCGGCGGGGGAGAGGACCTCGAACTGGTCCACGAGCTTGCCCGTGAGCGCTTCGAAGGCCGCCCGGTCCTCGTCGGACCACCAGTTCCGCAGTGCGCCGTCGCCGTCGAACTGGGAGCCCTGGTCGTCGAACCCGTGGCCGATCTCATGCCCGATCACGGCCGCGATGCCGCCGTAGTTGACCGCCGGGTCCGCCTCGGGGTGGAAGAACGGCTCCTGGAGGATGGCGGCCGGGAAGACGATCTCGTTCATCAGCGGGTGGTAGTAGGCGTTGACCGTCTGCGGGGTCATGAGCCACTTGACCCGGTCCACCGGCTTGCCGATCTCGTCGAGCAGGCGGTCCAGCTCCGCAGCGTGGGCGCGGCGGACGTTGCCGAGCAGGTCGGCCTCGTCCACCACCACCGGCGAGAAGTCGATCCACTCGTCCGGGTAGCCGATCTTGGGGCGGAAGGCTGCCAGCTTGGCGAGCGCGCGCTCACGCGTCTCGGCGCCCATCCACGGCAGCACGGAGATGCTGCGCCGATAGGCCTCGACGACGTTGTCCACGAGGGCCCGCATCGATTCCTTGTGCTCCTCGGGGAAGTGGCGGGCAACGTACAGGCGGCCCACCGCCATCCCGAGACCGGCCTCGACTGCCCCGACCCCGCGCTTCCAGCGCTCCTTGTTCTCCGGTGTCCCGGACAGCACGGTGCCGTAGAAGGCGAAGTGCCGGTCGACGAAGGCGGAGGACAGGTAGGGCGCGGTCGAGCCGAGGAGGTGGCCGGTGAGCCAGAGCCTCCAGGTGCGCAGGGGGACGTCGTCCAGGAGCGCGGTGATCCCGGCGAGGTACTCGGGGTTGCCGACGACGAGCTCGGCCCGCGCGTCGGCCGTCACCCCGGTCTCCTCGGCCCAGAGGGCAAAGTGGGGGAACGCCTCGACGGCCTGGGCCTCGGTCCGGAGGTTGTACGTCTTCTGCGGGTCGCGCAGTGTGACCCGGTCCCAGTGGAGGGCCGCGATCCGCCGCTCGAGGCCCAGCACGTCCGCCGCGTCCTGGGCGGCCGTGGCCGAGCCCAGGAGGGCGAACATGTCGGCCAGATACGCCTCGTAGGCCTCGACGATCGCGGCGAACTTCTCGTCCCGGTAGTACGACTCGTCGGGGAGGCCGAGCCCGCTCTGGGAGACGTAGAGCACCACGCGGTCGGGCTGGCCGGCGTCGGGAGCCGCGTAGTAGCCGAGCAGGCCGTCGGCGCCCCCGCGGCCGAGGCGGGCGGAGGCCGCCACGAGCGAGGAGATGTCCTCGACGGCGTCGATCTCGGCCAGGAGCGGGGCGAGCGGCTGCGCGCCGAGCCGCTCGACGGCGTCGGCGTCCATGAAGGACCGGTAGAACGCGCCGATCTTCTCCTCGTCGGAGCCCGCGGGGTGCTCGGCGGAGGCGAGGTCCTCGATGAGCGCGCGCACGTTCTCCTCGGACAGGTCGCGCAGCTGGACGAACGTGCCCACGAGGGCGCGGTCCGCCGGGATCTCGGTGGAGCGGAGCCATCCGCCGTTGACGTGGCGGTAGAGGTCGTCCTGCGGACGGACGGTGTCGTCGAAGTACTGGCGGTCGACGCCGGACGGCGCGGCTTGGCTTGTCATCGTGCCTCCTGTATGGGGTTGCTTCATCTTAGGGATGCTATGGTGACGATGTGCCAACCGCGCTGCTTCTTCTTAGCTGCCGTGGCGGGGCCTCACGTCGCTGATCGCCGAGGGTGGTCGCGCAGCGCTGATCCAGCGCAGGCCGCCCCCGCCGCGGAGTGTTCACGTGCCCGGCCGCCCGTGGATCCCAGCAGCGAAGAAAGGCCTACAGTAAAACCATGCGCAACGCTCAGAAGCCCTCGGGCATGCCGGTCCACCGCTACCTCCCTTTCCACGAGCAGATCACCGTTGAGCTGCCGGACCGGACGTGGCCCGACAAGCGGATCGAGAAGGCCCCGCGCTGGTGCGCGGTCGACCTCCGGGACGGCAACCAGGCGCTCATCGACCCCATGAGCCCCGCCCGCAAGCTCAAGATGTTCAAGCTCCTCGTCGACATGGGCTACAAGGAGATCGAGGTCGGGTTCCCGTCCGCATCCCAGACCGACTTCGACTTCGTGCGCCAGCTCATCGACGGCAACCACATCCCGGACGACGTGACGATCCAGGTGCTCACCCAGGCCCGGGAACACCTGATCGAGCGCACCTACGAGGCTCTGGCCGGCTCCAAGCAGGCGATCGTGCACCTCTACAACTCGACGTCGATCCTGCAGCGGCGCGTCGTGTTCAGCCAGGACGAGGACGGGATCCTGGACATCGCCGTCCAGGGCGCGCTCCTGTGCAAGAAGTACGAGGAGACCATCCCCGACACGCACATCACGTACGAGTACTCGCCCGAGTCGTTCACCGGCACCGAGCTCGAGTACGCGGCCCGCGTGTGCAATGCCGTCGCCGAGGTCTTCGAGGCGAGCGCCGACAACCAGGTGATCGTCAACCTCCCGGCGACGGTCGAGATGGCCACGCCGAACGTCTACGCCGACTCGATCGAGTGGATGAGCCGGAACCTGCACCCGCGGGAGGGCATCATCCTGTCCCTGCACCCGCACAACGACCGCGGGACGGGCGTGGCCGCCGCCGAGCTCGGATACATGGCGGGCGCCGACCGCATCGAGGGCTGCCTGTTCGGCAACGGCGAGCGCACCGGCAACGTGGACCTCGTGACCCTGGGCCTGAACATGTTCGTCCAGGGCGTGGATCCGATGATCGACTTCTCGGACATCGACGAGATCCGCCGGACGGTCGAGTACTGCAACCAGCTGCCGGTCGGCGAGCGCGTGCCCTACGGCGGGGACCTGGTCTTCACGGCGTTCTCCGGCTCGCACCAGGACGCCATCAAGAAGGGCTTCGAGGCCCTCGAGCGGGACGCCGCGGCCGAGGGCAAGGACGTGCGCGACTTCCCCTGGCAGGTGCCCTACCTGCCCATCGACCCGAAGGACCTGGGCCGCAGCTACGAGGCGGTCATCCGCGTCAACTCGCAGTCCGGCAAGGGCGGGGTCGCCTACCTGCTGAAGAACGAGCACCACCTGGACCTGCCGCGCCGCGCGCAGATCGAGTTCTCCGGCGTGATCCAGCGCCGCACCGACACGGTCGGCGGCGAGGTGAGTGCCGCGGAGCTGTGGAACATCTTCAGCGACGAGTACCTGCCCGCGGCGTCCGTGGACGGCGGGAAGCAGTGGGGCAGGTACGCCGTCGTCTCGTTCAACACCGAGACCACCGAGGACGGCTCGATGACCCTGCACGCCACCCTGCGCGTGGACGGCACCCAGGTGCGCCGCACGGGGACCGGCAACGGTCCGATCGCCGCGCTCCTGGACATCTTCGCCCAGGAGGGCGTCGACGTGCGCGTCCTCGACTACAGCGAGCACGCCCTGTCCGAGGGTGGGAACGCGCGGGCCGCGGCGTACGTCGAGTGCGCGGTCGGCGAGCGCGTGCTGTGGGGCGTGGGGATCGACGCGAACACGTCGATGTCCTCGCTCAAGGCTGTCGTCTCCGCAGTCAACCGCGCCCTGCGAGACGCCGAGGCTGCCTGAGCGGCCACCCGCACAGCGTGCGACGGCGGCGGGTGCCTCCCGCCGCCGTCGCGCGTTCCAAGGCCCTCGCCGTGGGAGAATGGCACCCATGGCCGAGTCGACGTTCGCATCCCGGAGCTACCGGGACGACGGCGTCGTGCTGCGCACGTACAAGCTCGGCGAGGCCGACAGGATCGTCGTGTTCCTGACACGCCAGCATGGCCAGGTCCGGGCCGTCGCGCGCGGTGCACGACGGACCAGGAGCCGCTTCGGGGCCCGGCTCGAGCCGTTCATGGTCGCCGACCTGCAGCTCGTCCACGGCCGTTCCCTCGATATCGTCGGACAGGCGGCCGCCCGGGCCAGCTACGGCACCACGATCGCAGCGGACTACCCGCGCTACACGGTGGCCGCCGCGATGGCCGAGATCGCCGAGCGCCTCACCGCCTCCGACTCGGACGCCTCGGCCTCCCAGTACATGCTCCTGGTCGGTGCACTGGCCGCGCTGAGCAGGGGGGCCCACGCGCCGGGGCTCATCCTCGACTCGTACCTCCTGCGGGCGCTCGCCACGGCCGGATGGGCACCGAGCTTCACGGACTGCGCGCGGTGCGGCGAGCCCGGCCCGCACGGAGCCTTCAGCGCGGCCCTGGGCGGCATCGTCTGCTCAGACTGCCGCCCTCCCGGCTCCCCGGCCCCCGCCCCTGACACCGTGCGGCTCCTCGCCGCGCTGCTCGCGGGGGACTGGCCCACGGCAGACGCCTCCGAGCCGGGCGCGCGGCGCGAGGCGGCCGGACTGGTCGCGGCCTACGCCCAGTGGCACCTCGAACGTGCCGTCGGCGCGCTCCGGCTCGTCGAACGGGAGCCGACCGTCCCCTGACGGCGAGGCGCCGCCGTCGTGCGCGAACCACGTTGAAACCCACCCGCCCCCGAGCCCGAAGGTGACCATCCCTTGAGCCCCGCCGTCCCCCGCCGAGCACGCTCGGAACGCACCGCTCCGGTCGCGCCCTACCCGCACCCGAGCGGTGCGAAGGCTCCGGACATCCCGCGCGAGTTCGTCCCACGGCATGTCGCCATCGTGATGGATGGCAACGGCCGCTGGGCCAACCAGCGCGGCCTGCCGCGCATCGAAGGCCACAAGGCGGGGGAGCCCGCGCTCCTGGACGTCATGGCCGGCGCCATCGAGCTCGGCATCGAGTACGTGTCCGTGTACGCGTTCTCCACCGAGAACTGGAAGCGCTCCCCGGAGGAGGTGCGGTTCCTCATGGGCTTCAACAAGGACGTGCTCCGGCGCCAGCGGAACACGCTGGACTCGTGGGGCGTCCGCATCCGCTGGGCCGGGCGGCGGCCGAAGCTGTGGGGCTCGGTGATCAAGGAGCTCGAGGAGGCCGAGGCGTACACGCGTGGGAACTCCGTGTGCCACCTGACGATGTGCGTCAACTACGGTGGCCGGGCCGAGATCGCCGACGCCGTGGCAGCCATCGCGCGCGAGGTCGAGGCCGGACGTCTCAGCGCCCGCTCGGTGACCGAGAAGACCGTCCAGCGCTACCTCGACGAGCCGGACCTCCCGGACGTGGACCTCTTCCTCCGCAGCTCCGGCGAGCAGCGGCTGAGCAACTTCCTCCTGTGGCAGTCCGCCTACGCCGAGATGGTGTTCCTCGACACCCTCTGGCCCGACGTGGACCGCCGCACCCTGTGGGAGGCCGTGGAGATCTACGCCCGCCGCGACCGGCGCTACGGCGGCGCCGTCGACCGCGCGCCCGTCGGCTAGGACTGCGGCGGCGTCGCCCGCGCCGTGGCACGGAGGCCGTCGAGCCAGCGCCCGAGCCGCGCGTAGGCTTCCGCCCGCACGGCACCGCTCGAGAGCAGGACATCGTGGAGGCCGCCCTCGACGAGCGCTTCGTCGAGATCGTCGCAGAGCCCCGCGGCGGCGCGCCGCATGGGCGCGATGGACAGCACTGCGTCCCGTTCCCGCATGTGCTCGCGCCAGACGAGGCCGGTGTCCGAGGTGGTCGAGGCGAGCAGGAGCGCGGGCAGGCGGAGGCGCGGCCCCGTGCGCAGCATCCGCTGGCCCTCGAGCACGCCGTGGAGCCACCCGAGCCGCACCGGGAAGGCGTTGCGGGGGCGGAGGTCCTCCCGCAGCTCCCATTCGCCGCCCGCCTCCTTGGCCACAGCCCGCCAGAAGTAGCCCCGTGCCGGCAGCGGCAGCCGCCCGCGCGGCCACCTCATGGCGGCGGGGCGCAGAGCCGCCTCGAGGAGCCGGCCGGTGGCAGCGCCGCCGTGCGCCACGAGCCACGGGCTGCTGAGCACGACGCCCGCGAGCCGCTGCTCATGGCGCTGGGCGTAGAGCGCCGCGGCAAGCCCACCGGTCGAGTGCCCCATGAGGACGGGGGGCGCGCCGCTGTCCTCCCGCACCGCCTCGACTGCTGCGCCGACGCTCTCGAGGTAGTGTTCGGCCGATCCCACGAAGCCTGGCATCTCGCCCGCCGTGAGGCTCCGCCCGTGCTCCGGGAGGTCGAGGGCGTAGAAGCGGTAGCCCCGGGACGTGGCGAAGTGCATGAGCTCCTGGTTGAAGAAGTAGTCGCTCCAGCCGTGCACGTACAGGAGCGCACCGGGCGGGTGGGTGCCGACGCCGTGCGCCTCGGGCGCGCTCCCGGCTGCCGGGCGGTGGGGGGCGAACCGGATGAGGGTGCCCGAGTCGCCGTGCCGCCCCCGCCCGAGCGGCGCCGCCTCGACGCCGGGGCCGAGGAAGTCGTCAGTCCAGTCGAGCATCGTGTTCCTTCCGGCGGCTCCTCGATCCGAGGGTAGGCCGGTCCCGCCGTGGGAGACTAGAGCCATGCGCTTCTACCCCCTCTTCTTCCGTGCTGCCTTCTCCTGGATGGACGCCGAGCGCGCGCACCGGATCGGCTTCGGCGCGATCCGTGCCGTGCACGCGTGCGGCCTGGGCCGCGTGCTCGAGCGGTTCACCGCGCCGGCGCCGTCGCTCGCGACGGAGGCGTTCGGCGTCTCCTTCCCGTCGCCGTTCGGCCTCGCGGCTGGCTTCGACAAGGAGGGCCGGGGGATCGAGGCCCTCGCGGAGCTGGGCTTCGGCCACATCGAGGTGGGGACGATCACCGGCCAGGCGCAGCCGGGAAACCCCAAGCCCCGCCTGTTCCGCCTCATCGAGGACCGCGCCGTCATCAACCGCATGGGGTTCAACAACGAGGGCGCCGCTGCCGTCGCGCCCCGGATCGCGGCCGCGCGCGCCGCGCTCGATGCCCGCTACGGCGCGCGCAGGCCGGTGATCGGGGTCAACATCGGCAAGACGAAGGCGGTCGAGCTCGAGCACGCGGTGGACGACTACCGCGCGAGCGCACGCGAGCTCGCCCCCCTCGCGGACTATCTGGTGGTGAATGTCAGCTCGCCCAACACCCCGGGCCTGCGGCTCCTGCAGAGCGCCGAGTCCCTGCGCCCGCTGCTGGCGGCAGTGCGCGAGGAATCCGAGTGGGCCGCCGGTCGGCGCGTGCCCCTCCTGGTCAAGATCGCCCCGGACCTCTCCGACGAGGATGTCGACGACGTCGCACGCCTCGCCCTGGACCTGGGCCTCGAGGGGATCATCGCCACCAACACGACCATTGGGCGCGAGAACCTCGCCAGCCCTGCCGAGACGGTCGAGGCCGCCGGGGCGGGCGGCCTCTCGGGGGCGCCGCTCAAGGCACGCTCGCTCGAGGTGCTCAGGCGCCTCAAGGCCGCGGTGGGGGACCGGCTCGCACTCGTCGCGGTCGGCGGCGTCGAGACCGCAGACGACGTCCGCGAGCGCCTCGACGCGGGGGCCACCCTCGTGCAGGGCTATACGGCGTTCCTCTACGAGGGCCCGTTCTGGGCCGCACAGGTCAACCGCGGCCTCGCCCGGCGCAGCGCTCCGGCGGTCCGCGCCTGAGGCACCCCACGCACGACGACGGCGCGGCACCCGGGTGGGTGCCGCGCCGTCGTGCGCTCAGCGGTGGGCGATGCCTAGGAGGGGTACTGTCCGCGCTTCACCTGCGGCTTGGGCAGCCGGAGCGGACGGAATTGGAGCGCCCGCATGCTCCCGTACCAGACCGTCCCGCGCTCGACCGCGCCGAACTTGGCGGTGAGCCGCTTCTTGAGCTGGCGCGACAGCCAGAACGTGTCCGCGAAGACGAGGAGGAAGACGACCCAGAACGAGCTCAGGATGTAGATCTGCATCTGGCTGTCCTGGGGAATGATGAAGGACGCGACGACGAAGGCGAGCGCGGCGAACATGAGGTACTCGCCGAGGTTGAACCTCGCGTCGACCGTGTCGCGGGCGAAGCGCTTCTGCGGGCCGCGGTCGCGCCAGGGCATGTGGCGCTCGTCCCCGGTCTCGAGGGCGCGCCTCACGCGGACGCGCTCGTCCGCGGCGGCCTGCCGTTCGGCGGCTTTCGAGGCCTTCCTGTCAGTCGGGACGAGGGGGCGCCTGCGGGCCGCCTCCTGGTCCTTGCGACGGGGGGTCGGCGTGCCTTTGCCCGTCAGGGGCTGGGTGGGGTCCTCTTCGGGCTGCCCGGGGCTCTCGGCGGCGGGCTCGTTCTTGCGTCCAAACACCTCCCTAGAATACCGGCCGGGCGGAGCGTTGATGGGGGACGGCGCCCCTTGTACTGTCAAGCCATGCCTTCAGATGCGATCGAGCCGCCCCTGTCCGAAGACGAGGTCGCGGCGCTGCGCGACGCCGTCGCCCGTCGTTTCGGCGAAACCGTCGCCGAGCTGTCCGCGCTTGTCGCCGTTCCCGGCATCGCATGGCCGGCCTTCCCTTCGGCAGAGCTGGAACGCAGCGCCCAGGAGGTGCTCCGCCTCGTGCGCGCGGCCGGGTTCGAGGACGCCGAGATCCTCCGTGCGCCCATGGCGGACGGCACGCTGGGCGGTCCGGCCGTGGTGGCCAGCCGCCCAGCGGACCCAGGCCAGCCGACCGTCCTGCTCTATGCCCACCACGATGTCCAGCCCCCGGGTGACCTCGAACTGTGGGACTCGGAGCCGTTCATTGCCACCGAGCGCGGCGACAGGCTCTACGGACGGGGCGCCGCGGACGACAAGGCTGGCCTGCTCGTGCACCTCGGCGCATGCCGGGCGGTCCAGGAGGTCCTCGGCGAGCGCAGCGGTGTCGGGGTCACGCTCTTCATCGAGGGGGAGGAGGAGGCCGGCTCGCCGAGCTTCCGGTCGTTCCTGGACACCTATCGGGACCGGCTTGCCGCGGATGTCATCGTCGTCGCGGACTCGAGCAACTGGTCGGTCGGGCAGCCGGCCCTCACCACGAGCCTCCGCGGACTCGTCGACGGCACCTTCGAGGTCTCGGTCCTCGAGCACGCGGTCCATTCGGGTGTGTTCGGCGGTCCGGTCCTCGACGCGCCCACGCTCTTGGCCAGACTCATCGCGACCCTCCACGACGAGGAGGGGAATGTCGCGGTGGCGGGCCTCACCGCCGGGGACGATCCCGACGTCGACTACCCCGAGGACCAGTACCGCCGCGATGCTGGCGTGCTGGACGGCGTCCGGCTCGCCGGCAGTGGGAGCGTCGCGGCGCGCCTGTGGGTCCGACCCGCACTGTCCATCATCGGAATCGACGTCCCGAGCGTCGCCGTCGCGTCCAACACGATCCAGCCGCGCGCCCGGGCGAAGTTCAGCCTCCGCCTCGCGCCGGGCCAGGACCCTGCGGCGGCGATGGACGCTCTGCGGCGGCACGTCGAGCACCACGCGCCTTTCGGAGCGCGCGTGACATTCACGCCGGGCGAGCAGGGGAGCGCCTACCTCGCCGACACGGACTCGGCAGCGGCCCGCACCGTGCTGTGGGCGCTTGCCGCAGCCTGGGGAGTGCCCGCGGTCCGCACCGGCATGGGCGGATCCATCCCCTTCATCGCGGACCTGAAGGAGGTCTTCCCGGACGCGGATGTCCTCATCACCGGCGTCGAGGATCCGGATTCCCGCGCGCACAGCGCCAACGAGTCCCTCCATCTGGGCGATTTCGAGAAGTGCATCGTCGCGGAGGCGCTGCTCCTGGCAGGGCTGGGACGCGCCGTGTGATCTGCGCCCAGAGGGTTGGCGATCGGCGAGAGGGGAGTCGTAGCATGGATGGAAGGCCCCGTGACGCCGGCGGCCCCGCCGCCACCGTGGCACCGAGAGAAGGTAGGGAATGAGCACTGCAACCAACGAGACCTCCGAGGCCCTCGCCTCGCACGAGGTGACCCTGACCGAGGTGGCCGCAGGCAAGGTCCGCAGCCTCCTGGAGCAGGAAGGCCGCACCGACCTCCGCCTGCGCGTCTCCGTCCAGCCGGGCGGATGCTCGGGCCTCATCTACCAGCTCTACTTCGACGAGCGCCTCCTCGACGGCGACGCCGTCCGAGACTTCGACGGCGTCGAGGTCGTCGTGGACAAGATGAGCGTGCCGTACCTCGCGGGCGCCACCATCGACTTCGAGGACACGATCTCGAAGCAGGGCTTCACCATCGACAACCCCAATGCGCAGGGCTCGTGCGCATGCGGTGATTCCTTCCACTGACGCCGCACTCCGCACCATGCATTCGGCCGTGCGCACCGGGACCTCAGGGCCTCCGGGGCGCACGGCCGACGCGTGTCCCGGACATGTGGGATATTCGCCGGGGATGGTTGTAAGCTCTACACCGAGTAGTAAAACTATGTCACCCGGTCTCGCGCGGGCTGGCTCGCCTGCCGCGCCGTCACCGGAGAGAAGCACCAAGAGGAAGGGCCGTCTGTGAGGTCGCAGAACCGAACCAGCAGCCAGCGCACTCGCATCATCACGGTCTCGGCGGTCGCCGTGACCGGTGCGCTCGCACTGTCTGGATGTTCATCCGAGGTCCAGCGTGGCTGGCTACCCACTGAGCGGGATACCACGAGCAACACGGGGATCCTGACCGACCTCTGGGTGAACTCGTGGATCGCGGCCATGGTGATCGGCCTCATCACGTGGGGCCTCATGCTCTGGTGCGTCGTCGCCTACCGCCGCCGCAAGGGCGCGACCGGCTTCCCCCGCCAGATCAGCTACAACCTGCCGCTCGAGATCTTCTACACGGCGATCCCGCTGTTCCTCATCGTGACGTTCTTCTACTTCACCGACCGTGACCAGCGCGCCGTCGACACCCCGCAGCAGAACCCCGACGTGACCGTCAACGTGGTCGGCAAGCAGTGGTCGTGGGACTTCAACTACAAGCAGGGCGGCGTCATCAAGGAGGACGTCCACGAGGGCGGCGTCCAGGCCCACCTCACCGGCCAGCCGTACAACCTCGACACCCTGCCGACGCTGTACCTGCCGGTCAACAAGTCGGTCACCGTCGAGCTCACCTCGCGCGATGTCATCCACTCCTTCTGGGTGCCTGCGTTCCTGCAGAAGCGGGACATGATCCCCGGAAAGCCCAACACCATGTACTTCACCCCGCAGAAGGAGGGCACCTACGACGGCAAGTGTGCCGAGCTCTGCGGTGAGTATCATTCGGAGATGCTGTTCCGCGTGAAGGTCGTCTCCGAGGCGGAGTTCCAGTCACACCTGGCCGGCCTCGACAAGGGCCTGCTGGATGAGAAGTACGACCGCAACCCGAACCTGAACGAGAAGTAAGGGACCATGGCTACCTATACACAGTCGCCTTCAGCCGGCGCCCTGAGCGCGCCGGTGGTGCCGAAGTCCAAGGGACGCATTGTCGTCAACTGGATCACCTCCACGGACCACAAGACCATCGGGTACATGTACCTGATCGCCTCGTTCGTGTTCTTCTGCCTCGGTGGCGTCATGGCCCTGCTCATCCGCGCTGAGCTCTTCGAGCCGGGCATGCAGATCCTCCAGACCAAGGAGCAGTACAACCAGCTGTTCACCATGCACGGCACGGTGATGCTGCTGATGTTCGCGACTCCGCTCTTCGCCGGCTTCGCGAATGTGATCATGCCGCTCCAGATCGGTGCCCCCGACGTGGCGTTCCCGCGTCTGAACGCCCTGGCCTTCTGGTTCTTCCTCTTCGGCTCCACCATCGCGGTCGCCGGCTTCATCACCCCTCAGGGCGCCGCCTCGTTCGGCTGGTTCGCCTACGCGCCGCTGTCGAACACGACGTTCACTCCAGGCGTCGGAGGCGACCTGTGGGTCTTCGGCCTCGCGCTTTCGGGCTTCGGCACGATCATGGGCGCGGTCAACTTCATCACCACGATCATCTGCATGCGCGCTCCCGGCATGACCATGTGGCGCATGCCGATCTTCACCTGGAACACGCTCATCACCGGCATCCTGGTCCTCATGGCGTTCCCGCCGCTCGCGGCAGCCCTGTTCGGCCTCGGCGCAGACCGCCGCTTCGGCGCGCACATCTTCGATCCTGAGAACGGCGGTGCCGTCCTCTGGCAGCACCTCTTCTGGTTCTTCGGCCACCCGGAGGTGTACATCATCGCCCTGCCGTTCTTCGGCATCGTCTCCGAGATCTTCCCGGTCTTCAGCCGCAAGCCGATCTTCGGCTACAAGGGCCTCGTGTTCGCCACCATCGCCATTGCCGCCCTGTCAGTCACGGTGTGGGCGCACCACATGTACGTCACGGGCGCGGTCCTGCTGCCGTTCTTCTCCTTCATGACGATGCTCATCGCCGTTCCGACCGGCGTGAAGTTCTTCAACTGGATCGGCACCATGTGGCGCGGCTCGATCACGTTCGAGACCCCGATGCTGTGGAGCCTCGGCTTCCTCATCACCTTCCTCTTCGGTGGCCTGACCGGCATCATCCTGGCCTCCCCGCCGCTGGACTTCCACGTCTCCGACACCTACTTCGTGGTGGCCCACTTCCACTACGTCGTGTTCGGCACGGTCGTGTTCGCGATGTTCGCAGGGTTCTACTTCTGGTGGCCCAAGTGGACGGGCAAGATGCTCAACGAGCGGCTCGGCAAGATCCACTTCTGGCTCCTGCTCATCGGGTTCCACGGCACGTTCCTCATCCAGCACTGGCTCGGCGTCATGGGCATGCCCCGTCGGTACGCCGACTACCTGATCGAGGACAACTTCACGGCGATGAACCAGTTCTCGACGATCGCCTCGTTCGTCCTGGGCGCTTCCCTGATCCCGTTCTTCTGGAACGTGTACATCACGGCGCGCAGCGGCAAGAAGGTCACCGTGGACGATCCGTGGGGCTTCGGCGCCTCGCTCGAGTGGGCCACCTCCTGCCCGCCGCCGCGCCACAACTTCACGTCCCTGCCGCGCATCCGCTCGGAGCGCCCCGCACTGGACCTGCACCACCCGGAGCTCTCGATGGCCGGTGCGATCCAGCACGCGGGAACCGCCGCAGCAGCCGTGACCTCCGCCGACCGGAAGGACCGCACCAAGTGAAAATCGAATCCTGGCTCTTCGGCACGGGTGTGTTCTTCTTCGTCCCGGTTGCGATCATCTATGGGTTCCTCGTCAATTGGACCGAGTGGGTCGGCATCCTCGGCATGCTCCTCCTCGGCGGTCTCGCCGGGATGATCGGCAGCTACCTCGGAGTGACCGCGAAGCGCGTGGGCATGCGTCCCGAGGACCGCGAGGACGCCGAGATCCACGAGGGCGCCGGCGAGCAGGGGCACTTCAGCCCGTGGAGCTGGTGGCCGCTGGTCCTCGGTGCCGCGTGCGCGATCGCGTTCCTCGGCGTGGCCGTCGGCTGGTGGATCCTCTTCATCGGCGCCGGGCTCGGGCTCGTGGCGCTGGTCGGCTGGGTCTTCGAGTACAGCCGCGGCGACCACGCCCACTGAGCACCGCTCACCAACACTGCTCTGACAAGGCCTGGGGCCGGCATCCTTCGGGACGCCGGCCCCAGGCCTTGTCTGCGTGCGCGTACTGTGCGGGCGACCTCACCACCGGCGGCGTTCCCGCCCATTCCGGGCCCTGTGGCACGATGGAGTCGGAACCAGAAATGAGGAGTCCTGTGGACAACGCAGAGGCCATTGAGGGCCAGCTGGACCGCGCCTCCAAGACGGCGATGTACGTCCAGCTCCGTGAGATCCTCCGATCGCACATCAGCACCCGGTTGGCTCCGGGTGCCGCCCTGCCCTCGGAACGAGACCTCTCCCTGCGCTTCGGCGTGGCGCGAATGACGGTGCGGCAGGCCATCGACGCCCTCGTGGCCGAGGGAGTGCTCGACAGGATCGTCGGCCTCGGCACGTTCGTCAGCCGCCCGAAGCTCGACCTGCAGATGAAGCTCACCTCGTACAGCGAGGAGATGCAGCGCCGCGGGATGGTGCCGGACGCGCGGGTCCTGAGCTTCGAGCAGATCGGTGCGTCCGCGTACCTGGCGCGGGAGCTGCAGGTTGACGAGGGCACACCGGTCGTACGGTTCCGTCGCCTTCTGCTTGCGGACAAGGAGCCCATGAGCGTCGACGAGAACTACATCGTCGCCAGCCGTGTCCCCGGCTTCGTCGACGGTCCGCCGCCCACGTCCCTGTACCAGGTGCTGAGCGAGCAGTACGGACTCGTCATGGAGTGGGGCGAGGACACCATCGAGGCAACGGCTGCCTCGCCGTCGACGGCCCGCCTGCTGAACGTCGACATGGGAGCGCCGCTGCTGAAAATCCAGCGGCATGCCTACGTCTCGAAGTCCGTCGTGGACTACTCGGTCTCCTACTACCGGGCCGACCGCTACAAGCTCTGGGTGCCCCTCCAGCGCCCTGGGGTGCGCTCGCCCCGCAGCTATTCCTCCAAGAGGTTCACGGGCCTCTGACCCCCCTTCCGTGGCCTGTCAGGGCTCGGTCCGCGGGGGAGCGGTGCGTCCTGAAACCGGAGACGGCGCAGCAGACACCGCTCGGCGGAGACGGCGCAGCGGACACCGCTCTCAGTCACCACTCCAGCGCAACCACCCCAGCAGACAAGTCAGAGGGCCCCGCAGCTGCTGCTGCGGGGCCCTCTGACTGTGACGGTGCTTCTATCGCCTAGCGGCGACCGAGGCTCTTCGCCTCTTCGGCGGGCTCGATGGCCTCGTGGTGCCCATGCGCATGGGCAGCTTCGAGCTCAGCCGGAGTGGCCGGCGCGACGCGGTCCTCGAAGAACCACCGCGAGAGCTTGGCGCGGCGGCGCTCCTTCCGATCGACGACGCCCTTGGCGTTCGGCTGGGCGGGCAGCACCTCGGGCGACTCGAAGCCCACCAGCCGGTAGCGCTTGTACTCGTCCAGCGGCGCGTGGACCTCGATGAACTCTCCGTGCGGGAGGCGCACGATGCGTCCGGTCTCCCGACCGTGCAGCGCGATCTCGCGGTCCTTGCGCTGGAGCGCCAGGGCCACACGCTTCGTCACCACGAAGGCGATGATCGGGCCGAGGAAGAACAGCGTGCGCAGCCAGTACGTCACGTCATTGAGCGAGACATGGAAATGCGTCGCGATCAGGTCCGAGCTGGCCGCGGCCCACATGACGCAGTAGAACGTGAACCCGGCCATGCCGATCGCTGTACGCGTGGGGGCGTTGCGGGGGCGGTCGAGAACGTGGTGCTCGCGCTCGTCCTTCGTGATCCACCGCTCGATCCACGGGTACGTGAACAGGACCGTGAAGACGAGGCCCGCGGGCACCAGGGCCGGCAGGAGGACGTTGAGCGTCAGCGTCTGCCCGAAGATCACGAACTCGAAGTGCTGACGGTAGCCGTCGAGCGAACCGAGCACGCCCGGCATCAGGCGGAGCGCGCCGTCGACCCATCCGATGTACCAGTCGGGCTGCGTGCCCGCGGACACCGGGGAGGGGTCGTACGGGCCGTAGTTCCAGATCGGGTTGATGGTGAAGAAGGCAGCCATTGCCGCGATCACGCCGAACACGATGAAGAAGAAGCCGCCGGCCTTCGCCGCGTAGACCGGGCCAAGCGGGTAGCCGACGACGTTGCCGTCATTGCGACCCGGGCCAGGGTACTGCGTGTGCTTGTGGACGACCACGAAGAGCAGGTGCAGCGCGACGAACAGCAGGATCATTGCCGGCACCAGCAGGATGTGGAGCACGTAGAGGCGGCCGATGATCGCGGTTCCCGGGAACTCTCCGCCGAAGAGGAAGAACGAGATCCAGGTACCGATGATCGGGATCGACTTGATCACGCCGTCGATGATGCGCAGGCCGTTGCCCGAGAGCAGGTCATCCGGGAGGGAGTAGCCGGTGAAGCCGGCCGCCATGCCCAGGATGAGGAGCACGCCGCCGATGACCCAGTTCATCTCGCGGGGCTTGCGGAACGCGCCCGTGAAGAACACGCGCAGCATGTGCACGGCCATAGCAGCCACGAAGAGCAGAGCGGCCCAGTGATGCACCTGGCGCATGAACAGCCCGCCGCGCACCTCGAACGAGATGTGCAGCGAGGACTCGTACGCGACGGACATCTCCATGCCGCGCAACGGCACGTACGCGCCGTCGTAGTGGGTCTCCGCCATCGACGGGTCGAAGAAGAAGGTCAGGAAGGTTCCCGACATCAGCAGGATGACGAAGCTGTAGAGGGCAACCTCGCCGAACATGAACGACCAGTGGTCGGGGAAGACCT
The DNA here is from genome assembly GCF_050474465.1 of Sinomonas sp. B1-1. Taxonomy (NCBI): domain Bacteria; kingdom Bacillati; phylum Actinomycetota; class Actinomycetes; order Micrococcales; family Micrococcaceae; genus Sinomonas; species Sinomonas sp. B1-1. The sequence continues at coordinate 388,180 of NZ_JBCHVF010000001.1, read as the reverse complement.
TCCGGCCGAACTCGCGGACCGCGGCCGAAGCGCCGGTCCGCTGGTCGACGAAGTCGGCGATGCGGCCGACCTTCGTCGGCGGCTGGTAGGTGGAGGCGGTAGCGCCGCTCACGAGTACTCACGCTCCCAGTAGCTAGGTCCAACAGGTTCGTGGAAGTCCGACGACGCCACGAGATAGCCATCGGCGTCCACCTCGATCGGCAGCTGCGGCAGCGGACGGCTGGCCGGGCCGAAGATCACCTGGCACTCGTGCGTGAGGTCGAAGGTCGACTGGTGGCACGGGCACAGGAGGTGGTGCGTCTGCTGCTCGTAGAGAGCCACGGGGCAGCCGACGTGCGTGCAGATCTTCGAGTAGGCGACGATGCCGTTGTAGCTCCAGTTCTCGCGGCCGGCGGAGATGTGCAGGTCAGCCGGGTTGAGACGCATGAGCAGGACGACGGCCTTGGCCTTCTCGTTGAGCTTGCCCTCGGCAAGGTCATTCAGGCCCTCGGGGATGACGTGGAAGGCGGAGCCGATCGTGACGTCGGAGGCCTTGATCGGCGTTCCGTCGGGATCACGCGTGAGGCGGACCTTCTTGCCGTCCTTGGGGGCCCACATGGTGTGGCGCAGCTTGTCGTTGGCGTTGGGGCCGAGGTCACCGAACACCGCGAGGGCGGGGAGCGGGGCCAGAGCCACAGCACCGATCAGGGTGTTGCGGATGAGGGGGCGGCGCTTGATGCCGGTCTCCTCGATGATGTCATCGACGATCTTGACGGCCGCGACGCGGTCGTCTTCCTCGCGGACGGGGTGACGGGCCTCGGAGACCTCGTGGTCCGGCATGAGCGCCTTGGCCCAGTGCACGATGCCCGTCCCGATGCCCAGCATCGCGAAGGCCGTCCCGATGCCCAGCAGGATGTTCTGCGTGCGGACGGTCGCGATGTCGGAGTTGTGCCCAAGATCGATGGCGAAGTACGCCACGAGGAACACGATCGTGCCGATCACCGAGATGATGAACAGCGCCGTGACCTGGCGCTCAGCGCGCTTCGCAGCCTTGGGGTCGGTGTCAGCCAGACGGAGGCGGTGCGGCGGGAGACCCGGGTCCGCGAACTTCTGCTCCGTCTGACCAGCCGTAGCTACGGCGCCCCCGTGCTGGGGAGAGCCGTCACTATGGTTGCCCATATTTCCCCTCATCCTTCCTGGCCCCCGATGTGTCGCGGGGACGGTGTTCAAATCTTCGCCGCCACGGGGGCGGCCCATATTGCGGTGCGCGCTGTCGCGTCAGGAGGTGCGCGACGTCAGCCAGATCGTGAAGGCGATAATGACGCCGAGGCCGGCGACCCACACGAACAGGCCCTCAGAGACCGGGCCGAGGGACCCGAGGTCGGCGCCCCCGGGGGAGCCCTGGGTCTCGATGGTCTTGAGGAAGGTGATGATGTCGCGCTTGCCTTCCGGCGAGATGTTCGCGTCAGAGAAGACCGGCATGTTCTGCGGGCCCGTGGCCATCGCCTCGTAGATGTGCTTCTCCGACACACCCGCGAGCGACGGGGCGAACTTGCCGCGCGTCAGAGCGCCGCCTGCTGCCGCGGCGTTGTGGCACATGGCGCAGTTGACGCGGAAGAGCTCGCCGCCGTGAGTGGCGTCGCCGCCCTTGTCGAGCATGGCCTCGTCCGGGAGGGCGGGGCCCGCGCCGAGCGAGGCGACGTAGGCCGAGAGCTGCTTGGTCTGCTCCTCGGTGAACTGCACAGGCTTCTTGTAGGCCTGCGGGCCCTGCATCTGCATGGGCATGCGGCCGGTGCCGACCTGGAAGTCGACGGCAGCGGCGCCGACGCCCACGAGGGACGGCCCGGAGGCCGTGCCGGAGGCGCCCATGCCGTGGCATGTGGCGCAGTTTGCCACGAAGAGCTTCTCGCCCTCGCTGACGTCCGACGCCGAGTACGTGGTTTCCGCCTTCGCCGAATTGGCCGCGTTGGCCACGTAGTAGAGACCGCCTGTCAGCAGCAGTCCCATGACCAGCAGCGCTAGGACTGCCAGCGGGTGACGCCGCTTCTGCGAGAGTGCCTTCACGAAATCGTTCCTATCCGTTTCCTGCCGCCGCCGTGGGGGCGCGGGTGCGAGATGTGCTGCTGTGCTCCGGGTGCTACTTGAGGACGTAGATGACCAGGAAGAGGCCGATCCACACCACGTCCACGAAGTGCCAGTAGTACGACGTGACGATGGCCGAGGTCGCCTCGTAGTGCCCGAAGCGCTTGGCTGCGAACGCACGTCCGATGATGAAGAGGAAGGCGACGAGGCCGCCGATCACGTGGAGGCCGTGGAAGCCGGTGGTGATGTAGAACGCGGAGCCGTAGGCGTTCGCGGAGAGCGAGACGTGCTCGGAGACGAGCATCGTGTACTCGGTCGCCTGGCCGGCAACGAAGAACGCGCCCATGAGGAACGTCAGCAGGAACCACTCGGTCATGCCCCAGCGTCCGAACGCGAAGACGCCGCCGCTGCGGCGGGGCTGGAGCCGCTCGGCGGCGAAGACGCCCATCTGGCAGGTGAACGAGCTCGCCACGAGGACGATGGTGTTCACCAGCGCGAAGGGGAAGTTGAGCTTGGCCGTCTCCTCAGCCCACAGCTCGCCGGAGGCGGCGCGCAGGGAGAAGTACATGGCAAAGAGGCCGGCGAAGAACATCAGCTCGCTGGACAGCCACACCACGGTCCCGACCGAGACCATGTTGGGGCGATTCAGCGTGGGATGTGCCGGGGTTGTCGGGGCATGAGTCGCTGTCGTCACAAGGACATTATGTCTACAAACCTCAGGTTCGCCCAACGCGAACCGCCCCTTCCGGGAACTTTTTCTACAAACCCTCGAAATCATGCGGATCCGCGGGGATCCGCGGCGGAAGCCCTGTGGCCGGGGTCATGCTTTGCACCGCCGCTGGCATGGGTCGATACCATCAGGGGCGTGACTACCGACGCTGCCGGCACCCCGGGTGCCACTTCGACCCCGCCCACGTGGCGCTCGCTCATCGGATCCCTCGTGGCACGCCATGACCTGACCCAGGCCGAGACGGCGTGGGCGATGGACACGATCATGGGCGGCAATGCGTCGGATGTGCAGATCGCCGGGTTCCTCGTCGGGCTCAGGTCCAAGGGGGAGACGGTCGAGGAGCTCGCCGGGCTCGTCGAGGCCATGGTCGAGCGGGCCACCCCGATCGAGATCGGCGGCGAGAAGCTCGACATCGTGGGCACGGGCGGCGACCAGCAGAACACAGTGAACATCTCGAGCACAGCAGCCCTGGTGATCGCCGGGGCAGGTGCCAAGGTGGTCAAGCACGGGAACCGGGCGGCGTCGTCGAAGTCGGGCTCCGCCGATGTCCTCGAGGCTCTCGGCGTCCGCCTGGACATGGGGGTCGCCCGGGTGGCCGAGTGCGCCGACGAGTGCGGCATCACCTTCTGCTTCGCGCAGGTCTTCCACCCGTCGTTCCGGTACACGGCGACGCCGCGGAAGGAGCTCGCGATCCCCACGGCGTTCAACATCCTGGGCCCCCTGACCAACCCGGCGCACGTCCAGGCGTCCGCGGTGGGGGCGGCGGATCCGCGCACGGCTCCTCTCATCGCCGGCGTGCTCGCCGCGCGCGGCAGCCGCGGGCTCGTGTTCAGGGGCGACGACGGCCTCGACGAGCTCACCATCACCACGACGTCCCGCGTGTGGGAGGTCCGCGGCGGAGAGGTGTCCGAGTCGGTCCTCGACCCGGCGGACCTGGGCATTGCCCGCGCATCGCTCGATGACCTCCGCGGAGGGGATGCCGCGCACAACGCCGCCGTCGTCCGCAGCGTCCTGGCCGGCGAGCGCGGTCCGGTGCGGGACGCCGTCGTGCTCAACGCGGCCGCGGGTCTCGTGTCCTACGACACGGGCGCGGACGGCCCGCTCCTCGAACGGCTCGCGGCGGCGAAGGAGCGTGCCGAGGCGTCGATCGATTCGGGCGCGGCGGCCACGACCCTCCAGAGGTGGGTGGACTTCACCCGGGCATGAGCCGGTGACGCGCAGCAGAGGGCCGGGCCGCGGCGATGCGGCCCGGCCCTCTGCCGTCGTCAGGAGAGCCCGAGCGAGAAGGCCGCCTCGAGGTCATGCCGGGAGTAGGCCCGGAACGCGATGTGCGTCGTCGTCTCGCGGACGCCGTCGACCTTCGAGAGCCTGTCCGCAACAACGTCAGCAAGCTGCTCGTGCTCGCGGACCCGGGCGATGGCAATGAGGTCCCACTCTCCAGTGACCGAGTACACCTCGCTGATGCCCGGGATCGCGGAGATCTTCTCGGCCACCTCCGGAATCTGCGCTGTGTCCGTCTGGATGAAGACGAATGCCGTGATCATGGTCCTCCGTTCGTGTAGCGGTGTTCTCCCCGCCAGCCTATCCGCCGGAGACCCCGCCGCCGCGGCGGGACCGCCGCAAGGCCGCTCCGATGCCCCAGGCGACGGCCCTCCAGCCGACGATGAACGCTCCCAGCGTGGCGAACGCGACGAGGAGGAAGGCCGGAGCTGTCCCGCCGCCCGTGGCGGCGCGCAGGAGCATGCCGAGGACATACGCACCGAGCCATGCCGCGACGCCCGCGGGCCACACGGGGAGGGGGCGGCGCCAGATCCGGAGGGCGCCCCACGCCACCGCGAGCCCGACGACGAAGGGCCACGCCGTGGCGAGCGCGCCGACGACCGGGTTCTCGATGCTGTGGAAGCCCCGGCCGACTCCGGCGAACCCGAGGACGACGGCGAGGTCCGCGGCTGCGGCAAGAACGGCTGTGCGCGTGGAGGTGCTCGCAGGGCGGCCGAACCCGGCCTCGTCGTGGCGGCTCTGGGCGGGGGAGGACTGCATTCCCCAAGCCTACGCGCGCGCGGCGGCCGCCCGGCGTCGTGCGCCTGTCCGGAACCTTCCAGTTTGCCGTGAGGAGGGGAAGAATCCCTGGGGAGAGGAGAGTGCCATGCCAGCGATGACCACGTGCCTCTGGTTCGACGACGAGGCCAAGGAGGCGGCGGACTACTACTCGCGGATCTTCCCCAACTCCAGGATCACTGACGTCGAGTACTACGGAGAGGCTGGACCGAGGCCCGCGGGGACTGTCCTGACGGTGTCGTTCGAGCTCGACGGGAGGCCCTTCATCGCGCTCAACGGGGGCCCGGAATTCACCTTCGACGAAGCCGTCTCCATCCAGGTGCACTGCAGGGACCAGGAGGAAGTGGACTACTACTGGAATGCCCTGACGGCCGACGGCGGCCAGGAGAGCCAGTGCGGGTGGCTCAAGGACCGCTTCGGCTTCTCCTGGCAGATCGTTCCGAACCGGCTCACCGAGCTGCTCAAGGACCCCGATGCGGGACGGGCCCGCCGGGCCATGACCGCGATGCTGCAGATGCGCAGGATCGTCATCGCCGACCTCGAGTCGGCCGCGGAGGCGGGGTGAGGATGCGGTGGCCCAGTACATGATCGGCATGTACCAGCCCGACGGCGTCGTGCCCCCACCGGAGTTCCTCGCTCCGGTCATGGCGCGGCTCGCCGAGCTCACCGAGGAGCTCAGGGCCGCCGGCGCCTTCGTGTTCGGCCGCGGGCTCACCGACGCGTCCACCGCCACCGTCGTCACGGCGGAGGCCGGGGGAGGCGTGCACGTCACCAGCGGTCCCTACAATGAGGGCTCCGAACACCTCGGTGGCTTCGACATCATCGAGGCGCCGGACCTCGACACCGCCCTCGGCTGGGCGCGGCGGTTCGCCGAGATCACAGGCCTGCCCATCGAGGTGCGCGCCTTCGCGGGCTCGTCCGGCTGAGCGGGCACCCGGGCGGCAGGGGCCCGCCAGGCGCCACCAGTCACCGCGTACCAGGACGAACTCCGCGCCCGCACGCATCCGCTCCAGGCCGACGCCCAGGTCGCGCGCGACGTCGGCGGCCACGGCGTGCATCACGTTCCAGTGGATGGGATCGGTGGGATCAACGGACGCTGCGCCGCGTCGCGCGGTGTTCGACCACAGCACCGCCTCGTCCCAGACGGCGGCGACGAACGGATCGCGTGTGAGGGACTCGAGCGCGACGAAGGGGAGTCCGGGCGGTCGATCAGCGCATGCCACACGCCGAGCCAGGCGCGCCGGAGCGGTCCACGCGGGCGAGGCGATCCGAGCGGTCGGGGACCTCCGTGGCGAGTGCCGGCGGTGCGACGTCGTCCGCTGAGGTGTCCAGGCCGAGGGCGTCGCGGACGTACAGGGCAGCGTGGGTCGGGAAGCCGAGGGAGCCCCTGAACTCCCACGATTCCTGGCCCGCCCTCATGGCGCCGCGACTTCCGCGGTGACGCGCGCGGGTTCTGCGCGTCTGGCCGCGGCCAGGAGGCCGATATAGGCGAGGTCGACGACGGAACACAGCAGCCCGACGCCGAGCACGAAGCCCGAGGGGGAGAGGAGGCCCCACTGGAGGGTCGGCGCGAGCGTGCCGAGCCACTTGGCCACGGCGATGACGAGGTACTGTCCCCGGGGCCCTCCGCGCGAGAGGAACATCGCGACGAACAGCCCGGACATGAGCAGGTTCTGCAGGAACGCCGAGTAGACCGGGGCGAGGCGGTCGCCGAACTCGGCGAGGAAGAGCAGCTGCACGGCCGCCGAGGCGCCCAGCAGGACGATCGAACCGGCCCAGAAGGCCGCGCGGCCGAGCTGTGCGGAGAACTCGGCATACCCGAATCGGAGGAAGGTGACGAGGATCAGGACGTCGGCCAGGCCCCAGACCACGTTGACGACAGTCTGGACGCTGCCGCCCTCCGAGAGTCCTACCAGCGCGTAGAGCCATTCCCAGGCGATGTTCAGCGTGAGGGCTGCCACCGGCATCGCGTAGGTGCGCTGGGCGAAGCCGATCCTGACCGCCTCCGCGTAGACGGCCGTCCATGCGATGCCGCTCACGAGCGTGAGGCCCAGACTCAAAGCGCTGGTGTCCATGGTCAGAGAGTGGGCCCAGGTGGCCCCGAGCACAAGCCGCGCGCACAGGGCAGCGCGCGACGGCAGTGGGAGGCGCAGGCGACGACGTGGCGGGACGGTGCCCCGGGTGGGAGATCATGTGAGTTCTCACATCGCGCGCGGACGGCCCAAGTTGACATAACTGACCTGCGCGCCGCTTCGCCGTTGCATCCCAGAGGGCCAAAAAGGGGCAGAGGTACCTCTCGCGGTTTTCAACGTTTTCGGAGTCCCGCAGGCGGCGGACCGTCCGGCTCATCGGTGCGCGCGGGAGAGGGGGCACGGGCGCGGGCTGTCAGCTGGGACGGCGAGAGGAGGCCACCTCTCCATTACTTGACATAATGTGGATTATCGGCCCTTTAGAACAGGAGAGGGAGTGCCCGCAAGAGGGCCTGTTTTCTGCTGTCCGCTCCGTCCAACCAGGCGCCGGATCGCACTCTGCCTGAACGCCATGCTTGTCGAATTTTTTCAATTGAGCTCCCTTTGGCGATTGCCCGATCTGCGTGTTCAGTCCGACCATCGTCGTCTTGGATTCCGTCGGAGGCGGGGCCTTCTTCTTACCGCCGGCGCAGCTGTCCTGGCCATTGTCCCCAGCCGGGCCTTCAAGGACCCGAAGCCCGCATCGCGAGATCCAGAACATGCCCCGAAACAGGGTGAAGGGACGGGCGCCACGAGAGCATCATGAAAGACTGGGAGCATGGCGGGGTCAGCAGCTTTTGAGAACGAGAGCCTTTCGGAGAAGGTCAAGCGCACCATCGTGGACAGGGTCGTTGACGGAACCTACCCGCCCGGAATGCGCCTCGTGGAGCTCCAGCTCGCCAAGGAATTCGGCGTCAGCCAGGCCCCGGTCCGCGAAGCTCTGCGGGAACTCTCATCGACCAGGCTGGTCGAAAACATCCCCCGCCGCGGAACCTTCGTCCGGTCCGCCTCCCAGGATGACCTCACAGAGGTCTATTTCGTCCGCCTCGCGCTGGAGGGAACGGCGGCGGCGGCGGCGTATCCGGCGCTGCATGCTGACCCTACACCGCTGCGCGAGGCCCTGGCCGGCATGCGTGAGGCCGCGGCGACGAACGATGCCCACGGCATCGCCAAGTACAGCACGGACTTCCATCGGGCCGTGGTCGCCGCGACAGGTAACCGGCTCATGCTGGAAATCTGGGATTCCCTGTATGTCGAGGCGCGCACCATGGCCACCGTGGTGCGCGGCCATGTGGACCTGCGTGCAGCGGCCGAAGCCCATGTCCCGATCCTGGAAGCCTTCGAAAGCGGCACGCCGGACCTCTGCACCAAGCTCGTCATCGAACACCAGCACGAGTACTCCATCCTTCCCCAGGAATAGGCCCTTCCTCCCCCCGGGAGGGCTCTGGCCGCCTTCCCCAAAGGAACTATCGATAATCGCTTGTGATGTCGGTCACGGGCGTGTAGAGTCATGAGGACCACATTATCGATAATCGATCAAAGGGGATCATCTTGAAACTCGTTACCTTCCGTCACCAAGGGATTCAGCAGACGGGCGTCCTCAGCGAGGACGCCTCCACAGTGACCGCCGCACCGGGCGGGCAGGACCTGCTCTCGCTCATCGATAACTGGGACGCTGCCGCTGCCCAGCTCGGGGCCTTGACCGGAGAAGCAATCGCCGTGGCCGACGTTGAGCTGCTGGCCCCGATTCCGCTCCCCCGCCGGAACATCTTCTGCGTGGGACGCAACTACGTCGAACACGCCAAGGAGTTCGCCAACTCCGGCTACGACGCGACGGCCAGCGCGACCGCGCAGCCGGAATACCCTGTGGTGTTCACCAAGGCGCCCTCCACGGTCATCGGCACCGATGCGGACGTCGATCCGCACACCGGGGTCACCTCCGAACTCGACTACGAAGCCGAACTCGGTGTCATTATCGGCACGGGCGGCCGGGGCATCAGCAAGGCCGAGGCGCTGGACCACGTGTGGGGCTACACGATCATCAATGACGTCACCGCCCGTGACCTGCAGAAAGACCACAAGCAGTGGTTCCTGGGCAAGAGCCTGGACACCCACTGCCCGATGGGTCCGTGGGCGGTCACCCGCGATGAGGTCGGTGACGGGCCGCTGGACCTGCACTGCACCGTCAACGGGGAAACCCGGCAGAAGGCGACGACGGCCGACCTGATCTTCGATATCCCCACCATCATCGAAACGATCAGCGCCGGCATCACGCTGCAGCCCGGCGACATCATCGCGACCGGCACCCCGGTCGGTGTCGGCATCGGCTTCACCCCGCCGCGGTTCCTGACCAGCGGAGACGTCGTCGAGATCAGCATCAGCAAGCTCGGCACACTGCGGAACCGGATCGGAGAAGGCCGATGAGCACCGCGACCATCCCTGCAGGACTGACAGCCGTCGGAACGAAACACCTCTTCGTCGAAACCACCGGCACCGGCGACGATGTTGTCCTGGTCCACGGACTGGGCGGCACCACCAGCTTCTACGAGCCCCTCGTCGCCTCACTTGCCGAACGCTTCCGGGTCACCCGCTACGACTTCGCCGGACACGGCCGCTCGCCCCGGGACGGGGAACTGAGCCTGGAGTCCCTGGCCGCAGAACTGGCCCTGGTCATCGAATCCCAGACCACCTCCGGCCGCGCCCACCTTGTCGCCCACTCGATGGGAACCCTCATCGTCCAGCAGCTGGCCTCAACCCGCCCTGACCTGGTCCGGGAAGTCGTCCTGCTGGGCCCGGTCCGCGAACAGGCCCAGGCGGCCAAGGAAGCCACCCGGGCACGCGCGGCCCTCGTCCGCGAAAAGGGCATGGCCGCGGTGGCCGACACCGTCGCAACCGCCGCCACCGCCGATCAGGCAGCGATCGGGAACCCGCTGGTGCGCCCCTTCGTCCGTGAACTGCTCCTGGGCCAGGACCCGGAAGCCTACGCGCAGGCCTGCGAAGCCCTCGCCTCAGCAACCAACCCGGACCTGGCCAGGATCCAGTCCAAGGTGCTGCTGCTGACCGGCAGCCAAGACAAAGTCAGCACCCCGGAATCGAACGAGGCCATCGCAGCAGAGCTGGGGCAGGCCGAACTCCTGGTCGCCCCGGGCACCGGCCACTGGACCGTGCCGGAGGCGCCGGACTTCGTCACCGCCGCGGTCCTGGACTTCCTCACCGGCTCCACGCTCAAGCCGGACGCGAAGAAGGCGTGTGCCTGCAGCAGCCCCAGCCCCGGCTGTCAGTCAGGCCGCCAGCGGACCATCACCATGCAGATCCGCAAAGTCCCCTAAGAACACAGCCACCGTTCCAACAACTCAAGATAAGGACAACGAAGTCATGTCGAAAACCCTCTTCACCAACGTCAACATCCTCGACAGCACCGGCGCCCAGCCCTTCTTCGGCGAAGTGCTCGTCGTCGACGAGCGCATCACCGACGTCCGTCGCGGCACGGGCAATCTGCCCCGGGAGGGAGCCCGTGTCATCGACGGCCGCGGCCAGACCCTGATGTCGGGACTGTGCGACGCGCACACCCACTTCACCTGGAACGACGGCGACCTCAACAGCCTGGAAACTATGAACGTCGAGGAACACCTGCTGCACACCGTGGAGTCAGCCAAGTACTACATCGACTACGGGTACACCATGTGCTTCGGGGCCGCCAGCGCCAAGAAGCGCCTCGACGTCGTCGTACGCGACGCCATCAACGCCGGCCGGATCCCCGGCCCCCGCTACCTGGCCAACGGCCAGGAAATCGCGACCACCGCAGGGGACCTCGTGCCCGGCATCACCCAGATCGCCGACGGCGTGGAGGAAATGCGCAAAGTGGTCCGTGAAACCATCGGACTGGGCGTGGACCAGATCAAACTCAGCATCTCCGGCGAGGAAATCACCGGCACCAAGGCAGCCACCGACACCTACATCACCGAAGAAGAACTCCAGGTCGCCGTCGACGAGGCGCACCGCCGGCACGTGCGCGTTTGCACCCACGCCCGCAGCCGCGATTCCGTGCTCATCTCCCTGAAAACCGGCGTCGACATGATCTACCACGCCTCCTACATCGATGAGGAGGGCATGGACCTCCTCGAGGCCGCCAAGGACCGCGTCTTCGTCGCCCCGGCCATCAACTGGCTGGTCGCCACCCTCAAGGACGCCGAAGCCTTCGGCTACTCCCATGAGGCGGCCGAACAGGCCGGCTACGCCCGAGAACTGGACATCGCGGTCAAGGCAATGCAGGAGATGCGGCGCCGCGGCATCCGCGTGCTGCCCGGCGGAGACTACGGCTTCGCCTGGACACCCCGCGGCACCTACGCCCGCGACCTGGACCACTTCGTGAAGCTCTTCGGCTACACCGAAATGGAAGCCATCATCGCCGCCACCGCCCTCGGCGGGGAACTGTTCCAAAAGCCCAACGAACTCGGGAAGGTCCTGCCCGGCTTCTACGCCGACATGATCCTCGTCGACGGCAACCCGCTCGAAGACATCACCATCCTGCAGGACCTGACCAAAATCACCGCAGTGATGAAGAACGGCGAGTTCCACCGCGAGCCGGCCGAACATACCCCGGCCACCCCCGAAAGCGCCGACCCCGCCGACGTCGCCCTGACCCACCTCTGACAAACCGCCCACGCGGTATGGCCCCGGCCGCCGGCCGGGGCCATACCGCCAGATTCGGCACATACGTCAGAAGCGCACGCATCGAAGACGCCACCCGGATTCCCGAATGCTGTGGCTCGCACCCGAAGGCGTCGACTCACGCATCCTCATCGACGAACTCGACGGATACGAAGTGCGGATTGACGCCGAGCAGCTCTACTACATCCAGCAACACCGGTAACCGAAGGAGCCAGCCATGACTATCGTTACCGAACGGCCCAGCACTCTCGACCCCACCCACGTGCGGGACACCATGTCCATGGTGCCCACCAGCGTCACCGTCGTCGCCGGACAGCCTGAACTCACCGGTGAACGTGCCGCCATGATCGTCGGATCATTCGTCTTTATCTCCATGGACCCGTGCCTGGTCGGCTTCTTCGTCGGTCGCAAGTCCTCCAGTTGGCCACAATTGAACAAAGCCACCGTGCTGGGCATCAGCGCTCTTGCATCAACACAGACACGGTTCTGCCGCAAGCTCGGTAAAAAGGAAGCGGACCGCTTCAACGACAGCTTCTGGACCCAAGGAGCATACGGTGCCCCACTGGTCACAGGCTCGGTCGCGGCCTTGGAATGCCAAATCGAGAAAGTCACGCCCATTGGGGACCACTCCTTTGTCCTAGCCCGGGTCCTGCGCCTCAGCACCGGTAATGCCAAAGATCCCTTGGTCTTCCAAAACCATGAATTCGCGGGACTCCTCCCCTGCTAACGCCCTTTGCGTCCGCGCAGCAGCTTGAAATCCCTCTCCCTGGCACCAGGGCACCGGACCGCCACCGGAAGGAAAAGGCAGGGCACGATGGTCCACCCGATGGAAGCCGGCCATGAATGTCTTCGCCATCAGCTTCGACGAAAGACTCAATTGAACTCCAAAGGCGGATCAACTGAAATGGGAGACTCCGGATTTGGAGCACCCCCCAACCTCACAGCCAGCGGCTAGTTGACGGAATCTGCATTATCGGCGCCTTGGGAATCGCCCTTTACGCCCTGCCGACGCGGTGTCGCGACGTGGCGACGCTCGGCGTTGGCACGTCACCATCCCAACCAGTCAGCGGCCCGCGCCAACTCCACCGGCGGGACAGTATGGCCGCCGTCGAACTCGTCATAGGCGACGTCGTACCCCTCGCTGCGCAGGGCGGGCACGATCCGTCGGCTGGCGCGGTCGATGGGAAGGAGTTCGTCGTCGACCCCGTGCGTGATGAACAGGCGCGGCTTCCCCTGCCGCCCTCCGTCCGGCACGGACCCCGGCGAGAAGGCCATGACCCTGCTGAAGAGGCCTCCGTTGGCGAGGCCGAGGGCCAGGGCGTACGAGGCGCCCGCGGAGAAGCCTGCGATGGCGATGCGGGCGGGATCCACGCGGGCTCGGCGAAAGGCCTCCGCGAGAGAGGCGTCGATGAGTGCGAGATCCGTCCCGAAGTTCCGGTCCCAGACCCTGCCCTGCGATGACGGGGCAAGGATGAGCGCCCCCAGCTGATCTGCCAGCGGCTGCGTGAACAGGCCCCCGTCGCGCGCATCGCTGCCGGCTCCGTGGAGGGAGACGATGAGCGGGCTTGGAGCGTCCGGCGCCACGCTGCTGGGCACGTAGAGGACCGTCTCCCGGCCGGTCGGCGAACCGAGGTTGACTTCCCCCGGCCCCAGCCGACCACTAACCTCGCGCGGCCGGGCACGGAGGGCGGCTGGCCGCCGGTCCGCGACGTCGCAGGCGGCCAGCAGCGCGCTGCAGGCCGCCAGGCCGACTACCGCACGGCGCCGGATCATCTGCAGCCGCCCGTGTGGGTCGGCACCGACCTAGACCGCACCGACGTACTTCGCGAGGTGCTCGCCGGTCAGCGTTCCCCGCCCGGCCACGAGCTCGGCCGGCGTGCCCTCGAAGACGACGCGCCCGCCGTCGTGCCCCGCGCCCGGCCCGAGGTCGATGATCCAGTCCGCGTGGGCCATGACGGCCTGGTGGTGCTCGATCACGATCACTGACTTCCCAGAGTCCACGAGCCGGTCCAGGAGCCCCAGGAGCTGTTCGACGTCGGCCAGGTGCAGGCCCGTGGTGGGCTCGTCGAGGACGTAGATGCCGCCCTTCTCCCCCATCTGCGTCGCGAGCTTGAGGCGCTGCCGCTCGCCGCCTGACAGGGTCGTGAGGGGCTGGCCGAGCGAGAGGTACCCGAGCCCGACGTCGGCCATCCGGCCCAGGATCCTATGCGCGGCGGGGATCGCCGAGTCCCCGGCGGAGAAGAAGCCCTCGGCGTCCTCCACGGACATCGCGAGCACCTCGGCGATGTCCCGGCCATTGAGCGTGAACTCCAGCACGGCCGGCTGGAACCGCTTGCCTTCGCACTCCTCGCACGGAGTCGAGACGGTGTCCATGAAGCCGAGGTCCGTGTAGATGACGCCGGCGCCGTTGCACACGGGGCACGCGCCCTCGGAATTCGCACTGAACAGGGCGGGCTTGACGCCGTTGGCCTTCGCGAACGCCTTGCGGATCGGCTCGAGCAGGCCGGTGTAGGTGGCCGGGTTGCTGCGACGCGAGCCCTTGATGGCGCTCTGGTCGATGGCCACCACGCCGTCGCGCCGCGCCACCGAGCCGTGGATGAGCGAGCTCTTGCCGGACCCGGCCACGCCGGTGACGACGGTGAGCACGCCCAGCGGGATGTCGACGTCGACCTCCTTGAGGTTGTGCGTCGATGCTCCCCGCACCTCGAGCGATCCCTTCGCCGGGCGCACCGAGTCCTTGAGCCTCGCGCGGTCGTCGAGGTGGCGCCCCGTGAGCGTCCCGCTCCCCCGCAGCTCCTCGACCGTCCCCTCGAAAGTGATCATCCCGCCCCCGGTGCCCGCCCCAGGGCCGAGGTCGACGACGTGGTCTGCGATGGCGATGGCCTCCGGCTTGTGCTCGACCACGAGCACCGTGTTCCCCTTGTCCCGCAGCTGCAGGAGGAGGCCGTTCATGCGCTGGATGTCGTGGGGGTGCAGGCCGATCGTCGGCTCGTCGAAGACATACGTGACATCGGTGAGCGACGAGCCGAGGTGCCGGATCATCTTCGTGCGCTGCGCCTCTCCCCCGGACAGCGTCCCGGACGGCCGGTCCAGGGAGAGGTAGCCGAGGCCGATCTCCGTGAACGAATCGAGGAGATGCTGCAGGCCCCTCAGGAGCGGGGTGACCGACGGCTCGTCGAGCTCCCTCACCCAGCGGGCAAGGTCGGTGATCTGCATCGCGCACACGTCGGCGATGCTCAGGCCCTGGATCTTCGACGACCGGGCCGGCTCGGCGAGCCTCGTGCCCCCGCACTCGGGGCAGGCCTGGAAGGTGATGGCCCGCTCCACGAAGGCGCGGATGTGCGGCTGCATCGCCTCCTTGTCCTTCGAGAGCATGGACTTCTGGATCTTGGGGATGAGCCCCTCGTAGGTGAGGTTGATGCCCTCGACCTTGATCTTCGTGGGCTCCCTGCGGAGCAGGTCGTGCAGTTCCCGCTGGGTGAATTTCTTGACGGGCTTGTCCATGTCGAAGAACCCAGACCCGGCGAAGATGCGCCCGTACCAGCCGTCCATGCTGTATCCCGGGACGGTGATGGCGCCCCCGGCCAGGGACTTCTCCGCGTCGTACAGCGCGGTGAGGTCGAAGTCGCTCACCGCGCCGGTCCCCTCGCACCTCGGGCACATCCCGCCGGTGACGGTGAAGGAGCGCTTCTCCGTCTTCCCCGACGCCGTCTTGATGGCGCCCGCTCCGCTGACGGAGGGCACGTTGAACGAGTAGGCCTGCGGGGAGCCGATGTGCGGCTGCCCGAGCCGGCTGAAGAGCATCCGCAGCATCGCGTTGGCGTCCGTCACCGTCCCGACCGTGGAGCGGATATTGGCACCCATGCGCTCCTGGTCGACGATGATCGCCGTCGTGAGACCCTCGAGCACGTCGACGTCGGGCCGGGCCATGGTCGGCATGAAGCCCTGCACGAACGTCGAGTACGTCTCGTTGATCATGCGCTGTGACTCGGCGGCGATCGTGGCGAACACGAGTGAGCTCTTGCCCGAGCCCGAGACGCCGGTGAACACGGTGAGCCGCCGCTTCGGCAGCTCGAGGGTCACGTCCTTGAGGTTGTTCTCGCGGGCGCCCTGGACGCGGATGAGGTCGTGGCTGTCGGCAGCATGCGGCATGGCGCAAGTCTAGGCGCGATGCGCCGGGCGGGTCCTAGGAGAGGCCGTGGGTCACGGTGTACTGCGCGAGCGTGTCGGACCCGAGCGCCTCCGCGACCGCGGCGATGCCGGGGTAGTCGGGCACCACGATCGACTGGCCGTCGTCGGAGAGGCCGGTTCCCGCGGTCGGCAGCGTGAAGAACGTGCTCGACGCCGGGTCGAGGCCGCGCAGCCCGTACCCGAGGGCGGCGAGCCCAGCGGCGTCCAGTCCCGGGTCCGCGGTCACATACGGCGAGGCGAGCCCGACGGCGGCGGCCGCCTCGGCGGGGCTGCCCACCCGGCCGGTGGTGACCAGCTGGGCGATGAGTCCGCGGATGAACGCCTGCTGGTCGCGCACCCGCTGGTAGTCGCCGTCGGGGAACGCGTAGCGCTCGCGCACGAATTCGAGGGCGGCCTGGCCGTCCAAGTGGTTGATGCCCGGGCTGAAGGTGTGGTGGGTGTCGAACGTCGCGGTGAACGGGACCGGCACGTCCACGTCCACCCCGCCGAGCGCGTCCGTGATGGCCTTGAAGCCCTCGAAGTCCAGCATGGCGTAGTGGTCGATCCGGACCGACAGGAGGGAGGAGACCGTCTCCGCGACGAGGGGCGGGCCGCCCCAGGACAGGCTCGCATTGATCTTCGACGGGCCGTGCCCGGGGATGGTGACCCAGGAATCCCGCATGATCGAGATTCCGAAGACCCGGCGGTGGTCGGCCTGGACGTGCAGGAGCATGATCATGTCCGCCCGCTGGTCTGCCACGCCACCGCCGGACTCCTGGCTCGCCACCGCGTCCCGGGCGTTCCCGCGGATATCGCTGCCCATCACAAGGATGTTCAGCGGCCCGGGCGGCAGGTCGGCCAACGACGCCGACGGCGTGCCGGACGGGCTGGGGCCGCCGTTCGACGGGCTTCCCGACGGGCCGCCGCGGGGGCCCGAGAGCACGAAGACAGCGAGGCCGACCGCGGCCAGGAGTACCACCGCGATGGCGGCGAGCAGCGCGCGCGAGGCGACCGTGCGCCGTCGTGCGCCCCGTGCCCCCGCTCCCCCACCGGGTCCTGCCATGGCCCCACGATCGCGGACTGCGGGAGCCGGCGGAAGTGGCTTTGGTCCGTACAGGTTCGCACTGGCGGCAGCACGAGAAGGGCGCCGCCCCAGCGGTGCTGGAGCGGCGCCCTCATGGACCGTGGCTTCCGGTCAGACGAGCGTGTCGCCGACGTGGACGGTGAAGACGTCCGGGCCGCTGCGGGTCACCTTGACGTGGTCGCGGTGCGCGTTGGCCTTGGCGGAGACGTGGGAGATGGCCTCTTCGAGCGTGTGGTCGACCGTCGAAGGGTCCCAGATCTTGAGGGTCACGGAGTGAGATTCAAAGGTCATGCGTCGTTGCTTTCTCTGTGATCATGAGGGTGGCCCCGGCAGTTCCTCGTTGAGCTGCTCGGACCATCCTATCTAGACCGGTACGGTGCTGTGACCATTGTGTGATCGAGTCCACAGCGTGAATGCAGACCGGTCTACCCCTTCCGCCACTCGTCGTCGGTCAGATGCGAGCCCGCCTGGGGCCCCATCTGCAGCATTCCGCCGTCGACCGTCCACGATGCCCCTGTCACGTAGGCCGATGACGGCGAGGCGAGGAACGCGATGACCGCTGCCACCTCGCGCGCATCCCCGGGACGGCCGAGGGGGACGCCGGGTCGGTGGGTGCCGCGGGGGTCCTGGTCCTCCTGGCCCGTCATCGGCGTCGCGATCTCGCCCGGCGCCACGGAGTTCGCGGTGATCCCGTGGGAGCCGAGCTCGAGCGCGATGGTCTTGACGAGGCCGCCGAGCCCGTGCTTCGCCGCGTCGTACGCCGACGACCCCACCCGCGGCTGGTGCTCGTGGACGCTCGTGACGGCAATCAGCCGGCCGCCGTTCCCAGCGGCCACCATCCGCCGGGCGGCGCGCTGCAGGCACACGAAGGCGCCGTCCAGATCGGTCGCCACAATGCCCCGCCAGCGCTCGTAGTCCATCTCCAGGAAGGGCTCGTTGGCGCCGGTGCCGGCGTTGTTGACGAAGACGTCGAGCCCGCCGAGCTCGTCCGCGAGCCCGTCCACCACGTCGCCGCAGCCGGGGAGGTCCGTGAGGTCCAGACGCGCGACGGCGGCGCGCCGCCCCAGGGCGCGGACCTCACCGGCGGCCTGTTCCGCGCCGTCGCGGTCCCGGTGCCAGGTGATCCCGACGTCCAGGCCGGCCTCGGCGAGGGCAACGGCGGTCGCCTTGCCGATGCCGGAGTCGGCTCCGGTGACGATGGCGGTACGGGGGGTGAACGGCATGGCTTCCTCCTCGGGACGGCTCATCCGGAGCCCGTACCCGAGGCGCGCAGGCGTCAAACGGTTCCGGGGAGCGTCAGCCGCGGCGCCGGCCGGTCCACTCGAGGAGGCGCTCGAGCGGCCACGTCGTGACGATCCGCTCGGCCGGGACGCCGTTCGACTCGGCGCGGGCGGCGCCGAGTCTGGGGAAGTCGAGCTGGCCCGGGGCGTGGGCGTCGCTGTCGATCGAGAAGAGGCAGCCGGCGTCGAGCGCGGCCTGGATGAGCCTGTCCGGCGGGTCCTGGCGCTCTGGCCGCGAGTTGATCTCCACGGCGACGCCGTTCTCCGCGCACGCCGCGAACACGCGCGCGGCGTCGAACACGGACTCCGGCCGCGTGCCCCGCGATCCCTGGACCAGCCGGCCGGTGCAGTGTCCGAGGACGTCGGTGTGCGGGTCCTCGATTGCCGCGAGCATGCGCCGGGTCATCGGCCCGGACTCGGAGCGCAGCTTGGAGTGGACGCTCGCGACGACGACGTCCAGGCGCGCGAGCAGGTCAGGCCGCTGGTCGAGGGATCCGTCCTCGAGGATGTCCACCTCGATGCCTGTCAGGAGGCACAGGCCGTCTCCGAGGGCTGCGTTGATCTCCTCGACGAGTCCCAGCTGGCCCTCGAGCCGCTCGGCGGACAGTCCGTTGGCGATCGTGAGGTTGGGCGAGTGGTCGGTCAGGGCGAGGTACTCGCGACCGAGCCACTGCGCCGCACGGGCCATCTCCTCCGGGGGCGACCCGCCGTCGGAGAAGTCGCTGTGGCTGTGCAGGTCGCCGCGCAGGAGCGCCACGAGGCCGCCGCCGGCCTGAGGCTCCGCTTCCGCCCGCTCGCGCAGCACCGCCAGGTACTCGGGCACGTCGCCGTCGACCGCCTGGCGGATCACCTCGAGCGTCCGGTCCCCGATCCCGGCCACGCGCCGGAGCCTGCCGTCGCGCGCGCGGGCGGCGACGTCGTCGGGAGCCATCTGGCCGATCGCCTCGGCCGCGCGTCGGAAGGCCTTGACCTTGAAGCTCGGCGCGAGGTCGCGCTCGAGCCAGAACGCGATCTCCTTGAGCGCCTCGATCGGGTCCACGGCTACCCCTGAGCTTCTGCCGGCTCGGGAAGCGCACGACGGCGTGGGCGGGCTCCGGCGGGAAGCGGCACCGTGAGCACGGCGAGGCACGCGACGATCAGGGCCATCCCGGCCCAGCCGAGGAGCGGCAGCCTCTCCCCCACCACGAGGACGGCGAGCGCGGCGGCGATCATCGGCTCTGCGAGCGAGACCGTCGTGGCAGTGCTGGCCGCGACCCGGGCGAGTCCCCAGCCGAACAGCAGGTAGCCGGCGAACATCGGGACGACCGCGAGGTAGATGCCCACGGCGAGATGCCGCCACGAGTCGAGGAACGCACCGCCGGTGAACGCCAGGACGGCAAGCAGCCCGATGGCCGCCACGCCGAACGTCGCGCCGACCGCCGCCCTGGACGCGATGCCCCTGTGGATGAGGCGATGGCTCGTGAACGAGTAGAGGGCATAGGAGGCGGCCGCGACGGCCCCGAGCGCCACGCCGGCGGCCGTCTGGGCCGTGCTACCCGACGAGGAGCCATCCACGGTGCCGCCTCTCGCGATGCAGAGGACGGTGGCGCCGGCAGTGCCGAGGGCGGCGCCGAGGATCCAGCGGGTGGAGAGCCGCCGGCCGTCCACGGTCCGTTCGAGCAGGGCGGCGGCGACGGGGGCGCCGCCGATGGACACCGCCGTGCCGACGGCCACGCCGGCGAGCCGCATCGAGGTGTAGAACGCGAGAGCGTATACGAGCACGGCAGCGCCGCCGAGCACGACCAGTCCCTTGGCGCCTGCGAGCTCTCGGCGCTGGCGCGCGATCTGCCGGGAGGAGGAGGCCGCAAGGAGGATCCCGCCGAAGCCCATGGAGGCCGCGCCGATCGCGAGGGGTGTGACCGCGGGCGCGAGTGCCGACGCGGTGCCCGTGGTGCCCCAGAGGACTGCAGCGCCGAGGACGCAGGCGACCCCGAGCGCGTGGTCTCGACGTGGACGGCCCACCGCGCACCTCCGTTTCCGACGGTGTCTCCTGCGGGTCCTACCCTAGGCCACGATCAGGGCACCGGCGAGGCCGACCACCCCCACAGCAAGCGTCGAGCCGACGGCGAGGGCAAGCGAACGCCCGCCACGCCGGGCGAGCGAACGGATCCGGACGCCGGCTCCCAGGGCGAACATCGCCGTCGCGAGCAAGAAGGTCTGGAGCGTCTGCGCCGCGGCACTGACCCCCTCGGGCACCTGCACGACACTGCCCACGAGCACGAGGGCCACGAAGCCGAGGACGAAGAGCGGGACCAGGGGCGGCCGGCGTCGGCCCTCCGCGGCGCCATCACGCCTCATCCGCCACCCGAGGATCGCTGCGACGGGGGCGAGCATCAGGACCCGGGCCAGCTTGACGGTCACGGCGAGCCCCAGCGCCCCGCCCCCGAGAGCGCCTGACACGGCCACCACCTGGGCGATCTCGTGGACGCTGGCTCCCGCCCACACCGCTGAGACCTCCGCCCCCAGGCCCAGGGCGGCGGCGACGAGCGGCAGGGCCGGGATCATGAGGGTGCCGAACAGGACCACCAGCGCCACCGCGGTGACCGTCTCCTCCTCGTCGGCCTGCAGCACGGATTCGACCCCCGCCACCGCGGCCGCTCCGCAGATGGAGAACCCGCACGCGATCAGGAGTGCCTGGCGCGGCGGCACGCGCAGGAGCCGGCCCATCGCGAGGGTCGCGAAGAGCCCCGTCGAGACCACCGCCGCTGCCAGCACGGGGATTCCCCAACCGAGGGCGGCCAGCTGCGGGAGGGAGAGCTGGAGGCCGAGGAGCACGATGCCCAGGCGCAGGGGCACGCGCGCCGCGAGCGCGAGGCCCGGCCCTGCCCAGCCGGGAAGCAGACCCACGTTTCCGGCGACCAGGCCGAGCGCGATCGCCGCCAGCAGCGCGCTGGTACCCGGCAGGACCACGGCGACGCCTGCCGCGAGGACTGCCCCGGCGAGCGCGGCGCCGGCGCCGGGGGCGAAGCGGCGGAGGGCGGGGCGCAGAGACGAGGCGCGGGCCTTCCGGAGTCTCTGCGGAGCACGTTCGGTCAGGGGCATCCTTCCATGGTTCCGAATTGGCCGGGGTCGCAGTAGCCGCCGGTTCCGGATGGACCCATATGCTGGTGATATGACTGTTCGGGACTGGGACCTGCGGCATTTCCGCCTGCTCGCGGCGATCGCGTCGGAGGGGAGCATCGGCGCGGCCGCCCGGCAGACCGGGATGGCGCAGCCCAACGCCTCGCGGCTGCTCGAGCAGATGGAGCGGTCCGCCGGCTTCGCCCTCGCCACGCGCACGCCGAGGGGGACGGGCCTCACCGACCGCGGACGGGTGGTCGCCGGGCTCGCCGCGGAGGTGATCGAGGCGGCGGAGAACGTCGCCCGAGCCGTGGGCGCTCTCGAGGGCGAGCGCGGCGCGCTCCACCTGTGCGCCTCCCTGACGGTCGCTGAGCACCTCATGCCGGCGTGGCTCGCCGCCGCCCAGGAGCGCCTCCCGGGGCTCGCACCGACCCTCGACGTCGGCAACTCCGACGAGGTCTTCGACCGGCTCCGCACCGGCGCGGCCGACCTCGGCTTCGTCGAGGGCCCGACCGTCCAGACCGGCTTCCGCTACCTGGAGGTCGGGCGGGACGAACTGGTCGTCGTCGTGCGCCCCGACCACCCGTGGGCGCACGACGGCGGCCCCTCGCCCGCGCAGGTCGCGGCGGCTGGGCTCGTGGTCCGCGAGCCCGGCTCGGGGACGCGGCAGACGACCGACCGCGCCCTTGCTCCGCACGGTTCGGGCCGTCGGTTCGAGGTGGGCAGCAACGCGGCGCTCGCGGCAAGCGTCGCGGCCGGTCTCGGGCCCGGCGTCGTGAGCCGGCTCGCCGTCCAGCTCGCGCTGCGCAGCGGCCGGCTCGCGGAGGTCCCCGTGGAAGGGCTGCGGCTCAGACGGGTCCTGCGCGCCGTGTGGTCCGGCGCCGTCCCGCTCTCCCGCACGGCCGAGGACTTCCTCCGCATCGTGGCCCCCGCGGGCTAGCGGCCATACGCTGGAGGCATGCGTCTGCCCAGGCTCGCTGCGCTGAGTGCCGCGGTCCTCGCGGCGACCGGCTGCACGTCCCCCGCACAGGCGCCGGCGCCCACGGGAACGGGCCCAGCCGCGGCCCTGGCCGCCGCGGTGGACCAGTTCAGGGACCAGTACGCCGGTGGCGGGATCGTCTTCCAGCTGACGGCCGCCGCCGAAACGGACCCGACCGTCACCCGGGTGGAGCTCATCGATCCCCGCTTCGGGCCCGGGACCGCGTGGGCCGGGAACACGGTGCTCCCGGGCGGCCAGACGAAGAGCCTCCCCGCCACTCTCGGGCCCGCGCTCTGTGGCGCAGGGGGCGACGGATTCCCTGCCCTCAGGGTGTCCCTCGCCGACGGGACCACCGCACTCCTGACCGCCCAGGACCAGCACGGCGTGCTCGCCCGGGTGCACGGCGAACGCTGCTTCGCGGACCGCGCCGGGGCGGCGGTCACGCTTGGCCTCGAGGACGCGCTCGCGCCCGGACCCTTCCCGGACACCGCCGCGCTGAGGCTTGTGGTGGGCCCGCCAGCGGTCGGAGGCGGCGCGGCCGCGTCCTCCCCGGGCACCCTCGGGCCGGCCGTCCTGCGCTCCGTCGGGTCCACGACGCTGCTGGCCGAGGACTCCCGGGCACCTTGGCCGCGCGACCTCGCCCTCGTGCCGGGCAGCAGTGTGGAGATCGTCGTGCGGCCGGCCCGCTGCGACCCCCACGCCGTCGCCGAGGACAAGGTGGGCACCCTCATCCCGCTGGCTCTCGACGTCGCCGGGCAGGAGGGGGTCGTCAAAGTCGCGGCCTCCCCCGCGCTCCGCGGACAGCTGTACGACGCGGTCATCCGCATCTGCCACGATCTAGGCTTGGGCCCATGACCCTGCACCCGTCGCACGCCGCCCCCACGAGCACGTGGTCCGCCGGACGGCTGGCGGAGGCCGTCGCGGAGATCGTCGCCGCGGCGTCCCTGCCGGCCATCGTCCAGGCCGGGCACCCGGTCCTGCGCACGCGTGCGCTGCCCTTCGACGGCCAGTTCGACGCCGCCCTGCTGGCCGCCCTCGTGGACATCATGCGCAGGACCATGCATGCCGCACCGGGCGTCGGGCTGGCGGCGCCGCAGATCGGCCTGCCCCTGCGGCTCGCGGTGGTCGAGGACTCGTGGGCGGTGGACGACGAGGTCGCGCAGGCCAGATCCCGGGCGCCGCTGCCGTTCTCCGCGGTGCTGAACCCGGTCTGCGTTCCGCTCGGCGACGAGCGCGACGCCTTCTACGAAGGCTGCCTGTCGGTGCGCGGCTACACCGCCGTGGTGCGGCGCCCCCGTCGGGTCGAGGCGCGCTGGACCGCCCCAGACGGCGCGGCGCGGACCGCCGAGTTCTCGGGCTGGCAGGCGCGGATCATGCAGCACGAGACGGACCACCTCAACGGCACCCTCTACCTGGACAGGGCCGAGCTGCGCTCGCTCTCCTCGAACGGCGAGTACTCGGCCCGCTGGGCGCATCCCACCCCGGAGCGGGCCGCGCGGGAGCTCGGCTTCTAGCGGCGGGCCTACGATGGGCACCATGCTCTCGGACGCCCAGGACCTCCTTCTCTGTCCCCAGTGCGGCTCGGCATGGGACGGCGGGGAGAGCCGCGCGAGGTCGCTCGTGTGCCTCTCAGGCCACCGGTACGACGCCGCGCGGCAGGGCTACGTCAACTTCCTCACGGGCCGCGGGAGCAGGTTCACCCCCGACACCGCGGAGATGGTCCTGGCGCGCGAGCGCTTCCTCGCAGCCGGCCACTACGCGCCCGCCGCCGACGCCCTCGCGCACGCCTGCGCGGCCCTGCCCGATGATGCCGCCGTCCTCGATGCCGGCGCGGGGACCGGCTACTACCTCGCCGCCGTGCTCGCCGCGCACCGGGCAGACGGACGACGGCGTGCCCGCGCCGTCGCGCTCGACCTCTCCCGCCACGCCCTCCGGCGCGCTGCGAAGATCCCGGGCGTCGCCGCCGTCGTGTGGGACCTCTGGAGGCGCCTCCCCCTGGCCGACGCAAGCGTCGACGCCGTCCTGGACGTCTTCGCTCCCCGCAACCTGCCCGAGTTCACCCGGGTGACGCGCACCGGCGGCCTGCTGTGCGTCGTGACGCCGCTTCCCGGGCATCTGGCCGAGCTGCGCGGCCGGCTGCCGATGCTGGACGTGCCCGAGGGCAAGGCCGACGCGCTCGAACGGGAGGCCTCGGAGCACTGGGAGCCGGTCTCGCGCACGCGGCTCGCCTTCGCCCTGCCGCTCACGCACGAGGCGGCCGTGGATCTGGCGCTCATGGGCCCTGCGGGGCACCACCACTCGCGGGACGACCTGCTGGCAGTCCTCGGGGACGAGCCAGTCGCCGCGACGGCCGCCATGGAGCTCAGCGTGCTGCGGCGCCGCTGACCCGCTCGGGCCGGGGCGCCGCCGTCGTGCGGGGCCTGGCGAGGTCCACGCGGAAGAGGCGCACGGCGACCTGGATGAGCGGGCCGATGCCGAACGCGAAGACGGCCGTGCCCACCCCCACCGTCCCGCCCAGCAGCCATCCCAGGGCGACGACACTGAGCTCGATGCCCGATCGCACGGCCCACACAGGCCACCCCGTCCGGCGGACCAGCCCGGTCATGAGGCCGTCGCGGGGCCCCGCGCCCAGGCCTGCGCCGAGGTAGAGCGCGGAAGCGGCCGCCAGCAGGACCAGCCCGCCGGCGAAGGTGAGCGACTGGAGCGCGAGCCCGCTCGCCGCCGGAACCCACGAGAGCCCGAGGTCGGCAAAGACCCCGACGAGGGCCGCATTGGAGAGGGTCCCCCACCCGGGCCGCTCGCGCAGCGGCGCCCACAGCACGAGGACCACGGCGCTGATCGCGATGGTCGCGGCGCCGAAGCTCATGCCGGTCGCGAGCGCGATTCCCTGGCCGAGGACGTCCCACGGGGATGCTCCGAGGCCCGAGCGCAGCAGGAGGGCGATCGCGAGCCCGTACCCTGCGAGCCCGGCGTAGAGGCGGACAAGCCGGACGGCGAGGCGCGGGCTGGTGAGGAAGGCCGTGGCGAGTGCGCTGGGTCGGTGCATGGTGACGATCCTGCCCGGCGATTGGCCTCCTCGCAAAGCTCGGCCTCCTCTCGCCGCCGGCCGCCTGCCCTGCACTGCCTGCCCCGAACGCCTCCGGAATCCTGGACCTCAGCAAGGCCGCCATGCCTGCTGGCGGAGTCGTGGAAGAGTGCTATGGGCGTGCCGCCGCGCAGATCGGGGCCGAGCTCGGCGGGTCCGGGTATGAGCTGCTCGGGCTCCCTCGCCCCCAAGGCGCAGCTCGTGGGGATCCCGGTCAGCCCGGACGGCTGGGACCTCGAGGCGACGGAGGAGGCGTTCGCCGCCGCACCGCCCACCGTGCCCTACGTCATGCCCGACTTCCAGAACCCCACCGGCGCGAGCCTGGCGCCCGAGGGCCGGGAGCGGCTCGCGCGCCTCGCCGATCGTCACGGGACCCTCCTCGTGGCCGATGAGACGACGGCCCTCCTCGGCACCCCGGTCTTCGAGCAGCTCGTCGCAGCCGAGCTGCTCGCCCCTGTCCTCGTCCCGGCTCGTCGTGGCCGCACACGCCCGAGGGGTTCGCCCTGACCGCCGGCCCGCGCTTCGGCTTCGACGGCGCCTTCGAGCACCGCCTCAGGCTGCCCTGCACCGCCTCGCCGGAGGATCTCGCCGACGCGGTGGCCGCGCTCCGCGCGGCCTCCACGAGCTGGTCCGTTGGGCCAGCGGACGTCCCGCTGATCACCGTCTGAGCAGGCCCGGAAAGGGCCTCCGCGCCGGCCCTCCACGGGCCACCGGACTGGGCTACTGTGAGAGCAGAGGCGCTGCACGGGGAGGCAGGAATGGACTGGTTCGAGCAGAACGCATGGATGGTGTGGCTCGTGCTGGCCCTCGTCCTGGGCGGGATCGAGATGCTGAGCCTGAGCCTCGTCTTCATCATGCTCTCCGGCGGCGCCCTCGCCGGGCTCGTGACGGCGCTCCTCGGCGGTCCGGTCTGGCTCCAGGGCGTCGTGTTCGCCGCCGTCTCGGTGGGGATGGTCGCGTTCGTCCGTCCCGTGGCGATGCGGCACATGCGTCCGGGCATCGAGGATGTCCGGACGAACATCGACCGGCTCGTCGGCTCGTCGGCGACGGTGCTCGAGGCCGTCGACTCGGCCCACGGGCTCGTCAAGATCGGCGGCGATGTCTGGACCGCGCGCGCCCAGCGCGGAGAGTTCATCCCGGGCGACGTCGTCACGGTCGTCGCGATCGACGGCGCCACCGCCGTCGTGGCCCCGGGCGAGGCCACCTCGCCCTACCGAAGCTAGGCACTCCTACTCATCGAAGGGGGAACCATGGACGCCGGAAGCATCCTTCTCCTGGTCGTCGTCGCGGCGGTCATCCTGTTCGTCCTGACCGTCCTGGTCCGTGCGGTGCGGATCATCCCGCAGGCGAGGGCCGGCGTCGTCGAGCGTCTGGGCAAGTACCAGCGCACGCTGAGCCCGGGGCTGACCCTGCTCATCCCGTTCGTCGACCGTCTCCTGCCGCTGCTGGACCTGCGCGAGCAGGTCGTCTCCTTCCCGCCGCAGCCCGTCATCACGTCGGACAACCTCGTCGTCTCGATCGACACGGTCGTGTACTTCCAGGTCACGGACCCGCGGGCTGCGACGTATGAGATCGCCAACTACATCCAGGCAGTCGAGCAGCTGACGATCACGACGCTCCGCAATGTCGTGGGCGGCCTGAACCTCGAAGAGGCGCTCACCTCGCGCGACCAGATCAACGGCCAGCTCCGCGGGGTCCTCGACGAGGCCACCGGCCGCTGGGGGCTGCGCGTGTCGAGGGTCGAGCTCAAGGCGATCGATCCGCCCCACTCGATCCAGGACTCCATGGAGAAGCAGATGCGTGCCGAGCGCGACCGGCGCGCGGCCATCCTCACCGCGGAAGGCACGAAGCAGTCCGCGATCCTCACCGCCGAGGGCGAGCGGCAGTCGCAGATCCTCAAGGCCGAGGGCCAGGCCAAGGCCGCCGTGCTCCGGGCCGACGGCGAGGCACAGGCGATCCAGAAGGTCTTCGACGCGATCCACCGCGGCAACCCCGACCAGAAGCTGCTCGCATACCAGTACCTGCAGACGCTGCCCAAGATCGCCGAGGGCGGCTCGAACAAGCTCTGGATCATCCCGAGCGAGGTCGGCGACGCGCTCAAGGGGATCGGGAGCGTGCTCGGGAACGTCGCCCGGCCGGCCACCGGGACCGGCGAGGACGAGGCGGCGGCCGAGCCGGCGCCGTCGTACGCCTCGGTGGAGGCAACTGCACCGGCACCGTCCGACGGGACTGCGGGTCCGACCGACGGCGTCGAGTCGACTGGGTCCCTCGAGGAGGACGCGCGCGCCTTCGTCGCCGAGGCTTCGAAGCCGTCCGAGCTCGACGCCGAGGCGGAGGGCATCCTGCGCCACCACGCGGCGCGCCAGCTCGACGAGCACGACGGCAGCACGGACGAGCCGTAGCCGGGCCCGCCGGCGTCGACCGCCTATAATGGAACGTCCGCCCGGGCCGCTGGGAACATGCCGGCCCCGGAAGACGTTGGGATCTGAGTCGGGCTATGGCCGTGCCCGGCAGAACGTGAGGGAGAAGACATGAGCGACCGCAGCCTGCGCGGCATGCGCCTGGGTGCACAGTCCATGGAGACGGAGGCAGGCGTCGAGCCCGCCCCGCGGCAGCGCGTCGAGTACCGCTGCGAGGACGGCGAGCAGGTGTTCGTCACGTTCTCCTCCGAAGCAGAGATCCCGCCGGTCTGGACGTCCAAGACCGGCAAGGAAGCCTTCCTCGTGGACGGGGAGCGCCCGACCGACACCAACGAGAAGGCCGTCCGCACCCACTGGGACATGCTCCTCGAGCGCCGTTCAATTCCCGAGCTCGAGCAGATCCTCGCCGACCGGCTCACGCTCCTCCGCAGCAGGCGGGGCGAGCGCGTCGGCTGACGCACTGCAGCAGACACACAGAGAGAGGGCGGGAACCGTATGGTTCCCGCCCTCTCTCTGTGTCTGCTCGAGCGGCTCGGCTCGGGCCGGTCAGCGCTGGCCGCGGCGCGTGATCTGGCGCCAGCGCTCGGCCAGGCCCCACCTGGTGACGTTGACCATGGCCTCGACGACGATGTTCCCGCTCATCTTCGAGGAGCCGAGTTCGCGCTCGACGAAGGTCACCGGCACCTCCACGACCTTGAGGCCCATCTTCGCCACCCGGTTCGCGAGGTCCACCTGGAACCCGTAGCCGCGCGACTCAATGGTGTCGAAGTCGAGCTTCTCGAGCGTGGTGCGCCGGAACGCGCGGTAGCCGGCGGTGATGTCCCGGAGCTTCAGCCCCAGCATGAGCCGGGCGTAGGTGCTGCCGGTGCGGGAGATGAGCTGGCGGTAGAACGGCCAGTTGACCACGGAGCCGCCCGTGACCCAGCGGGAGCCGATCACGAGGTCGGCGCCGTCGCCCACGGCCTTCAGGAGGGAGGGAAGCTGTTCGGGCTGGTGGGAGCCGTCGGCGTCCATCTCCACCACGACGTCGTAGCCCCGCTCGAGCGCCCAGCGGAACCCGGCGATGTAGGCGGCTCCGAGGCCCTCCTTGCCCCTGCGGTGCAGGACGTGGACCTGCGGGTCCTCCGCTGCGATCGTGTCCGCGAGTGCGCCCGTCCCGTCGGGGCTGTTGTCATCCGCCACCAGAACGTCCGAGGCGGGGACGGCCGACCGGAGCCGGCCCAACGTCTTCGGAAGCGACTCGAGCTCGTTGTAGGTCGGGATGATCGTCAGGATGCGCACGCAGTCGGCCTTTCGGGGGCTGGAAGAAGCAGGCGCCCCGGGGGGCACAAGTGCCCATTATAGCCAGCGCGGCAGGGGGTACAGCCCAGAGGGCCCGGCGATGGCCCGGGCAGGCCCACGCGTCTTCGGGCCAGTACGCGGGGCTGGCAGCTGGTCAGTCCCCCGACTGTTTTCTACGGACGCACAGGCCTGCCCTCGTGCCTCGTCCCCCACAGAGCACTGGCGGGACCGGGCCAGCCGCGGGCCCTGAAAGACCCGATGAACAACGATCCTACGGGGTCACCGGGCTGTGTCAACCACCCGTCCGAAGCCCGGGACGCGGAACAGCTCCCGGCCCTCGTGGACGGTCTGGAGGCATTCCGGCAGGCGATCGCTGTCAAGGGCCGGCAACAGCGGGGTGCGGGCCCTGGGGTCGGTGCTCCAGGCCGCGACGCGCTCGTCGGCGACCTGCACCATGAGCTCGTCCGCCTTCCACACTGCGAAGCTTGCGGGCGCACCGGGCACCAGCTGGCCCATGAGGGGGTTCCTGTGCCGTGCGGCGCGCCACGCGGCCCGCGTGTGGCCGATGAACGCAGCCCGGGCGGAGATCCGCTGCGCGGGGTCCGAGTGGGTGAGGCACGCGCGCACGCTCTCCCACGGGGAGAGGGCGCACACGGGGGAATCCGAGCCGAAGGCGATCGGCACCCCCGCCGAGTAGAACCGGACGAAGGGATTCATGCCTGCCCTCCGCTCCCCCAGCCGCGCCTCGTACAGGCCGCCGGGATGCCCCCACGTCGCGTCGAAGAGGGGCTGCGCGCTCACGGTTACCGCGTACTCGGCCAGCGCGGCGGCGTCCGCCTCGGACGCCATCTCCACGTGCTCGAGGCGGTGACCGGCGGAGCGGACCTTCGCCGCGCCGACGCGGTCGGCAGCGATGCCGAGCCCGGCGAGGACGAGCTGCAGGGCGGCGTCGCCGATCACGTGGAAGCCGCCCTGGATGGCGAGCTCGGAGCACGCCGCGAGGTGGGTGCCGATCTGCTCGGCGGAGAGGTAGCCCACTCCCCGGTTCCCCGGAGCGTCGCTGTAGTCCTCGGCCAGGAGGGCCGTCCGGCTGCCGATCGAGCCGTCCACGGTGAGGTCTCCCGCGAGACCGAGCACCTCTACTCCCAGGCCGTCGAGGATGCCCCGGGCCTCCTCGGCAGAGCCCGCGAGCTGGCCCCAGTAGGCCATGACCTGCGGGGCCGGCCCGTCCTGGGCGCCTTGGCCGTCCTGGCCGCCCTGGCGGTCGAGCAGGAGCTGGAGGTCCCGCAGGCCGGACAGGCGCGGCGAGGCCTGCTCGACGAGGCCCACGTAGCCCCGGGACGCGGCATAGGCCAGGGCCCGGTCCTGCAGGGAGCGCACCTCCGCATCGTCGGCAGGGCGCGCGGCCGCGCGCACGGCGGGGAGCGCGTCGCGGCTGACGAGGGCGCCGTCGAGCCCCTCGGAGCTTCCGGCACCGGCGATCCCGGCCGCCTCGACCAGGTCAGGCGTCACGAGGGCGGAGTGGACGTCGACCCGGGCGAGGAACACCGGGCCCCCCGCGGCGCGGGCGAGCTCCTCGGCGGTGGGGAGCGCGGGATCGGACCACGTGGACTCGTCCCAGCCGTAGCCGCGGACGACGCCGCGCTGGTCGCCGGCCCGACGCGCCGCCGCCACGGCGTCGAGCAGCTCGCCGGCCGAGCGGACGCCGGAGAGGTCCAGGGAGCCGAGCGCGAGGCCGGTGTCGGTGATGTGGACGTGGGAGTCGACGAACCCGGGCGCCACGAGGGCGCCGTCGAGGTCGACCACCTCCATCGTCGAGTCCTGGAGGGACGTGGCGGCCTGCTCCGAGCCCAGCCAGGCGACCGTCCCCCCGTCCACGAGCATCGCGGAGGCGAACGGGTCGGCCGCCGAGTAGACGGAGCCGTTGCGGTAGAGGGTGAGCCTGCGCTCATCGGACATGGTGGTGTTCCTGCTTCCGGTGTGTGGGGACGGGCTGTGCCTACTCCGAGACGGCCGAGTACGCGACGACGCCGTGGCGCAGGAGGCCGATCGCCTCGTTGCACAGGCGGCGCAGCCGAGGCTCGATGCCCGGGACGTCGGCGAGCTGGTCGAGGAGGTCGATGACCTGCCGGACCCACCGCACGAAGTCGCCGGCGGCCAGGTCCGTGCCCGAGAGCACGTTCTGCAGGTCCCGGCCGCGTGCCCATTTGTAGATCGGCCAGACGAGGCCGAAGTCGGGCTCCGCGGTGCGCTGGAGGCGGTGCTGCTCCTCGGCGTCCTCGAGCTGGGACCACTCGCGCAGCACGACGTCGACGGCGACGTCGAGCGACACGCTCGGCATCTTGGGGGTCAGGCCGCGTTCCTCGCGCTTGGCCTGGTAGACGAGGATGCTGGCCAGCGCCGCGATCTCGGCGGCGTCCACGTCGTCGAACGCACCCCCGCGCAGGGAGAGTGCGGTGAGCATGTCCTTGTCCCCGTAGATCCGCCGCAGCTGCTGGCCGGCTGCCGAGACCTCGAGGCCCGCGTCGCCCTTCACCAGGCAGCCGTACGATTCGAGGACCTCGCACACGCGGTCGAACGTCTTGGCGAT
The DNA here is from genome assembly GCF_050474465.1 of Sinomonas sp. B1-1. Classification (NCBI taxonomy): domain Bacteria; kingdom Bacillati; phylum Actinomycetota; class Actinomycetes; order Micrococcales; family Micrococcaceae; genus Sinomonas; species Sinomonas sp. B1-1. The sequence continues at coordinate 356,663 of NZ_JBCHVF010000001.1, read as the reverse complement.
CGTGTTCGTGCGGCCCTGGATCTGGGCGACGAGGCGGTCCGTCTCGCGCCGCAGGCGGAACCAGCGTTCCGCCCATCGCGCATGGTCCTCACGCTCGGCGCAGCCGTGGCAGGGATGGGACCGGAGCTGCCGCCGCAGCTCGGTGATCCGGTGCTCGGTGTCCTGGTAGCCGCCCGCGAAGGCGAAGTCCCGCCGCGAGCGCCTCCCCCGCCCGGCCGTGCGAGCGTCGGTCCCGTCGATCCGGGCGCGTTCGACGGCGTGGCGCAGCGAGGCGGCGAGGTCCCGCCGGTCCTTGGGCCGCTTGGCGTCGAAGCTCTTGGGGATGCGGATCCGCGTGACGGGCTCGACCGGGCCGTCGATGTCGTGGAGGCCGATCCGGCGGACGTTCCGGTCGAACGTGAGCACCTGCGGGCGGGGCTCACGCGCGTTGGTGTCGGAGGTGAGGACCACCGCGCTCCCGGACAGGCGCCCCTCGCCGATCTCCACGACATCTCCGGGGACAAGCCGGGCGAGCGAGTCCACGGTCATGGAGCGGCGGGCACGCCCCGCCTCCCGGGAGGCGAACTTCTCCACGTCGGAGAGCTCCTGCCGGATCCGCGAGTACTCGGCGAAGTCGCCCAGATGGCATGTCATGGCCTTCTCGTAGCCCGCGAGTGACTCCTCACGGCTGCGCACCTGCCGGGCGAGCCCCACGACCGAACGGTCCGCCTGGAACTGGGCGAACGAGCTCTCGAGGATGCTCCGGGCCCGCTCCCGTCCGAACTGCGCGACCAGGTTGATGCTCATGTTGTAGGTGGGCCGGAAGCTCGAGTTGAGCGGGTAGGTGCGCCGCGAGGCCAGGCCGGCAAGTGCCGCAGGGTCGAGGCCGGGCCGCCACTGCACCACGGCATGGCCCTCGACGTCGATCCCGCGCCGTCCCGCGCGTCCCGTCAGCTGGGTGTACTCCCCGGCCGTGATGTCGACGTGGGCCTCGCCGTTGAACTTCTCGAGCTTCTCGATCAGGACGCTGCGCGCGGGCATGTTGATGCCGAGGGCGAGAGTCTCCGTCGCGAACACGACCTTGACCAATCCTGCCGCGAAGAGCTTCTCGACGGTCTCCTTGAAGGTCGGCAGCAGCCCGGCGTGGTGTGCTGCGAGGCCTCGCTGGAGGCCGTCGCGCCAGCTCCAGAACCCGAGGACGGCGAGATCGGCCGGAGGGATGTCCGTCGCGGACTCGTCGACGGCGGCAGTGATCTGGGCCTTCTCCTCGGGCGAGGTCAGGTCGAGGCCGGCGTCGAGGCACTGCTGGACGGCCGCGTCGCAGCCGGCCCGCGAGAAGATGAAGTCGATGGCCGGGAGGAGGCCCCGGCGTTCGAGGGACTGGACCATCTGAGGGCGGCTCGCCCGCGTGCCCGGCAGCTGCCCGCCCTCGCCCGGACGCCCCGGCCGCGCCGACTGCTTCTCGCCGCGCTGGCGCTCCTCCCGCCTGCGGGCGCGCCCGCCGTGGCCGAAGCGGCCGCGGTACAGCTGCTGGGTCTCCCGCCGGCCGAGCTCGACCAGCTCGGGGTTGACGGCGGTCAGCTCGTTGACGGATGCCTCGCCCGACGGCGCCGCCTCGGCACGGCCGTGCGGCTCGGCGTCGTCAGCGCCCTTGGTGCTGCCCGCTTCGCGGTCGTGGTCGTGCGCGTCGGCGAGGTCCTCGAAGGACTGCCGGGTCGCGAAGAGGTCCACGAGCTCGCGTCCCACGAGGACGTGCTGCCACAGCGGCACCGGACGGTGCTCGGAGACGATGATCTCTGTCTCGCCCCGCACGGTGTCGAGCCAGGCGCCGAACTCCTCGGCGTTGGAGACGGTGGCGCTGAGCGAGACGAGCCGGACGTCGCGCGGGAGGTGGATGATGACCTCTTCCCAGACGGCGCCGCGGAAGCGGTCGGCGAGGTAGTGGACCTCGTCCATGACCACGTAGCCGAGTCCGTTGAGGGTGTCCGAGTCTGCGTAGAGCATGTTGCGCAGGACCTCGGTGGTCATCACGACGACCGGCGCCTCGCCGTTGATCGTCGTGTCCCCCGTCAGGAGGCCGACCTTCTCTGCACCATGGACCGCGGCGAGCTCCGCGTACTTCTGGTTCGAGAGGGCCTTGATCGGCGTCGTGTAGAAGGCCTTGAGGCCCTGCCGGAGGGCGAGGTGGACGGCGAACTCGCCGACGATGGTCTTCCCGGCGCCCGTCGGGGCGGCGACGAGCACCCCCTTGCCGGCTTCAAGCGCCCGGCAGGCGTCCTTCTGGAAGGGGTCGAGCGGGAAGTCGACTGTCGCGGAGAAGGCCCCGAGTTCCGTCTTGGCGAACGCCCTCTGCTGGGCCGCTGCCGCGTAGCGTTCGGCGGGGGACATGCTCTCGGCGGCCTCTGACATGCCTCAAGCCTAGACCCCGCCGGAGCTCAGAACTTCTCGAGGTCCTCGCGGGAGGTCGGGGTGTCCGCGACGGCGTCGGTCTCCTCCTGATGCTTGAGCTGGCGCCGCTCGCGGCGTCGGTCGTTCAGGATACAGATGCCGATCGCGGCGAAGAAGAGGATGAGGAGAGGCCCGGCCAGCATGAACATCGACAGCGCGTCGGCGCCCGGCGCGGCGATGGCAGCGAGGACGAAGACCAGGAAGACGGTCACTCGCCAGGCCTTGAGGATGGTCTTGCCGGCCAGGATGCCTGCGGCGTTGACGCCGACCAGCAGCACCGGGACAAGGAAGGCCAGGCCCAGGAAGAGCAGCATGCGCGTGACGAAGTCCACGTAGTCCCGGCCGTCGATGATGTTCGAGAAGCCTTCGGGGGTGAACTGCGTCAGGGCACGGACAACCTGCGGCGTGACGAGCCAGCCGACCCACACGCCTGCGAGGAACAGGGGCACGCCTGCAGCCATGTACCCGAGCGTGTAGCGGCGCTCCTTCTTGGTCAGGCCGGGCATGACGAAGGCCCACACCTGATAGATCCACACCGGGCTGGCGATCACCACGCCGATGAGGATGGCGAGCTGCAGCTTGAAGTCGAACGGCGACGCGATCGAGCTGAAGTTGACCGAGGAGACACCGCCGGTGTGCTCCTGGATCTTCCGGACGGGTTCCTGGAGCGCCTCGAGCACCGGGTCGTACAGGAACCAGCCCGCGACGGCGCCGACGAGGACACCGATCGCGGACTTGATCAGCCTGTTCTTGAGCTCCTTGAGATGATCGAGCAGCGGCATCCGGCCTTCGGGATTGGCCTTCCGCCCCTTGGCAGAGGCCACGTCAGACGCGCGGAGCTGAGCCGTTGCCCTGGTCATTGCCCTTCGGCGGAATGACCTTGCCTTCGACCGGCTGCTCGCTTGCCGAGGAGGAGGACTCCGGCGTCTGCTTGCCGTCGTTCTTCATCTCCTTGACCTCGGACTTGAGGATGCGCATCGACTGGCCCAGGCTGCGGGCCATCCCCGGGAGCTTGGGAGCGGCGAAGAGGAGCAGCGCCACGATGATGATGATGAGGATGGGCCAAGGGCTTTCAAACAGGCGTCCCACAAGAATCCTTTCGTTGCTTAAAGTCTAGATGAGGCCGAGGTCGTGCAGCGACTGCGGCTGTCCCCGCAGGCGGCGGCGCTCAACCCTCCTGTCGCGGCGCGAGAGGCGGCGCAGTTCGCGGCCCTCCTCATACTCGCGACGCATGAGGTCCGGGTCGGCGAACACGGCGCTGCCCGGCGCACGGCGGGAGGCCGCGGCCTCGTCGTCGTGGGCGGGCTCCTCCGCCGCGGGTGGCCGCTCGGCGATCTCGCCGAGGGCCGCGCTCGCGTCGCGCATGAGGGCGAGGCCCTTGCGCACGAGGTAGACCCCGGCGAGCACGAGGAACGTGACGGTGCACGCGCTCAGCGCCACCCAGATGAGGACCCACGACCACCACGGCACGGGACCCAGACTATCGGGTCGGCGTCGCACCGCCGTACCGCGCGAGGGCGCTGACCAGCCAGGCCCGCGCCGCTTCGACCGCATCCGGGGGCCCCTCGAGGGCTGCGGCACCTCCGAACGGGGCAAGGAATGCGGGGAGCCAGGCCAGGTCGGCGACGTGCAGGCGCACTCGGCGGCTCCCGTCGACGAGATCCCGGCCGTCCTCGGTCTCGTAGCTGGACTCGACCCAGCGTGCCTGCGGGGCGAGCCGGATGGTCACCTCGACGTCGTCGGGACCCCGCATGAAGACGGAGCCCGTGCCCGGTTCGAAGCCCTCGGGCAGCGGCAGGGGTTCGGCCGCCTCGACCGACTCGATCCGGTCCACGCGGAAGACGCGCCGCGCCTGCGCCCGATGGCAGTAGCTGTTGACGTACCAGCGGTCGCCATCCGAGAAGAGGCCGAGGGGGTTGATGCGGCGTTCAGTCACCTCATCCTTGGTCGGGTTGATGTACCTCAGCAGGAGCGTCGCACCCGCCCGGGCTGCGGACGAGATGAGCGGGATGAGCTCGGCATTGCGCTGCGGCTCGGAGCGGACGTCCACCTGGGGCAGGCCCTGCCCGCCGGCGACGGCGACCGCGCCCACCCGGTCCGCCAGACGGAGCAGCGCGTCGGTCGCCTCGCGTCCTGCCAAGGGCAGGAGTGCCTTGAGCCCGAGCTGGAGCGCGACCGCCTCCCCAGGGCTGAGACGGCGCGGCCGCGCGAGCTCGTCCGCGTTGGCGACCGTGACAACCCCGTCCTCGACGAGGATCTCGATGTAGCTCTGGAAGCCCGCCGAGTCGATCGGGCCGGCTTCCTGCAGCAGGTCGAGCGCCTGCGTGACCTGCCTCTGCGTCATGCCGAACCGCTCCGCGATGTCCTCCACCGCCACCGGGCCGGCGAGGAGGAAGGGCACGAGGTCCATGAGCCGCTCAAGGCGTTCCTGCCCGCTCGTGATCTTCCGCGTCGGCCGGGCCTGGGCGACCTCTGCGGCCCCACGGGAACCGAGAGCGTCGAGGGCGCCCCTCAGGCGCGCGACGACCTCGGCAGCGAGTTCGGGCGGGTCCTCGACCACGACCGCGTCGCCGAAGCCCGAGATCCGTTCCGCGGCGAAGGACACGTCGCGGTATGCGAGGGCCCCGACGTCCCACCCGGCCGGTCCCGGACCGTCCGGTTCCCAGTGCCGGCGGAGTTCGAGGGCCCGGTCCTCGGCGATGCGGAGACGCGCCCTGCGCTCGGGGAGGGCGTCGAGTCCGTCCAGGGCACTCTGGAGCGCTCCCTCCTCGGGCGGGGCGAACGCGCCGGGCTCCCCCACGACGACGTTGCCGCGGATGCGCGAGAGGCGGAACACGCGCTGGCCGTCCCGGTCGACGTCGTGCCCGGCGAGGTACCACTGCCCGAAGCGCTGGCCCAGGCCCCACGGCTGCACGCGGCGCCGCCGCGTCTCGCCCCTGCTCGTCGCGTAGTAGTCGAACGTGACCTCGGCCCCGCGCGCTGCGGCGTCGGTGAGGGCGAGCCAGTGGGGATCGAGCCGGACGCGAGGCTGCACCTGCGACGGGGGAGTCTCGGGAAGCGCCCCGGCAGCCTCAAGGCGCCGCAGGGCCCGCTGCGCGTCGGCGGCGGCCACGGCGTCGTCGCAGGCGATGGCCGCCAGGGCCAGCCACGTGGACTCCTCGGCCGTGAACTGCTGCGGAGGGAGGCGGAAGCCCTTCGGGTCGATCCGGTACTTCGGGACCTCCTCGGTGCTGTCCCAGCGTTCGAAGCCCTGTTCCTCGAGGATGACGGCGCCCATGGCGCGCAGGTCGTTCTTGTCCCGTTCGAACTTGCGCAGCACGGCGACCTTCTCGGGGTCCTCGTCGTCCGGCTCGTCCCCGAAAGCCGGGTCGTACCCGTAGATGTCGCGCAGGATGCGGTCGCGCGAGAGGCCCAGCTCGGTGTGCAGCAGCGCGATGAGCAGGTTCAGGAGGCGTGATGTCTTCGCTTCGGACACTTCAGCAGGCTATAGCGAAACGGGCGGCGGGCAGCACACGCTGCCCGCCGCCCGCCGTCGTGCGGTGCCGCGCCTCAGCGCACGCCGACGAGGTCCACGACGAAGATGAGCGCCTCGTTCGGCTTGATCGCGCCGCCGGCCCCGCGGGAGCCGTAGGCGAGCTCCGAGGGGATCTCGAGGCGGCGGCGGCCGCCGACTTTCATCCCGAGGAGCCCCTGGTCCCAGCCCTGGATGACCTGGCCGACGCCGACGCGGAAGTCGAGCGGGGTGCCGCGGTTCCAGGACGAGTCGAACTCCTCGCCGGTGGACCAGGCGACGCCCACGTAGTGGGTCGAGACGGTGTCGCCTGCGGTGGCCTCGCGGCCGTCGCCCTCGATGAGGTCGACGATCTTGAGCTCGGTCGGGACGTCGCCCTCCGGGAACTCGATCTCGGGCTTCTGGCGGTCGTACTGGCGCTGTCCGAAGGACATGGTGCCTCCCTGGTGTAGGTGCTGGGTCGGGTGATGCGCTGAAGGCTACTTGATGCCCAGGATGTCCACGACGAACACGAGGTCACCCTTGGCCTGGCCCTGCCCCTGATCACCATAGGCGAGGGCGGCCGGGATGACGAGGAGCACGCGGGAGCCGACGGTCTTGCCGGCGAGGCCCTTCGTCCAGCCCTGGATGACTCCCTGGAGGCTGAAGGTCGCGCTCTGGCCGCGGTCGTAGCTCGAGTCGAACTTGGTGCCGTCGGAGAGGTTCACGCCGACGTAGTTCGCGACGATGGAGTCGGTCTCCTTGACGGCGTCGCCGTGGCCCTTGATGAGGTCCTGCGAGACGAGCGCGGTCGGCTTCGCTGCGCCGGCGACGTCGATCTGCGGAACGCCCTTGTCGTCCTGGGTGACCTTGGGGAGGCCGGCGGGGAGGTCAGTGACCGTGTCGCCCTCGGGCTTGGACAGCGGCTGGGGGGTGTCCTTGGCGGAGATGACCTTGATGACCAGCAGCGTCGAGGACGGCGCGGCGGACGGTGAGGCCGACGGCGACGCGCCGGCCTGCGCCTGGCTCGCCTGGGCGGGGGTCGCGTAGGCAAGGTAGGAGCCCACCTTGGCCCCGACGAACCCGTTGTACACGGCGGCGTTGCCGGACTTGAGCTCGTCGGAGAGCTCGAGCTTCTCGGTGTTCCCCGAGGAGAACGTGTCCTCGTAGACGGTGCCGTCGGCGCCGCTGAGCGCCACGTAGCCGATCTCGACCGTCTGGCCTGCCTTGACGGCGTCGCCGTCGCCGTCCTGGACGACCTTGATCGTCTCCTCGTTGACGGCGAGGGGCTTGGCGAAGTCCACGGCCGGGGCCTTGTCCCCGGGGGTCACCTTGAGCGAGTCGAGGGCTGCGACCTGCCCGGCGCTGGACGGCGAGGGGGCGGACGGGGTACTCGCGCAGCCGGCCACGAGCAGGGCAAGCGGCAGCAGCAGGGCGATGATTCGGCGCACTGATCAACTTCCTGTGGGGGTTCCCGCCACTCCACGGTGGCGGCGGACAGGCCGATATGGCCTGTCCAAGCCTACCGTTTCAGCCTGTGAAGGGCCTGAGCGTGTCCAGGAGCTCGTCGACTCGGGGGTCCTCGTTGGCGAACGGATCCTTGCAGAGGATCGTGTGGTGGGCCCTGTCGTTGAGCTTGAGGTGGACCCAGTCGACGGTGTAGTCGACGCCGGCAGCCTGCGCCGCCTTGACGAACCTGCCGCGCAGCCGAGCCCGCGTGGACTGCGGCGGGTTCTCGACCGCGTTGCCGATCGCCGCCTCGTCGACGACGCGCGCCGCTGCCCCGCGCCTCTGCAGGAGGAAGAACAGCCCGCGGTCCGGGCTGATGTCGTGGTAGGTCAGATCCAGCTGTGCGACCCGCGCCGAGTCGAGGTCCACGCCGTGGCTCTCGCAGTACCGGTCGATGAGCTTCTTCTTGATGGCCCAGTCCACTTCGGTGTCGATGCCCCGCGTGTCCTGGCTCTCGATCGCGTCGAGCGTGCGCTCCCAGAGTCCGAGGATGCGCTCGACGTGCGGGGTGTGCGCCCCGTTCTCGACGACGAACTTCTGGGCCTTCTCCAGGTAGGTCCGCTGCATCGCGAGGGCCGTGGTCTGCTGCCCGTTCGCGAGCCGGATCGGGGCCGCCCCGGTGACGTCGTGGGAGATCTCGCGGATGCTGCGGATGGGGTTCTCCATGCGCATGTCCCGCATGATGGTGCCCGCCTCGATCATGCGGAGCACGAGGTCCACGGTGCCGAGCTTCATCATGGTCGTGGTCTCGGACATCGTCGAGTCCCCGACGATCACGTGGAGCCTGCGGTAGTGCTCTGCGTCGGCGTGCGGCTCGTCCCGGGTGTTGATGATGGGTCGGGATCGGGTGGTGGCCGACGACAGGCCTTCCCAGATGTGGTCTGCGCGCTGGGAGAACGCGTACACAGGTCCCTGGGCGGTGCGGAGGACCTTGCCGGCGCCGCACAGCAGCTGTCGCGTGACGAGGAACGGGATGAGCACCTCGGCAAGGCGCGAGAACTCGGTGCGGCGCGGGATGAGGTAGTTCTCGTGGCTCCCGTAGGAGTTCCCGGCGGTGTCCGTGTTGTTCTTGAAGAGGTAGACGTGGCCGTCGAAGCCCTCCTCGGCCAGCCGCGACTCGGCCTCCTGGATCAGGTCGACGAGGATGCGCTCCCCCGCGCGGTCGTGTGCGATGAGCTGCGCGACGTCGTCGCACTCGGCAGTGGCGTACTCGGGGTGCGAGCCCACGTCGAGGTACAGGCGGGAGCCGTTTCCGAGGAAGACGTTGGAGGACCTGCCCCAGCTCACGACCTTGCGGAACAGGTACCGTGCCACCTCCTCCGGCGCCAGCGGCCGGCCCTGGGGGCTCGAGTAGGCGATCCCGAACTCTGTTTCGACGCCGTATATCCTGCGGTCCACGGCTCAGGCCCGTCCCGGCGCGCCGAGCGCGTCGTCGCCGTCGAGGATCCCGGCCAGCTCGTCCGGGAAGACCCGGCGGAAGGCGCGCCGCGAGCCGCGCGCGGTCTCGGAGTCGCGGTCCAGCACCGCCACCTCGAAGGTCAGCGGCTCGGTACGGTCCTCGCGGAGCGCGCGGGCCGCGAGCCTGATCGCCTCCCCGAAGGAGGCCTCGGAAGTCCACCCGTCGATCACAGCCTCGGCGACTCGCTCGGCGGCGCCGCCCATGACGACGAAGCGGCGCTCGTCGGCAATCGAGCCGTCGAATGTGAGTCTGAAGAGGTGGTCGTGGTCGGTGTCGCTGCCGACCTCGGCAACGGTGAGCTCGACCTCGAAGGGCTTCTGCTCCGCCGTGAAGACGGCCCCGAGGCTCTGCGCGTACACGCTCGCGAGCCCGCGTCCGGTGACGTCCTCGCGGTCGTAGGAGTACCCGCGGACGTCCGCGTACCGCACGCCGGCCTGGCGCAGGCTCTCGAACTCGTTGTACTTGCCGACCGCGGCGAAGGCGATCTTGTCGTAGATCTCGCCGATCTTGTGCAGGGACGGCGACGGGTTCTCGGCGACGAGGGCGATGCCGTCGCGGCAGCTGACCACGACGACGGAGCGGCCCCGTGCGATGCCCTTGCGGGCGAAGTCCGCCCGGTCCTTCATGAGCTGCTCGGGCGAGACGTAGAACGGCTGGGTCATGTCAGGCCTCCCGTCCTGCGGTGCTCCGCTGGGCGATGACGTCCGCCGCGATGGTCGCGAGCTCCCGTTCGCTGACACGCCGGCTTCCCGAGCGCGTCACGGTGTAGACAACGGGCCACAGCTGACGGACGGGGTCGGGTCCGCCAGTGGCGGAGTCGTCGTCCGCCGCATCGTAGAGCGACTCGACGGCCACGTGGACGGCGTCCTCTTCCGACAGCCCGGGCCGCCAGAGCTTCTTGAGAGCGCCGCGGGCGAACATCGAGCCGGAGCCCACGGAGTGGTGCTCGATCTCCTCGTACCGTCCGCCCGTGACGTCGTAGGAGAACAGGCGCCCCACACCGCTCTCGAGGTCGAAGCCGGCGAAGAGCGGTACGGCGGCGAGACCCTGAAGCGCGAGCGGGAGGTTTCCGCGGACCATCGCCCCGAGGCGGGTGGCCTTGCCCTCGAGGCTCAGGAGCGTGCCCTCGATCTTCTCGTAGTGCTCGAGTTCGACCTGGAAGAGGCGCGCGATGTCGATCGCGATCCCGGCAGTCCCCGCGATGCCGAGCACTGAGAACCGGTCGGCGGGGAAGACCTTCTCGATGTGCCGGCTCGCGATGATGTTGCCCATGGTCGCGCGCCGGTCACCGCCCATCAGGACTCCCCCGGCGAACGCGAGCGCGACGATCGTGGTGGCATGGGGGGCCACCGCCGAGGCGTCGACGGGCAGGCTGCGGGTATAGGGAAGGAGATCTGGTCTTGTTGCCGCCAGATGCTCGGTGAATGACGAGGTCGCGCCTGCAACAACGCGTTCAGCGAGGAAGTCGTTCATACCGGGGCCTACTGGCCGCCCTTCTGGACGAAGCCGCGGACGAACTCTTCAGCGTTGGTCTCGAGGACGTTGTCGATCTCGTCCAGAAGGTCATCCACGCCCTGGGTGCTCGCGGTGTCCTGCGCGCCAGCGGGAGCGGCGGGTGCGGGCGCGTCGGTGTCGACAGCCTCTTCCTCACCGCGTGGCTGCGTGCTCTTCTGCTCCTGACCGGCCATGGCCGCCTCCTTGCGTTGTGGCGCTGCCGGGGCGGCGGCGCCTCGGTCCCGAAAGACCCCTTCTGCTCCCTATACTGTCACTTTTCCCGCGCGTGTCACGGAGCGGCGCGAACCGCGTCAGCGGCCTACGTCCGGCGGTCCCCGAGCAGCGCCGCGAGGAAGTCCTCGATGCTCTCGTGCTCGTCGAAGAGCCGATGCGTGAGGGCCTTCGTCCCCCGCAGCGGCTCGCGCGTGGGCACCCTCTGGAGCCGGTAGCTGCCGGGCGGGGCGAACACCACGGAGTCCCAGCTCGCGCTCACGACGCTGCGGGGGAACCTCTTGATGCTCGTGCCGCGGAACCACGCGCGCGTGTCGACGGGGGGTTCGACGACGGCGGCAGCTACGGCAGCGGCATCCGTCATCGTCTCGAGGGAGCCGCGCGCGGCGAGCCTCAGGGCGATGCCGCGTTCGGGCCGCACATCCGACCACTGGATGTCGACGAGCCCGAGCCGGGCGTCCCCCCATTCGAGGCCGTCGCGGTTCCGGTAGCCCTCGAGGACGCGGAGCTTGGCGAGCCATTCGACGTACCGCGCCGCGGCGTCCTGATTGCCGCCGAGGTCCGTCAGTGCCCGCTCCCAGTGCCGGAGGACTTCCGCGGTGTGACCGTCGCCGCCCTCTTCGGAGGCCACGCCCTCGTCCGCGGCCAGCTTCGCCGCCGCTTCGAAGTAGGCCCACTGGAGTTCGAGGCCGGTCAGGCGCCGCCCGTCGATGAGCCGGACCGTCTCGGTCAGGGACGTGTCGTGGCTGAGGCGGTGCATGGCGTCCACCGGCTCGTGCATGTCGATCTTCGGCGCCCGGCCCGCCTCGATGAGGCTGAGGACGAGGGCCGTCGTCCCGAACTTGAGGTAGTTCGCCACATGGCTCACGTTCGCGTCGCCGACGATGACGTGCAGGCGCCGGTACTTGTCCGCGACGGCGTGCGGCTCGTCCCGGGTGTTGATGATGGGCCGGCGCATGGTCGTCTCGAGGCCGACTTCGGCCTCGAAGTAGTCCGCTCGCTGGGACACCTGGTAGCCGCGTCCGGTCCCGTCCTGGCCGAGGCCCACGCGTCCTGTGCCGCAGACGAGCTGGCGTGAGACGAAGAAGGGTGTCAGGCCCGCGACGAGGTCCGCGAAGGGCACCGACCGGGGCACGAGGTAGTTCTCGTGGGAGCCGTACGAGGCGCCCTTCCCGTCGGTGTTGTTCTTGTACAGGTTCACGGGAGGAACCCGCTCCCCGCCCGAGGCGAGCGCGCGTACGGCCGCGAGGGCCACGGCGTCGCCCGCGAGGTCCCACACCAGGGCGTCCCTCGGGTTGGTCACCTCCGGGCTCGAGTACTCGGGGTGGGCGTGGTCGACGTAGAGCCTCGCCCCGTTGCCGAGGACGAGGTTCATGAGCGCCGGCTCCTGGTCGCCGTCGAGCTCGATCTCCGCCGGGCCGTGGGCCAAGGCAACGGCCTCGGCGGTCAGGATCGGCTCGGCGTCCGTGAGCTGGTCGGGCGTCGCCTCGGCCCGGGGCACCGTGAACCCGCGCGCATCGCGCAGAGGCGTCTCGTCGGTGTAGTCCCAGCGGGTGCCCGAGTCGGCCGCGTTGGCCTGCCGGGTCAGCCGCGCATACGCCGCGATGACCTGGGAGGACAGGTAGGTCGCGTTCGCGGCCGGAGTGCTGGGCGCGTGGATGCCGAACTCCGTCTCCGAGCCCATGACCCGCAGGGCTCCCCCCGCGGGGAGGGACGGGGTGGTCTCGCTGCTCATGCGGCTCCCTACAGGTACTGGCCGGTGCTCGGCGTGGTCTCGATGGTCCGGCCGGGCTCACTGCCGCCCTTGCCCTGGACGATCGTGCGGATGTACGTGATCCGTTCGCCCTTCTTGCCGGAGATCCGTGCCCAGTCGTCGGGGTTCGTCGTATTGGGCATGTCCTCATGCTCGCGGAACTCGTCTGCCACAGCCCGCAGCAGGTGGTCCATGCGCAGGCCCTTTGAGCCCGTCGTGAGGAGGTCCTTGATCGCGGCCTTCTTCGCGCGGTCCACGACGTTCTGGATGACCGCCCCGGAGTTGAAGTCCTTGAAGTACAGGATCTCCGTGTCCCCGTTGGCGTAGGTGACCTCGAGGTACTCGGTCGACTTGTCCGTCGCGTACATGGCCTCGACGGTGCGCTGGATCATCATCCCGACCGTGGCGTTGGCGTCGCCCCCGTGCTCGGCGAGGTCTTCGGCATGGATGGGCAGGTCGTCGGTCAGGTACTTCGAGAAGATGTCCGCCGCGGCCTCGGCGTCCGGCCGGTGGATCTTGATCTTCACATCGAGCCGCCCGGGCCGCAGGATCGCGGGGTCGATCATGTCCTCCCGGTTGGACGCGCCGATGACGATGACGTTGTCGAGCCTTTCGACACCGTCGATCTCGCTCAGCAGCTGGGGCACGATGGTGGTCTCGACGTCGGAGGACACGCCCGTGCCGCGGGTGCGGAACAGCGAGTCCATCTCGTCGAAGAACACCACGACCGGGCTGCCGTCCGAGGCCTTCTCCCGGGCGCGGGAAAAGATGAGGCGGATGTGCCGCTCCGTCTCGCCGACGTACTTGTCGAGGAGCTCGGGCCCCTTGATGTTCAGGAAGTAGCTCTTGACGTCCTGCGCTCCCGGACGCTCCGAGGCCCGGACCGCCAGGGAATTGGCGACGGCCTTCGCGATGAGGGTCTTTCCGCAGCCCGGAGGGCCGTACAGGAGGATGCCCTTGGGCGCCTTCAGCCCGTGCTCACGGTAGAGGTCCGGGTGGAGGAACGGGAGCTCGACGGCGTCGCGGATCTGTTCGATCTGCGAGGCGAGACCGCCGATGTCGGAGTAGCTGATGTCCGGCACCTCTTCGAGCACGAGGTTCTCGACCTCGGAGCGCGGCACCTTCTCGATCGCGCAGCCGGTACGGTTGTCCACCGCCACGGCGTCGCCGACGCGCAGGTGCTCGAGCTGGAGCGGGCCCGCCAGCCGCAGGACGCGCTCCTCGTCGCCGCGTCCGATCACGAGGACGCGGTCGTTGCCGAGGAGCTCCTTGATGGTCACGAGTTCGCCGGAGCGTTCGAAGCCGAGGCCGGCCACGACCTCGAAGGCCTCGTTGAGGAGGACCTCCTGGCCCACGCTGAGCTCGTTCAGGGAGACGAGGGGGCTGAGTCCCACGCGCATCTTGCGGCCCGACGTGACGACGTCGACGCTCTCGTCGGTGACCGCGGTCGAGGCTCCGCCGGCCGGGCGCTTGCGGTTGAGCTGGACGATGCTGCCGAAGCTGTAGGGCGGCTGGCCCTCGTGCTCGAGCGCGGCCTTGAGCCGGACGATCTCGGCCTTGGCCGCCTGGAGCATCTCGGTCATGCGCGAGTTGTTCCCGGTGGCTGCGGCCAGCTGGCGGTCGACCGCCCGGAGCTTGTCGCGGAGCACGTTGATCTGCCGTTCCGCGATGCTCAGCTGCTCGGCATGTGCAGCCGGCGGGACGGGCTCGCGGCCCGGTCCGGCCTGTTCGTTGTCCACCATCGCGTCTCACATCCTCTTCGACACGGGCGGCTGGCTTGCGGCCACCCTGCACCCGGAACCTGCCCGGATGCACCCTCATGAAACGACACTAGCGCGCCTTTCCGCTCGCGCTGCGTCAGGGAGGCGCTTGGAACCGAAGAGTTACATCAGGGTTTCCGGATGGTGGACAGCGGGTGGTCAGGCTTCGGGAGATCCGGCCCTCGCGTCGCGGGCGGCGCGCCGGAGCTTGCGGTCGGAGACCTGCCGCTCCCCCACCGACTCGGGGGTCCAGGCGTTGAGGTCCTCCTCGCTGAACTCGGCCTTGTTCCGCTTCTTGCGCACGAGGGGCTCGACCCCCTCCGCGAGCCGGCGGGCCACGAGGAGGAAGCCGGTGTGGCCCACCATGCGGTGCTCGGGCCGCACCGCGAGCCCCTCGAGGTGCCAGCCGCGCACCATGGACTCCCAGGCGTCGGGCTCGGTGAAGCGGCCGTCGGCCCGGATGGCCTCCGCGGTCCGGGACAGCTGGGTGGCCGTCGCCACGTAGTTGATCCACACGCCTCCCGGCGCGAGGACCGTGGCCACGGCGTCGAGGCACTCCCAGGGCGCAAGCATGTCGAGCACCACGCGGTCCACGCTGCCGGGCTCCTCAGCCTTGACGACCTCGTCCTGGAAGTCGCCGAGGGAGATCCTCCACGCGGGGTGCGGGCCGCCGAAGATGGTCTCGACGTTGCCGCGTGCGATGTCGGCGAACTCCTGGCGCCGCTCGAACGAGTGGAGGTAGCCGCCGTCGCCCACGGCCCGCAGGAGCGAGATGGAGAGCGCGCCGGAGCCGACGCCCGCCTCGACGACGCGCGCGCCGGGGAAGATGTCCGCCATGGTCACGATCTGCCCGGCGTCCTTGGGGTAGACCACAGCGGCACCGCGCGGCATCGAGAGGACGAAGTCGCTCAGCAGCGGCCGCAGGGCCTGGTACTGGTGCCCGGCCGTGTTCGTCACCACGGACCCGTCAGGCCTGCCGATGATCTCGGAGTGGTTGAGGAATCCCTTGTGGGTGTGGAACGCGCCGCCCTCGGCGAGCGTGATGGTGTTCATCCGCCCGCGCTCGTCGGTCAGCTGCACGCGCTCGCCGACACGGAACGGGCCGCGGCGCTGCGCCGCCCCCGTGGGTCCTTCCGCGGCGGTGTGCTGGGTGCTCAGGCTCATGGTGTCCTTTCTCAAAGGTGCCCGGACTAGCGGGCGGGACGGCCGGAGATGGCCGCAACGACGTCGCGCTGGTTCAGGAGCCCCACGACACGCCCGGCCCCGTCGACCACCGCGTACTCGGTGCCCGAGAGCTTGGCGAGGTACTGGATGAGCTCCTGGCCGCCCGCGGTGTCAGGGACGTACGCCCCCGGGGCCAGGGCGTACCCGACGGCGGTGACCGGCGTCGTCGCCCATGCAGTCTCGGGGACGCGGGCGACCGCGCTGGGGTCGACCACGCCCTGGGGCTTCCCGTCCGGTGCGCAGAGCACGACGGCGGTTCCCGCCGATGCGCCGGCCTGCAGGGCCTGCTCGACGGTGGCGAAGTTCGGCACGCCGACCGCGGGCACGGCCAGACGCCCGGCGACCACGTCGGGCAGGCGGGTGCGGAACCCCGCGTGCCGGATCGATGCCGAGGCTCCCTGCCACAGGAACATGGCGACGAGGAGCGTGACCATCATGAAGGGCAGGTCCGGCGAGGCGCCGCTTGCCATCGGCACCACGACGGCGAAGAGCACGAGCCCGATCACGATCGCACGGCCGGTCCAGCCGGCGGCGATGGTGCCCTTCTCCTGGGAGCCGGTTGCCTTCCACACGGCGCTCTCCACGATGCGGCCGCCGTCGAGCGGCAGGCCGGGCAGGACATTGAAGACCGCGATGAGGAAGTTGGCCCACAGGAAGATGTTCACGAGGATGTCGGCGACACCGGTCAGGTGCACGGTCGTGACCACGAGCCATCCCGCGCCTGCGAGGACGAAGTTCGCGGCGGGTCCGGCCAGAGCGACGACGACCGACTTCCCCGGGGATGCTGTGAAGGACTCGAACTGCGTGTGGCCGCCCCACAGGTTGAGCACGATCTTCTGGCTCGGCCAGCCGAACGCCCGCGCGGTGAGGGCGTGGGCGAGTTCGTGGACCAGCACCGACGCGAGCAGCAGGACGGCGTACGCGAAGGCTACGAGGTAGGCCGCCGCCCCGAGCTGGGGCTGCCGCGACTGCAGCGTCGGCCCGTAGACCACCACCGTGAATCCGGCAATGAGGAACCAGGAGTAGGCGAGGACGATGGGAACGCCCGCGATGCGTCCGAGGGGGATCCCCTCGCGCCGGTTCTCGGCCTCGTGGCCGCCGCTCACGCGGGGTCTCCGACGGCCGCCGCCTCGATGGCCGCCCGGAGGGTCATCGCGAGGTCTGCCGGGGTGCGGCCCGCGAGGGTCTCCCAGTGCTCCACGCCGAGGTGCACAGGAACCGCGAGGGCGTTCGGCACGACGACGGTGGCCAGGTCCGCGGCGGTCGCGGAGGTCGCGCCGGGGGTCGAGTCCTCGATGGCCACGCATTCGGCCGCCTCGAGGCCGCCGAGCTCGGCGTCGAGGAGCTCGATCCCCCGCAGGTACGGCTCGGGGTGGGGCTTGCCGTTGGCAACGAGGTCGCCGGTCACGACAGCGGAGAAGGTTCCCACGGGCAGGTGGTCGACGATGCGGTGCGCCATGGGCGCCTCGGACATCGTCACGAGGGCGCACGCCACGCCGGCCTCTCGGAGCCCACCCAGGAGCTCGCGCGCACCGGGGCGCCAGGGCACGGCGCTGCCGAGCTGCTCGACGACCCGCTCGGTGAGCGTGTCGATGATCTCGCGGACGTCCATCCGGACGCCCCCGTCCTGCAGGAGGCGGGCGGACGTCGGGAGCGCCTGGCCGACAAGGCGCATGGCCTGTTCATGGCTCCACTTCCCGCCGAACCGCTCGACGAGCTCGTGCTCGGCCGTGATCCAGTAGGGCTCGGTGTCGACGAGGGTGCCGTCCATGTCCCACAGGACGGCACGGAGCGGCGCGAGCTGGCTGGACACAGGGCTGTCGGCGGAGTTGTCGGCAGGAAGACGCATATGCACCAGTCTACGGTGGCTTCCGATGGCCCTCCGGCGGCTGGCGCTAGTCTGGTGCGATGAACGAGTTCGACGCCGATGCACCGGCCCCGCACCCGGGCCTCTTCGCGCTCCCGGCCGAGGGCGAGCGCGTGACCGTCATGCTCGCAGCCTTCGAGGGCTGGAACGACGCCGGCGAGGCCGCGAGCGACGCGCTGAGGTTCCTGCGTCGGCAGTTCGATGCCCAGAAGGTGGGCGCGATCGAGGCCGACGACTATTACGACTTCCAGTTCACGCGCCCGACCGTGCGCCGCTCGGGTTCGGGCCGGCGGCGGATCAAGTGGCCCACCACGAAGGTCTCGACCGCCCGCGTTCCGGGCCACCCGGTCGATCTGGTGTTCGTGCAGGGCACCGAGCCCTCGTACCGGTGGCGTGCATTCACCGAGGAGCTCCTGGAGTACGTGGAGGACCTCGAGGTGGACTACCTCGTGGTGGTCGGGGCGCTGCTGGCCGACGTGCCGCACTCGCGGCCCATCCCGGTGACGGCAACCAGCGAGAACGAGGAACTGCGCGAGCGGCTCTCCCTCGAGGCGTCCCAGTACGAGGGGCCGACGGGGATCGTCGGGGTGTTCGCCGACGCCGCGGACCATCAGGGCACGCCGACGGTGTCCCTGTGGGCGGCCGTGCCGCACTATGTCGCCCAGGCGCCGTCCCCCAAGGCGCAGCTGGCCCTGCTCCACCGGATCGAGGAGATGCTCCAGATCCCGCTCGACACGAACGAGCTCGCCGAGGACGCCGAGGCGTGGGAGCGCGGCGTCAACGAGCTCGCGACCGAGGACCCAGAGGTTGCCGCCTACATCCACCAGCTCGAGGAGGCCAAGGACACGGCGGACCTCCCCGAGGCCACGGGCGAGTCGATCGCCAGGGAGTTCGAGCGGTACCTCAAGCGCCGCGGCAAGGAAGGCCCTGGGCGCGACCTCGGCTGAGCGCGCTCCGGCGCGGCTAGAGCGCCACGCCGAGCAGCGCGTCGACCGCCGCGGTGACCAGCGCGCCGTCGTCCGTCTCCGGGCCGCCCGGAGTGCTGGCCGCGCAGTCGTCGGCCCACTTGTCGACCGCAGCGAGGGCGCGCGGTGCGTCCAAGTCATCGGCGAGGGCACCGCGGATCTCCGCCAGGAGCGGTTCGGCCGAGCCGGGCAGGGCGCGCACGACGGCGCCGCGCCAGTTCTCGAGCCGGCGCACCGAGGCGTCGAGCAGCTCGTCGGTCCACTCCCAGTCGGAGCGGTAGTGGTGGGCGAGGATCGCGAGGCGGATCGCGGCGGGGTCGACGCCGGCGGCGCGGAGCTTCGACACCAGGACCAGGTTTCCGCGGGACTTGCTCATCTTCTCGCCCTCGTAGCCCACCATGCCCGTGTGGGCGAAGTGCCGGGCGAGGGGCACGTGGTCCATGCTCCAGGCGTGGCCGGCCCCCATCTCGTGGTGCGGGAACGCGAGATCCGAACCGCCCCCCTGGACCGTGAACGGGGCTGGGAGGAACTTCCGTGCGATCACAGTGCACTCGATGTGCCATCCCGGACGGCCGGGACCGAGGGTCCCCCCGTCCCAGTGCGGCTCGCCGAGGCGCGCCTCGCGCCAGAGGATCGGATCGAGCGGGCTGTGCTTGCCGGGCCGCTCGGGGTCGCCGCCGCGGTCGCCGAAGACCTCGATCATCTCGGCGACGGTCAGGTGCGAGACGTGGCCGAGCCTCCAGGCGTCCGGCGAGTCTGCACGGCGGGTGGCCTCCGTGACGTCGTAGTAGACGTCGCCGTCCGGTTCGCCTTCGGCTCCGGCGAGCTGGTATGCGAGGCCCGCATCGAGGAGCTTCTCGACCTCGGGGATGATCCACGGGATCGACTCGACCGCGCCGATGTAGTGGTCGGGGGCGAGCACATGCAGCGCTTCCATGTCGGACTGGAACAGCGCGATCTGCTGGTGCGCGAGCGTCCGCCAGTCAACGCCGGTGGCGTCGGCCCGCTCGAGGAGCGGGTCGTCGACGTCGGTCGTGTTCTGCACGTACTTCACGGTGCTTCCCGCGTCGCGCCACACGCGGTTGAGGAGGTCGAAGGCCACATAGGTGGAGGCATGGCCGAGATGCGTTGCGTCGTAGGGCGTGATGCCGCAGACGTAGAACGACTGCTCGGGGGCGGCAGGGATCTCGACCGTGTCCCGGAGCCGGGAATCAAACAGCCGGATCGAGCCGCTCGTCCCGGGCAGCTGTGGAACGGGGGTCTGCCTCCAAGTTTTCACCTCACCAGCCTAGTGCCCGGCCGAGATGACACCGAAACCGAGGAGCACGTACAGGGCGGCACCCAGACCGATCCGGTACCAGACGAACAGGCGGTACGAGCGCGAGGAGATGTAGCGCATGAACCAGCCGATGATGACGAACCCCACAACGAAGGCGATCACGGTGGCCACGGCCGTCTCGCCGAGGCCGTAGGGACCGCTGCCGAAGCCGTCGCGGAGGCTCTTGGCCAGCTGGTACAGGCCCGAGCCGAAGACTGCCGGGATCGCGAGCAGGAACGAGTACCGCGCGGCGGCCTCCCGCGTGTAGCCCATGAACAGGCCCGCGGTGATGGTGCCGCCTGAGCGGGACACGCCGGGGATGAGGGCGAGGGCCTGGGCGAAGCCGTAGATGACGCCGTGGCGGGTGCCGAGGCGGTCCAGGGTGCGCACGTGCCGGCCGAGGGCGTCCGCGGTCGCGAGGATGAGCCCGAAGACGATGAGGGTCGTCGCCGTCAGCCACAGGCTGCGGAAGACCGTTTCGATCTGGTCCTGGAAGAGCAGGCCGAGGATGACGATCGGCACGCTTCCGATGATCACGAGCCAGCCCATGCGGGCATCGGGGTCGTTGCGCGGGATCCTGCCGGTCAGGGAGGCGAACCAGGCGCCGATGATGCGGACGATGTCGCGCCAGAAGTAGATGATGACGGCCGTCTCGGTGCCGAGCTGGGTGATCGCGGTGAATGCCGCCCCGGGGTCCTCCGCGTTGGGCAGGAACTCCCCCACGATGCGCAGGTGTGCGCTCGAGGAGATCGGGAGGAACTCGGTCAGCCCTTGGATGAGGCCGAGGAAGGCGGCTTCGAGGTAATTCACGGGGCCACTCTAGTGGGCCGCCGCGCCCGCGCCCCTCAGGCGGTGCCGCCGCACGGCGAGGCCGTCAGGCGCCGCCACCTTCGCGCGCGGCGTCCTCGTCGTCGTCCTCGTCCTCCTCGCTGGACTCGTCGTCGTCGTCCTCATCCTCGTCGTCGTCATCGTCGTCGTCGTCCGAGTCGAGGAGGTCGATGGGGAGGTCCTCCCCGTAGGCGTCGTAGAGCGCGTCCGCGTAGGCCTCGAAGGCGTCGGCGATGGCGAAGAAGGCGGACTCCACCGCCGGGTCGTCGTCGCCGCGGCGGGATGACGCCGCCACCAGGTGCTCCTCCAGTGCAGCCGTCAGCGAACCGAGGGCCACGCGCGGGTCAATGCTCATGGGTGCCACGGTAGTCTGAATGAGAGGGCGTGCCTAGGGACGTGTCCGGGGACCCGCCGGGGACCTGACGCGAGGTTCGTCCAGTCGACGCAGCAGGAGGAAGCGAGGGCCATGAAGGAACGGATCCTCACCACGATGCCGGACCGCGCAGCGGGCCCGGGCAGGCAGTACGAGTACCTGGTCCTCTCGGTCGCGCCGGGGGATTCCGTGGCGGACGCCCGGCAGCGCGTGCGCGAGCACTCCGAGTACGGACGCTGGGAACTCGAGCGCAGCCGCCTCTACATGGGCGGCGGGCGCCAGTACTGGCTGCGTCGGAAGATCATGCTCGTCGAGCGCACCGCGTAAGGCGGGCCGCGGACGTCGGCCTGCGCCGGCGTCAGTCCTCGAGGGGGCCCAGCAGCGCGGCGGCGACGCTCGCGTGCGCGGACTCCGGGTCGGACGGGTGGTACACGCCTGCGGCCGCGTCCCGGTACAGCCGTTCGAGCTCGCTTCCCCTGAAGTAGGCCGCTCCTCCCCCGACCCTCATGGCGCCGTCGAGCACCGCGCGGGCGGTCTCGGTGGCCCGGTGCTTGAGTCCGCTCAGTGCCGGGAACCAGCGCGGACCCCTGTCGACGAGGGCATCGACGTCGGCCGCTACCGTGCCCAGCTGGGGCAGGATCGCGTCGACGGCGAGGCCCATCTCGGCCACCTGCCAGCGGATGTCGGGGTCCTGGGCATAGGGCCGGCCGCCGTTGCGAGCTGACTTCCGCCGGTGCGCGGCTGCGACGGCCAGCTCGAGCCCGCGCTCGGCGATGCCGGTGTAGACCGCGGCCAGGAGTGTCTCGAAGCACGCGAAGATCGCGAAGATCAGCAGATCCGGGCTCGGACCCACCGGGATGCGCCGGATGACGCGCTCGGGGCGGAGCACAGCGCCCTCCAGGACCGTCGAGTATGACTGGCTGGCACGCATGCCGAGCGTGTCCCAGTCCTCGACATGGCGCCAGCCGGGAGCGTCGCGGTCCACAAATCCGTACACGAGGCAGGGCTCGTCTCCGCTCGCATCCTTGCCGAAGGTGCCGAGGCGGGTCCACACGGGGGCCAGGGACGTGAAGATCTTCGTCCCCGTGAGGAGGTACCCGCCGTCGTGCGTGGGCTCGGCGACGGTGTTGGCGTCGAAGAGCACGAAGTCGTTGCCGGCCTCCGAGATCCCGAACGCGAAGACCTCGCCGGCTGCGGCCTCGCGCAGGACGAAGTCAAGGCTCGCGTCCCCGCGGTCGGCGAAGACCTTGGCCACGCCCGTCCAGACGAGGTGCATATTGACCGCAAGCGCCGTGGCGGGCGCAGCTGCGGCGAGGCGGCGCTGGAGGCGCACGACGTCGGCCAGGCCGGCTCCCAGCCCGCCCTCGGCCTGGGGGACGAACGCCTTGAGGTAGCCGGCCGCGGCGAGGGCGTCGAAGTCCTCATGCGGGAACTCGTTGCGCTCGT
The DNA here is from genome assembly GCF_050474465.1 of Sinomonas sp. B1-1. Taxonomy (NCBI): domain Bacteria; kingdom Bacillati; phylum Actinomycetota; class Actinomycetes; order Micrococcales; family Micrococcaceae; genus Sinomonas; species Sinomonas sp. B1-1. The sequence continues at coordinate 334,519 of NZ_JBCHVF010000001.1, read as the reverse complement.
CGTAGCCCGCCGCGCGCGAGCGGATCTCCTCCAGCAGGGCGTCGGGGAGGACGGCCTCGGGGCCCAGCGGCATGGTTCTCTCCCTCTGGCGGGGCTCAGTAGGTGGTGAGCAGGCGGCGGAGGACCCGGGCGCCGAAGCGAAGCGACTCGGCGGGGACGCGCTCGTCGACTCCGTGGAACATCGCCGGGAAGTCGAGGTCCGCGGGAAGCTGGAGCGGGGCGAAGCCGTAGCCGGTGATGCCCAGGCGGCTGAGGGACTTGTTGTCCGTGCCGCCCGAGAGGGTGTACGGGAGCACGACCGCGTCCGGGTCCTCGGCCTCGAGCGCGCCCACCATCGCCTCGACGAGCGGGCCCTCGAAGGGAGTCTCGAGCGAGACGTCGTGGTGCACGTAGCTGAACTCGACGCCCTCGCCGGCGAGCTCCTTGAGCTTGGCAAGCAGGAGCTCGTCCTGACCCGGGAGGGTACGGGTGTCGATGCGGGCTTCGGCCGCCCCCGGGACGACGTTGTCCTTGTAGCCGGCCTTGAGGACTGTGGGATTCGAGGTGTTCTGCAGGGTGGCACCGACGAACCTCGCCACCGTGCCGAGCTCCTTGAGGAGGATCTCCGGGTTGTCCGGGTCGAACTCGACCCCCGTGAGCTCGGTGACGCCGTCGAGGAACCGCCGGGTCGTGTCGGTGAGCTCGATGGGCCAGGTGTAGTCGCCGATCCTGGCCACGGCGCGGGCAAGACGCGTCACTGCGTTGTCATCGTTGACCTGCGACCCGTGGCCGGCGCGCCCGCTTGCCTTGAGGCTCAGCCATCCGAGGCCCTTCTCCGCCGTCTGGAGGAGGTAGGCGCGTTTGCCGCCGATCTGGGCCGAGAAGCCGCCGACTTCGCTGATGGCCTCGGTGGCGCCGTCGAACAGTTCGGGGCGGTTGTCCACGGCCCAGCGTGCGCCGTAGGCTCCCCCGGCCTCCTCGTCGGCGAACATCGCGATGACGAGGTCCCGCTTGGGCCGGGTGCCGGTGCGCTGCATCTCGCGGACCACCGAGAGGATCATGGCGTCCATGTCCTTCATGTCCACGGCGCCGCGGCCCCAGACGAGGCCGTCCTTGAGCTCGGCCGCGAAGGGGTCGACGCTCCAGTCCTCCTTCTGGGCGGGGACCACGTCGAGGTGGCCGTGGACGACGAGCGCGCCCGCGCCGGGGTCGGTCCCCTCGATGCGGGCCACCACGGAGGCCCGACCCGGTGCCGACTCGAAGATCTCCGCCTCGAGCCCGACCTCAGCCAGGAGGCCGGCCGTGTACTCGGCGGCAGCCCGCTCGCCCGGCCCGGCGCCATCGCCGTAGTTCGAGGTGTCGAACCGGATGAGGTCCTGGCAGATCTGCACCACCTCGTCCTCGGCCGCGGCGGCGTTCGATACGGCTGCAGGGCTCTGCGTGGGGCGGTCAGTCATGGGTCCTCCTCAGCGTCTCCGGTGGTCCCAGCCTAGACCCGTGCCGTGGCACCCTCGGATTTCAGCAAATGCCCGATCTCGTGTAGAGTCTTACTCGCTGCCCGGGAGGGAAACACATCATGTTTTCGGTTCCCGGAGCCCACCTGCGCGGGTGGCGGAATGGCAGACGCGCTAGCTTGAGGTGCTAGTGCCCGAATAGGGCGTGGGGGTTCAAGTCCCCCTCCGCGCACACTGGGAAGCCCCGGTCTTCGGACCGGGGCTTCCGTGCTTTCCGGACCACCGCCGCGACTCCCCAAGCCCCCGCGCCGTGGTCATCAGCGGCCCTGAGATGGTGTATGGTTGTATATCGCTGCCGGGGACGGAAACACTCCATCTGGAGACCTCGGAAGCCGCCTGCGCGGGTGGCGGAATGGCAGACGCGCTAGCTTGAGGTGCTAGTGCCCGAATAGGGCGTGGGGGTTCAAGTCCCCCTCCGCGCACAGACAGAGCACCCTCGGTCCGATGACCGAGGGTGCTTTTCGTTGTGGGCCCGAAGCCCTTGGCGTGTCGTCCCCTGCCGGGCGTAGTGTCCGGAAGTGTCAATGGCACTGAGAGGAGACTGAGGCATGAAGGCGTGGCAGTTCACCGGCACGAACAAGGCGCTCGAATTCAATGAGGTTCCGGAGCCGCACGCGGGTCCCGGGACGGTGGTCGTCGAGGTCAAGGCAGCGGGCGTCTGCCACTCCGACGTGACCGCGCTGGACGATCCGGGCTGGATGCCCCTGTTCCCGCACCTCCCCCGCACGATGGGCCACGAGAACGCCGGCGTCATCACGGAGGTTGGCGAGGGGATGGAGCAGTGGAAGGTCGGCGACCGCGTCGGCCTCGCGCCAGTCATGAGCGACGGCGACGCTCTGGGCTACGGCAAGTGGGACGGCGGATTCGGTCCGAAGCTCCTGGCGACCTCGGACAACCTGGTCCGCCTGCCCGATGAGGTGCCGTTCGACCTCGGCGCCATGGCCACCGACGCGGGCCTCACCGCCTACCACGCGGTCATGGCGGTCGGGGGCGCGAAGGCGGGCATGAAGGTGGGGGTGATCGGCCTGGGAGGTCTCGGGTACATCGGTGCCCGCGTCGCCGCGCTCTCGGGCGCGGAGGTCTACGGCGCCGAAATCAACCCGGAGACGCAGAAGCTGGCCGGCGAGATCGGGCTCACGGACGTCGCCGACTCGATCGACGCCTTCAAGGACAAGAAGCTCGATCTCATCGTCGACTACGCCGGCTTCGGCACCACGACAGCCGCCGCAATCGAGACCCTCGGCGAGTTCGGCACGCTCGTCCAGGTCGGCATGGGACGGCTCGAGGCGACGATCAACACCTACCCGATCATCATCAACCAGCTCACGATCAAGGGCTCGAAGTCCGGCACCCGTGAGGACCTCGAGGGCATCTACGAGCTCATGAAGTCCGGCGAGCTGAACCCGCCCATGAACCTCATCACCCAGGCCGACATCCCCGACGCGATCGACAAGCTCCGCGCTGGCGGCGTGGTCGGCCGCTTCATCGCCCTCTACGAGTAGGACCGCCTTCCGCTCCGAGGCACGACGCCGCCGCCCACCGCACGCTGTGGGCGGCGGCGCCGTCGCGTCGGCGCATACCCAACGGCGCACGATCCCCCGGAAGCGGGAACGGGTCAGGCTGCGGTGTGGAAGATGTACTCGCCTCCGGGGAACTCGACGCGGTGGCCGATGATCTCCCGGGTGCCAGGCAGCGGAGGCGCGGTCGAGGTGTAGCGGTGGCCGGTCGGCGTCGTGACCGTGACGGTGTGCCGAGTGGCAGGGATGGCGCCCTCTGTCCATCCGGGCGCTTCTTTCGCCTGGTTGCACCGTTCGCACAGGCCTTGGCCATTTGCTGCGGAGGTGGGGCCGCCCCGGGCGGCAGGAGTGATGTGGTCAAAGTGGCGGATCGGAGCGTCGCACCAGGGGTTCCGGCACGTCTGGTCGCGCAATGCGATGAACTCCCGGAGCCCTGTCGGGAAGGTCCGCGAGCGCGAGTCCATCGCCGTCAGGGAACCGGTAGCGGGTGCGACATAGAGGCGCCGGAGGACCGTCCCGGCCCCTGAGCCGAGTGAGCTCAGGATGAGGTCCCTCGCAATCTGGGCCGGAAGGACGCCGTGTCCGGAGAGAACCGCGGGTTCGGCGGAACCGGCGACAAGCGCGGAGTCCGACATCACGACGTTCACTTCGACGCGGACGTCTTCCGCGCGCTTCTGGCCTGTCACGCGCTCGATGAGCGTGTCGGCCATGATCTGATCGCGGGTCCTGCGCTCGTGCTCGCCCTCCCCCGCGACGCGGCTCGAGTCGGCGGCCAGGGTCAGCGCCTTGTAGGCGGCAACCCCCTGCGCGGCAGGAACAAGGCACGAGAGTATTGCCATGGAGTCCGGTGCTGGGCGCAGGGTGACGCGTCGCTCGGCCATAGCCCGCCGAGACCGTTTGACCGCCGCTGCCGGATCGAGTCGCTGGGCGTGCTTGCACGCCTCGGCTGCGAGCTGCCGGTCTCCAACGCCTCCCTGGGCGTAGAGCGGCACCATTGCTTCATCGACGCGGGTCCTATCCTCGAGGTCGAGGCACACCGTCTCGCGGACGACGAGCGTGGCCCGCCACTAGTTGATCCGGCCTGCGGCAAGCGCATTGAGCGTGTGCGGCATCTCGTTGACAAGCGCCTTGGCCAGTCCGAGGAGACGGCCGCCTTTGGAGGGCGACTCGCCTCGGGCCAGTGCGACGGCATGGCCGGCCTCAACGGCCGGGTCCACCGGTCGCGGACCGATCCCCACCCGCTCGGCGTCGCCACCGGCTCCCCCACCCACTGGTGCCTCGTGAGCGCGCCGCTCCCTGATGCGCTTCTCGAGGAAGACGCCGTACCGCGCCTGACTCGCCGAAGCCGCCGCCTTGAGCCGCTCAAGGGAGCCGATCCGCTCTACCAACGACGTCTCGCTGAGGGAATCGTCGCTCCCGGAACCGGCACCAAGCGCTGTTGCCCACGACGCGATCTCCGAAGCTGTCGGGGCCACCGACTCCCCGACTTCTGCCAGCACCGCCGCGAGGGCCCGGGAGAAGTCGACAGGCTCGTGCTGCAGGCGAGTGCCTGGAACGCTGTCGAGAACCTTCACGCTCCCGGATAATTCGAACATGTATTCGATTCTAGCGGCACTGGCCGGTGCTGCCCACCCTGTGGAGGACCAATGGAGTCTGTCCGCGGCGGACGCTGCGGCCGCTACCGCTTACGTGACGAGCTGCATCGCGGTGAGTGGCGCCGTCGTGCGTCACCGGCCTGCACTGCAGTGCCTGACCACCGTTGCCCGCTCGCTCAAACGAAAGGGACCAGCCTCGGGCTGGTCCCTTGGCGTTGCCGCTGGTCGGCGTCAGCTCAGGATGCTGCCGCGCGGGGGTTCGAAGCCTTGGTTCCACTCGGCTGCGCGCCCATGCCGCCGATACGGGCGAGGATCGTCTGCATGCCCTTGTCAGCCTGGGCTCGGCTCAATCCACTGTTCTTGCCGATGAGCGAACCGGCGCCGAGGTCGATCCGGGCATCGGAGAGGATAGACCGGCGCGGTGACTCGTGACGGCTGGTCTTCTTGCGGTTCAGTGCCATGGCGACCTCCTTCTGCCCCGAGTCTACTGTGAGCGGGTCCGTTTCCACAGGGATCTGGCCATCCGCCGCGCGTTCACGAGGTACAGGACAAGCCCGAGGAGGTTCGCCACCGCGACGGCCACGACCGCGAGCCAGAGAAGGTCCCACCACCACGGCTCGAGCGGGACCCCCACGCCGATCCCAGCCGTGAGCAGCACTCCGGCGCAGGCGATAAGCATCAGCCTAAGCGGAAGCAGCATGGCTGCCAGCGCTCGGTGTTCGGGGGCGCGCGCCATCCACGACAGGAACAGGGCTGGCCCTACGAGGAGCAGCGAGACCGCCTGTGACGGCACCGTGAAGCGGGGCGAGAGGATCGGAGCGCTGAAGAACTTCTCCGCGGCCACCGCCACGGCGAACAGGAGCACGACCAGCACGCCCACGACCGTGAAGGTAAAGACACCCGAAGCTGCCGGGACGAGCTCGACACTCACCTCCGCCCCCGAATAGGTCTCCGACGGCGCGAACGCGACATGGGCGGTGTTCCGCGGCTTGGCAGGGACGTCCTCGCGGGCGTCTGCGACATACTCGTCGCCAGCAGTCTCCTGCACGCTGAGCCGACGGACGACCAGGCCAGCAGGTGCACTGAACTCGACATGCTGGCTGTGGGCCAGACCCGCATCTGGGAGGTCGAACTCGATGATCCCGACCCTGTTGCCGAGATCCGGGATCGGCAGGCTGCGGTCATAGGAGAACTTGACCACGGTCCTCTTGCCGACGAGGTCTCCCTCGACCTCGACGACGAGGAGGAACTGGTCCAGAAACCCTTTCACCATCCGCGCGACAACCGCCCTGCTCTCCGGGTCGGCAATGCCGCTCCAGGGCATGAGCTTCCCGTCGACCTCGTCCTCGATTGCCCACCTCGCCTCCGCGGACACCTCGGCAGGGTTGAACCCGACGATGCGGCGTATGAGGTCCCGCATCTGCTCGGACTCCTCGGTCGGGCGGGGCATCCCGGGGCTCGTGATCTGGACCAGCATCTCAACGGCGAGCTGGGTGTTGTCATCACGGCCCAGCACGGGCATCGGGTGGTCAGCCGGCCCGGTGGCCGAGACACGGCGAAGCGCGCCCTTCTCGATCAGGGCGAGCGGCACCAGGACGCGGCCGTCCGACCCAGGCACTGCAAGGTCCGAGGGAAGCGTGAAGTCAAAGGAGATCGCACGGCGGGTGGTGCCAGTGGCGCCGAGGCTGATCGAGTCAACCCGCCGGTGCACCCAGAGGGGCGCCCCGAACAGCAGCGCGGCAATGCGCCTGCCCCTGTCTGGAGAGTCGCCCAGTCCTGGCCAGCTGATCTCGTCACTCTCCACCACGCCCCAACCCTATCGACCGCGAGTCGGCGAAAGACCCAGCGAACGTGGGGAGCGGCCCAGAACGGACTGTCCACGGGCCCCTTGACCGGTCGGTCGAAGGGGCCGAACCATGGAGCCGGGATGAAGTGGAGGACCACCCAGTGACCCGTTCCGTGCTGTACATGTCGATGTCTCTGGACGGCTTCATCACGGGCCCCGATGACGGGCCGGAGAACGGCCTCGGCGCCGGTGGTGAGGCACTGCATGCCTGGCTGTTCGATGGCGACAACGAGGTACGCGCCGGAGCGGGCGTCCCAGTCATCCGCACCAGCGCGGCCAGCCTTCCCGTGGTCCACGAGATGCTGGCCACGGGCGCAGTCCTGACGGGACGGCGCACGTTCGACGCCGCCCGCGGCTGGGGCGGCGACCACCACAACGGCGTCCACATCGAGGTGCTTACCCGCACAGAACCGGGTGCCGACGACGTCCAGGGCCCCAGCATCCGCTACGCCGCCGACGGCATCGAGGCGGCGATGGCACGAGCCAAGGCCGCCGCCGGAGACCGCGATGTGATGGTCCATGGAGCGACGACCGCGCAGCTCGCACTGCAGGCAGGGGTGCTGGACGAGATCCAGATCCACCAGGTCCCCTTGCTGCTCGGAGCCGGCCGGTCCCTGTTCGGCACGCTGGGCTCGCCCCATCCGCTCGAGCTCCTACGCGTGATCGACGCCCCGGGTGTCACGCACCTGCGGTACCGCGTGCTCCGCTGAACACGCCTGCCGCTCTCCGGGAGCAGATCCTCGCCGCCAGGCTCCGCGTCACGGCGCCGCCCACCACGAAGGTGAGCGGCGCCGTCGAGCGTCAGCCGGGGGGGCTCACTCGAGCCGGGACACCGACCCCACAAAGTGCCGCCGACCCGACTTCGCGTTCCAGCCGACGAACTCCGACCGCTCCCAGCCCTCGTCAGCATCAGTGATGTCTGTGATGTTCACGGCCACCCGAGCGGGCAGGAAGACGGGCGCCTCGAACTTGATGTCCCACGCGAACGCGTCGCCCTTGGCCGTTCCGACCTCGGCGAGCGCGCGCGAGGCGAGGTACATCCCGTGCGCGATCGACCGCTGCATGCCCAGCGCCCGGGCGGAGAGGGAGCTTAGGTGGATCGGGTTGAAGTCGCCAGACACCGCTGCATACTCTCGGCCGATCTCGGACCCGAGCTGCCAGAGCGCCGTCGGCAGCGGGGGCCGGAAGTCCTCCCGCGGCGGGGCGGCAGCGGGCTTGTCGACGCCGGGCAGGAAGACGCCCTTCGCGATCGAGGTGGCTACCCCGCGCCACACGGGCTCGCCTCCCCCGGGCCGCCGGATCTCGACCACGCTGTCCACGAGGGTCCCCGCCCGGTGCCCGGCCAGGTTCTCCGCCCAGGCCACGACCTCGAGCTCGTCGTCATACGACACAGGCTCGCGGTACTCGATGTGGTTGCGCACGTGCACCATGCCGAGCAGCGGGAGCGGGAAGTCCTCGCGGGCCAGGACGCTCATCGCCACGGGGAACGCGAGGGTGAACAGGTACCCCGCGGGCACGACGTCGCGTGCGGCCTCCCCGAGCAGGTGCTGGTACGCGGTCAGCTTGGCCAGGTCAGGACGCACGACGGCGACGCGGTGCCTCGCGCGCGGCAGCCGCCTTGTGCCGTTGCGCTTGGCGATCAGCAGGCGCGCTGACGCGGCGGCTGCTCCCGCGAAGAGCTTTGCGAGGCTCGGCACCTCGGCAAGCTCGACCGTCTCGATCCCCCGCGCCGGCGCGCTCATTGCCCCATCCAATACTGGCCGCACACGCGCAGGACGTTACCGGAGATCCCTCCCGCCGCATCAGAGGCCAAGAACCCTATCGCCTCCGCGACGTCCACGGGCTGGCCCCCCTGCTGGAGCGAGTTGATCCGGCGCCCGACCTCGCGCATCCCGAGGGGAATCCGGGCCGTCATCTCGGTCTCGATGAATCCCGGCGCCACCGCGTTCGCGGTCCCTCCCGTCGCGGCGTGCCGCGCCGCCGTGGAGCGGACCATGCCCATGACCCCGGCCTTGGAGGCCGCGTAGTTCGTCTGGCCTCGGTTGCCCGCGATGCCCGACGTCGACGCGACCGAGACGATCCGGAACCCCTCGCCGAGCTTTCCTGAGGCGAGGAGCGCGTCGTTGATCCGCAGCTGGGCCGCGAGGTTCACCGCGATGACCGCGTCCCACTTCGCCGCGTCCATGTTGGCCAGGAGCTTGTCCCTCGTGATGCCGGCGTTGTGCACGAGGATGTCGAGACCGCCGTGGCGGTGCAGGGCGTGCTCGAGGATCCGCTCCCCCGCGTCCGGTTTCGTGATGTCCAGCTGCAGCGCGGTGCCCCGGACCTCGTTGGCGACCTTTGCGAGCGCATCTCCGGCGGCCGGAACGTCGACGACGACGAGCTTTGCGCCGTCGCGCGCGAGCGTCCGGGCGATCGCTGCGCCGATGCCCCGCGCCGCTCCGGTCACCACAGCGACCTTCCCTGCAAGCGGCTTCTCGGGATCGGACGGGAGCTCGCCCTTGGCCGTGCCGACGGTCAGGAACTGCCCGTCGACGTAGGCGGCCCGTCCGGACAGGAGGAACCTCAGCGCTCCGAGCGCGCTCGGCGCGTCGACGGGAACGCCCTCGGCCAGAAGGATCCCGTTGCCGGTCGCCCCGTTGCGGAGTTCCCGTGCCAGCGAGCGCAGCGCTCCCTCGACGCCGGAGCGCGCCGCCGCGATGGCGGGCTCGTCGGCAGTGGAGGAGCGCCGCGAGACCGTCACGACCCGCCCGCTCGGGGCAAGGGAGCGCAGGGGGCGCCCCGCTGCGAGGAACAGCCCTGAGAGGTCCTCCGGCCGAGCGATCCCGTCGAGCGCCAGGACAATCGCGCCCAGGCGAGCGCCGCCCTTCCCCGCCCCGGCCCCGGCGGCAGGCGCGCCGGACGACGACGCCGCCGCACCGCCGTCGTGCGTCTCGCCAAGGTCACGGAGGACCTCGACGTCCCAGCCCTTGAGCGCGGTCTCGAGCGCGTCGGCGCCCGGACCGGCGCCGATGAGCAGCACGGGCCCCGGCACGAGCGGCGCGCCGGGCTCGTGCCGCCGGAGCGTCACGGGCTGCGGCAGGCCCAGCCGCTTGGCGAGGTCGCGGCCCCAGCCGCGCGAGACGAAGTCGGTGTACTTGTCAGCCATGTCTGCTCCTCGTTCCCCGGATCCGCTCAGCGTCCCTCGAGCACGGCCACGACGCCCATCCCGCCCGCGGCGCACACGGAGATGAGGCCGCGCGCCGGCCGGTCGAGGTCGCCGGCCTGGGTGCGCTCGTGCAGCTGCTTCGCGAGCGTGGCGACGATCCGCCCGCCGGTCGCCGCGAACGGGTGGCCCGCGGCCAGGGACGAGCCGTTGACGTTGAGCTTCGCGCGGTCCACCTTGCCGAACGCGCCGTCGAGGCCGAGGCGCTCGCGGCCGAACTCCTCGTCCTCCCACGCCGCCAGCGTGGCGAGGACGGTCCCGGCGAAGGCCTCGTGGATCTCGAAGTAGTCGATGTCCTCCAGCGTGAGCCCGAGCCGGCCCAGCAGACGGGGAACAGCGAACGCGGGCGCCATGAGGAGCCCGTCCTTGCCGTGCACGAAGTCCACTGCGGCGGCCTCGCCGTCGACCACCTCGGCGAGGACCGGCAGGTCGCGCTCGGCCGCCCAGTCCTCCGAGGCCAGCAGGACGGCGGCGGCGCCGTCGGTGAGCGGCGTGGAGTTGCCGGCCGTCATCGTCGCCTCGCTGCCGAGGTGCTTGCCGAAGACCGGCGAGAGCTTGGCCATCTTCTCCGGCGTCGTGTCCGGCCGGAGGTTGCCGTCCTTGGCGAGACCGCGGTACGGGGTCACGAGGTCGTCGAAGAAGCCGCGCTCGTAGGCGGCGGCGAGGTTGCGGTGGGACGCGAGCGCGAGCTCGTCCTGGGCCTCGCGCGAGATGCCCCACTGCTTGGTGGTGAGCGCCTGGTGCTCGCCCATCGAGAGGCCTGTCCGCGGCTCGGCGGTCCCGGGGGCGTCCGGCACGAGGTCCTTGGGCCGCAGCCTGGAGACAGCCTTGAGCTTCTGCTGGAGCGTCTTGGCCCGGTTGAGCTCGAGGATGGCGTCGCGGAGGCCCTCGCTCACCACGATGGGGGCGTCCGAGGCCGAGTCCACGCCACCGGCGATGGCCGACTCGATCCGGCCGAGCTTGATCTTGTCGGTGAGCTGCAGGACCGTCTCGAGGCCAGTGGCGCAGGCCTGCTGCACGTCGTAGGCCGGCGTCTCGGGGCTGAGCGCGGAGCCGATGACCGCCTCGCGCGTGAGGTTGAAGTTGCGGGGATGCTTGAGGACCGCGCCCGCAGCGACCTCGCCGACCCGCTCGTCCTGAAGCCCGAAGCGGGCGACGAGCCCGTCGAGGGCGGCCGTGAGCATGTCCTGGTTGGAGGCCTTGGTGTAGGCGCTGTTCGCGCGGGCGAAGGGGATGCGGTTGCCGCCGACGACGACGGCCTTGCGGACGGTCGTAGCGGGAGCAGTCGGGCGCGGGGTCGTGGGCATGGCGTCCTCCGGTGGATGTGACCTTGATTACCGATACCTAGCGTACCTGATACGCTGGGTATCGTGAACTTCCCCACACCGCCCCCCGAGGGCGCCGCAGCGCACGACGTCGGCGCCTCACCCGCCGTCGACGGCCGCGCCGCCCGCTGGGCGAACCACCGCGAAGAGCGCCGAGCCGAGCTCATCCGCTCCGCCCGCAAGGCGATCCACCGGCTGGGGGCCGATGTCCCCATGGAGGACATCGCGGCTGCGGCGAGCACCTCGAAGTCCGTGTTCTACCGGTACTTCCGCGACAAGTCAGGGCTTGCCGCCGCCATGGGCGAGCTCGTCCTCTCCCAGATGCAGGAGCGCATCGCCCAGGCCGCTGCCTCCGCGGAGTCCCCCTACGAGGGCCTCCGCGCCATGGTGCGCGCGTACCTGGCCATGGCCGTGCGCTCGCCGAACGTGTACGAGTTCGTCACCCGGGTTCCAGCGGGCGCCGCTGCCGCAGGGACCAACGCGGCCGCGCAGGAGGCGGGAGCCGCGTTCGGGACGTTCTTCGACGCCGTGGGCGCCATGATCGAGGCGCCCATGCGCCGCCACCTCGCCCCCGGGACGCAGGCCACCCTCGACTACTGGCCCCCCGCGGCCATCGGGCTCGTGCGCGCCGCCGGCGAGCGCTGGCTCACCGCACCCGACTCCCCCGCCAAGCCCTCCCTCGAAGACATGGCCGGAATGATCGCCGACTGGCTCTTCGCCGGGATCGCCGCCCAGGCCGCACCGCCCTCTCCCGCCCTCTCCCCCGCAAAGGAGCTCTCATGACGCAGTCCACCGATTCGCTCTCCGCCACCGGTGTCGGCCCCTCCGACCCCGCGGCCGTCGCCGCTGACGGCAGCAGTGCCGACCTTCCCGACGTCGCCGACACCGAGGAGGCGCCCGCCGTCGACGTCGCCGCCCTCGGCGAGCTCCTGCTGGGCACCTGGGCCGACGTGCGCCGAACCGCACGGGAGCTCGCAGCCCGGCCCGAGCTGCACAAGGTCGAGGGCCTGACCCACACGGAGCACCGCGAGCGCGTCTTCGGCCAGCTCAAGATCCTCGTCGACGAGGGAGCCATCAAGCGGGCGTTCCCGAAGGAGCTCGGCGGCGAGGACAACCACGGCGGCAACATCGCCGGGTTCGAGGAGCTGGTCACCGCCGACCCCTCGCTGCAGATCAAGTCCGGGGTCCAGTGGGGCCTCTTCGGCGCAGCCGTGCTCCACCTCGGAACAGCCGAGCACCACCGACGGTGGCTGCCCGACATCATGGACCTCACGGTCCCAGGCGCCTTCGCCATGACCGAGATCGGCCACGGCTCCGACGTCGCATCCATCGCCACCACGGCGACCTATGACGAGACCACTGGCGAGTTCGTCCTCAACACCCCGTTCCGCGCGGCGTGGAAGGAGTACCTCGGCAACGCCGCGAAGGACGGGATCGCCGCCGTCGTGTTCGCCCAGCTCATCGCCAAGGGCGTCAACCACGGCGTGCACGCGTTCTACGTCCCCATCCGCGACCCGCAGACCAAGGACTGCCTCCCCGGGATCCGCAGCGAGGACGACGGCGTCAAGGGCGGCCTCAACGGGATCGACAACGGCCGGCTCGCCTTCGACCACGTCAGGGTCCCCCGGACGAACCTGCTCAACCGCTATGGCGACGTCGCCGAGGACGGCACCTACTCGTCGCCGATCGCGAGCCCGGGACGCCGCTTCTTCACGATGCTCGGAACACTCGTGCAGGGCCGCGTCTCGCTCGACGGCGCTGCGGTCGCCGCCGCGAAGGTCGGACTCGCCGCGGCCATCCGCTACGCGACGGAACGGCGCCAGTTCAACGCCTCCTCCGACACGCAGGAGGAGGTGCTCCTGGACTACCAGCGGCACCAGCGCCGGCTGCTCCCCCTGCTCGCCGCGACCTACGCGATGGGCTTCGCCCACGAGGAGCTCCTGGCCAAGTTCGACGGCGTGTTCTCCGGAGCCCAGGACACCGATGAGGACCGCCAGGACCTCGAGACCCTCGCGGCGGCGCTCAAGTCGCTCTCCACGTGGCATGCGCTCGACACGCTCCAGGAGTGCCGCGAGGCGTGCGGCGGGGCCGGCTTCATGATCGAGAACCGCTTCGCGTCCCTGCGCGCGGACCTCGACATCTACGTCACCTTCGAGGGCGACAACAACGTGCTGCTGCAGCTCGTGGCCAAGCGGCTCCTGAACGACTACGCCAAGGAGTTCCGCACCATGAACGTCGGGGCGCTGGCGAAGTTCGCGCTCGGGCAGGCCCGGGGCATGGCCTACAAGACCGGCCTCGGAGCCGTCGGCCAGTTCGTCGCGGATTCCGGACGCGCCGAGCGCTCGGCACTCGCGCTGCGGGACCCGGACATGCAGCAGTTCCTGCTCGCAGAGCGCGTCCAGACGATGGTCGCCCAGGCCGCACAGGCCCTCGCCGGCGCCAACCGGCTCCCGCAGTCCGAGGCCGCGGCGCGCTTCAACGCCCACCAGGACGAGCTCATCGAGGCCGCCCGCGCCCACGGCGAGCTCCTGCAGTGGGAGGCGTTCACGGCCGCGCTCGAGAAGGTCCAAGACCCGGGCACGAAGCAGGTCCTGACCTGGCTCCGCGACCTCTTCGGCCTCACCCTCATCGAGAAGCACCTCGCGTGGCACCTCATGAACGGGCGGCTCTCCATGCAGCGCGGCCGCACCCTCGGGGAATACATCAACCGGCTCCTGGTGAAGCTCCGGCCGCACGCGCTCGACCTCGTCGACGCCTTCGGCTACACCCAGGACCACATCCGCGCGACCGTCGCCAGCGGCGTCGAGGCCACGCGCCAGGCCGAGGCCGCGGCGTACTACGCGGAGCTCCGCGCCTCGGGTACGGCGCCGGTGAAGGAGAAGAAGGCCGGGAAGTAGCGCCCCTTCCCCCACCGGTGCGGCCGGACTAGCCTGAAGGCAAGCCCGGCCGCACCGGTGCCGGGGGGCACTCCAGGAGGAACGCATGGCCGAAGGATGGGGCCGCCGAGGACCGTGGGACATGATGCCGGACTTCCGCCGCTTCGGCATTCCGGATTCATTCAAGCGGTTCGTCGACGAATGGGAGACGGCGTGGCTGCGCGTCGAGGAGTTCCGCGAGCCGGACGCCCTCGTCGTGCGCGCGGAGCTTCCCGGCATCGACCCGGAGAAGGACGTGGACATCACTGTCCAGGAAGGCGTCCTCTCGATCAAGGCCGAACGGCACGAGAATGCCGAGAACAAGAGCAAGAACAGCTACCGCAGCGAGTTCCGCTACGGCTCGTTCGCACGCACCCTCGAGCTCCCGCGCGGGGCTCGGGGCGAGGACATCACCGCCTCCTACCACGACGGTGTCCTCGAGGTCCGCGTCCCGACCGTCTCGGAGACCGGGCCCGGGCCGACGAAGGTCAACGTCAGCCGCAGCTGATTCCGCGCAGGCCCCGCACGGGGTGACGGACGACGGCGGCGACGCACCCAGCTCGGGTGCGTCGCCGCCGTCGTGCGTCGGAGAGATCTAGAGGACGCTGCGGTAGACGTCGATGGTGCTCGCGGCGATGGTCTCCCAGGAGAAGTTGGCCTCCGCCCGGACGCGGCCGGCCTCGCCCATCTCGCGGGCGCGGGCGGGGTCGGAGACGACCTGCTCGAGGGCTGCCGCGAAGTCGGCCACGAACTTCTCCGGGTCGAGCGGGGTGCCCGTACCGTCGGTGACCTGCTCGATGGGGACCAGCAGGCCCGTGGTCCCGTGGTCGACGACCTCGGGGATGCCGCCCGTCGCCGTCGCGACCACCGCGGCGCCGCACGCCATGGCCTCGAGGTTCACGATCCCGAGGGGCTCGTAGATGCTCGGGCAGGCGAACGCCGTCGCGTGGCTGAGCACCTGGATGAGCTCGGCGCGGGGCAGCATGCGCTCGATCACGATGACGCCCTCGCGCTCGGCCTTGAGCCCGTCGATGAGGGTCGCAGTCTCCGCGGCGAGCTCGGGAGTGTCGGCGGCGCCGAGGCACAGGACGAGCTGCACGTCCGCCGGCAGCTTCGCCGCGGCGCGCAGGAGGTACGGGACGCCCTTCTGGCGCGTGTTGCGGCCCACGAACACGACCGAGGGCTTCGCCGGGTCGATGCCGAGGGCGGCGATGTGCTCGGTGCCCTCGTCGCGGCCCCACAGCGACACGTCGATGCCGTTGTGGACCACCTGGACCTTCGCCGGGTCCACCTCGGGGTAGCAGCGCAGGATGTCCGCGCGCATGCCGTGGGAGACGGCGATGATGGCGTTGGCCGCCTCGTACGCGGTCTTCTCGACCCATGAGGAGAGCCGGTAGCCGCCGCCGAGCTGCTCGGCCTTCCACGGCCTCAGCGGCTCGAGGCTATGGGCGCTGAGCACATGCGGGATGCCGTGCATGAGCGAGGCGAGGTGCCCGGCCATGTTCGCGTACCACGTGTGGGAGTGGACGAGGTCGGCGCCGGCCACGTCCGGCACAATGCCGACATCGATGCCCAGGGTCTGCAGCGCAGCGTTCGCCCCCGAAAGGTGCTCGGGCACCTGGTAAGAGGTCACGGTGGCCCCGTTGACCTGCGCCTCGCGCGGTGCCCCGAACGCGTGGACGTGCAGATCGACCTCGCGCGCGAGGACCCTGCTCAGCTCTGCCACATGTACCCCGGCGCCGCCGTAGATCTCCGGGGGGAATTCCTTGGTCACAATGTCGATTCGCACGGTTTCAACGTAGTCCGTCATCCGAACGTGATCTAGTGTGAAGGAGACGCCGTCCCGGTCGGGACGGGCAGTCGCCTGCAAGGCGGAATGACGGGAAAACGGGGGTTGCGCAGTGGCACCTAAAAAGGTATTGGCGATCGTCCTCGCGGGCGGTGAAGGGAAGCGCCTGATGCCCCTGACGGCGGACCGGGCCAAGCCCGCGGTGCCGTTCGCTGGCGGATACCGCCTCATCGACTTCGCGCTGTCCAACTTGGTCAACTCGGGCTATCGGCGCATCGTCGTGCTGACCCAGTACAAGTCGCACAGCCTCGACAAGCACATCTCCGAGACCTGGCGCCTCTCGACCCTCCTCCAGAACTATGTCGCCTCGGTGCCCGCCCAGCAGCGCATCGGCAAGAGCTGGTTCCTCGGCTCGGCCAACGCCATCTACCAGTCCCTCAACCTCATCCACGACGACCAGCCCGACATCGTCGTCGTGGTCGGCGCGGACCACGTGTACCGCATGGACTTCGACCAGATGGTCGAGGCCCACATCGCCTCGGGCGCGAAGGCGACCGTCGCCGCGGTCCGCCAGCCGCTGAACATGGCGAACCAGTTCGGCGTGATCGAGACCGACGACGCCGACCCCGGCAAGATCGCCGCCTTCGTCGAGAAGCCCGCGACCACGCCCGGTCTCCCGGACGACCCCGACGCCTTCCTCGCCTCGATGGGCAACTACGTGTTCGACGCCGACGCCCTGGTCGAGGCACTCAGGCGCGACGCCGAGCGGCTCGACACGAAGCACGACATGGGCGGGGACATCGTGCCCTACTTCGTCGGCCGCGGCGAGGCCGGCGTCTACGACTTCACGAAGAACGAGATCCCAGGCTCGACCGAACGCGACCGCACCTACTGGCGTGACGTGGGGACGCTCGACTCGTTCTACGACGCGCACATGGACCTCATCTCCCCGCTGCCGGTCTTCAACCTGTACAACTCGGAGTGGCCCATCTACACCCGGCAGAGCATCTCGCCGCCCGCGAAGTTCGTCCGCGGCGAGGGCGGGACCGTCGGGACCGCGCTCGACTCCATCGTCGCCAGCGGCGTGGTCATCTCGGGCGCGGTCGTCGAGGGGTCCGTGCTGTCCCACGACGTGCGCGTCAACACGGCGGCCCGCGTCCTCGACTCGGTGCTCATGGACTGCGTGCAGGTCGGCGCGGGGGCGGTAATCCACCGGGCGATCCTGGACAAGAACGTCGTCGTTCCCGCCGGGGCCACCATCGGTGTCGATGCGAAGCTCGACAGGATGCGCGGCTTCGAGGTCACCGAGTCCGGGATCACCGTGCTCTCCAAGGGCCAGATCGTCCCGGAGCCCGCCGAGGACGAGCGCAGGCTCGCCGCCGCCTGGTCCGCGAAGGTGCCTGCCGCCCTCGAGGAGGCGGCCGCCGATATCCCGGAGGTGGTGGAGCGGATCCAGGAGGTCCATGCAGCCGCTGCGTCACGCAACCCTGGCGGGTCGTCGCACGACGGCGGCACCTCGCCGTCGTCCGCTGCCGACGGCGCGGCAGGCTGACCCCACCGGGCACCAGCGGATGGCGCGGGGCCGGGAGTACCCGGCCCCGCGCCGTCGTGCGCGCTTGTAGAATGGGAAGCCATGAGCTCCCCCGAAACGCCCGCCGAACTGACCCCTGAGGAGATCCAGGCCGCCCTCAAGGTCCTCGGCACGATCCACACCTACGACGAGGAGCACCCCGACTACGTCGCGGTGCGCCGAGCGACGGGCAAGATGTTCAAGGCCCACCGGCGGTTCACCCGCACCCAGAAGCGGGATGCGATCGCGGAAGCGGACAAGGCCGTCATTGCGCAGACCGCCACGGCCGCGCCGGACCGGATCGACGACGAGACCCGGGGCAACAAGCTCAAGCCCTCTGCAACCGGGGCCGTCGCAGGCCATCTCATCCGCTCGCGCCCCTGCTACATCTGCAAGCAGCACTACACGCAGGTCGACGCGTTCTACCACCAGCTGTGCCCCGAGTGCGCGGCGATGAGCCACGCCAAGAGGGACGCGCGGACAGACCTCACCGGACGGCGGGCCCTCCTGACCGGCGGCCGGGCCAAGATCGGCATGTACATCGCCCTGCGGCTCCTGCGCGACGGCGCGCACACGACCATCACCACGCGCTTCCCGAAGGACGCCGCGCGGCGCTTCGCCGCGATGGAGGACTCGGCCGAGTGGCTTGACCGGCTCACCATCGTGGGGATCGACCTGCGCGACCCGTCGCAGGTCATCTCGCTCACGGACGCGCTCGACGCCGAGGGGCCGCTCGACATCATCATCAACAACGCCGCGCAGACGGTGCGGCGGTCCGGGAACGCCTACGCCCCTCTCGTGGACGCGGAGTCCGAGCCGCTTCCGGCCGCGCTGCTGCCTGGCAGCGGCGGGCCGGAGCTGCTGACGTTCGGGCATGCGCACGACAAGCACCCGCTCTCGATCGCGAGCTCCGTGTCGGCGCATCCGGCGCTCGCCGGGGACGCGGTGACGGCGCTCGCGCTCTCGACCGGCTCCGCGTCACTGGAGCGGATCGAGGCGGGGACGGCGATCGACGCTGGCGGCCTCGTCCCGGACCTGGCGGCCATCAACTCGTGGACGCAGGTCGTGGACCAGGTGGACCCTCTCGAGATGCTCGAGGTCCAGCTGTGCAACGTCACGGCGCCGTTCCTGCTCGTCTCGCGGCTGCGGGAGGCAATGCGACGCTCGACCGCGAGGCGGAAGTACGTGGTCAACGTCTCCGCGATGGAGGGGCAGTTCGGGCGGAAGTACAAGGGACCGGGGCACCCGCACACGAACATGGCGAAGGCCTCGCTGAACATGATGACGCGCACGAGCGCCGGCGAGATGTTCGAGACTGACCGCATCCTCATGACGGCCGTGGACACGGGGTGGATCACCGACGAGCGGCCGCACTACACGAAGGTCCGGCTCGCCGACGAGGGGTTCCATGCGCCGCTGGACCTCGTGGACGGGGCGGCGCGCGTGTACGACCCGATCGTCATGGGCGAGGCTGGCACCGACCTCTACGGCGTGTTCCTGAAGGACTACAAGCCCAGCCCCTGGTGACGCCCACCCCTTGCGGGGTCCCGTCCCGTCCCTTGCGGGGTCCCGTCCCGGAGCTACGCCGCCCGACGCTCAGACATGAGCGCGCGGTGCTCCCGCCGCGGTCTGGCAAAGTCGTCGGCGAGATCCGCTGCTGTGACGCGGATCGTCGCCCAACCCTTGCGGGCGAATCGTGAGTCTCGCCAGTCGTCCTTGAGTGCCTGCTCAGGACTGTTGTGGTGCTCGCCCTCGTACTGCAGCGCGATCCGAACTGACCGATAGCCCTGGTCGGCGCTCGGCGAACGCGGGTCATCCGGATCGAGGACGATCTGTAGTTCGGGCTCGGGGAAGCCGTGGGCGATCAGACTGAGTCGAAGCAGAGTCTCGGGGACGGAGTCGGAACCGACCCGCATATCCGCAAGCGCGTCCTTGCAGCGCCCGACTCCTTTCACCCGCCGGTGAGCGCGGAGCATGTCGAGCAGCTGCGCTTTGGTGGCGTATGGCTCGGACCGTCCCTCGAAGGCCTCGCGCGGGTGCCGGATCAGCTGGTCCCCCACGGCAACAAGGGCCGCCGGCGTGAGCTCCTGAGCGAGATCCAGCCATGTACGCGCGGGGCTGGACAGGCGGAGCCCACCGAAGAGTCCCACCTCGCCCGGCACGATCTGGACGCGGTGCCCTACGATGCCCGGGCGTCGGACCCGGGGTAGATGGGTCGGCTTGCTCAGGTGGATCAGTCCGTGCTCGTCCACCCACGGCGGCAGCCACAGGCCATGCAGACGCGCTGCTGTCCGATGCGATCCCCATGCGTCCGGCTGCATGCTCAGATGCGTACCGAGCCGTTGGCCCAAGTCGAGGATGGACCGGTCGGTCGGCTCGTAGATGCCCCGGCTCGTCTGCCTGACATCCTCGAGGCGCAGCAGCCGGAGGTCCACGCCAAGACCACGGGCTTCCGCAGCGGTGAAGCTGCGCTGGGCCAGTTCGCGAGGCAAGCGCTCATCTGCCATGCGCTCATCGTGGCATGAACCGCGGCCAGCCCGTGGGAGTTATCCACAGGGGGCGGGATGGGACCCCGCAACGCGTGGGACGGGACCCCGCAATCAGGCGAGGCGCGTGATCTCCACCGAGACGTCGAGGTGCGACCCGCCGCCGCCCGACAGGATGCCCTTCAGCGGCGGCACATCCCGGTAGTCCCGCCCGCGCGCCACGGTCACATGGAAGTCCCCTGCTGGCTTGTGGTTGGTCGGGTCCCACGAGCGCCACTCGCCGTCCCACCACTCGAGCCACGCGTGCGACTGGCCCGCGACCGCCTCGCCGATGCCCGCCGTCGACCGCGGGTGCAGGTACCCCGAGATGTAGCGGGCCGGGATGCCGAGGCTGCGCAGCGATCCGATCGCGAGGTGGGCCAGGTCCTGGCAGACGCCCTGACGCTGGTTCCAGGCCTGCTCGGCGTCGGTCGTGACACCGGTGGACCCGGGCATGTACCGCATCTCGCCGCGCATCCAGTCGAACACGGCGTGGGCGGCCTGATTCGGGTCGAGCCCCTCGACGAGCCCGGGAACGATCCCGAGCACCTCGGTCCCCGGGCCGGAAAGCCGCGACTGGGGCAGCCAGTCGCTGAACTGGTTCTCGATCTCGGCGCTGCGGAGCCGGTCCCACGAGACGATGTCGCCCTCCACCGGGACCCGCTCCACCCGGTGCACCTCGACGGTGGTCGAGGAGATGACCTCGAGGTACTCGTGCGGGATCTGCATGTCGAAGGCCGTGACCCGGCTGCCCCAGTAGTCCTTGTAGGAGCTGATGGCCGCCTGAGACGGCGCCACCCGCACCTGCGATTCGAGCACCACCTGCTGCGGCTCGGTCAGGGGCGTCATGCGCGCCTCGTTGTATGAGAGCGTGACCCGCTGGTTGTAGCGGTACGCGGTGCGGTGCAGGATCCTCAGCCGGGTCATGAAACCTCTCCCACCCAGGCCTGCTCGTCGGCCTTGTTGAAGTACTTGCGCGAGACGGCGTCGGACGTCTGGGCCACCGCCTTCTGCACCCGCTCCATGTGCTCGGGGAGCTCGACCATGAGGTCGTCCGTCCGGTGGAACTCGAGGAACGTGCGGGCCTGGCCCACGATCCTCCGCGCGTCGTTGATGAAGCCCACCCGGGTGTCGGACGGGTCGAGCTTGGCCAGCGCCTCGTCGGCGTCGCGGAGCGCGTACACGATCGACCGCGGGAAGAGCCGGTCCATGAGCAGGAACTCCGCCGCGTGCCGCTCGTCGAAGGCAGCCCGGCGCGTGCGGAGGAAGGACTCGTACGCGCCCGCGCAGCGGAGCATGTTCACCCACGACATGCCCGCCGTGTGCACCTCGCGTGTCGAGAGCATGCGCGCGGTCATGTCGGCCCGCTCGAGGGAGCGGCCCAGGAGCATGAACAGCCAGCCCTCGTCGTGGCTCATCGTCGTGTCCGCGAGGCCACGCACCATGGCGGTGCGCTCGAGCACCCAGTTGCAGAATCTATACGTGCCCACGACATCCTTGCGGTGCTGGCTCAGCCCGTAGTAGGTCGTGTTGAGGCACTCCCACAGGCTCGAGGACACGGTCTCGCGGGCCCGGCGCGCGTTCTCGCGAGCGGCCCCGAGGGACCCCGCGATCGACGTCGCGTTCGAGCGGTCGTACGCGAGTGCGTGCAGCAGTTCGGTGAGCCCGAAGTCCTCCTTGTCGGGGCGCGCACCCATGACGCCGAGCAGCTCCTGGGCGACGCTGTGCTGCTCGGAGGGCGGCAGGTGGTTGAGCCGCTCGAGGTGCACGTCGAGGATGCGGGCGGTCCCGTCGGCGCGCTCCACGTAGCGGCCGATCCAGAACAGGGATTCAGCGATGCGGCTGAGCAAGTCGGCCTCCAGACGTTGGGGGGACAGACGGACGACGGCGACGGCTCGCCTGGGCGGGCGCGCTCACTGCTGCTGCTGCTCCGCCTGGCGGTCGCGCCAGTTGCTCTCTACGGGCCAGACGCTCGTGCGCTCGCGGATGCTGATCGAGTGGCGTGGCTCGGCCTCCACCGGGACGTCCGCCGACTGCGCGAGCACCCAGGTGTCCTTGGACCCGCCGCCCTGGCTCGAGTTGACGATGAGGGAGCCCTCCTTGAGCGCCACCCGGGTGAGGCCCCCGGGGAGGACCCACACGTCGTCGCCGTCGTTGAGGGCGAAGGGGCGCAGGTCCACGTGCCTGGGCCCGAACTTGTCCCCGGACAGGGTCGGGACCGTGGAGAGCTGCAGGACCGGCTGCGCGATCCAGCCGCGCGGGTCGGCGATGACTCGGCGGCGGAGGGTGTCGAGCTCCTCGCGCGTCGCGTCGGGTCCGATCACGAGGCCCTTGCCGCCGGAGCCGTCGACGGGCTTGACCACGAGCTCGTCGAGCCGGTCCAGGACCTCCTCGCGGGCGTCGTCCTCCTCGAGCCGGTACGTGTCCACGTTGGCAACGATGGGGTCCTCTCCGAGGTAGTACCGGATCAGGTCGGGGACGTACGAGTAGACGAGCTTGTCGTCCGCGACGCCGTTGCCTACGGCGTTCGCGATCGTGACGCCGCCGGCACGTGCCGCGTTGACCAGGCCGGGGCAGCCGAGCATGGAGTCGGAGCGGAACTGCAGGGGGTCGAGGAAGTCGTCGTCGATCCTCTTGTAGATGACGTCGACGCGCTGCTCGCCCGCCGTCGTGCGCATGTAGACCCGGTTCCCGCGGCAGATGAGGTCGCGTCCCTCGACCAGCTCGACGCCCATGAGGCCGGCCAGGAGCGTGTGCTCGAAGTAGGCCGAGTTGAAGACGCCCGGGGTGAGCACCACGACCGTGGGCTCGTCGACGCCGGCGGGCGCGGTCTTGCGGAGGGCCGAGAGGAGGCGGCGGGGGTACTCCTCGACGGGGCGGATGGGCTGCTGGCTGAACGCCTCGGGGAGGCCCTTCGCCATGGCGCGCCGGTTCTCGAGGACGTAGCTCACGCCGGAGGGCACGCGCACGTTGTCCTCGAGCACGCGGAACGTCCCGGCGGCGTCGCGCACGACGTCGATGCCCGAGATGTGCACGCGCACGCCGCCAGCCGGCTCGAAGCCGTGGACCTGGCGGTGGAAGTGCTGGCTCGTGGTGATGAGGCGGCGGGGCACGACGCCGTCCGCCACGACCGCCATCTTGGAGTAGACGTCGTTGAGGAACGCTTCGAGGGCCCTGACCCGCTGCGCGACCCCCTTCTCGAGCACCGCCCATTCGGCGGCGGAGATGACGCGCGGCACGATGTCCAGGGGGAACGGCCGCTCCTCCCCGGCGAAGTCGAACGTGACGCCGCGGTCCAGGAAGGTCCGCGCCATCGAGTCGGCGCGGGAGCTCACGTCGGTCAGGTCCAGACCGTCCAGCGCTTCCGCGAGCTGGCGGTAGCTGGGGCGCGCCACCTGGTCTGGGGCGAACATCTCGTCGTACGCGCCAGTACGGGCGGCGGCGACGGAGTAGTCCTCGAAGAGATCCGACATAGGGGACAGCTTTTCACCTATCCCCCGCTGACGCATAACGGGGGCCCGCCGGACGCCCGTCGGGTGTCGGGGCACCGTGGTTGAATGGCCGCGTGCACACCCAGAACCTGCGCCGTGAGGAAGCCGCCGCCCGGGCCCGCGTGATCTCGGTCGACTCGTACCACGTCACGCTCGATGTCAGCGACGCGGAGGACCCCTCCGCGACGTCGTTCGGCACCACGAGCGTCATCCGCTTCAGCGCCGAACCGGGGGCGGAGACATTCGCGGACTTCCTGGGCGAGGCGGTGACCGAGGTCCGGCTCAACGGGCGCCTCCTCGACGAGGCCATGGTGTACGACGGCGCGCGGCTCCGGCTGGCGGGTCTGGAGTCCGAGAACCTGCTCGAGGTGACTGCGCTGGGCCGCTATTCGCGCTCCGGCGAGGGCCTCCACCGGTTCACGGACCCCGCGGACGGGAAGACATACCTCTACACGCAGTGCGAGCCCGCGGACGCCCGCAGGTACTTCGTGAACTTCGAGCAGCCCGACCTCAAGGCGACCATCGCCTTCAGCGTCCTCGCGCCCGAGGGGTGGCACGTGAGCGCGAACGGCGCCCTCGCGGGGGCCGACGCGGCCGGTGGGGACGTCGGCGTCGTGCGCTGGGACTTCACCCCCACCGGGCGGATGTCGACCTACCTCGCCGCCGTCCTGGCCGGTCCCTACCACCGCGCGACTGACGAATGGCAGGGCACGACGCGAGACGGCGAGCGGCTCACCATTCCGCTCGCGGCCTACTGCCGCGCGTCGCTCGCAGCCAGCTTCGACGCGGACCGCGTCTTCGACCTGACCAAGCGCGGCCTCGACTTCTACCATTCCGTCTTCACGCCCGGATACCCCTGGGGCAAGTACGAGCAGGCGTTCGTCCCCGAGTACAACCTCGGGGCGATGGAGAACCCCGGCCTCGTGACGTTCACCGAGCAGTACGTCTTCACCTCCCGCGCCGCTGACTCCCAGTACGAGGCCCGGGCGAACACGCTCCTGCACGAGATGGCGCACATGTGGTTCGGCGACCTCGTGACGATGCGCTGGTGGGACGACCTCTGGCTCAAGGAGTCGTTCGCGGACTTCATGGGGACCTTCGCCGTGGACCGGGCCACCGACTGGCGGACGGCGTGGGTGAACTTCGCCAACCGGCGCAAGGCGTGGGCGTACGTCCAGGACCAGCTGCCCACCACCCATCCCATCGTCGCCGACATCCCGGACCTCGAGGCCGCCGAGCAGAACTTCGACGGCATCACCTACGCGAAGGGAGCCTCGGTCCTCAAGCAGCTCGTCGCCTACGTGGGCGAGGACGTCTTCTTCGACGCCGCCCGCTCGTACTTCCGGGCGCACGCCTACGGGAACACGAGCCTGACGGACCTGCTCGCGGCCCTCGAGGAGGCCTCGGGCCGCCCGCTGCGCGAGTGGGCGGAGCGGTGGCTGCAGACGTCCGGGCTGAGTGTCCTGGAGCCGGTGGCGGAGCACGACGGCGACACGCTGGCCCGCGTGGCCGTCCGGCAGACCGCTGTGGACCCCGTGACCGGGCGCGAGGCGCTGCGCCCCCACCGGCTGCGGGTGGGGCTCTACGCGCACGACGCCGCGGGCCGCCTCGTGCGCACGGCGTCGGCCGACGTCGAGGTCACCGGTACGCTCACCGAGGTGCCGGAGCTCGTGGGCCAGCCGGTCCCAGAGCTGGTCCTGGTCAATGACGAGGACCTCACCTACGCGAAGGTTCGCCTGGACCCTGCGTCCGAGCAGACGGTGCGCGCGTCGCTGGGCGACCTCGACGACCCCTTGGCCCGCGCCCTGTGCTGGACGGCCCTGTGGCACGCCGCCCGCGACGCCGAGGCTCCCGCGCGCGAGTACGTGCGCGCCGTCGAGCGCTTTGCCGGCGCGGAGACGACCGTGGGGGTGCAGCTGACGGTACTGGACAACGCCCGCACCGCGATCGAGCGGTACACGCACGGCGAGGGCCGGCACGAGCTCCGCGAGAAGTACCTCGCCGTAGTGGCCCGCGAGCTCCATGCCGCCGCGCCGGGCTCGGACCAGCAGCTCGCGTGGGCGCGTGCGCTCGCGGCCGGAAGCCGGTACGGGGGCGGCCAGCTCGGCGTCGTGCGCGGCCTCCTGACCGGCAGTGAGCAGGTGCCTGGACTCGTCGTCGACCAGGACCTGCGGTGGCCGCTGTGGCAGTCGCTCGCCGCGCAGAGCCAGGCGGGAGCCGCGGAGCTCGACGCCGAGCTCAGCAGCGACCGCACGGCCAAGGGGCGCGTGGGCCATGCGCTCGCCATGGCGGCCCGTCCAGACCCGAAGGTCAAGGAAGCGGCTTGGACTGCGGCGGTCGAGGGCGAGGGCCTCACCAACGAGCTGCTGAGCGCCACGGTCGAGGGCTTCATGGCGGGACCGGTGGCCCTCCGCCAGCACTTCACAGAGCGGTACTTCGCCTCCCTCACCGGGCTGTGGGCAGACCGCTCACAGGAGATCGCCACCCGGCTTGTGCGCGGTCTCTTCCCTGCCGACGCCGTGCTCGCGGTGGACCAGCGTCCCGACGAGGACCCGGTGCTGACACGCACCGACACGTGGCTCGACGAGAACGAGCACGCCCCTGCCGCGCTCCGCAGGCTCGTCGTCGAGGCGCGGGACCACCTGCACCGATCACTGAGCGCGCAGTACTGCTCGCGGCGCGGCTGAGGAGGAACCGCAGCGTAGGACCGACGGCGCCGACGAGGCGTTCATCCGCGCCGGCTCGGAAGGGTTCGCGCACGCGGTGATCCGCCGGACCCGATGTCAGGCAGGCCTCAGAGGAAGCTGCAGACCTGCCCGCGGTCGCACACGGCTGGGTCCGCCGCGCGGACCGCCTCGCGCCGGGCCGCGACGACGGCTCGTAGAGCCGTGAGCTCGGCGATGCGCCGGTCGAGGTCCGCGAGCTCGCGGGACAACTCGTCCTCGACGGCCGCGCACGCGTCCCTGCCAGCGTCGAACGCGGCGAGGATCTGCGCAGTGCGGTCCAGCGTGAGTCCCGCGTCGCGGCTGCGGCGGACGAACGTTGCCCTGCCCACCGCCTGCGCGGTGTAGTCGCGGTAGCCCGACGTCGTGCGTGCCACCTCCCTGAGGAGTCCGATGGACTCGTAGTAGCGCAAGGCCTTCTGGGTGGTTCCGGCCGCTCGGGCCGCCTGCGAAATGCGCATGACGCGTACAACGCCGTGCGGCCTGTTGACCTTCCCGTGGAGGGGAAGGTCAATGCTGGTCCCATGGATGGGAACGAGAACCCCTACGACCTCGTCGTCATCGGGACGGGCGGAGGCGGATTCGCAGCGGCCATAGCGGCGTCGCGCCGCGGCGGCAGCGTCGCGATCGTCGACCGGGGCACGCTCGGCGGAACGTGCACGAATACCGGGTGCATCCCGTCGAAGGCGCTGCTCGCGGCCGCAGCGGCCCGCCACGCTGCGTCCGACGCCGCGCGGTTCCCGGGGATCAGCAGCTCACACGGCGCGGTGGCTATGGACGACCTCGTCGCAGGCAAGCGGGCGCTCGTGGACCGGATGCGCGCCTCGAAGTACGAGGACCTCGTTGACGCCTACGGCTGGGACTTCTACGCCGGCCACGCGGCGTTCTCCGGGGAGCCGGAGCATCCAGTCCTCGACGTCGCGCTCGCCGGGGGGAAGCGGGCGGTGGTGCGGGGGCGGCACTACGTCGTCGCGACCGGCTCGGCGCTCTGGACGCCGGAGATCCCCGGGCTCGCGGAGGCCCAGTACCTGACCTCGACCACCGCGATGGAGCTCACCGAGCTGCCGGAATCGGTGGTCGTGCTCGGTGGCGGGTACGTCGCCGTCGAGCTGGCACAGCTTTTCGCCCGCCTCGGCTCCGAGGTGACCGTGCTCGCCCGCTCGCGCCTCGTCTCGCACGAGGAGCCCGAGGCGTCACGCGCGCTTGAGGACGCCCTCGCGGACGAGGGCGTCCGAACCGTCCGGCGGGCAGTTCCTGTGGGCGTCTCCCGGCAGCCGGACGGGGGCGTGATCGTCACGGCGGATGTCGCCGGGCAGCGCCGCGGATTCAGCGCGGCGCGCCTGCTCGTGGCGACCGGCCGCAGGCCCGTGACGGACCGGCTGGGCCTGGACCGGATGGGCGTCGAGGTCGGCGAAGGGGGCCAGATCCGAGTCGATGCCTGCCAGAGGACCACCAATCCCCGCGTCTGGGCGGCGGGCGACGTGACGGGCGGCCCCGAGTTCGTCTACGTCGCCGCAGCACAGGGCGAGGTGGCCGCCGAGAACGCCCTCGCCGACACCGGACGACGCCTCGATGTGCGCGCCCTGCCCCGCGTGGCGTTCACCTCGCCCGCGCTGGCAGTCGCCGGGATGACCGAACGGGAGGCCCACGCCTCCGACATCGCCTGCGAATGCCGTGTGCTGCCCCTTGAGCATGTTCCGCGGGCCATCGTGGACCGCGACACGAGGGGATTCGTGAAGATCGTCGCCGAGGCCGGAACGGGACGGATCGTCGGCGTCACCGCGGTGGCGCGGGAGGCCGGCGAGATGGCCGCGTCCGCGGTCCACCTCATCGAATCGGGCACGACCGTCGCGGACCTTGCCCAGCGCTGGGCTCCTTATCTGACGATGGCCGAGGCGCTGAGGATCGCCGCCCAGTCATTCACCCAGGACATCAGCCTCCTGTCCTGCTGTGCGGCGTGACGCTGTGCGTCACGGGCGCGCGGGGGCGTTATGCGGAACGGACCTCACGGCACCCGGTGGAGCCACTCGCGGGTGGCGAACTTGCGCTCCGCGAGGGCCCGCGCGTCAGCGAGCGACTGGTCGGACAGCGCCACACGCCGGGCGCCGTAGCGCGCCTCGAAGGTGGACATCATGGCCTCGAAGAGGTCCTCGCGGGCGAGGCCGGTCTGGCGCTTGAGCGGGTCCACGCGCTTCTTGGCGCTCGCGATGCCCTTGTCGGAAATCTTCTCGCGCCCGATTCGCAGGACCTCGGTCATCTTCTCGGCGTCGATGTCGTAGCTCATGGTCACGTGGTGGAGCAGGCCGCCGTTGGCGAGCCGCTTCTGCGCGGCCCCGCCGATCTTGCCGGCCTCGGTCGCGATGTCGTTCAGGGGCTTGTAGAACGCCTTGACGCCCACGGACGCGAGGGCCTCCATGACCCACGCGTCGAGGAACGGGTAGGAGCCGGCGAAGGAGAGGCCGTCGACGAGGGACGCCGGGAGGTACAGCGAATAGGTGATGCAGTTGCCGGCCTCCATGAACATCGCGCCGCCGCCGGAGATCCGCCGGACCACCGTGACCCCGTGACGCGCGACCCCGTCCGGGTCCACCTCGTTCCGGTAGGACTGGAAGCTGCCGATCACCACGGCGCGCTCGTCCCAGTCCCACAGCCGCAGTGTCGGGTTGCGCCGTCCCTCGCCGACCTCCCGGGTGAGCACCTCGTCGAGCGCGACGTTGTCGGTAATGGAGAGGGTGCTGGGCGGGATGATCTCCCACTCGTGGTCGGTCCACGTGGTGGCGTGGCCGAGGGCGCGTCGTACGGCGACGGCGACGGCATCGGCGTCGAACCCGAACATCACCGTGGTCGGGCCCACGGCGTCGGCCACGGCGGCACTGATCGTCGCGTTCGGGGCGAGCACCGACAGGCCGACGAGTGCGCCGTTGATGTCAGCAAGGGCCTCGTCCGGTTCGAGGAAGAAGTCCCCGTTGATGCTGGCCGCGGTGATCTCCCCGTCCTCGGACACGAGGTCCGCGACCACGAGCTTGCCCCCGGGGACCTTGTATTCGCCGTGATGTTCACCCACGGGCTCAAGCCTAGACCCGCGGGCTGGCCCGACCCGGCCGCGTGGTCCGGAGACGGCGAAGGCGCCGCCCCGGTGCGGGACGGCGCCTTCGAGCGGCAGGGCCTGGGTCAGGCCTTCTTGCCGAAGTTCTTGAAGCGGGCGTTGAAGCGCTCGACACGGCCAGCCGAGTCCATGATGCGCTGCTTGCCCGTGTAGAACGGGTGCGACTCGGAGGAGACCTCGACGTCGATGACGGGGTAGGTCTTGCCGTCCTCCCACTCGATGGTCTTGTCCGAGGAGACCGTGGAGCGCGTGAGGAACTTCTTGCCGGAGGCGAGGTCGTTGAAGACCACGTACTCGTACGACGGGTGGATATCAGACTTCACAATAGGCCCTTTGCTTATGCCTCTGGATTTTGCCAGAGGCCAGGTGTGAACGCCCTCCCGATTGGAGGGCCAGCAGTCAATGCTACCAGCTCGGCAGCCCTTGAGGACTACAGTGGATGCATGGCATCCAGCCGCCATCCGCTCGACGACCTGCGCGAAACCATCGGCCGGCTGGCCGATCAGCTCAAGCTGCCCGGTTCGGAGCGCGTGGACGACCTGGTTGGCGATCTCATCGGTGCGAGGCCCGGGCCCGCCAGGCCCCTGTCCGAGGTGCAGGCCGAGCTCGACGCGCTGGTCGGACTGGAGACTGTGAAGGAACAGGTCCGGGCCCTCGTCGCCCTGCTCCAGGTCCAGGCCCGCCGCAAGGCGCATGGCCTTCCGGAAGTGGCCACATCACAGCATCTGGTGTTCCTTGGAAACCCCGGCACGGGAAAGACCACCGTAGCGCGACTCCTGGCCGAGATGTACCGTGCGGTCGGTCTGCTGCAGAAAGGCCATCTGGTCGAGGTTGACCGCTCGGGCCTCGTGGGGCAGTACGTCGGTGCGACGGCCATCAAGACGGACAGGGTGATCCGGCGCGCGCTGGACGGCGTCCTGTTCATCGACGAGGCCTACGCGCTGGCTCCGGAGGACGGCCGCACGGACTTCGGCCCCGAGGCGATCGAAGTCCTGCTCAAGCGGATGGAGGACCACCGCCACCGTCTGGTCGTGATCGTGGCCGGCTATCCGCGACTGATGGAGTCCTTCCTGCTCTCGAACCCCGGACTGCGCTCCCGCTTCGCCCGCGAGATCACCTTCCCCGACTACTCGGTCGACGAACTCCAGACGATCTTCCACCAGATGCTGGCCCAGCACGAGTACACGCTGGAGCCGGGCGCGGACCAGATGCTGCGCCGCATCCTCACTGGGCTCCACACGAGCGAGGACTCCGGCAACGCACGGTTCGCACGCACGCTGTTCGAGCAGGCGCTCAACCGTCAGGCACTGCGGCTGTCGCTCGACGAGGGACAGAGTCTCGACGCGCTCGATCGTGAGGCTGTCATGACGCTCACCGCGGACGACATCGTCGAGGCCGCGCTGGCCTTGGGCGAACAGCCGGAGCCGGAACCGACGCCGGAACCGGAGCAGTCACGCTGGTGGCGCTGGCTGGCCTGACCGCGTCGCGTAGAAGGCAACAGCCGACGACGCCGCGACGTTCAGCGAGTCCACGCCGTTCATCATCGGGATCGTGACCCGCCGGTCGAGCACCCGATCCGTCTCCGGTGTCAGGCCCTCGCCCTCGGTGCCGAAGACCAAGGCCAGGTTCGCGTGATCCTCCGCGACCAGCTCGTCGAGCGTGATCGCGCCCTCCCCCAGCGTCATCCCCGCCACCACGTA
This sequence comes from Sinomonas sp. B1-1, assembly GCF_050474465.1. Lineage (NCBI taxonomy): Bacteria > Bacillati > Actinomycetota > Actinomycetes > Micrococcales > Micrococcaceae > Sinomonas > Sinomonas sp. B1-1. The sequence goes on along the minus strand of NZ_JBCHVF010000001.1, from coordinate 303,719 downwards.
GCCCGCCTCCTTCAGCAGCCCGACGTCCTCGGGCCACGATTCGATGCGCGTCCACGGCACCTGGAACACAGTGCCCATCGACACGCGGATCGAGCGACGGTAGAGCGGATCGGCGCACTGCGGCGTGACCAGCACCGCGTCGACGCCGATCGCTGCGGCGCTGCGGAAGACCGCGCCCACGTTCGTGTGATCGGTCAGGTTCTCAAGCACCGCGATCGTCGAACGTCCTCTCTCAGGATCGGCGCCCGGTTCCCGACGGGCGCCGGCGAGCAGCTCGGCGACGGGCACCGGGGCGGGCCGGTGCATCGCGGCCATCGCGCCGCGGTGCAGGTGGAAGCCGGTGATCTCCTCGAGGAGCTCGGGCGGGCCGACGAACGCGGGAACGTCCGGGTGCTCCGCGAGGACGTCGGCGAGGCCCTCGAGCCATTTCTCGGCGAGGAAGAACGAGCGTGGCCGGTGGCCCGCCGCGAGCGCCCTCCGCAGCACCCGGGACGATTCGGCGATGTAGAGGCCCTCGGCGGGCTCGCGCACCTTGCGCAGGTGCACGTCGGTGAGCTGGGTGTAGTCGGCCACGCGCGGGTCGTCCGCGGAGGCCAGCCGGACGATCTGCGAAGACTCTGCCATGGATGCTCCGACCGTGACGGCGCTCAGCCGTTGACCAGCTTGCTGATCATGTTGATCAGCGCCATCACGCCGAGGAGCACGATGACGACCCGCAGCACCGCGGGCTTCATGCGCCGGCCGATGCCAGCGCCGAGGAAGCCGCCGATCGTGGAGCCGACCGCGATCAGCAGCACGACGAGCCAGTTGATCCGGTCGAACGCGAACAGCAGGTAGGCGACCGCCGCGACCAGGTTCACGACGAGGCTCAGGACGACCTTGATCGCGTTCGACTGCTGGAGGGTGCCGTGGAAGAAGATCCCGAGCACGCCCATGAGCAGGACGCCCTGCGCGGCCGTGAAGTAGCCGCCGTACACCCCGATGAGGAACGTCAGCACGTAGAGGATCATGGGGACCTTCTGGTGGTCCGCCTCCTCCGGCGTGATGTGCTCGAGCGACTGCCTCGCCTTCGCCCACGCCGACAGGCGGGGCTGGAAGATGACCAGGAAGATCGCGATCACGATCAGGATCGGTGCGACGATGCCGAAGACCGTCTCGGGCAGGTGCAGGAGCAGGAACGCCCCCACGAGGCCGCCCACGAGGGAGGCCGGGAGGAGCCGCAGCAGCGTCCGCTTCGCGCTCACCGCCTCGCGCCGGTACCCGTACGCCCCCGAGAAGCCCCCGGCCACGAGGCCCATCGCATTCGAGATGATCGAGTTGACGGGGCTGTAGCCGAGGGCCACGAGGATGGGGAACGTCACGAGGGAGCCGGAACCGACGATCGTGTTGATCGTCCCTGCCCACAGGCCCCCGAGGAAGACGAGCGCTTCGCGCCAGAACTCCACGTCAGGACGCCGAGGCGGCGGCCGAGATCGCGCCGTCCTTCGCGGTGGCCGTGTAGCGGCCGTCCCGTGACACGACGTTCAGGGGCAGGCCGAAGGTCTCGCTCAGGTTCGCCTCGGTCAGGGTCGAGGTGATCGGGCCGGAGGCGACCACGCCGCCGTCGCGCAGCAGGAGCGCGTGCGTGAAGCCCGGCGGCACCTCCTCGAGGTGGTGCGTGACGAGCACGAGGGCGGGAGCGTCGTCGTCGGACGCGAGCTCCGAGAGGCGCTGCACGAGCTCCTCGCGGCCGGCGAGGTCGAGGCCGGCGCCGGGCTCGTCGAGGAGGAGGAGCTCGGGGTCGGTCATGAGCGCCCGGGCGATCTGCACGCGCTTGCGCTCGCCCTCGGACAGCGACGCGAACACCCGGCCCAGGAGCGGGCCCATGCCCCACTCGTTCAGGAGGCGGAAGGCGCGGCGCTCGTCGTCCTTCTCGTACTCCTCGTTCCAGCGGCCGGTCACGCCGTAGGCAGCGGTCACGACGACGTTGAGGACCTTCTCGTCCTCGGGGATCTGGTTGGCCAGGGCTGCGGAGGCCAGGCCGATGCGGGGCCGGAGCTCGAAGACGTCGACCTTGCCGAGGGTCTCGTCCAGGATGCCGACGGTTCCGCGCGTGGGATGCATGCGAGCCGCGGCCAGCTGGAAGAGCGTGGTCTTCCCCGCCCCATTCGGTCCCAGGACAACCCAGCGCTCCCCTTCGCGCACCTGCCAGTCGATGCCGCCCAGCAGCGTCTTCCGCCCCCGGACGACGCTGACCCCGGACAGCTGGAGTACATTGCTCATGTCTTCTGACCCTAGTGCAGAAAGTTCGCCCGCCGCGAACCATCGCCCCGCTGGCTAGAATCCTGAACTATGCCTTCCTCCTTCGCCGCCGTGCTGCATGCCCTCTCGCTCTCCCCCGAGGACGCCGACGCGGCGACCCGGGCCCTCGAAGGGGTCGGCGCCGCCGTCGGGCCCTTCGAGGCCTCCGGCGACGGCCGCTACGAGGTCATGACGGCCTCGGTGGAGCTCGATGACGCCCGGCTCACCGAGGCGCGCGAGGCGCTGGCAGGCCTGCGCGCCGGCGCCGGCCTGGTCCCTGCCAGCCTGCTCTCCGCGGAGCGGAAGCTGCTCATCATGGACGTCGACTCGACGCTCATCCAGCAGGAGGTCATCGAACTCCTGGCCGACTACGCCGGCAAGCGCGAGGAGGTCACCGCCGTCACCGAGGCGGCCATGCGCGGCGAGCTGGACTTCGCCCAGAGCCTCGTGGCCCGTGTCGAGACCCTCGCGGGGCTGCCGGCGGAGGTCATCGACAAGGTGCGCGGCGCCGTCGTGCTCTCCCTCGGGGCGGACGAGCTCATCAAGGCCTTCCACGCCGCCGGGCATGTGGTGTGCGTGGTCTCCGGGGGATTCACCCAGATCCTCGATCCGCTCGCGGAGGCGCTGGGGCTCGACCATGCCCGGGCCAACGACCTCGAGGTCGTGGACGGGAAGCTCACGGGCCGGGTCCTCGGGGAGATCGTGGACCGCGCCGTGAAGGAACGGATGCTGCGCACGTGGGCCGCCGAGCACGCCATCCCGCTCGAGCACTGCATCGCGGTGGGCGACGGCGCCAACGACCTCGACATGCTCGGCGCGGCCGGCCTCGGGGTCGCGTACAACGCCAAGCCGAAAGTCCGGGCAGCGGCCGACGCCGCGGTCGACATCCCCTACCTCGACGTAGTGCGGCATCTCGCGGGGGTGTGACCCCGCAACGGAACGGCAGAGACCCCGCAAGGGAATGGCAGAGACCCCGCAAGGGGAGGGCAGGGACCCCGCAACCGAGCTCATGGTTGCTGGGTCCCTGCCGCGTTCTTGCGGGGTCCCTGCCGCGTTCTTGCGGGGTCCCTGGTCAGGCCTGGAAGTGTTCGGCCCCGCCGACGTACTCGGTGTGGCCGGTCGGGACGTCGGCCGTCACCATCTTGGCGACCTCGGCGGCGAACTCCTCGACGGAGTAGAGCTTCCCGGCGGCCTCGCGGCGGGAGGCGATGGCGCCCGGCGCCGCGCGCTCGAGGAGGGTCGCCGTGATGGTGCCCTCGATCATGTCCCCCGAGACGACGACGAACGTGATGCCCTTCTCCGTCAGCCACGGGACCAGTTCGCGCAGTGCGGTCTCCCCCGCGCGCTTGGAGCGGGCCACCGGCTCGTAGGCGTCCATCGTGTCCACCGAGTCGATGAAGTGCGCCTGGTGGCTCGTGACGAACACCACGCGCGAGCCCGGCTTCATGCGCTCAGCAGCGGCCTTGAGCATCGCAACCTGGGCGTCGCGGTTCAGCTTGAGCGCGTAGTCCTCGCCAAGGCCCGACTCCATGCCGCCCGAGGCGTTGAGCACCAGGACGTCGAGCGAGCCGAAGGTGTCCACCGCAGCCTGGGCGAGCGCGTCGACGTCGGACTGGTCTGTGAGGTCTCCGCCCACGGCAGTCGCACGGCCCCCGGCAGCCTCGATCTCGGCCACGACCTTGTTGGCGCGCGGCGCCTTCTGCCGGTAGTTCACGACGACGGCGGCACCTTCGCCCGCGAGGATCTTCGCCGTGGCGGCCCCGATCCCCCGCGACGACCCCGTCACGATCGCCGTCTTGTTGTCCAAAAGTCCCATGCGCGTTCCCTTTGTGTCTGAATTCGTCTGTGTCTGATTCGCCAACGGGCTGGCCGTCAGTGTCCCATGCCGAGGCCGCCGTCGACCGGGATGACGGCCCCCGTGATGTACCCGGCCTCGTCGCTCGCGACCCAGCGGACCACGTTCGCCACCTCCTCGGCCTCGGCGAAGCGTCCCGCGGGGACGCGCGAGAGGTAGTCCTTCTGCGTCTCCTCGGGCAGCTCGGCCGTCATGTCCGTGTTGATGAAGCCCGGCGCGACGACGTTGGCGGTGATGCCGCGGGAGCCGAGTTCGCGCGAGTACGAGCGGGCGAGGCCCACGAGGCCGGCCTTCGACGCCGAGTAGTTGATCTGCCCCGGCGCGCCGTAGAGGCCCGAGACGGACGAGATGAGGATCACGCGCCCCTTGCGGAGGCGGATCATGCCCTTGGCGGCCCGCTTGACCACCCGGAAGGCGCCCGTCAAGTTGGTGTCCAGGACGGAGGTGAAGTCGTCCTCGCTCATCCGCAGCAGGAGGGTGTCCTTCGTGATGCCGGCGTTCGCCACGAGCACCTCGACAGGGCCGTTCGCCTCCTCGACCGCCTTGAACGCGGCGTCGATCGACGCCTCGTCGGTGACGTCGGCCTGGACGCCGAGGATGCCCTCGGGAAGGTCCGTCGGCGTCCGGTACGTGACGGCGACCTTGTCCCCGTTGGCGAGGAACGCCTTGGCGATCGCGAGGCCGATGCCGCGGTTGCCGCCGGTGACGAGGACGCTGCGCGGGGAGGTTGCTTCCGGGCTCACAGTGCTCCTTGGGAAGAAGTGGATGGGAGGCGCCGCTCGACGGCGCCGGTTCACGCTGCATCCTAGCGGCTGGCCACCCCGCTTGGACCGCCCGCGGCGGCGGTGGGACAATAGAGGGTGCTTGGGAGTGTGATGACGAAAGAATCTGAGGGCCGCACGGGCCGGGCCGAGGGCCAGCCGCAGGGCGTCGACGATGCCGTGGTGCACAGCATCACGACCGCCGCGCCCGGGCACAGCGTCGACATGCACCAGCGCATGGTCCGCTACTCGCTGGCGATGGGCATCCGCATGGTGTGCATCATCGCGCTGTTCTTCCTGGACGGCTGGTTCAAGCTGATCGCCGTCGCGGGTGCCGTGTTCCTCCCGTGGGTCGCGGTCGTGATCGCGAACGCCCAGACCCAGGCGGAGACGTACGAGAGCGATCCGTACGATTCCGTCCCGATTGCCGAACTGGGCACCGGCCCCTGGCGGCCTGCCGATCCGGGTTCCGAGACCATCCCCGGCGAAACCGTCGACGAGGGGCCGGGCGACCAGGCGCCGGGTGACGCCGACGGCGAGGGTGGCGGTGGCCGGTCGTCTGCGGCTGGAGGGGCCGCGTGAACCTGCTGGACATGATCCCGGACCCAGCGGGGGCCCCGGAAACCCCAGTGTGCTCCCGCAAGGGCTGCCGCAGCGATGCGTCTTGGCGCCTGCTCTGGAACAACCCCAAGATCCACACCCCGGAACGCCGCAAGACTTGGCTCGCCTGCGACGAGCACCGCGCGTGGCTCGAGGACTACCTCCGGCAGCGCCTCCTGTGGCGTGAAACCCTTCCGCTGACGGAGGCCGCCGGCTGATGTACCGTTTCCTGATCTCCCGGCGCTGGCTCACCTACCTGGGCCTCGCCATCCTCTTCGCCATCGCCTGCGTGCTGCTGAGCCGGTGGCAGATGGCGCGCCTCGACGAGGCCAAGGCCAACATCGACCTGGTCACGCGCAACTACGACGCCACGCCCGTCCCGTTCGCCCAGGCGGCTGGCCAGTTCGCCGCGCTCGATCCCCAGCGCGAGTGGATGCAGGTGGAACTGCGCGGTTCCTACGACGTCGAGCAGACCCGCGTGGTCCGCAACCGTCCCAACGCCGGGCAGCCGGGCTACGAGGTGGTCGTGCCCTTCCGCCTCGCCTCCGGACAGGCCGTCATCGTGGACCGCGGCTGGCTGCCGATCGGCAACAGCGAGGCTGGGCGCCCCGACGTGGTGCCCGCGCCCCCGGCCGGGGACGTGACCGTCGTCGTGCGCGTGCGCCCGAGCGAGCCGACGCTCGACCGCGGCGCGCCGCAGGGCCAGCTCGCCTCCATCGACCTGCCGGCCTACGCGCAGCAGCTCCCCTACCCGATCCTGACGGGCGCCTATGGGCAGCTGGCGAGCGAGACGCCGGCGTCGGCCCAGACCCCCGCCCCCCTGCCCAAGCCCCAGCCCGACGAGGGCATGCACCTCTCGTATGCCCTCCAGTGGCTCGCCTTCGCGGTGCTCATGTTCATCGGCTTCGGGTACGCGGCGCGCCAGCAGGCCCGCAACGACGCGATCGACAGGGCCGCCGACGCCGCGCGGTCCGGCGAGGGCGCGCACGACGCCGCTCCCACACCGCCGCGGAAGCGACGCCGCGGGCCCACGGCCGAGGAAGAGGAAGACGCGATCCTCGACGCCCAGGGGTTCCGGTGACGGGCACGCCGCACGCCGACCCCGCCGCCGTCGCCCGTGTCCGGGCCGCGCTCAGCGCTGCCGGCCTGCCGGACACGGTCCGCACGTTCGACGCCGCCGTCCCCACTGCCGCGGCGGCCGCCACGGTGCTGGGGTGCGAGGTGGGGGCGATCGCGAACAGCCTGGTCTTCGAGCACGACGGCGCGCCGCTGCTCATCCTCGCCTCGGGGGCGGCGCGCGTGGACACGCGCCTCGTCTCCCGGGCGCTCGGCGGGAAGGTCCGCCGCGCGGAGCCCGGGTTCGTGCTCGAGCACACCGGCCAGCGGGTGGGCGGCGTTGCGCCCGTAGGCCACCCCGAGCCGCTGCGCACGCTCCTGGACGTGCACCTCGCGGAGCATCCGGTGCTGTGGGCCGGCGCCGGAGACCACCTCTCGATGCTCTCGATCGCCTACGCGGACCTCGCCCGCGTCACCGGAGCCGAGGAGCTCGCGGTCCGGTAGGTTTCGACTCCGCTCAACCGCCGGATTGCCTCCGCTCAACCGCCGGATTGCCTCCGCTCAACCGCCGGATTGCCTCCGCTCAACCGCCGGATTGCCTCCGCTCAGGCGCCGGCCTAGGCGAGCGTGATGAGGTCGAGGTAGTCGGCGCTCCACAGGTCCTCGACGCCGTCCGGCAGCAGCACGACGCGCTCGGGATTGAGCGCCTCGACGGCGCCCTCGTCGTGGCTGACCATGACGACGGCGCCCTTGTAGGTCTTGAGGGCCCCGAGGATCTCGCGGCGGCTCGCGGGGTCGAGGTTGTTGGTGGGCTCGTCGAGGAGCAGGACGTTGGCGCTCGAGGCGACGATGGTGGCGAGCGCGAGGCGCGTCTTCTCGCCGCCGGAGAGCACGCCGGCCGGCTTGTCGACGTCGTCGCCCTGGAACAGGAACGAGCCGAGGATGCCGCGCACGTCCGCGTCGCCGAGGTGGTCCGGGGCGGCGCTGCGCATGTTCTCGAGGACCGTGCGGTCGTGGTCGAGCGTCTCGTGCTCCTGGGCGTAGTAGCCGATCTTCAGCCCATGGCCCGGGACGACCTCTCCCGTGTCGGGCCTGTCGACGCCGGCGAGCATGCGCAGGAGCGTCGTCTTGCCCGCGCCGTTCAGGCCGAGGATCACGACCCGGGAACCGCGGTCCACGGCGAGGTCCACGTCGGTGAAGATCTCGAGCGAGCCGTAGGACTTGGACAGGCCCTCGGCCGTGAGGGGGGTCTTGCCGCAGGGAGCGGGCTCCGGGAAGCGCAGCGCGGCCACGCGGTCCGAGACGCGCTCCTCCGCGACCCCCGCGAGGAGCCGCTCGGCGCGCTTGGCCATGTTCTGCGCGGCGACGGCCTTGGTCGCCTTCGCGCGCATCTTGTTCGCCTGGTCCATCAGGACCTGTGCCTTCTTCTCCGCGTTGGCGCGTTCCCGCCGTCGTGCGCGCTCGTCCGTCTCGCGCTGGGTGAGGTAGCGCTTCCAGCCCATGTTGTAGATGTCGATCACGGCGCGGTTCGCGTCGAGGTGGAACACCTTGTTCACGGTCGCCTCGAGGAGCTCGACGTCGTGGGAAATGACGATGAGGCCGCCCTGGTGCGACTTCAGGAAGTCCCGCAGCCACGCGATCGAGTCGGCGTCGAGGTGGTTGGTCGGCTCGTCGAGGAGGAGCGTGTCGGCGCTCGAGTACAGGATGCGGGCCAGCTCGACGCGGCGGCGCTGGCCGCCCGAGAGGGTGCGCAGCGGCTGGTTCAGGATGCGGTCCGGGAGGGCGAGGTTCGCCGAGATCGCCGCCGCCTCGGCCTCAGCGGCGTACCCGCCGCCCGCGAGGAACTCGGCCTCGAGCCGGTCGTAGCGCCCCATCGCCTTGCGCTGGACCTCGGCGTCCTCGCTGGACATGTCCGCCTGGGCCTCGCGCAGCTTGCGCACGACGACGTCGAGCCCCCGCGCGGACAGGATGCGGTCCCGCGCGAGCTGCTCCATGTCCGGCGTCCGCGGGTCCTGCGGAAGGTAGCCGATCTCGCCGGAGCGCGTGACAGTGCCCGCCGCCGGGAGCCCCTCCCCCGCGAGCACACGGGTGAGCGTGGTCTTGCCCGCCCCGTTGCGGCCCACGAGGCCGATCTTGTCTCCCTTGTCGATCCGGAAGTTCACCTCGTCCATGAGCAGGCGGGCGCCGGCGCGCAGTTCGAGGTTGGAGACAGTGATCACGTCAGTCGGGTGCCTTTCGGGGGATGCGGCCCGGACTTGGGCCTCATCCCATGGTATCGGCCCCGACGGGTGCCTCCTGACCCGGCCTCAATCCGCTGCGTCTCCCCGGACCAACAGGCCCTCGTTCTCCTCGATCGCGGCCAGTGCGAGCTCCCGATAGCCCACGGAGTCGAAGAGGACAGTGATCCGGTCTGGTTCCACCCCCATGACGAGCCCCGAGCCCCAGTCCCGGTGGCGGACCGGGTCCTGCATCGACCACCCGCACGGCGTCGCCTCCTCCCGCTCCTGGGCCTGTTCGCGGCTGCCCGCCTCCCCGCAGCGGTCGCAGTTGCCGCACCAGGCGGGGGCCTCCTCGCCGAAGTAGTTCAGGAGCCACTGCCGGCGGCACAGGTCGGTCTCCGCGTACCCGCGGGCCATCTCCACGCGCGAGGCGTCCACGCGCCGTCGCGCGTCCTCCTCCGCCACGGCGCGCTCGACGGCGTCGGCCCGCCCCACGCCGTCGACCGCCTGGAAGCCGCGGCGGCCACCACGGATGGCCCCGCTTCCCTCGAGGAGGGCGAGCGCGCGGGACTGGGCGCGGGCGCTCAGTCCCGTCTCGTCCCGAAGGGCCGCCGGCCGCGCAGGACCAGCCCGGCGCACGGCGTCGAACACCGCCGCGAGGTGATCCTCTGCGACCGATCCCCCCGCGAAGAAGCGCTGGAGGCCGAGGTCCTCGGACCGATAGTGGAGGACCGCGAGCGCAGGGTCGCCGTCGCGGCCGGCGCGGCCGATCTCCTGATAGTAGCTGTCGAGGGAGTCGGGGATGTCAGCGTGGACGACGAACCGCACGTCGGGCTTGTCGATGCCCATGCCGAAGGCGGTGGTGGCCACGACGACGTCGAGCTCGTTGCCGAGGAAGCGCGCGTGGACGGACGCGCGGTCTGCCGCACGTCGCCCGGAATGGTAGGCCTCGGCGCGCAGCCCGCGCTCGGCCAGGGCAGCCGCGTAGTCCTCGGAGGCACGGCGGGTGGCGGCATACACCAGCCCGGGGCCACCGAGCTCGACGACCTCGTCGAGCACTGCAGCGCGCTTCTCGGCATCGGTCGCGTGCCGGGTGACGCGGAGGGCGAGATTGGGCCGGTCGAAGCTCTGCACCAGTACGAGCGGGTCCACGAGGCCGAGCCTGGCGACGATCTCCGCGCGCGTCTGCGGTGACGCGGTGGCGGTGAGGGCCACGGTCGTCGGATGGCCGAGCCGTTCCACCGCTCCCCCGAGGGTGAGGTAGTCGGGACGGAAGTCGTGGCCCCACGCTGAGATGCAGTGGGCCTCGTCCACGACGAACAGGGCCGGGCGGAGGCCTGCGAGCCGCGCGAGGGTGTCCTCGCGGGCAAGCTGCTCCGGGGCCAGGAACACGATTCTGGCCTCCCCGTCCTCGAGCGCCCCCCACGTGCGGCGCTCGGCCCGCACCCCCAGAGTCGAGTTGAGGGCGACGGCGCGCCCGGCGCCCAGGGTCTCGTTGAGGGCGTCCACCTGGTCGCGCTGGAGGGCGATGAGCGGGCTGACGACCACGGTCACCGCGTCCAGCTTCGCCGCGGGGACCTGGTACACCGCCGACTTGCCGTGCCCCGTGGGCATCACGGCGAGCACGTCTCGGCCGCTTGCGGCCGTCTGGACCGCCTCGAACTGGCCCTCCCGCCACTCGTCGAATCCGAAGCGCTCTGCGGCGGTCCGGCGGAGCTCGTCATCGGTCGGAGGCTGGTTCTCTGTCATCGTGGATGCGCCTACCCGTCGCGGCGGCAGCGGAAACGGCGGCAGCGGAAACGGCGGCAGCGCGGCACCCGGTTGTCGGCGCCCGCCAAAGCCAGCCCGGCGGCGTCGTGGGCCGCCCACAAAATGGAGCGTCGCCGCGGTGCGTAGCCTTCTGAGGCAGAGGGCCGCGTCCGGCGGCAGCACAGGAGGAACCATGGCCTGCATCGAGATCGACGGCGTCTCCGTCGCCGTCCCCGTCGACGGGCCGACGGGCGCGCCCTCCGACGCCGCCTCGAAAGTGCTGCTCGACGGCGTCGGCGTCACGCTCACGGAGCCGCGCATCGCCGTCGTGGGTGCCAACGGGTCCGGCAAGTCCACACTCCTCCGGCTGCTCAACGGGCTCGTCGAGCCGACCTCGGGGAGTGTGCGCATCGACAGCCTGGACACCGTCCGCGACGGGCGCTCGGTGCGCCAGCGCGTGGGGTTCGTGTTCACGGACCCGCTCTCCCAGCTCGTCATGCCCACCGGGCGCGAGGACGTCGAGCTCTCCCTGCGCCGGAGGCACCGCAACCGGGCGGAGCGGGCCGCGGCGGCCCAGGCCGTCCTCGACAGGTTCGGGCTCGGGCGGCTCGCCGACCAGAGCGTGTACGAGCTCTCAGGCGGCGAACGGCAGCTCATGGCGCTCGCCGCGGTGCTCGCCGTCGACCCTGAGGTCCTCGTCCTCGACGAGCCGTCCACCCTCCTCGACCTGCGCAACCGCGAACTCCTGCGCCGCACACTGGCCGGACTGAGCCAGCAGGTGCTCCTCTCCACCCACGACCTCGAACTCGCCCTGGACGCTGACCGGGTCCTCGTCGTCGAGGGCGGCCGGATCGCCTACGACGGCGAGCCCGCCGCCGCCGTAGGCTTCTACCGCGAGCTCTGCGCCGTGCCTGCCGGGATCGCCGGTCCGCGCACGACGGCGGAGGGCAGCTGATGCGCGCCCGCTCGGCCGGGGGCCTGCTCGCCGGATACGTCCCGGGCGACTCGTGGCTTCATCGGGCGCCGCTGTGGGCCAAATTCCTCGGTGTCGTCGCGGCAGGTGCGGCGAGCTTCGTGCTCCTGGACTGGCGTGTCTCCGTGGGGGTCCTGGGGCTCGCGGTCGCCGCCTGGGTCTCCGCCGGGCTCGGAGTCCGCCGCCTGGCGGCGTCGTGGAAGCTCGTGCTGCCGCTCGCCGTCGTCCTCTTCGCGTTCCAGTCCTGGCAGCAGGGGCCGGAGACGGCGACGCGGATCGTGGCCAATCTGCTGCTGTGCTTCGTGGCAGCGGGACTCCTCACCGCCACGGTGCCCCTCGAGCGGCTGCTCTACGCCGTCGCGTCGCTCGCTCGGCCCCTCCAGCGCTTCGGAGCGGACCCCGAGCGGTTCGCCCTCGCGATCGCGATCATGCTGCGGAGCATCCCGGTGCTCGCTGGCGCGTTCGCCGAAGTCGGCGACGCTGCCCGTGCGCGCGGGCTCGAGCGCAGCGTGCGGGCCCGGACTGTTCCTGTGGTCCTCTCGGCGGTGGCCTACGCGCGGCGCACCGGCGACGCCCTCGCCGCCAGGGGCCTCGGGGACGACTGACGCCGCCGGCCGCCCTCGGTGCGGGGGCTCTGCCCAGGGCCTGCGAAGCCTCGGGGCTAGCGGACCACAGCGCGGTGGCCCGCGTCCAGACGCCGGGTCCAGCCGCGCGAGTCGAGACACTCCAGCAGCGGAACGGCAATCCGCCGCGTGGTGCCGAGCGCCTGGCGCGCCTGGCTCGTGGTGAAGGGCTGCTCGAGGCGGGCGAGGACGCGCATCGCGAGGGCCGGCGCCGTCGGGAGGAGAACCACGCCATCGCGCAGCCGCAGCACGCGCCCCATCCGCTCGGCCGCGGCCAGCTCCCGGGCTCCCAGCTTGAGGGCGGCCAGCTCGTCCGCCTCCGGGGCGCGGAACGGGTCTGCGGTGAGCCGTCGTTCCAAGTCGGCAACCGCGGACTCCGCGGCGCCGAGGCTGCCGTGGCCGCCGGGCAGCCGAACGCGGCCGCCCTCCTGTTCGAGGCCGGCCTCCCGGACGATGTGCGAGAGGAGCCTCTCGTCGGGCAGCATGAGCAGGTCACGGGCCGCACCCATGGACAGGCCCGGGGTCAGGGGGTCGCTCTCCTGGAGCGCCTCGAGCGCGGTGCGCAGCCGTTGCTGCCATGCTTCGAAGACAGGGGCATGCACCCACCACTCGCGAAGGACGCGGATCCCGGCGGGCGCCGCCCCAGAGTCCTGCGAGAGCAGCCCGAGCCGGCGGAGATGCTGTTCCTGGACCGCGCCCCGCGCTGCCACTTCGCCCAGCACGTCACCTGCCGGGTCCATGTGCGCGAGGCGCTCCGCCCACCGGGCGCCGTCCCCGCGCCGGCGCAGTTCCGGCGGATCGGCATCGAGGACGCGTGCGCCGCCGAGGACCGAGCGGCTCCCCGGGTCACGCAGCACCAGGCGGTCGCCGAGGACGAGCGGCAGGGGCCGATCAAGGACGAGCCTGGCGTGGTCGGCTCCGAACGGGCGCAGCCGGGCCGGCACGGACGCGGTGCCGACGTGGACCATGAGCTGCTCCGGCACCTCGCTGTAGGGCGCGCCCGTCGTCCGGCGGACGCCCAGGACACGAGTGGAGGGCCAGGCATCGGGGGTGACGAGTGCGTCCCCGCGGCGGACCTCCTCGGCGGCCACGTCGCGGAGGTTCACCGCCACGCGGCTGACTGGCCCGACCGAGGCATACGAGGCGTCCCGGCTCTCCAGGCCGCGGACCACTGCCGGCCGGGGGTCCCCATGGCCGAGCAGCTGGAGCTGGTCGCCCTGGACGAGGGTTCCCGCGCCCAATGTCCCGGTCACCACCGTTCCGGAGCCGGTGATGGTGAACGAACGGTCCACCCACAGCCGGACCCGGCCCGTGGGCGCGGGAGACGGCACGCCGGCGAGGACGCCGTCCAGGGCGTCGCGGAACTCGGCCAGGCCCGTGCCTTCGGTGGCCGACACCGCGACGGCGGGCGCGTCCCGCAGGCCTGTCCCGGCCAGCTCTCTGCGGGCCTGTGCGAGGACGTCACCGATCTCGCGCGCGGACGCCCGGTCGGCGCGGCTCAGGACCACGACTCCGTGCTCGATGCCCAGTGCCGCGACGGCGTCGCGGTGGTCGCCCGACTGCGCCTGCCAGCCCTCGTCGGCGGCAACGACGAAGCAGACGACGGGAGCGGGGCCGATCCCGGCGAGCATGTTGCCGAGGAAGCGCTCATGCCCGGGGACGTCGACGAAGGCGACCTCCCGTCCCGATGCCAGAGTGGTCCAGGCATAGCCCAGGTCGATGGTCAGCCCGCGGCGCCGTTCTTCCTCCCAGCGGTCCGGCTCCATGCCCGTGAGGGCGCGGACCAGGGTGCTCTTGCCGGAATCGACGTGTCCGGCAGTGGCCACGACATGCACGGCTCAGCCCGCCCTGCCGGCTTCCGCGCCGTCGAGGGCCGCCAGCGCCCGCCGCACTGCGGCGAGGATCCGGTGGTCGTCGTCTTCGGGCACGCAGCGCAGATCCACCAAGCACGAGCCGTCGTGGACGCGCGGCAGCACGGCCGGCTCGCCGGTGCGCAGGAGGGCTGCGATCCCCTCGGGGAGTTGAAGCGCCCATCCGGGCAGGGGAACACCGGGGGCACCGCCGCCGCCGACCCGACCGTCGTGCGGCACGACAGGTACGCCCAGGGCGCGGGCGAGCGTGTCCGTTCGGCGGCGCAGCTCGCCCACGTCGGCGTGCAGCGACCGGACCACCGGCGGCCGGTCCCCCGCAACCGTCGCCTCGAGGGCGGCGAGGGCGAGCTTGTCCGCCCGGACGGCGCGCGCGAGAGGGTGGCGGGCCAGCCGCTCGATGATCTCCCTGCGGCCCAGCAGCAGGCCCGCCTGGGGGCCGCCGAGCAGCTTGTCGCCGCTGGCGATGACGACGTCGGCACCGTCGCCCAGCGCGGTCGCAGCATCGGGCTCGTCCGGCAGGTACGGGTCGGGCGCCAGCAGCCCGCTCCCCAGATCAGCCACGAGCGGTATGCCGTGCCCCACCGCCAGGGCACTCAACTCCCCCAACCCGACGGCGGAGGTGAAGCCGTCCACCCGAAAGTTGCTCGGGTGGACCTTGAGCACGCAGCCCGTCTCGGGGCCGACGGCGCTGGCGTAGTCGCGCAGGTGCGTCCGGTTGGTCGTGCCCACCTCGCGGAGCACTGCGCCGGTCGACTCGATCAGGTCGGGCAGGCGGAAGCCTGCCCCGATCTCGACGAGCTCCCCGCGGCTCACCACCACCTCCCGGCCGGCGGCGAGTGCTGTGGTGGCCAGGACCAGGGCCGCGGCCCCGTTGTTGACGATCAGCGCATCCTCCGCGGCCGGGCAGGCGGCGAGCAACGCGGCCCGGGCGCTCGCGCCGCGGCGGGAGCGGGTGCCGTCTGCGAGGTCGAGCTCCACGTCGACGTAGCCGCTGGCGGCCACGAGGGCTTCAACCGCACGAGCGGAGAGAGGGGCGCGGCCGAGGTTGGTGTGGACGACGACGCCCGTCGCGTTCAGCACCGGGCGGAGAGTTGTCGCGCTGCGCGCAGTCAGAGCGCCGACCAGGGCCGCCTCCACATCGCTGGGCGCGAGCTCGCCGCGCCGGGCCTGCTCCTGGACCTGCCGAACGGTGTCCCGGATGACGCGCTCGTTCAGTCGGCTTCGGGCCTGATGGACAGCCGGCAGGGCCAGCAGGTCGTTCGTGCGGGGGATGAGGCGGCGAGGGTCGACGTCGTCCACATGCCCTCCTCAGTGCCGGCATCACCTGCCGATGGTTGGCGGTGGCGGACGGGAATCGAACCCGCCAGACCGAGATGCTCGGTCTCACCGGTTTTGAAGACCGGGGGGCCCACCAGGACCCGGACGCCACCGGAGCCCAATGTAGCAGGTGGCTGGAGGGTAGGCTGGGCGGGTGAATGAGGCTCGGACGTCACTGACCCAGCTCGACGACGACGTGGTCGGCGCGGCCCGGCTGACCGGCTATGCCCACGGTGGTGGCTGCGCCTGCAAGATCCCTCCCGGCGAGCTCGAAGACGCGGTACGGGGTCTCATGGGCCAGCCGGGTGCCGACGTGCTGGTGGGCCTCGACAGCGGCGACGACGCCGCCGCGGTGCTCGTGCGCGAGGACCTGGCCGTGCTCTCCACCGCGGACTTCTTCACCCCGGTCGTCGACGGCGCCTATGACTGGGGCCGGATCGCCGCCGCCAACGCGCTCTCCGACATCTACGCGATGGGGGGCACCCCCATCATGGCGGTCAACCTCGTGGGATGGCCCCGCGAGGTGCTCCCCACGGAGCTGATGACCGAGGTGCTCCGCGGCGGTCTGAGCATCGCCGCGGAGGCGGGCTGTCCGGTGATCGGCGGGCATTCGATCGACGACCCGGAGCCCAAGTACGGCATGGCGGTGACCGGCGTCGCCCATCCCGACCGGCTGCTGCGCAATGATGCGGCGCAGCCCGGCCTGCCGATCACGCTCACCAAGCCGCTCGGCGTCGGACTCCTCAACAACCGGCACAAGCGGACCGGCGAAGTGTTCCCCGAGGCGGTGGCGACGATGACGGCACTGAATCGCGACGCGTCCGAGGCAGCGGTGGCGGCGGGGGTCCGTGCAGCGACGGATGTGACCGGGTTCGGCCTGCTGGGACACCTGTACAAGATGTGCCGCGCCTCCGGAGTGGGCGCGGTGATCGACCTGACGTCAGTGCCCGTGATCGAGGGGGCCCGGGAATCGCTGCGGGAAGGCTTCGTCTCCGGCGGGACCCGGCGCAACCTCGACTGGGTGCGGCCGCAGCTGCGGTTCGGTTCCGGGGTGACCGACGACGATCTGCTCCTCCTTGCCGACGCGCAGACCTCGGGCGGCCTGCTCGTAGTCGGCGAAGTGCCCGGGCATCCCGTGATCGGCCACACCGTGGTGGGCGGGGGCATCGAGATCCGCTAGACGGAGCTGGCGTATCAGCGCGCGGTGGTGATCGAATCGTCCGTGACGCCGGCCGCGCGGCGGGCCTCGAGCCGTTTCTTCTGCGGTTCGATCGTGTAGCGCGGGTCCTTGGCCGAGGCAAGGCCTGCTTCGAAGAGGCCGAATCTGGTGAGGGCGGAGGCGGCCAGCAATGCCACCCCCGAGGCTGCGGCCACCGCGCGGCTGCGGCCAGCCAGCAGTGTCCCCACCCCACCGGCGATCGCCAACCGCTCGCTCCATTTCAGCATGGCACCGGGCCTGCCCTCGTGCAGGGGCTCGGCTTCCACCGGATCCATCCGGTGCTCCATGACCCGTGTCGCCACGAGATCGCCGACGACGCCGAGCGCGCCGAGCGTCCGGGCCGGACCTGCCTCGTGGACCGGAGTCGTGATCATGGCGAGCCCGGCAGAGGCGAGCGACGCCGAACTCACGAAGACGAAGGGCAGCTCCTCGTGGGCTGCGTTCCAGGTCGGCGTGGCGGTGTCGCCGAGCAGGACCGCTGTGTACGCCGCCAGCGGACCGGCGAACAGCGCCGCCTCGAATCCGGCGGGCCCCTCGACAGCCTGCAGTACCGGCCGAAGCGGGCCCAGCGGCAGCCTCCTGCCGCTCATGCGGTCGATCTCCGCGACCGCCGCCACGCCTGCGCCGGCGCTGAATGCGCTGAGGATCCAGGAGCCGACACTCATCGGCGAGGTCAGCTTGAAGGTGCGGAGCATATGCAGGAAGCGTTCCGGCCTGCCGAGGTCCTTCACGAGTGCAGCCGCACCGAGGCTGACCGCTGCGAGGGCACTCAGCCGCGCGTTCCGCCGCAGCGTCTCACGGCCGGTCAGCTGGCCGCCCAGGCCGAGCAGCGCGGACCCTCCCGCGACGCCGCCAAGGAACAGGTAGGCGGCAACGTCGTCGCCCCACGGCGCAGGCTTGACCACCGGACGGCCGTAGTAGGACGTGAACTCGGGCTCCGGCACCATCGGCATTTCCCGGGATCCATCGCCGCCGTCGCGACGGCGTACGCCAAGCTTGGCGCCGCCCCGGAGACCGCGGCGGGGAGGCGCCGGAGGCCGGAAACTGTCAAAATCCGAGTGGGTCACGCACGTCCTCTCACGAAAGCCAACGCGGCCGCGGCCACCATTCCGGCCACGGCGAAGCCCGCACGCCGGTACATCCGGGGCAGATCAGCCGTGGGAACCTTCGGGTCCGGCGGAAGCCCGTAGACCTCGGGCTCATCGAGCAGCAGGAAGACCGAGCCGGTCCCGCCGACGCCGTCGAGCTCGTTCGCGCCGTAGAGCCTCGCCTCCGTCAGGCCCTGCGCGTGCAGGGCGGCAACCCGCTCCCTCGCCGTTTCCACCATGTCGTCATGGTCGCCGAACTTGATGGACGTCGTCGGGCAGGCCTTGGCGCAGGCCGGCGTCTCGTCGGCCACCAGGCGGTCGTAGCACAGGGTGCACTTCTGGGCGATGCCGACGTTGGGGACCGCGGGGTGCTCGGCGTGCCGGTCCTCCCGCTCGGCGGCCACCGCGACAGTCCCGTCGCGGCGGCGTTCGATCACGCCGAAGGGGCACCCTGCCACGCAGGTCCCGCAGCCGTTGCACACGTCGTCCTGCACGACGACGGTGCCGAACTCGGTGCGGAAGAGCGCTCCGGTGGGACAGACGTCGAGGCATCCGGCGTGGGTGCAGTGCTTGCAGACGTCAGAGGACATCAGCCACCGGAAGTCGGCGGTGTCCGGCGGCGTCGTATCTGCCTCCGCGAGGTTCGCCGTCATCTCCACGGCAGCCGCTGGAGGGCCGACACGGGGCATCCCCAGGTTGACGAGCGCACGCCCGGACTCGCGGGCTTCGACAATCCGTTCCTTGCCCTGCTCGACGAAGGCGACGTGGCGCCACGTGCTCGCCCCCAGTGCCCCGGTGTTGTCGTACGAGGATTCGAGCAGCTCGAGATTCCCGTCCTGGGGATTGTGGTTCCACTCCTTGCACGCAACTTCACAGGCCTTGCAGCCGATGCAGATAGAAGTGTCGGTGAAGAACCCCTTGCGAGGCTGGGCGTTCTCCCAGTGAGCGTCGGCAGTGGGGTCGGTCGGTCCGGACAGCTGGCCCATCTAGTCCTCCACCCTCGAGTCGGTGCCCGGGTCGCCGCTCTGGCCGGCGCCGGGAGCGAAGCCTTCCGCAGCGGGATCGGTGACCGCGCTGTTCCCGGTCGCGGGCGTCGTGCCCGCCCGCTGCTGGTACTCCGCCACGAGGGCCAGCAGGTCCGCCCCTCGGGGCCGGCGGCCAGGCCGGATATCGCAGGAGGCGACCTTCGACTCCTGGATCTGGACATTCGGGTCCAGAGTCACGCCCAGGAGGTCGTTGGCCGCATCGCCGCTGACGACCGCGTTCTCCCCGACGCCCCAGTGGTACGGCAGGCCGATCTGGTGGACCGTATGGTTGCCCACGGTCAGCGGCTTCACCCGTTCGGTGACGATCACCTTCGCCTCGATGGCGGAGCGCGGCGAGATGATCGTTGCCCACCCGTAGGGCTCGAGCCCTCGCTCGGCGGCCAGCTCGGGGGAAACCTCGCAGAACATCTCCGGCTGCAGTTCCGAGAGGTACGGCAGCCAGCGGCTCATGCCTCCCGCAGTGTGGTGCTCCGTGAGGCGGTAAGTGGTGAAGACGTAGGGATAGACGTCAGCGCCGCTGATGCCGGCGCTTGGCGCACTGAGGTTGTCGGCTCGGGGGAACACGAGCCGTGCTGGGCTCTGCTGCTGCGGGTACAGCGCATTGGCCACCGGTGATTCCTGGGCCTCGTAGTGGGTGGGAAGGGGCCCGTCCACGAGGCCCTTGGGCGCGAACAGCCAGCCCTTGCCGTCGGACTGCATGATGAACGGATCATCTCCGCTGAGCGCGGCGGGACCGCCGAGCGCGGGGTCGGGCTTGCTTCCCGGGGCCCTGTCAGGCGGGAAGTCGGGGACGTCGTCGCCGATCCATCGTTGCTGTTCCTCGTCCCACCAGATGTACTTCTTCCGCTCGCTCCACGGCTTGCCGGCCGGATCGGCAGATGCCCGGTTGTACAGGATCCTGCGGTTGGCAGGCCAAGCCCATCCCCATTCCGGAGCCGCGGGCCCCTGCTCGGGGCCGGGCTTCCGGTTGGCGGCGTGATTGATGCCGTCTGCGTACACGCCCGTGTAGATCCAGCAGCCTCCCGAGGTCGAACCGTCGGCACGCAGCTCGGTGTACGCCGAGAGGGGCCTGCCTGCGTCCGGCCCCTCGAGATGACGGCCGTTGATCTCGGCGAGCACCGACTCGGGGTCGGGATCGCCGTGCTCGTCCGTGGGATAGTCCCAGGTGAGGTCGAGCAGCGGGCGGTCGCGTTCGTCGTCGGACTTGGCCAGCTTCTGGCGGATCCGCTGGCCCAGCTCGAAGAAGAACTGCAGTTCGCTCTGGCAGTCTCCAGGGGGTGTGACCGCTTGGTGCCGCCACTGCAGCAGCCGCTGGGTCTGGGTGAACGACCCCGCCTTCTCCACATGAGTGGCGGCAGG
The DNA here is from genome assembly GCF_050474465.1 of Sinomonas sp. B1-1. Taxonomy (NCBI): domain Bacteria; kingdom Bacillati; phylum Actinomycetota; class Actinomycetes; order Micrococcales; family Micrococcaceae; genus Sinomonas; species Sinomonas sp. B1-1. The sequence continues at coordinate 283,703 of NZ_JBCHVF010000001.1, read as the reverse complement.
CAGGAAGAACACCTCGGTCTCGATGTCCTCGGTGCGCAGCTCCCCGGACTCGATTTCCGGGCCGTCCTTCCACCACGTGGCCGACTCGATGAGATTCAGGTCCCGCACCACCAGCCATTTCAGGTGCGACATCCCCAGACGCTGCATGCGGCCGTGGGCTGACCCGACGGCCGGATTCTGTCCGAGGAGGAAGTAGCCCTCCACCTCGTCGTCGAGCATGCCCATCACGGTCTCGTAGGTGCCGTGCGCGCCGGTCAGCCGGGGAAGGTAGTCGTAGGCCCAGTCGTTCTCCGCCGTCGCGCTGTCGCCCCACCAGGCCTTCAGCAGGCTGACGGTGTAGGCATCGGCGTCAGCCCAGAAGCCCTTCTGCTGCTTCGAGGCGATGGCGTCCAGATAGGCCCTGAGGGTGTCATGGCGCCCGGCGCTGGGCATGGGAAGGTACCCGGGGAGCAGGTTGAAGAGCGTCGGGATGTCCGTGGAGCCCTGGATGCTGGCGTGGCCGCGGAGGGCCATGATTCCGCCGCCGGGGCGGCCGACGTTCCCGAGCAGGAGCTGCAGGATCGCGGCGGCGCGGATGAACTGCGCCCCCAGCGTGTGCTGGGTCCAGCCGACGGCGTAGGCGAAGCATGTCGTCCGCTCGCGCCCCGAGTTCTCCGTGATGGTGCGGGCCAGATACTCGAAGTCGGCGATGTCGATGCCGCACATGTCCCGGACCATCTCGGGGGTGTAGCGGGAATAGTGGCGCTTGACGATCTGGAAGACGGTCCGCGGGTCCTGCAGCGTGTCATCGCGCTGCACCTGGGCATGCTCCAGAGCGGGCCCGCCGCTGCCGAAGGCGTCGCCGGCGGCGCGGGCCGAAGCATGGACACCGTGCTCCGAGCCGGACCCGGGCTCCTCGACGCTGCCGCCCCCCTCTTCCGCGTACGACCATGACGCCGTGTGGTACGCCCGCTTCTCCGGATCGAAGCCGGAGAACAGGCCGCCGAGATCCTCGGCGTCGCGGTAGTCGTCGTGCACCAGCGTTGCCGCGTTGGTGTACGCCTTCACATACTCGGTGAACCACAGGTCATTCGTGATGACGTAGCTGATGAGCGCGCCCAGCAGGACAACATCCGAGCCTGCGCGGATCGGGATGTGCCTGTCAGACACCGCAGAGGTGCGCGTGAACCTGGGGTCGACGTGGATGACCTTCGCCCCGCGGGCCTTCGCTTCCGCCACCCACTGGTATCCCACTGGGTGGCACTCGGCCATGTTCGAGCCCTGGATGACGATGCAGTCGGCATTGGCCATGTCCTGCAGTGATTGCGTCGCACCACCGCGCCCAAACGAGGCTCCCAAACTGGGAACCGTGGCGGAGTGTCAAATGCGCGCCTGGTTCTCGGTCTGCACCGCCCCGGCAGCCGTGAAGAGCTTCTTGATGAGGTAGTTCTCTTCGTTGTCGAGGGTGGCGCCGCCCAGCGACGCGATCCCCATCGTGCGGCGGAGCAGCCTTCCGTGCTGGTCTTCCTGCTGCCAGGTCCTGCGGCGCGTCTCGATGAACCGGTCCGCCACCATGTCGATGGCCTTCTCCAGATCCAGATGCTGCCATTCGGTGGAGCGGGGGGCGCGGTACAGCACTCGGGTCTGCCGGCCCGGCGAGTTGACGAGCTGCTCGCTCGCGGAACCCTTGGGGCAGAGCCGGCCGCGGGAGATGGGCGAGTCCGGATCGCCTTCGATCTGGACGACCTTCTCGTCCTTGACGTAGACCCGCTGGCCGCATCCCACGGCGCAGTACGGGCACACGCTCTGCACGACCCGGTCGGCGGTGGACGTCCGCGGGGCGATCGCCTGAGTCTTGGGCGAGGTGACCGACGGTCCGCGGCCGAACAGGTCGCCCGTGGTCACCTGCCGAACCACCGGCCACTCGAGGAAGCTTCGCCGTGCCATGTCCGGGAGCATATCCCACATCACACCGCAAGCGAAGAACCCCGCGGGCCCATGGGCGGCGTCCCCTCAGCCGCGCGGCGTCCTGGTCTCGAAGAGGGCCGCTGTGCCAAGGCCCCCCGCGGAGCTGATGAGCGCTAGGCACAGCGCGCCGTCCGGGAGCGATTGTGCCCGGGCGAGCAGCCGGACCACCGAGACCGCCCCGGAGGCACCGTACGCGTGCCCGAGGGCGAGCGCCCCCCCGTCCGTGTTGAGCACGGCCTCCAACTGCGTGGGCCCGAGGCCGAGCCGGTCGGTGCACGCGAGGACCTGGCCCGCGAAGGCTTCATTGAACTCGATGGCGGCGACGTCCTGGATGTCCAGCCCAAGACCTGACAGCAACGACCCAGCCGCCGCTGCCGCCCCGAGGCCGAGCCGGCGAGGGTCGACCCCCACGGTCGTCGCGCCCACGAAGGCCAGCGAGGCGCACCCGCCGGCCCCCTCGCAGCCCGTCGCGGCATCGCGGGCCACCACGAGCACGGCTGCCGCGCCGTCGGCGTCGAAGCACGAGTTCCCCGCCGTGACGGTCCCGCCGGCAGCGAACGCCGCCGGGAAGCGGCCCAGGAGCCGGGCGTCGAGCCGTGCGCGGGGCCCATTGTCCGCGCGCACCCAGCCGCCACCTCCGCGCACAGGCACGAGCTCGCCGTCGAACGCCCCCGAGGACGCCGCGGCGAGGGCCAGACGATGGCTGCGCAGCGCGAACGCGTCCTGACGATCACGGGCCACGCCGGCCTCGCGCACCACCGTCTCGGCAGCGAAGCCCATGTCGGGGTCGCCGGGCTCCGCCTCGCCGTCGCGAGTCGGAGCGTGCTGGGCGCGGTGGTAGAAGTCGACGCCGCCGCCTGGCAGCCGTCTCCCGCGCACCGGTGCGGTGCTGATCGACTCCGCGCCGCCGGCGAGGAAGGCCTCGCCGGCGCCCGCCTGGGCGAGCCGGCATGCGAGGACGACGGCGTCCAGCCCCGACCCGCACTGCCGGTCCACCGTGATGCCTGGGAGACGCTCGGGCAGTCCCGCGTCGAGGGCGGCGAGGCGGGCGAGGTTGCCGCCTCCCCCTGCGGCGTTCCCGACGACGACGTCGGCGAGCCGCCCGGGGTCGAGGCCGGGCGCCGCGGTCAGAGCCTCCAGGACGGGGGCGAGCAGCCGGTGGACGGGGACGTCGGCGAGCAGGGTGCCGGCGCGCGCGAGCGGGGTGCGTCGGCCGGCGACGACGAGGGGCGCACCGTCCGGCGCGAGCCGCCGGCCGGGACCGGGCTCAGGGAAGGGGCCGCGCACGGGCGTCGCCCTCGAGGACCCAGCGCTGGAACTCGGCCCGGCTGAGCTTGCCCCGCTCCGTGGTGGGGAGCTCGGCCAGCTCGAGGTACGCCAGCGGACGCTTGACTGGCGGGAGCGAGCCCTCGAGGCCCGCGCGCAGGGCAAGCTGGCCGAGCCCCGCGTGCGACGGCACGATCCCCGCCACGATCCGCTGCCCGCGCACGTCGTCGGGAACGCCGGCGACGACGACCTCCGCCACGCCGGGAAGCATCGCCAGCGCCGCCTCGACCTCGTGCGGGTACACGTTGGCGCCACCCGTGTTGATCATGTCGGCCCTGCGGCCGAGGACGTGGAGGACGTCGCCGTCGAGGAACCCCTGGTCCCGCACCGTGGCCCAGCCGCTGAGCCTGGTGAGCGCCTCGCCGTCGTCGCCCCACACGTAGCCCGCCGACACGAGGTCGCTCTTCACGCAGATGTTGCCCACCCCATTTGCGGGCACCGGCTCGCCCGCGTCGTCGAGGATGGCCAGGCGGACGCCGGGGAACGCGCGCCCGACGCCGGTGCCCACCTCTGCGCCGACAGCTCCCGGCTCGTGGAGGCGCGCCGCGACGAACGAGAGCTCGGAGGCGCCGTAGTACTCCCACACCGCGGCCTGCGGCGCCCAGCGACGGACGGCCTCGAGCGTGCGGAGGTCGAGCTTCTGCCCCGAGCACACGACGGCGGTGACGCCGCTCGCGTCGATGTCCCCGGTGAGGCCGCGCTCGGCGAGGACCCGCAGCATCGTCGGGACCAGGACGAGCCTGGTGATGCCCCGCGAGGTGACCTCGGCGTGGGCGTCGCCGACATCGAAGTGCGGGAGGGTGTGGAACGTGGCCCCCGCGTACAGGCACTCCGAGAGCGCGTACAGGTTCAGGCTCGCCGAGAGCGGCCCCGGCGCCAGGACCCGGTCCTCGGGCTTGAGCGCGAAGCACTCGATCGAGGCGTCGAAGGACCGCCGCCACGAGTCCCGCGCACGCGAGAAGCCCTTCGGCAGCGAGGTCGTGCCCGAGGTGAGGCCGACGAGGAAGGAGGAGTCGGGATCGCCGTCGGCCAGTTCCGCCGGGACCGACGCCACCGTGCGCCAGCGCTCGGCGAGGCGGGCCTCGACGTCGGCGGCGAGCTGCTCCGGCCACAGCGGGTCCAGGACGGCGCACTCGCGCTCCCCCGCCACCCCCGCGGCCCACCGGACGGCGAAGTCGACGCCGTTGCCCTGCCGGAGGATGCCTGTGGGCTCGCCCGACCGCGCGAGGGCTGCCGCGGCGTCGTGCAGCTCGGACCACGTGAGCCGCTCGCGCCCGCACACCACCGCGGGCTCGTGCGGCTTCTGCGCCGCCCAGCGGCGCAGCTGGTCAAGGAAAGGCATCACAGCATTCTACGGCGGCCGCCCCGCTACTCTGGGGTACATGAGCTTCAATGACGGTGCACAGCTGGACCCGTCGCAGGTCCAGGACCGGCGCGGCGGCGGCCTCGGGCGCGGCGGGGTGATCGGCGGCGGAATCGGCGGGGGCATCGTCGCACTCATCCTCGTGCTCCTCGGGGTCAACCCGCAGATCCTCGGGGACCTCACGAACCAGGCGCCCCAGACGCAGCAGGCCAATCCGAGCAGCCTCGCCGAGTGCCGCACCGGCGCGAACGCCGACGAGCGGCTCGACTGCCGGATCGTCGGCACGGTGAACAGCCTCAACGCGTTCTGGGGCAGCTACCTCCCCCAGCGGGGCGTGAAGTACCCGCGGCCGCAGGCGGTCATCTTCAGCCAGGCGACGAGCACGGCCTGCGGATCCGCCACGAGCGAGGTGGGGCCCTTCTACTGCCCCGGGGACACGACCGCCTACTTCGACCCCGGGTTCTTCCAGGTGCTCGAGACCCGGTTCGGGTCCTCCGGGGGGCCGCTCGCGCAGGAGTACGTGGTGGCGCACGAGTTCGGCCACCACGTCCAGAGCCTCATCGGCACCCTCGACTACGCGCAGAAGGACCCGCAGGGACCCCAGTCAGGCTCGGTGCGCGTCGAGCTCCAGGCCGACTGCTTCGCCGGGATCTGGGCGCACTACGCGTCCGACAAGGGCTCGGGCCAGCCGTTCCTCGAGCCGCTGACGCAGAAGGACGTCCAGGATGCCCTCTCGGCTGCCTCCGCCGTGGGCGACGACCGCATCCAGAAGTCCGCGACAGGCCGCGTCAACCCTGAGGGCTGGACCCACGGGTCGAGCCAGCAGCGCCAGACCTGGTTCATGCGGGGTCTACAGAGCGGTGACCTCGACCAGTGCAACACATTCTCGGGAGCCATCTGACGGACGACGACGGGCGGTCACCTTCCGCGGGGAAGGTGACCGCCCGTCGTCGTACTCGGCGCAGGTGAGGAGGCCGGCTGTCAGATGTTGAAGCCGAGGGCCCTCATCTGGTCGCGGCCGTCCTCGGTGATCCGCTCGGGACCCCACGGGGGCATCCACACCCAGTTGAGGCGCCACTCGTCCACGACGCCGTCGAGCGCCTGGCCGACCTGCTCCTCCAGGATGTCGGTCAGCGGGCACGCTGCAGTGGTGAGCGTCATGCTGATGAGCAGGGCGCCGTCCTCGCCGTACTCGAGGCCGTAGACGAGCCCCAGGTCCACGACGTTGACGCCGAGCTCGGGGTCGATGACATCCTTGAGGCGTTCTTCGACGTCCTCGAGCGAGGTCTGTGCGGGCTGGATCTCAGTCATTGCTGCCTTCCGGTTGATCAGGCCGTCACTGCCGAGCCGGCGTCGGCCACGTAGCGGTCGTAGCCCTCGTCCTCGAGGCGGTCGGCGAGCTCCGGACCGCCCTGCTCGGCGATGCGGCCGTCGACGAAGACGTGCACGAACTCCGGCTTGATGTAGCGGAGGATTCGAGTGTAGTGGGTGATGAGGAGGGTGCCCATGCTGCCCTCGGCCTGCGCGCGGTTGACGCCCTCCGAGACGACCTTGAGCGCGTCGACGTCGAGGCCCGAGTCGGTCTCGTCGAGGACCGCGAACTTCGGCTTGAACAGCTCGAGCTGGAGGATCTCAACGCGCTTCTTCTCGCCGCCGGAGAAGCCTTCGTTGACGTTGCGCTGGGCGAAGTCGGCGTCGATGCGGAGCTGGTCCATGGCCGCCTTGACGTCCTTGGTCCACGTGCGCAGCGCCGGGGCCTGGCCGTCGATCGCGGTCTTCGCAGTGCGGAGGAAGTTCGTCATGGTGACGCCGGGGATCTCCACCGGGTACTGCATGGCGAGGAACAGGCCGGCGCGGGCGCGCTCGTCGACGCTCATCGCGAGGACGTCCTCGCCGTCGAGCGTGATGGAGCCCGAGGTGACGGTGTAGCGCGGGTGCCCCGCGATCGTCGAGGCGAGCGTGGACTTGCCGGAGCCGTTGGGACCCATGATGGCGTGCGTCTCGCCCGTCTTCACGGTGAGGGTGACGCCCTTGAGGATCTCCTTGACGCCCTGCTCGGTCTCGATCGAGACGTGCAGGTCCTTGATCTCAAGAGTGGACATATGTGTGTTCTCCTTGTGCCCGGTCGGCCCGGGCTAGCCGAAAAGGTGAGGGTCAGTACTCGCTGGCTTCGAGCTCGCGCTCGACCGCCTCGGTAAGGTGCTCTTCGATGGACGGGACGCCGATCTTCTGGATGACCTCGTTCAGGAAGCCGCGCACGACCAGCCGGCGGGCCACATCCTCGGGGATGCCACGTGCCATCAGGTAGAAGAGGTGCTCGTCGTCGAAGCGGCCGGTCGCACTCGCGTGGCCTGCCCCTTCGATGAGTCCGGTCTCGATCTCGAGGTTCGGCACCGAGTCTGCGCGGCAGCCGTCGGTCAGGACGAGGTTCTGGTTCTTCTCGTAGCTGTCCGTGCCCTCGGCCTGCTTCTGGATCAGCACGTCGCCGACCCACACCGTGCGCGCGTCCCTGCCCTGGAGGGCTCCCTTGTAGAGGACGTTGGAGACGCAGTTGGGCTGGGCGTGGTCCACGAAGGTGCGGTGCTCGAGGTGCTGCCCGGCGTCGGCGAAGTAGAGGCCGAAGAGCTCGGCCTCGCCGCCCGGAGCCGCGAAGCGCGCCGTGGGGGTGACGCGGACCACGGACCCGCCGAGGCTGACGCTGATGTGCTTCAGGTGGGCATCGCGGCCGATCTTGACCTGCTGGCTCGAGGCGTGGACCGAGACGTCGGTCCACTCCTGCAGGGTCACCACGGTGAGGTCTGCGCCGTCCTCGAGGACGATCTCGACGTTCTCGGACACGACCGCCTCACCGACGTGGTTGAGCACGACGACGGCGCGGGCGCCCTTCTCGGCGACGATCACCAGATGCAGGGCTGCTGCCGCGGCGCCGGCGCCGGTCACGGTCACGAGGACGTGCTCGTCGAGCTCGGACCCTGCGGGGACGGTCACGACGGTGGCGTCGGAGAAGTGGGCCCACGCGTTCGCGGAGACGCGGTCCTCCGGGATGCCGGCGGTGCCGATGCGGGCGTCGTCGCGGCCGACCGTCTCGACGCGGACCGCCTCGGGCCCGGTGACCTCGACTGCCGGGGCCGCGCCGTCGAGCGCCGCCGTGTGGAGGCCGCCGAGGCGCTTGAGCGGCGTGAAGCGCCACTCCTCCTCGGTGCCCTTGATGGCCGGGAAGTCCTCGAGCCGATACGACGTCAGGCGGCCGGCTCGCGAGCTGTCCGGGATGCCGTAGCCGCCGCCGTGGGAGTGGCTCTTGGCGGCGGCGCCTCCCAGAGGCGAGGTGGTGGTCTGCGCCGGGGCGAGCGTCTCGCCCTCCTCGGTCAGCCCGGGGATGGACGGCGCGCCGATACGGGCCTTCTCGTCGAGCTTCTCTTCGGTCGTCACTTCGGTAAGTTCAGCCATATCAGCCGACGGACCCTTCCATCTGCAGTTCGATCAAACGGTTCAGCTCGAGGGCGTACTCCATGGGGAGCTCGCGCGCGATCGGCTCGATGAAGCCGCGCACGATCATCGCCATGGCCTCGTCCTCGGGCAGGCCGCGGGACATGAGGTAGAAGAGCTGCTCCTCGGACACGCGGGAGACGGTCGCCTCGTGGCCGAGCACGACGTCGTCCTCGCGGATGTCGATGTACGGGTACGTGTCGGAGCGCGAGACGGTGTCCACGAGCAGCGCGTCGCAGCGCACCGTGTTGGCCGAGTGCTTGGCACCCTCGCGGACCTGGACGAGGCCGCGGTACGCCGCGCGGCCGCCGCCGCGGGCCACGGACTTGGACACGATCGAGGACTTCGTGTTCGGCGCGATGTGCACCATCTTCGAGCCCGTGTCCTGGTGCTGGCCCTCGCCGGCGAACGCGATCGAGAGGGTCTCGCCCTTGGCGTGCTCGCCCACGAGGTAGACGGCCGGGTACTTCATCGTGACCTTGGAGCCGATGTTGCCGTCGATCCACTCCATGGTGGCGCCCTCGTGGCAGACCGCGCGCTTGGTCACGAGGTTGTACACGTTGTTCGACCAGTTCTGGATCGTCGTATAGCGGACGCGGGCGCCCTTCTTGACGATGATCTCGACGACGGCGGAGTGCAGCGAGTCGGACGTGTAGATCGGGGCCGTGCAGCCCTCGATGTAGTGGACGTAGGAGTCCTCGTCCGCGATGATCAGCGTCCGCTCGAACTGGCCCATGTTCTCCGTGTTGATGCGGAAGTAGGCCTGGAGCGGGATCTCGACGTGCACGCCCTTGGGCACGTACACGAAGGAGCCGCCGGACCACACGGCGGTGTTGAGCGAGGCGAACTTGTTGTCGCCCACCGGGATGACCGTGCCGAAGTACTCCTGGAAGAACTCGGGGTGCTCCTTGAGCGCGGTGTCGGTGTCGAGGAAGATCACGCCCTGGGCCTCGAGGTCCTCGCGGATCTGGTGGTACACCACCTCGGACTCGTACTGGGCGGCGACGCCGGCCACGAGCCGCGCGCGCTCGGCCTCCGGGATGCCGAGCTTCTCGTACGTGGTGCGGATGTCCTCGGGGAGGTCCTCCCACGACTGCGCCTGCTTCTCGGTGGAGCGCACGAAGTACTTGATGTTGTCGAAGTCGATGCCGGAGAGGTCGGCCCCCCACAGCGGCATCGGCTTGCGGTCGAAGTACTTCAGGCCCTTGAGGCGGAGGTCGAGCATCCACTCGGGCTCGTCCTTCTTGGCCGAGATGTCGCGGACCACGTCCTCGTCGAGGCCGCGCCGGGCGTTGGCGCCGGCGTCGGTCTTGTCGGCCCAGCCGTACTCGTAGGTGCCGATCCCGTGGAGCTCCGGGTTCTTCTCCAGGATCTCGGTGATCACCGTGGTCTCGGCGCCGTCGGCGCCCACGGCCCGTGCGGTGGCGTTGTCAGCTAATTGATCCGTCATCACGGCCTCTCGTGCTGCTTGGTTGCGGTCTCCGGGTCGGCCGGCGTGAGCTTGGCCCTCCCGGTGGGTATGTGGGTGGTGCACACGTGCCCGCCTTGGGCGAGCGTTGACAGCCTGCGGACGTCCACGCCGAGGAGGCGGGAGAACGCCGCGGTCTCGCTGTCGCAGAACACGGGGAACTCGGCCGCCAGCTGCTGGACGGGACAGTGTCCCTGGCAGAGCTGGACGCTTGCGAGGTGCGCGGGCAGGGGCGCCTTCCCCTGGACCGACGCGGCCGACGCCACGAAGCCGTCGGCGGTGAGCGCCTCGGCGAGGGCCCGGGACCGGGCCTCGACGTCGTCGCCCGCGGCGTCGACGAGCGGCTGGTAGCGCCGCTCCATCGCCGCGAACCGCTCGTGGGCGAAGTCCTCCACGGCGCTGCGGCCGCCGACCTCTGCCAGGCGTTCGAGGGCCTTGCGGGCGATGTCGAGGTAGTCGTCCCCGATGGTGGACTGGCCTCGGGAGGTGAGGACGTAGCGGCGTGCCGGCCGGCCTGCGCCCGTCCCGGAGGTCGCGACGCGCTTGACCTCGACGACGCCGGCCTCCGTGAGCGCGTCGAGGTGGCGGCGCACGGCCGCGGGCGTCACGTTAAGCATGTCGCCGAGCTCGGCGGCGCTGACAGGGCCGTGCTCGAGCACGGCACTCAGGACGCGGTCACGCGTGCGGTCCTCGGAATCGGCCGGACGCGGTGCTGGGCGCCCGGCAGCGTGCTGCGCGGGCTTCGGCGTCGTCACGGAATACACAACACAATCATTGCCTAATATTCCGCAGGTCTCCAGTAAGGAGAGGCTTATCACGCCCCTGGCGAACCGCGGAAGGGGACTTTGGTCCCGGAACCGCCCGCCCGGCCGATCCTACTACCCCGCGTAGAATGTACGGGTGCTCAGAACCGGTACCCCCTGCCTCGAGATCGAAGGCCTGGTCAAGGACGTCGGCCCACTCCCAGCCCTCGACGGGCGGATGAAGAGGGTCCTTGCCGGCGTCGACCTCACAGCGAATGCGGGCGAGATCACCGTGATCCTCGGTGTCAACGGCGCGGGGAAGACCACCACCCTCGAATGCGCCCAAGGCCTCCAGCGCCGCACCGACGGCACGGTCAGACTCCTCGGGGAGGACCCGGAAACGGCCAGCGCCGAGCTGCGCGCGCGTGTCGGCATCATGCTCCAGGAGGGCGGCCTCCCACCCTCGGCCCGCCCCGTGGCGCTCCTGCGCCATGTCGCCGGGATGTACACCGACCCGCTCGACGTTGACCAGCTCGCCGGACGCCTCGGGATCGACGACTTCGCCTCGACCACCATCCGCCGTCTCTCCGGCGGCCAGAAGCAGCGCGTGGCCCTCGCCTGCGCGCTGGTCGGCCGTCCGGAGGTGGTCTTCCTCGACGAGCCCAGTGCCGGCCTCGACCCGCAGTCCCGGCAGCTGGTGGTCGACCTCATCGACGGGCTGCGCCGGGACGGGCTCGGCGTGATCCTCACGACGCACCTCCTCGACGACGCCGAGCGGCTGGCCGACGTCGTCCACATCCTGGACCGGGGGCGTGTCGTGGCGAGCGGCACCGTCGCGGAGCTCGCCGCCCACAGCGGCCCGGCCCAGCGCCGCCTGAGCCTCGCCTCGGATCCCGCGCTCCCGCTCGCCGACGCCTTCGGCAGCCGCCCCGGCCTGGAGGTCACCGAGCGCTCGCCCGGGCAGTACACGGTCGACGGCGAGCTCACGCCGGCTGATCTCCTCGCGCTCGCAGGGTGGCTGGAGGCGCGCGGAATCATGCCGCGCAGCCTCGAGCTGGGGGCGCAGAACCTCGAGGACGTGTTCCTCGCGATCGCCGCGGAGTCCGAGTCGGAGGCGGCCGCCGCCGGGCGCGCGGGTGAGGCCGCATGAAGGCCGCGACCCTCCCCCGCCGGATCTGGCAGCAGGGACGCTACGAGACCGTCGCGATGCTGCGCAACGGTGAGCAGCTCATCCTCATGATCGTCCTCCCGCTCATCGCCCTCATCGGCCTCAGCGTCACGCCCTTCCTCGACGGGCTGGGGCCGAGCCGGGTCGACATCGCGGCGCCAGGCGTGCTCGCGCTGTGCACCATGAGCGTCGGCTTCACCGGGCAGGGCATCGCGACCGGGTTCGACCGCCGGTACGGGGTCCTCAGGTTCCTGTCCACGACTCCCCTCGGGCGCGGGGGCCTCATCGCGGGCAAGGTCCTCGCGGTGCTCGTGGTCCTCGCGGTCCAGACCGTTGTCATCGGCGGCACTGCCCTCGCCCTCGGCTGGAGGCCGGCGGCCGCCGGGATCGTCCTGGGCGTCCCGCTCCTCGCTCTCGGAGCGGCGGCCTTCACGGCCCTCGGCCTGCTCATCGCCGGCACCGCGCGTCCCGAGGCGACCCTCGCCGTGACGAACCTCGTCTGGATCCTCCTCGGCCTCTTCGGCGGGATCGTGCTCCCCGCCACCCGTCTCCCGGCCGCGCTCGCCCCCGTTGTCGGATTCCTGCCCTCGGGCGCCCTCGGAAACGCGCTGCGGAGCGCGTTCCTCGACGGCACCCTCGACCTCGGCGCCGCCGGGGTCCTCGCCCTGTGGGCCGTGCTCGTCGGCACGGCCGCCACCCGCTGGTTCCGATGGAGCTGATCTCATGACCACCACTGGCCCGACCGTCCTCAAGCGCTTCGCGGCGCGGCTTCCGCGCGAGGTGGACCGCCGCATCCGCGCCCTGTCGATTGCGTCCCTCGTCGGGCAGATCGTCCTCATCGGCACCGGCGGCGCCGTGCGCCTGACCTCATCCGGCCTGGGCTGCCCCACGTGGCCTCGCTGCACGGCGGAATCCCTCACCACGACCGCCGAGATGGGACTGCACGGGGTCATCGAGTTCGGCAACCGCCTGCTGACGTTCGCCCTCACAGCGGTCGCCCTCGCGATGCTCGTGATGCTCTGGAACCTGCGCAAGGAGCGCCGCGACCTGTTCTGGCTGGCCGTGGGCCTGCTCGCGAGCGTTCCCGCGCAGGCGATCATCGGCGGCATCACCGTGCTCACCCAGCTCAACCCGTGGGTCGTGGGGCTGCACTTCCTCGTCTCCATGGCGCTCGTCGTGCTGGCGATGCTGCTCGTGAACCGCGCGTTCGGGCGCACGGGCCGCTTCATGGACCGCTCCTACCCCGCGCTTCCGAGCTCGGCATTCCCCGCGGCCGCGGCCACGGCGGTGGCAGCGGGCGCCGCCGTCGTGCTCGGCGTGGTGGTGACGGGCGCCGGCCCGCACGCGGGCGACGCCGATGCCCCCCGCAACGGGCTCGACTGGGACCTCTTCTCCCACATCCACGCGGTCCCCGCCTATCTCGTGGCCTTCGGCGCGCTGTTCGGGATCTGGGTGGCCGTCCGCTACCGCGCGCGAGGCGCGTACCGCAACGGTGGCGCCGCGCTGCTGGCGCTCACCGTGGCGCAGACGGTCCTCGGCATCACGCAGTACTACACCGGCATCCCGCCGCTGCTGGTGGGAACCCACATGGTCGTGGCCGCGCTGCTCGTCGCAGCTGCGGTGAACACGGCGGACATCGCACGGCACAGCCCGCGAGCCTAGGATCCGCAGCCCGCGCCCGAAGATGCGCACAGACGCGAAGGGCCACACCGGACTCCGGTGTGGCCCTTCCTGCGTATGGCGCCGCTGCGGTCAGCCGACGAGCGGCGCCCCCACGAACGGGTCCACCGCGAGGGCGAGGAACAGGACGGTGAGGTAGCTGATCGAGCCGTGGAAGACCTTCATGGCCTTCTTGTCCTCGATCTCCTCCCGCTGCGCCCGCGTGTAGAGGGCGTGCGAGACGTACAGGAACCAGATCCCGCTCGCGACTGCGGCCACCGTGTACACCCAGCCGGCGCGGCCGAGCGGGATCAGCAGCAGCGAGCAGATCACCATGGCCCAGGCGTAGAGGACCACCTGGACGGCCACGATCTTCGCTCCGGCGATGGCCCCGAGCATGGGGACATTCGCGTTGCGGTAGTCATCGCCGTAGCGCATGGACAGCGGCCAGTAGTGCGGCGGCGTCCAGAGGAAGATGACCATGAAGAGGATGATCGCCGGCCACTCGACCGTGTTCGTGACGGCGGCCCAGGCGATGAGCACGGGGAAGCAGCCCGCGGCGCCGCCCCAGACGATGTTCTGCGCGGTGCGGCGCTTGAGCACGAGCGAGTAGATGACCACATAGAAGAAGATCGCAGCGGCCCCGAGCACCGAGGAGAGCGGATTAGCCCCGAACCACAGGATGGCGAGGGAGGCGATGCCGAGGATCCACGCGAACGCCAGTGCTTCCCGGGGCGTCACCTCGCCCGTGACGAGCGGCCGGTTCACGGTGCGGCGCATGAGCCGGTCGATGTCGCGGTCGATGTAGCAGTTGAAGGCGCCGGCGCTGCCCGCGGCGAACGCGCCGCCCACCATGGTGGCGAGGATGAGGCCGATCGACGGGAACCCCCGCTCGGCGTAGATCATCGTGGGCAGGGTACTGACGAGGAGGAGCTCGATGACGCGAGGTTTCGTGAGGGCGACGTACGCCTTGACCTTGCGGCGCAGACCGAGCTTGGCTGATCCGGACTGGGCAACGGGTGCGTCTGCTGTACTCACGGGTGCGCGACTCTGTTCTACTCGGTATCACTCAGTTGAGATGCGGGCCGTGACGCGGCCTCGAAGGCGCACGTGGCCGCCTCCATGATACCCGGCGCCCGTGCTGGCCCCGATTCCACGCCGGCCCCGCATGTCCGGCGGGTTTCCGCGGGATCACGCGGGCATGCGGATCAGTTGATTCACACTGCGGAATATCGCGGCAAATTTTGGGAACACCCTCTCGTCGGACCCCGCCGCGTGGCTAGTATGTGAGCTGGACGTCCCTTACATGCCATGTGTCCTGCCGGCCCCCGCCAGGACGTGGACGTCCGCAGACAACGTTTCGATGGTGAACGGCTGGCAGTGCGTCGCAGGCCCACCATTTTTCGCGGGCTCGCCGGAGGCTGCTTGCCGTCAGCAATGGAGAGGGGCTCGGTCTTAGTGCCTGCTGTGGATGTACAAGAACTGGTCTGGACGGATCTGGACCGCAAGGCTGTGGACACGGTGCGTGTGCTGGCTGCGGACGCGGTGCAGAAGGTGGGCAACGGGCACCCGGGCACGGCGATGAGCCTGGCCCCGGCCGCGTACCTGCTGTTCCAGAAGCTCATGCGGCACGACCCCGCCGATCCCACGTGGATCGGCCGGGACCGGTTCATCCTCTCCCCCGGGCACTCCTCCCTGACGCTGTACATCCAGCTGTTCCTGGCCGGGTACGGGCTGGAGCTGGACGATCTCGAGTCGCTGCGCACGTGGGGCTCGCTCACCCCGGGCCACCCGGAGTACGGGCACACCAAGGGCGTGGAGGTCACGACCGGCCCCCTCGGGCAGGGCCTGGCCTCCTCGGTCGGGTTCGCGTACTCGCAGCGCCGCGAGCGGGGCCTCTACGACCCCCAGACGCCGGCCGGCGAGTCGCCGTTCGACCACACGGTGTGGGTCATCGCCTCGGACGGCGACCTGCAGGAGGGTGTGACCTCGGAGGCCTCCTCCCTGGCCGGGCACCAGGAGCTGGGCAACCTCGTGGTGATCTACGACGAGAACCACATCTCCATCGAAGACGACACCGACGTGGCCTTCACCGAGGACGTCCTGAAGCGCTACGAGGCCTACGGCTGGCACACCCAGCGCGTGGACTGGACCGCCTCGGGCGAATACAAGGAAGACGTGCAGGGCCTGTGGGACGCGCTCGTGGCGGCCAAGGCCGAGACCGGGCGCCCCTCGATCATCTCGCTGCGGACCATCATCGGCTGGCCGTCCCCGACCAAGCAGAACACGGGCAAGATCCACGGCTCGGCCCTCGGGGCGGACGAGGTCGCCGCGCTCAAGAAGGTCCTGGGCTTCGACCCGGAGGAGTCCTTCGAGGTCGACCCCGAGGTCCTGGCGCACACCCGCGAGGCCATCGAGCGCGGCGAGGCCGCCAAGGCCGCCTGGCAGGAGTCCTTCGACGCCTGGAAGGCAGCGAACCCCGAAGCTGCGAAGCTGCAGGAGCGCATCGAGGCCCGCCAGCTTCCCGCCGGCTGGGAGAAGTCCCTGCCGGTGTTCCCCGCCGGCAAGGAGGTCTCCACCCGCGCGGCCTCGGGCAAGGTCCTGAATGCGATCGGCCCGGTCCTGCCCGAGCTCTGGGGCGGGTCCGCCGACCTGGCCGAGTCGAACAACACCACGATCGAGGGATCCCCGTCGTTCATCCCCTCCTCCCGCTCCACTGGGGCGTGGAAGGGCAACGAGTACGGCCGGGTGCTGCACTTCGGCATCCGCGAGCACGCCGCCGCCGCCATCGTCAACGGCATCACCCTCGGCGGGAAGACCCGCGCCTTCTCCGGCACGTTCCTGATCTTCTCCGACTACCAGCGCCCCGCGATCCGCCTCTCGGCCCTGATGGGCATACCGTCCACGTACGTGTGGACGCACGACTCGATCGGCCTCGGCGAGGACGGCCCGACCCACCAGCCCGTGGAGCAGCTCGCGTCGCTGCGCGCCATCCCGGGGCTCGACGTCGTGCGCCCCGCCGACGCGAACGAGGTCGCCCACGCGTGGAAGGCCATCCTGGAGAACACGGCCCACCCCGCCGGGATCGTCCTGACCCGCCAGAACCTGCCCGTCTGGGACCGCGCTGAGGGCGGCTTCGCCGACGCCGCGGGCACCGCCCGCGGAGGCTACGTGCTCGCCGAGGCCCAGCGCGACGGGAAGGACGTGGACCCCGAGGTGATCCTCATCGCCACGGGCTCCGAGGTCCAGCTCGCCGTCCAGGCCCGCGAGGCCCTCGCCGCCGACGGCATCGCCGCCCGCGTGGTGTCCATGCCGTGCGTCGAGTGGTTCAAGGCCCAGGACCCCGCCTACCAGGACTCCGTGCTCCCCGCCGCCGTGAAGGCCCGCGTCTCCGTCGAGGCCGGCCTCGCGCTCGGCTGGCGCGAGTTCGTCGGCGACGCCGGCCGCACCGTCTCCCTCGAGCACTACGGCGCCTCCGCCGACTACAAGACCCTGTTCCGCGAGTTCGGCATCACCGCGGAGGCCGTGACCGCCGCCGCCAAGGACTCCCTCGCCGCGACCGCGGCCTGACCCCACCAGGAGGACACCATGACCACCCCGACTCAGGCCCTCTCCGACGCCGGCGTCTCGATCTGGCTCGACGACCTCTCCCGTGCCCGCCTCACCGACGGCTCCCTCAAGGCCCTCATCGAGGAGAAGAACGTGGTCGGTGTGACCACGAACCCGACCATCTTCCACCTGGCGATCACGAAGGGCCACGGCTACGACGCGACACTCGCCTCCCTCGCGGCAGAGGGCGCCGACGTCGAGCGCGCCGTCTTCGAGCTCACGACCGCGGACGTCGCGGACGCATGCGACCTCTTCGCCCCCGTTGCCGAGGCCACGGGCGGAGTCGACGGCCGGGTCTCGATCGAGGTCGACCCGCGCCTGGCCTGGGACACCGCTGCGACCATCGCCGAGGCCAAGAAGCTCCACGCTAAGGTCGCCAAGTCCAACGTGCACATCAAGATCCCGGCCACGGTCGAGGGCCTGGAGGCGATCTCCGAGACCCTTGCGTCCGGGATCAGCGTCAACGTCACCCTGGTCTTCTCCCTCGAGCGGTACCGCCAGGTCATCAATGCCTTCATGACCGGGCTCGAGAAGGCCAAGGCCAACGGACACGACCTGTCCCGGATCCACTCGGTCGCCTCGTTCTTCGTCTCCCGCGTGGACACCGAGATCGACAAGCGACTTGAGAAGATCGGCACGGACGAGGCCGAGGCCCTCAAGGGCAAGGCCGGTCTGGCCAATGCCCGCCTCGCCTACCAGGTCTACGAGGAGGAGTTCTCCTCCGAGCGCTTCAAGCTCCTCGCCGATGCCGGCGCGCGGCCGCAGCGCCCGCTGTGGGCCTCCACCGGGGTCAAGGACCCGAGCCTTCCGGACACCCTCTACGTCACGGGCCTCGTCGCCCCCGGCGTCGTGAACACCATGCCGGAGAAGACGCTCGAGGCGACCTTCGACCACGGCGAGGTCACGGGCGACACCGTCACCGGAACCTACGCTGACGCGAACGCGCACCTCGATGCCCTGGCGCGCCTCGGCGTCGACTACAACGACGTCGTCACCGTCCTGGAGTCCGAGGGCCTGGACAAGTTCGTCGCGTCCTGGAACGAACTCCTGGCCGACATCGAGGGCGCTCTCGCCTCCGCGAAGACCGCCGACGCGAAGGGGGCCTGAGTATGAGCGCCCTCACCTTCGACGCGACGGGCTCCGCCCGCGCGGCCGTCGCAGCGCACGCCCCGGCCCTCGCGGCAGACAACGTCGCGACCCGGATCTTCGCGAAGGACCACACCCTGTGGGGCCCGGACGCCGAGGAGGAGTCCGCGAAGCGACTCGGATGGGTCGAGGCAGCGTCCGTCTCCCGCCCGCTCGTCGCGGACATCCTCGCCCTGCGCGACGAGTTCCGCGCGGAGGGCGTGGACCGGATCGTGCTCTGCGGCATGGGCGGCTCGTCGCTCGCCCCCGAGGTCATCGCCGCCACGGCGGGAGTGCCGCTCGTCGTCCTCGACTCGACCGACCCCGAGCAGGTCGCCGCAGCCCTCTCCGAACGCCTCGAGAACACCGCCATCGTCGTCTCGTCCAAGTCGGGTTCCACGGCGGAGACGGATTCGCAGCGGCGGGCGTTCGAGGCGGCCTTCACGGGATCCGGCATCGACGCGGCGCGCCGGATCGTCGTCGTCACGGACCCCGGCTCGCCGCTGGACTCGGCGAGCCGCGAGGCCGGCTACCGCGCCGTCTTCAACGCCGACCCCACGGTGGGAGGCCGGTACTCGGCGCTCACCGCGTTCGGCCTCGTGCCCTCGGGGCTCGCGGGCGTGGACATCGAAACGCTCCTCGACGAGGCCGAGGAGGCCGCCGAGCTCCTGCGCGACGACTCCGAGGACAACATCGGCCTCCAGGTCGGCGCCGTGCTCGGCGGCACCTCCCCCCTGCGGGACAAGATCGTGATCGTCGAAGACGGATCCGGGATCGCGGGCTTCGCCGACTGGGCGGAACAGCTCATCGCGGAATCGACCGGAAAGAACGGCCGCGGCGTCCTCCCTGTCGTCGCGACCATGAACTCGCCCGAGGTCTCCGCCGGCGCGGACGATGTTCTGGTCGTGCGGCTCGTCTCGGCCGACGCCGAGCCCTCCTTGGGCGCGGACGAGGCCGCCGTGGGCGGAACCCTCGCGACGCAGATGCTCGTGTGGGAGTTCGCCACCGCGGTCGCCGGTCGGCTCCTCGGCATCAACCCGTTCGACCAGCCCGACGTCGAGGCCGCCAAGGTCGCTGCGCGCGGACTCCTGGATGCCCGCCCCGAGCCGACCCCGGCCGCCTTCACCGACGGCCCGATCGAGGTGCGCGGCGGCGACTGGCTCGGGGGTGCGTCCACGGCCGAGGAGGCGGTGAAGGCACTCCTGGCCCAGCTCGGCCCGGACGGCTACCTGAGCGTCCAGGCGTACCTCGACCGACTCGCGTTCCCTGAGCTCGAATCGGTCCGCGACCGGTTCGCCGCGGCGACCGGACGGCCCACGACGTTCGGGTGGGGCCCGCGCTTCCTGCACTCCACCGGGCAGTACCACAAGGGCGGTCCCGCCGTCGGCGTGTTCCTGCAGATCACGGCCGATGCCGCGCAGGACGTCTCCATCCCGGACCGGCCCTTCACGTTCGGCCAGCTGATTGCGGCGCAGGCAGCCGGCGACGCCCAGGTGCTCGCGGAGCACGCCCGTCCCGTGCTCCGCCTCCATCTGACCGACCGCCGTGCCGGTGTCGCAGCGCTGGTCGAGCTCGTCTCGGCGCTCGCCCGGTAGGCACGAGAAGAAAGCAGCTATGCCAGAGAACGACAAGGGCGGAGCCCGGCGGCCCGCCAATCCCCTGCGCGACCCGCGGGACCGTCGGCTGAACCGGATTGCCGGCCCCTCATCGCTCGTCCTCTTCGGGGTGACGGGCGACCTCGCCCGCAAGAAGCTCATGCCCGCCGTGTACGATCTGGCCAATCGCGGCCTGCTCCCGCCGAGCTTTGCCCTCGTGGGCTTCGCCCGGCGGGAGTGGGAGCGCGAGGACTTCGCGGAGGAGGTCAAGGCGTCGGTCAAGGCCCACGCGAGGACTCCATTCGACGAGACGGTGTGGGCGCAGCTGAGCCAGGGCATCCGCTTCGTCCAGGGAACGTTCGACGACGACGACGCGTTCGTCCGCCTCCGGGACACGATCAAGGAACTCGACGAACAGCGCGGGACGCGGGGTAACCACGCGTTCTACCTGTCGATCCCGCCGAAGGCCTTCGAGCAGGTGTGCCGGCAGCTGTCCAAGCACGGTCTCGCCCAGCCTGAGGAGGGCAAGTGGCGCCGGGTGGTGATCGAGAAGCCGTTCGGGCACGATCTGGCCTCGGCGCGGGCGCTGAACGAGATCGTCGAGGACGTCTTCCCGGCCGACGCGGTGTTCCGCATCGATCACTACCTCGGCAAGGAGACCGTCCAGAACATCCTGGCGCTGCGCTTCGCGAACCAGCTGTTCGAGCCGATCTGGAACGCCAACTACGTGGACCACGTCCAGATCACCATGGCCGAGGACATCGGCACCGGGGGCCGTGCGGGCTACTACGACGGCGTCGGCGCGGCCCGCGACGTGATCCAGAACCACCTGCTGCAGCTCCTGGCGCTCACTGCCATGGAGGAGCCGATCTCGTTCAACGCCGAGCACCTGCGGGCGGAGAAGGAGAAGGTGCTCGCGGCCGTGAAGCTGCCCGAGGACCTCTCGACCCACTCCGCCCGGGGCCAGTTCTCCGGCGGGTGGCAGGGCGGGGAGCTCGTCAAGGGCTACCTCGAGGAGGAGGGAATCCCCGCGGACTCGACCACGGAGACGTACGCGGCGGTGCGCCTCGACATCAACACCCGCCGCTGGGCCGGGGTTCCCTTCTACCTGCGCGCCGGCAAGCGGCTCGGGCGGCGGGTGACCGAGATCGCCGTCGTGTTCAAGAAGGCACCGAACCTGCTCTTCCAGGACCAGGCCGAGGCCGAGTTCGGCCAGAACGCGGTGGTGATCCGCGTCCAGCCGGACGAGGGCGCGACGATCCGCTTCGGCTCCAAGGTCCCGGGCACCCAGATGGAGGTCCGCGATGTGAGCATGGACTTCGGCTACGGCCACTCCTTCACGGAGTCCTCGCCCGAGGCCTACGAGCGCCTCATCCTGGACGTGCTGCTCGGGGAGCCGCCGCTGTTCCCGCGGCACGAGGAGGTCGAACTGTCCTGGAAGATCCTGGACCCGTTCGAGGAGTACTGGGCCAGCACGGGCGAGCAGCCCGAGCCCTACGCACCCGGCAGCTGGGGGCCCTCGTCCGCGGACGAGCTCCTGGCCCGTGACGGACGTTCCTGGAGGCGGCCATGATCATCGACCTGCCCAACACCACCACCTCCAAGATCTCCAAGGAGATCACCAACCTCAGGCACCGCGGCGGCGTCGTGGCCCTGGGCCGGGTCCTCACCCTCGTGGTGATCACCAGGCACGGGTTCGAGGAAGAGGCCATCGAGGCGGCCAACCAGGCCAGCCGCGAGCACCCCTGCCGGATCATCGTCCTCGTCGACTCGGGCCGCGACTCGGCGAACCGCATCGACGGGCAGATCCGGGTGGGCGGGGACGCGGGGGCCTCGGAGGTGATCGTCCTGCGCGGCTACGGCATGCTGGCCGAGGAGAGCGAGTCCCTCGTGGCGGCCCTGCTCCTGCCCGACGCCCCGATCGTCGCCTGGTGGCCCCACGGCGCGCCCGCGAACGCGGGGAAGACCTCGATCGGGCGCATCGCCCACCGCCGCATCACGGACTCCGGCAACGAGCCGGACCCGACGGCGGCGCTGTACCGGCTCCGCGATACGTACACCGCGGGCGACACGGACCTGGCCTGGACCCGGCTCACCAACTGGCGCATCCAGCTCGCCGCAGCCCTGGACCAGGCCGACGACAGCCCGGTCACCGGTGTGACCGTCGAGGGCGCCTCGGACTCGCCGAGCACGGCCCTGCTCGCGGCCTGGCTCACCCTCGCGCTCGACGCGCCGGTGACCATCGTCGCCGATCCCGCCGGCACGGGGATCCGACGGGTGCGCCTGCACCGAGGCACCGGGGATGTCCAGCTCTACCGACCGGGCCTCACCGTCGCCGAGCTCACCCAGCCCGGCCAGCCCCCGCAGCGCATTGCCCTCGCGCGCCGCAATCTGCAAGACTGCCTGTCCGAAGAACTGCGCAGGCTGGACCCGGACGAGGTCTTCGGTGAGGTCCTCTCCTCGGGGCTGCCGCGCACCAACCTCAGGAGCGTGCAGCCCAGTGAGCGCTGATCCCCGTGTGAGCGTCCATCCCGACTCGTCGGTGCTGCTCGCAGCCATCGCGGCGCGCCTCATCACGAAGCTCGTGGACACCCAGGACCGGTACGGGGAGGCGACTGTCGTCCTCACGGGCGGATCGACCGGGATCGGGACCCTTGAGGCCCTCGCCGCGTCCTCCGCCCGCAGGGCGGTCAACTGGGCGAAGGTGAATGTCTGGTGGGGCGACGAGCGCTTCGTCGAGGCTGACTCCGACGAGCGGAACAGCCGTCAGGCCGCCAGGGCCCTGCTGGACGAGCTCCCGCTCGATCCCGAGCGGGTCCACGTGCCCGGCGCCGCGGGCGAGTTCGCGACCGCGGACGACGCCGCCGCGGACTACGCGCGCCGTCTCGCCGAAGCCGCCGCCCGGGAACACGCGGCGGACTACTCGGATCACCGCCCCGACGAACCCGGCCCCCTCCCCCGCTTCGACGTGCTGCTCCTGGGCGTCGGCCCTGACGCCCACGTCGCGTCCCTCTTCCCGGAGATGGCCGCTGTGCGCGAGACCCAGAAGCTCGTGGTGGGTGTCGAGAACTCCCCCAAGCCGCCGCCGTCGCGCATCTCCCTCACTCTGCCGGCGATCCGCTCGGCGGAGGAAGTGTGGATGGTTGTGGCGGGCGAGGACAAGGCCGGCGCCGTCGGGCTCGCCCTCGCGGGCGCCGGACCTGTCCAGGTGCCGGCCGCCGGTGCCCGAGGGCGCTCGCGTACGCTGTGGCTCATCGACGCTGCAGCGGCCGCGAAGGTCCCGGAGGAACTCGTCCGCAAGGAGCCGGCCTCGGCCTGATGCCGTGAGGAGCCGGGACGAAACCGGCAACAAGGAAGGGGCAGGAGCAGCACGTGCTGCTCCCGCCCCTTCCACATCGCGCCGGTGTCAGCGACGCGGAGGCTCCGTCAGGAGTCGCCCACGCTCGAGATGCGCATGATGAGGCCGAGGGCGATGATGACGACCGCCCACGTGACGCCCAGGATGATCGTGAAGCGGTTCAGGTTGCGCTCCGCCACGCCTGACGACGAGAGCCCGGACGACATGCCGCCGCCGAACATGTCGGAGAGGCCGCCTCCGCGGCCCTTGTGCATGAGGATGAGCAGCGTGAGCAGGAGGCTCGTGATGCCGAGCAGGATCTGCAGGATGATCGTCAGGACTTCCACGTGGGAGCTCCGGCCTTTCTCGCGGCGGTCTCATGCCTGCTCTGCGCAGGCTGCTTGGTCAAGGCAGGCGGCTAGGCCGCCGTGTGGCTCTCGAACCTGACAATGCTAGCAAATTCGGCGGCGTCGAGGCTCGCACCGCCCACGAGCACACCGTCGACGTCCTTCTCGGCGAGAATGGCCGCGGCGTTGTTCGCCTTGACCGAGCCGCCGTACAGGAGCCGGGTGGCATTGGCCGCGTCCGCGCCGAACAGCTCGGCGAGCTCGGAGCGGATGGCGGCGCACATCTCCTGGGCGTCGCCGGGGCCCGCGACCTCGCCCGTCCCAATCGCCCAGACCGGCTCGTACGCGACGACGAGGGCGGCGGCCTGTTCGGCGGTGAGTCCCTCGACGTCGGCCCTGAGCTGTGCGAGAGTGTGCTCCACGTGCGTGCCTGCCTGCCGGACCTCAAGGCCCTCGCCGACACAGAGCACGGGGACGAGGCCGTGACGGAACGCGGCCTTGACCTTCGCCGCCAGCACCTCGTCGGGCTCGCCGTGCACGGTCCGCCGCTCCGAGTGCCCCACGAGGACGTACCGGCAGCCGAGCTTGGCGAGGAAGGCGCCGCTGATGTCGCCCGTGTACGCCCCGGAGTCGAACTGTGAGAGGTCCTGTCCGCCGTAGGCGAGGGGAAGGTCGTCGCCCGCCACGAGGGTCTGCACGCCGCGCAGGTCCGTGAACGGGGGGAAGACGGCCACCTCGACGCGCGCGAAGTCGTGCTTGGCGTCGTCGAGCGTCCACGCGAGCTTCTGGGTCAGCGTGATGGCCTGGAGATGGTCCATGTTCATCTTCCAGTTCCCGGCGATCAGCGGGGTGCGTTCGAACGAGCCGTTGGCAGAGGTGGTCACAGTGTCTCCTTGGAGGGTCCTGCTGGGCGCCGGACAGGCCGACGCGGGGAAGAGAGCGCGCCACGCCCCGCGGGGGGCGTGGCGCGCGTGGGGTCAGGCGCCGAGGGCCGTGAGGCCCGGCAGCTCCTTGCCCTCGAGGTATTCGAGGCTCGCGCCTCCGCCGGTCGAGATGTGGCCGAACTGGCCGTCCTCGAAACCGAGCGTACGGACCGCGGCAGCGGAGTCGCCGCCGCCGACGACGGTCAGGGCACCCGCCGCTGTCGCGTCGGCGAGGGCCTGGGCGACAGCCTTGGTGCCGGCCGCGAAGGCCGGGAACTCGAAGACGCCCATAGGCCCGTTCCAGAACACCGTCTTGGCTGCGGTGATCTCCTTGGCAAATGCAGAGGCAGTGTCCGGCCCGATGTCCAGCCCGATTCCGGCCTCGCCGAAGCCCGTGGACTCGATGGTGTCGGCCGCGGCGACCTCGTGCTCCGCGTCCGCGGCGAACTTCGAGGCCACGACGACGTCGGTCGGCAGCACGAACTCGGTGCCCGCCGACGCGGCCCGGGAGAGGTACTCCTGGACCGTCGGGATCTGGTCCTGCTCGAGCAGGCTCGAGCCGACCTTGTGCCCCTTGGCCGCGAGGAAGGTGAAGAGCATGCCCCCGCCCACGAGGAGCTTGTCCGCCTTGCCGATGAGGTTGTCGATCACGGCCAGCTTGTCCGATACCTTCGAGCCGCCCAGGACCACGACGTACGGGCGCTGGGCCCCGTCGGTGAGGCGCCGCAGCACCTCGACCTCGGTGCGGACGAGCTCGCCGAGGTATGCGGGGAGGATCTGGGCGATGTCGAACACGGACGCGTGCTTGCGGTGCACGGCTCCGAAGGCGTCGTCGACGTACGCCCCGCCCTCGCCGGTCAGCGCCGCGAGTTCGCGGGCGAACGCGGCGCGCTCGGCGTCGTCCTTGCTCGTCTCGCGGGCGTCGAAGCGGACGTTCTCGAGGACAAGGACCTGTCCGTCCTCGAGCGCGGCAGCGAGGGCCTGCGCGCTCTCCCCCACGGTGTCCTCGGCGCGCTGCACCGTGATCCCGAGGGGTTCCGCAAGCCCGGCCAGGCGGTCAGCGGCCGGCTTGATCGAGTACTTGGGATCCGGCGCGCCCTTGGGGCGGCCGAGGTGGGCCATCACGAGGACCCGCGCGCCCGCCTGGGCGAGCTTCTGGATCACCGGCAGGGAGGCGCGGACGCGGCCGTCGTCAGTGACGGTGGACCCGTCGAGCGGCACGTTCAGGTCCGACCGGACCAGAACGCGCCGCCCGCGGACACCATCGGCGAGCAGCTCGTCGAGAGTGTGTGCAGTCATGGACTCAGGCTATCCGAGTTCCCCGTACGTTACGGACCGGGTCAGAGCTTGGACGCGACCAGTTCCGTGAGGTCCACGAGGCGGTTGGAGTAGCCCCACTCGTTGTCGTACCAGGACACGACCTTGACCTGGTTCCCGATGACCTTGGTCAGCCCGGAATCGAAGATCGACGAAGCGGGGTCAGTCACGATGTCCGAGGAGACGATCGGGTCCTCGGTGTACGTCAGGATGCCCTTGAGGCCCTCCGACTCCGACGCGGCCTTGACGGCGGCGTTGACCTCTTCCTTGGTGACCTCGCGCGAGACGGTGACCGTGAGGTCCGTCGCCGAGCCGGTCGGAACGGGAACGCGGATGGCGTAGCCGTCCAGCTTGCCCTTGAGCTCGGGGAGCACGAGGCCGATGGCCTTCGCAGCGCCGGTCGAGGTCGGGACCATGTTGATCGCGGCGGCACGGGCACGGCGGAGGTCGCGGTGCGGGCCGTCCTGGAGGTTCTGGTCGGCCGTGTAGGCGTGGACCGTGGTCATGAGGCCGCGCTCGATGCCGAACGCGTCGTTGATCGCCTTGGCGAGCGGGCCGAGGCAGTTCGTGGTGCAGGAGGCGTTCGAGATGATGTCGTGGCTCGACGGGTCGTACAGGCCGTCGTTGACTCCCATGACGATCGTGACGTCCTCATCCGTCGCCGGGGCCGAGATGATGACCTTCTTGGCGCCTGCGGCGAGGTGCTTCTTGGCATCCGCGGCCTTGGTGAAGAAGCCGGTGGACTCGATGACGATGTCCACCCCGAGGTCGGCCCACGGGAGATTCGCGGGATCACGCTCGGCGAGGACCTTGACCTCCTTGCCGCCCACCACGATGATGCCGTCGCGGACCTCGACGGACTGGGCGAGGCGACCGGTCACGGAGTCGTACTTCAGGAGGTGGGCCAGCGTCTCGGGGCTCGTGAGGTCGTTGACCGCCACGATCTCGAGGTCGGCGCCCTGGGCGAGGGCTGCGCGGAAGAAGTTGCGGCCGATGCGGCCGAAGCCGTTGATGCCAATACGAGTGGTCACTCTGGTCGATCTCCTTGATGCTCAGTCGAGCACCCGGATGACTGCTCGAACTGTTAGACGGTCCCGCACATCGTTGGGCAGAGATTTGCACAAGGAAAGGCCGACAGCCTGAGTCTCCATTGTCCATGGCCAAAAGGCCGCCGGGGCCTTTCCGCCCACCATCCTACGGGGAAAGGGCCCGTCTCGGAACAGACGGACCCTTTCGCACCGAAAGTCACAAAATGTGACGGGCCTCTCAGACGATGACGAGCCCGGCGGCGCCCTTGCGGGCCGCGTCGAAGCGCTTGGCGACGTCCGCCCAGTTCACGATGTTCCAGAACGCCTTGACGTAGTCCGCCTTGACGTTCTGGTAGTCGAGGTAGAAGGCGTGCTCCCACATGTCGAGCTGGAGGATCGGAGTGGTCGCGACCGGCACACCGTTCTGCTGGTCGTACATCTGCTCGATGACGAGGTTGCCGCCGATGGGCTCGTACGCGAGGATCGCCCAGCCGGAGCCCTGGATGGTCGTGGCGGCGGCGGTGAACTGGCCGCGGAACGCGTCGAACGAGCCGAAGTACTCGTCGATCGCGGCAGCGAGCTCGCCCTCGGGCTTGTCGCCGCCCTCCGGGGAGAGGTTGTTCCAGAAGATCGAGTGGTTGATGTGGCCGCCCAGGTTGAACTGGAGGTCCTTGGACAGCTTGGCCGCAGCAGCGCCGTCGCCGTTGGAGCGGGCCTCGGCCATCTTCTCGAGGGCCGTGTTGGCACCGGTCACGTACGCCGCGTGGTGCTTGTCGTGGTGGAGCTCCATGATCCGCGCCGAGATGTGCGGCTCGAGTGCCGCGTAGTCGTACGGGAGCTCGGGCAGTGTGTAGGTCACAACATCCTCCATCGGTTGGCTTCCCGCACCACTGGCCGTGATGTGCGGGCTGGTGACGGCTCCATCCTAAGCAGGTGCCCGGACGGGATACCGAAACGTCATGTCACAGGCGCCGGGATCAGCCGTCCAGCATGTCCGGGGTCACGCTGGCCTCGGTTCCCGGAATCCCCGACTCCGCCGCCTTCTTGTCCGCCATGGCTAGCAGACGGCGGATCCGGCCGGCGATCGCGTCCTTCGTCAGCGGCGGGTCCGCGAGCCGGCCGAGCTCGTCGAGGCTCGCCTGCTTGTGCGCGACCCGAAGCTCCCCGGCGTAGCGCAGGTGCTCGGGGACGTCGTCGCCGAGGATCTCGAGGGCGCGCTCGACCCTGGCGCCCGCGGCCACGGCGGCCTGGGCGGAGCGGCGCAGGTTGGCGTCGTCGAAGTTCGCGAGGCGGTTCGCGGTGGCCCGCACCTCCTTGCGCATGCGCCGCTCCTCCCACGCCATCAGCGCGTCGTGGGCGCCCATGCGTGTCAGGAGCGCGGCGATCGCGTCGCCGTCGCGCACGACGACGCGATCCACCCCGCGCACTTCGCGCGCCTTCGCGGCGATGCCCAGCCGCCGGGCCGCCCCGACGAGCGCGAGGGCCGCCTCCGGCCCCGGGCACGTGACCTCGAGCGCGCTGGAGCGTCCCGGCTCGGTGAGGGACCCGTGGGCGAGGAATGCGCCCCGCCAGACCGCCTCGGCATCGGCCGCGGACCCGTTGACCACGACGGACGGCAGCCCGCGCACGGGTCTTCCGCGGTTGTCGAGGAGGCCCGTCTGGCGCGCGAGCGCCTCGCCCTCGCGCACCACCCGGACCACGTACCGGTTGCCGCGGCGCAGCCCACCGCCGGAGACCACGATGATCTCGCTCGGATGGCCGTACACCTCGGCGATGGCGGCGCGCAGCCTGCGGGCGGTCGAGGCGAGGTCCACTTCCGCCTCGATCACGATGCGCCCCGAGATGATGTGGAGCCCGCCGGCGAAGCGCAGGATCGCGGAGACCTCGGCCTTCCGCTCGGAGGACTTCTTGACGGTCAGCCTCGAGAGCTCGTCCTTGACGCTCTGGGTCAATGCCATGGTGTCCCCTCCTGCTCCCGCGGCTGGCCCTGCGGAGCGACGCTCATCGGCCGCCCTGGGGAGCGCCGCCCCCCGTGAAGACCTCGTGGTACGCCCCGGCGAGCCGGAGCGGGTCGTGGATCGGCCTGTGGCCGGAAGACCTCACTCTATCGAAGTGGACCTCGGCGCCGAGTTCGGCTGCCACGCGCTCGAACTCTGCCCGGTCCGCCACCGATGCCTCGTCGGCGATCACGGCGTCTGCCGTGAAGCCGGGGGCGACCCGCTGGAGGGCGCGCAGATGGTCCGCCGCGCTCATCCCCGTGGTCTCCTTGGTATCCATCGTGAGGTTCATCGTGATGCACCTGCGGGCGGGGGTCGCGCAGAGCGCCTCGCGCATCTGGGGCAGCAGGAGGTGCGGGAGGACGGACGTGTACCACGAGCCCGGACCGAGCACGACCCAGTCCGCCAGCTCGATCGCCGACAGCGCCTCGGGGCAGGCCGGCGCGTCGTCCGGCACCAGGCGGACCTCCTCGAGGCGGCCGGCGACGGCGCACGCCGCCTGTCCGCGGATCGTCTCCCGGCGGGAGGTGCCCCCGTGGGCGCCGGCCGCGGCGACCTCGACGTCGCCCTCGATCGTGAGGGGCGTCCGGGACATCGGAAGCACCTCCCCGCGCGCGCCGAGCAGCGCCCCGGCCCAGCGCAGGCCGTCGACGACGTCGCCCAGCAGCTCCCAGAGCGTGACGATGAGGAGGTTCCCCAGCGCGTGGTTCTCCAGGCCGCTCATGCCGGTCGGGGACCGGAAGCGGTGCTGCATGACGTCACGCCAGGTCCTCCCCCAGTCCGTGTCGTCGCACAGCGCGGCGAGGGCCATCCGGAGGTCGCCCGGGGGGACGACGCCGAAGTCCTTGCGCAGGCGGCCGGAGGACCCGCCGTCGTCCGCGACCGTGACCACGGCGGTGAGATCGGTGGTGAGGAGGCGGAGCGCTGACAGTGACCCCGAGAGGCCGTGCCCTCCGCCGAGGGCGACGACGGACGGGCCCTTGGGCGTCCCGCCCGTTGTCCCCGTGCCCGGGGGGATGAGGGGCAGCTGACCGGTGAACACCGCGTTCACTCCCTCCCGAGGTCGCGGTGCGACGTCGTGACGGTCACGCGGGGCTGCTGCGCGAGGCGCTTGCTGAGCTCCTCCGCGATCGCGACGGAGCGGTGCTTGCCGCCGGTGCAGCCCACGGCGATCGTCGCATAGTGCTTGTTCTCCTTGCGGTAGCCGGCGAGCACGGGCTCGAGGGCCAGCACGTAGCGGTCCACGAACTCCTGGGCCCCGTTCGCGACGAGGACGTAGTCCCGGACATCGGGGTCGAGTCCCGTGTGGGGGCGCAGCTGGGGCACCCAGTGGGGATTCGGGAGGAACCGGACGTCGGCGACGTAGTTCGCGTCGGCGGGGAGCCCGTACTTGAAGCCGAAGCTCATCACGTTGAGCCGGAGCGTCACGGGGCCCTTCTCCGAGAAGAGCTCGGTGATCGCGGTGGCGAGCCCGTGGACGTTGAAGTCCGAGGTGTCGAGGACGAGGGTCGCATGCTCCCTGAGCTCCGCGAGGATGGCGCGCTCCGCGGCAATCCCGTCCGAGATCCGCCCACCGCCCTGGAGCGGGTGGGGGCGCCGACCCTGCTCGAAGCGGCGGATCAGCACATCGTCCCGTGCATCGAGGAAGAGGACGCGGTACTCGGTGCCGCGCGCGCCCAGCTGCGCGAGCGCCTCGCGGATGTCCGCGAAGAGCGCCTTGCTGCGCACGTCCATCACGACCGCGAGCTTCGGGATCTTCGCCGACGCGTGGCCGACCAGCTCCGAGAGCGTGCCGAGCAGCTGCGGCGGGAGGTTCTCCACGACGTACCAGCCGTGGTCCTCGAGCGCATTCGCGGCCGTGCTGCGGCCCGCGCCCGACATGCCCGTGACGATGAGCAGTTCGGAGGCGGCGGGCTTGACCGGGGTGAGTCCTGTGTCGTGGTCCGCCTCGGCGGCGCTCGTCTCCCTCATGGTCCCCAGCCTATCCAAGACCGGCGGCCAACTAGGACTCGATGATCTCGCCGGTCGCATAGTTCACGGCAGGCGCCGCGTCGCCGAGGCCGTTCAGGCGGGCGTGGACTGCCGCCGCGAGGGCCGGACCGACCCCCTGGACCTCGGTGAGCTCGCCCAGTCCGGCGGCCTTGAGCCGCTTGAGCGATCCGAAGTGGGTCAGGAGGGCCTTCTTCCGTGCGGGCCCGAGACCCGGCACCTCGTCCAGGAGCGACGCGGTCATGCTCTTGCCGCGCTTCTGGCGGTGGAACGTGATGGCGAAGCGGTGGGCCTCGTCGCGGATCCGCTGGAGCAGGTAGAGGCCCTGGGAGGCCCGCGGCAGGATGACGGGGAAGTCGCCTTCGGGGAGCCACACTTCCTCGAGGCGCTTGGCGAGCCCGACGACGCGGATCTCGTCCCCGATGCCGAGCTCGGCCAGGGCCCTCACGGCCGCCGTGACCTGGGGCTGGCCGCCGTCGACCACGACGAGGTTCGGCGGATACGCGAACTTGCCGCCGCGGTCGCGCTCCTCGACCGGCTTCTCCCGTTCGGCCAGGTAGTTGCGGAACCGGCGGGTCAGGACGTCGTGCATCGCGGCGGTGTCGTCCCGCGCGGCGTCGCCCGTGATGGAGAACTTCCGGTACTCGCTCTTCTTGGTGAGGCCGTCCTCGACGACGACCATGGAGGCGACGACGTTCGTCCCCTGGACGTGCGAGATGTCGAAGGACTCGATCCGCAGGGGCGGCTCCGGCAGCTCGAGGGCCTCCTGGAGTTCCTGGAGGGCGAGGGACCGGGTGGTGATGTCCCCGGCCCTGCGGCTCTTGTGCAGGCGCAGCGCCTGCACGGCGTTCTCGTGCACCGTCTTCATCAGCGCCGCCTTGTCGCCGCGCTGCGGGACGCGGAGTTCCACCTTCGCCCCCCGCAGGCCGCTGAGCCACGCGGTGAGCTCGTCGGCGTCGTCAGGCATCGCGGGGACGAGGACCTCGCGCGGAAGCCGCCCGTCCGTCTCCGACTGCTCGCCGTAGACCTGGGTCAGCAGGTGGCCGATGAACTCCTGCGGCGTGGCCTCCTCGACCTTCTCGACGACCCAGCCGCGCTGGCCGCGGATGCGGCCGCCGCGGACGTGGAAGACCTGGACGGCGGCCTCGAGCTCGTCCTCCTCAAGGGCGAAGACGTCCGCGTCGGTCTCCTCGGACAGGACCACCGCGTTGCGCTCGAAGACCTTCTTCATCGCGATGATGTCGTCGCGCAGGCGGGCAGCGGTCTCGTAGTCGAGATCGGCGACGGCGTCGGCCATCCTCCGCTCGAGCTGCACGATGAAGCGCCTCGCCTCCCCGCCCATGAAGGCGCAGAAGTCCTCGGCGAGGGCGCGGTGGTCCTCCTCGGAGATGCGGCCGACGCACGGGGCCGAGCACTTGTCGATGTAGCCGAGCAGGCACGGCCGGCCGCTCTGCTCTGCCCGGCGGAAGACGCCGGGGCTGCAGGACCGGACCGGGAAGACCCGCAGGAGGGTGTCCATGGTCTCGCGGATGGCGCCGGCCGTGTACGGCCCGAAGTAGCGGGTTCCTTTGCGCCGCTCCCCGCGCATCACCTGGACCCGCGGGAACTTCTCGCCCATGGTGACCGCGAGGTACGGGTACGTCTTGTCGTCCCGGAAGGCCAGGTTGTACCGGGGCCGGAACTCCTTGATCCACGTGTACTCGAGCTGGAGCGCCTCGAGCTCGCTGCCGACCACGGTCCACTCGACGCTCGCCGCCGCGTGGACCATCGCGTAGGTCTTGGGCAGGAGCGTTGCGGGGTTCGCGAAGTACGACGTGAGCCGCTGCCGAAGACTCTTGGCCTTGCCGACGTAGATGACGCGCCCGTGCGGGTCGCGGAACCTGTAGACGCCGGGATCGGTCGGGATCTCTCCTGTCCTGGGCCGGTAGCTCGCTGGATCTGCCACTGGTCCAGTCTAGTGAGCCGGAGGGGCTG
This sequence comes from Sinomonas sp. B1-1, assembly GCF_050474465.1. Classification (NCBI taxonomy): domain Bacteria; kingdom Bacillati; phylum Actinomycetota; class Actinomycetes; order Micrococcales; family Micrococcaceae; genus Sinomonas; species Sinomonas sp. B1-1. The sequence goes on along the minus strand of NZ_JBCHVF010000001.1, from coordinate 251,302 downwards.
CTACTGCGCGGGCGGCTTGTTGTAGCCGGCCGCGCGCTCCTGCCCGGTCAGCGCCGCGATGGCATCCATGATCCGGTCTGTCGCCTCGCGCCGCGCGGGAAGGGAGTGGTCCGGCCCGGTCTTGTCGAAGGAGAGCGGCTTCCCGACGATCATCTCGAAGTGCTGCGGCTTGATCCCGTTCGTGTCCGCCGGCTGGAGCTTCTCGGTCCCCCGCAGGCCCACGGGGACGACGGGCGCGCCCGTCGTGAGGGCCAGCCACCCGACTCCCGTCCGCCCGCGGTAGAGGAGGCCGTCCCGAGAGCGCGTCCCTTCGGGGTAGATCCCAATGCCGCGGCCCTCGCCGAGGATGTCGAGCAGCGTCTTGAGGGCCGCCACGCTTGCCGCCTGCTCGCCGCGCTCCACCGGGATCGACCCGACGCCCTCGAAGAACGACTTCATGAGCCTGCCCTTGACGCCCTTGCCCGTGAAGTACTCAGCCTTCGCGAAGAAGGCCACGCCGCGCGGCATGAGGGCCTGGATGATCACCGAGTCGAGGAAGGAGAGGTGGTTCGAGGCCACGATGAACGGCCCGGTCGTGGGGACGTTCTCGAGCCCCGTGACCGTGGGGCGGCAAAGGCCGGCGATGAGCCCGCGGATGCTCTGGCGGGTGAGGGTGTAGATCAGCATGCGGCAGTCTCCGCGGCCGTGCCGGCCGTCTGGCGCGACAGCACAGCCGCGATCGCAGCGCGGAGGGCCGCGGCGTCGTCGACGATGCCGACGAGCGCGAGCGCCTCAAGCTCGCCGGCCGGGGCGAAGCCCCAGCGGACCCCGATGCAGGGGATCCCGTTGGCGGCGGCTCCGTGGGCGTCATGGCGACGGTCGCCCACCATGACGGCCCGGGAGGCGCCGGCATGGTTGGTGGTGAGGGCAGCGCGCACGATCCCTGCCTTGCCATCCGGCGCCGGCGGGAGCGTCTCGTCGTCGGGCGCGCCATGGATGCTGTGGAAGTGCCGGTCCAGGCCGTGAAGCGTCAGGAGCTTCTCGGCGAGCGACTGGGGCTTCTGGGTTGCGACCGCGAGGTGCAGGCCTTCCTCGCGGAGCTGTGCGAGGAGCTCGGGGATCCCCGGGTAGGGCCGGCTCGCCGCCATGCCGTGCGAGATGTACCGCCGGCGGTAGGCGTGCACGATGGCGGGGAGCGCCTCCTCGGGCACGTCCGCCAGCCGGCGGAGCGATTCCATGAGGGGCGGCCCGACCATGCTCTCGAGGGTCGTGGCGTCCGGCACGGGCAGCCCGTGCGACTCGAGCGCGAAGGCGATGCCTGATGTGATGCTGCCCGCTGGGTCTACGAGGGTTCCGTCCAGATCGAAGATCACGAGTGCGGGGCTTTCAGTCACCGGGACAGTCTCCCATACCGGGAAACGGTGCCTGAAATCTGCGCCGTCAGCTCGCCCCGAGGATCTCCGCCAGGAACTGGCCGGTGAAGCTTCCCTCCGCCCGGGCAACCTGCTCGGGTGTCCCGGTTGCCACGACCCGGCCTCCGCCCGAGCCGCCGCTCGGACCCAGGTCGATGATCCAGTCCGCGCTCTTGATCACGTCGAGGTTGTGCTCGATGGTGATGACTGTGTTGCCCTTGTCGACGAGCGACTGCAGCACGAGGAGCAGCTTGCGGATGTCCTCGAAGTGGAGCCCCGTGGTCGGTTCGTCGAGCACGTAGGCGCTGCGGCCGTTCGAGCGCTTCTGCAGTTCGGCGGCCAGCTTCACCCGCTGCGCCTCGCCGCCCGAGAGCGTCGTGGCAGGCTGCCCGAGGCGGACGTAGCCGAGCCCGACGTCGACGAGTGTGCGGAGGTGCCGGGCGATCGGGGTGAACGCGGCGAAGAACTCCGCGGCCTCGTCGATCGGCATGTTCAGCACATCGGCGATCGTCTTGCCCTTGTAGTGCACCTCGAGGGTCTCACGGTTGTACCTCGCCCCATGGCATACCTCGCAGGGCACGTAGACGTCGGGAAGGAAGTTCATCTCGATCTTGAGCGTCCCGTCGCCGCTGCACGCCTCGCATCGGCCGCCCTTGACGTTGAACGAGAACCGCCCCGGCTGGTAGCCGCGGACCTTGGCCTCGTTGGTCTCGGCGAACAGCTTCCGGATGTGGTCGAACACGCCGGTGTAGGTGGCCGGGTTCGACCGCGGGGTGCGCCCGATCGGGCTCTGGTCGACGTGGATGACCTTGTCGAGGTGCTCGAGCCCCTCGATGCGGGTGTGGCGCCCGGCGACCTGCTTCGCGCCGTTCAGGCGGTTCGCCAGCACCTTGTACAGGATGTCGTTGACCAGGGTCGACTTCCCCGAGCCGGAGACACCGGTGACCGCGGTGAGGACACCGAGCGGGAACGCGATGTCGACGCCCTGGAGGTTGTGCTCGCGCGCTCCCACGACCTTCAGCTGCCGCTTGCGGTCGATCGGCCGGCGCTTCGCCGGGATGGGGATGGAGCGCCGGCCGGCGAGGTAGTCGCCGGTGAGGGAGGCTCGGTTCTCCTTGAGCTCCGCAAGGGTCCCCGAATGGACCACCTCGCCTCCGTGCTCGCCCGCGCCCGGGCCGATGTCCACGATCCAGTCGGCCTCGTGGATCGTGTCCTCGTCGTGCTCGACGACGATCAGGGTGTTCCCCAGATCGCGCAGCCGCGTGAGCGTCTCGATGAGGCGCCGGTTGTCGCGCTGGTGGAGCCCGATGCTCGGCTCGTCGAGGACGTACAGCACTCCCACGAGCCCGGAGCCGATCTGCGTGGCGAGGCGGATGCGCTGCGCCTCGCCGCCCGAGAGCGTTCCCGCCGCGCGTTCGAGGTTCAGGTACTCGAGGCCCACGTCGAGGAGGAACCTGAGGCGGGCGTCGATCTCCTTCAGGACCTGCGCGGCGATCTGCTCCTCCCGGCGCGTCAGGTCCAGCGTGCTGAGGAACTCGCGCGTGTCGCGCAGCGGCAGGCGGCATGCATCCGCGATGGAGCGTCCCCCCACGAGCACCGAGAGGGACGCCGGGTTGAGCCTGGCCCCACCGCACTCCGGGCAGGGGATCTCGCGCATGTACTCCTCGTAGCGGTCACGCGCGGAGTCCGACTCTGTCTCGAGGTGCTTGCGCTGGATGTACTGCACAGCGCCCTCGAAGCCGGTGCTGTACTTGCGCTCGCGGCCGAACCGGTTGCGGTACTGGACCACGACCTTGTGGTCCTTGCCGTACAGGACAGCATCCCGCGCATACTGCGGCAGGCTGTGCCACGGTGTGGTCATGGAGAAGCCCAGCTCGTCGGAGAGCCCCTGGAGGAGCCGGGTCCAGTATTCCTGGGTGGCCGTGCCGAGGGACCACGGGGCAATCGCGCCCTCGGAGAGGCTGAGGGCAGCGTCCGGGACGACGAGTTCCTCGTCGACTTCCAGCTTCGTGCCGATGCCGGTGCAGGCCGGGCACGCGCCGAAGGGGTTGTTGAACGAGAACGACCTCGGCTCGATCTCGTCGATCGCGAGGGGGTGCTCGTTGGGGCACGCCAGGTTCTCCGAGAACGCACGGACGCGCGCGTCGTCGTCCGCTGCGAGGTCGACGAAGTCGGCGAGCACGCGTCCCTCGGCGAGGCCCAGCGCGGTCTCGACCGAGTCGGCGAGCCGCTGGCGGATGCCCTCCTTCACCACCAGGCGGTCGACGACGACCTCGATGGTGTGCTTGAACTGCTTGCCGAGCTTGGGCGGCTCCGCGAGCTGGATGAGGTCGCCGTCCACGCGCGCACGGGAGTAGCCCTTCGCCGCGAGCTCCTTGAACAGGTCCACGAATTCGCCCTTGCGCCCGCGCACGACCGGCGCGAGCAGCTGGAAGCGGGTGCCGTCCGGCATCTCGAGCAGCTGGTCGACGATCTGCTGCGGGGTCTGGCGCGTGACCGGCTCGTGGCAGACGGGACAGTGCGGCCGGCCGATGCGCGCCCACAGGAGGCGCATGTAGTCGTAGATCTCGGTGATCGTCCCGACGGTCGAGCGCGGGTTCTTGCTCGTCGACTTCTGGTCGATCGAGACGGCGGGCGAGAGCCCCTCGATGAAGTCCACGTCCGGCTTGTCCACCTGGCCGAGGAACTGGCGCGCGTACGCGGACAGGGACTCGACGTAGCGGCGCTGGCCCTCGGCGAAGATCGTGTCGAAGGCGAGCGACGACTTGCCCGAACCGGAGAGCCCCGTGAAGACGATCATGGCGTCGCGCGGGAGGTCGAGGCTCACGTTGCGAAGGTTGTGCTCGCGCGCGCCCTTGACCACGAGGCGCGACTGGTCGGGGCCGTGCGTGGGCTGCCGGAAGGCGTCGGGGATCTCCGCGGCCGACGACGGCAGGGGCGAGGAATCGTTCAGGGTGGAGAGACTCTGCACCTGTCCATGCTAGTCGACGCAGCTCGCATTCGAAAATGTCTTCGAAGTGAGAATGGTCGCGGCCCGCGGTGAGCCACGTCGCATCACATCGCGCGCCGGAAGGCGGCCCGCAGCAGCGCGACGGCCTCCTCGAAGGACGCGCCCTGCGAGGCCGCCACCCCGGCGAAGACCGCTGCTGCGGCCGCCAGGTCCTCGTCCCGTCGCGCCCTCGGGGCGACCGTGGTGCCCGCACGGCCCGCCGTCGCGAGGACCCCTGCCTCCTCGAGCTCGCGGTAGGCGCGCGCGACGGTGTGCGGGGCGACGTCGAGCTCCCCGGCGAGCGCGCGGACGGAGGGCAGCTTCGCGCCGACGGCGAGCGCGCCCTCGTCGACGAGATCGAGGATGCGGCGCCGCAGCTGCTCGAAGAGCGGCACGGCCAGCTCGGGATTCGGGCGCCAGCGTCCCGGGAAGTCGTTCTCCGCCACACGCCCAGAGTACCTGCGCCCGAGGCCAACCTAGACTGGCGCCATGAGCAGCCTCCTGCATGACCTCGACGACGTCACGGTGCGGCGGATCGCCGTGAGCTCGATGGACAACAATGTCTACCTGATCACGGCCAGACAGTCCGGCGAGCAGGTCCTCATCGACGCGGCGGACGACCTTCCCGCCATCCAGGCCCTCCTCGCCGAGGGTGCTGCCGACGCGAGAGGCCCGGCGAGGCTCGCGCTCATCGCGACGACCCACCAGCACTGGGACCATGTCCGCGCCCTGGAGGGCCTCGTCGCCGCCACGCACGCCCCGGTGGCCGCCGGCCGCCAGGACGTCTCGGGAATCCCGGTCGGCGTCGACGTGGTGCTCGACCACGGGGACGTCCTCCCGGAGGCCGGAGCGGACTGGGGGTTCACGCTGACGGCCGTGCATCTTCGGGGCCACACCCCCGGGTCCATCGCCTACGTCCTCGAGCCCAAGGACGCGCCGCCGGTGATCTTCTCCGGCGATTCCCTCTTCCCCGGCGGGGTCGGCAACACCCAGAACGACGCCGACCGCTTCTCGCTGCTGTACGCGGACGTCGTCCAACGGCTGTTCGACGCGTACCCCGACGACGCGGAGGTGCACCCGGGCCATGGCAGGCCCACGACCCTCGGCGCCGAGCGGCCGCACCTGGCCGAGTGGCGCGACCGTGGCTGGTAGTCCCACCGGCGCGGGCACCACCACGCCCGGGCCCCGCGCCGACCACGAGATCCCGGCCTACCTCGAGCGGCTGGGCCTTCCCGGGCTCGCGGACATCCACGTGCACTTCCTCCCCCCGAGGATGCTCGAGAAGGTCTGGGAGTACTTCGACGACGCGGAAGCGCGCTACGGGTGGCCGTGGCCGATCCCCAACATCCCGTACCCGTACGCCCACCAGATCGAGGCCCTCGCGCGCCTCGGGCTCGGGGACGGCTGGATGCGGCAGGTCCTCTGGGAGAACGGCGCGAGGCTCCTGGGCCTCGCGCGCTGACGCGGCCGCCCGCTCGCCTACGACGGCTTGCGACCCACGCAGAAGATGCGGCGGAACGGGTAGAGGGTCGTGAGGAGGCCGTCCCGTTCCACCGAGGGGTAGGCGTCGAGGAGCAGCTGGTCGTACTGCTCCTCGAACTGGGCGCCTTCCTCGGGCGAGAGCACGTCCAGCACCGGCCGGAGGCCGGTTCCGCGGATCCAGTTCAGGACGGCGTCCTCACCGACAAGCTGGTGGTAGTAGACGGTCTCCCAGACGTCCGCCTCCCAGCCGGCCTCGAGCATCAGCTCGAGGTAGGCCTGGGGCTCCGCCACCGCGTCGGTGTGGCGGAGGACCCCCCGCAGCCGATGCTCCCACTGCGAGGACTCGGCCAGTTCGCGCATGAGCGTGTGCGACGGGGCCTGGAAGTTCCCGGGGACCTGCACCCCCAGCCAGGCGCCGGGGACGAGCTGGTCGAGCCACCGCCCCATGAGCCCGAGGTGACCGGGCACCCACTGGAGCGCCGCGTTCGAGAGGACCACGTCGACGTCGCCCTCGGGCTCCCAGTGCAGGATGTCCCCATGGGTGAACGTGAGGCGGTCGCGTCCCGCGAACCGCGAGCGCGCGGCGTCGAGCATCTCCTCGGAGCTGTCGAGGCCCTCGATGAGGGCGTCCGGCCACCGCTGCGTGAGGGACGCGGTGAGCTCGCCGGGACCGCAGCCGAGGTCGACGACGCGGCGGGGAGCCTCGGCGGCGACGCGCGCAGTCAGGTCGTAGAACGGCCGCGACCGGTAGTCGCCGAACGCGGTGTACAGTGCCGGATCCCAGGTGGGAGAGCTCATGGGACAACGCTAATCCGGACCCGCCGGTGGGGATAGCCCACTGCGGATAGTCTGGAGGCGCCATGCGACTCGATGCCCTCCTCCCCGCGCCCTCCCCGTCCGCCGACCGCGCCGGCCGCGACGACTCCCTGCCCGACGCGGTCTACGAGGCCTTCGTCCGGTGGGCCGAGGGACGGGGCCTGACCCTCTACCCCGCCCAGGACGAGGCGGTGCTCGAGATCGTGTCCGGCTCGAACGTGATCCTCGCGACCCCCACGGGGTCCGGCAAGTCGCTCGTGGCGATCGCGGCGCACTTCCACGGGCTCGCCACCGGGCAGCGCAGCTACTACACCGCGCCCATCAAGGCGCTCGTCTCGGAGAAGTTCTTCGCCCTGTGCGACATCTTCGGCGCGGAGAACGTCGGCATGGTCACCGGAGACTCGTCCGTCAACCCGGACGCCCCCATCATCTGCTGCACCGCGGAGATCCTCGCGAACCACGCCCTCCGCGAGGGCTCCGAGGCAGAACTCGGGCCGGTCGTCATGGACGAGTTCCACTTCTACTCCGACCCCCAGCGGGGCTGGGCCTGGCAGGTGCCGCTCCTGGAACTGCCGCAGGCGCAGTTCCTCCTGATGAGCGCGACGCTCGGCGACGTGAGCCGGTTCGAGCGCGAGCTCACCGAGCGCACGGGGCGCACGACGGCGACGGTCGCCCACGCGGAGCGGCCCATCCCGCTGCACTACTGCTACGAGGAGAAGCCGGTCCACGAGACGCTCGAGGAGCTGCTCGCGACGAAGCAGGTCCCGGTGTACGTGGTGCACTTCAGCCAGCTCGAGGCGATCGAGCGCGCGCAGCAGCTGATGAGCGTGAACATGTGCACGCGCGAGGAGAAGGACCGGATCGCCGAGCTGATCGGGCACTTCCGGTTCGCGGCGGGCTTCGGCAAGACCCTCAACCGGCTCGTGCGCCACGGCATCGGCGTGCACCACGCGGGCATGCTGCCGAAGTACCGGAGGCTCGTCGAGCAGCTCGCCCAGGCGGGGCTGCTCAAGGTCATCTGCGGCACGGACACCCTCGGTGTGGGGATCAACGTGCCGATCCGGACGGTCCTGCTGACCGCCCTGAGCAAGTTCGACGGCACCCGGACGCGGCACCTCAACGCGCGCGAGTTCCACCAGATCGCCGGCCGCGCGGGCCGGGCAGGATACGACACGGCCGGGACCGTCGTCGTGCAGGCGCCCGAGCACGTCGTCGAGAACAACCGCGCGATGGAGAAGGCCCGCGCGAAGTTCGGCGAGGACCAGCGCAAGCTGCGGCAGGTCGTGAAGAAGAAGCCGCCCGAGGGCTTCGTCTCGTGGGGCCGGCCCACTTTCGAGAAGCTGGTCGAGGCTGCCCCCGAGCCGCTGACCTCGAGCTTCACGGTCACGCACGCCATGCTGCTGAACCTCATGGCCCGCCCGGGGAACCCCTTCGCCGCGGCCCACCGGCTCCTGACCGAGAACCACGAGCCGCGTCCCGTCCAGCTGCGCCTGATGCGGCGGGCGCTCGGGATCCTGCGCGAGCTCCTGGCCGCGGACGTCGTCGAACGGATCCCCGAGGACGAGCTGACTCCCGAGCAGCGGGCCAGCGGCCACACGCTGCGCCTCACCGTGGACCTCCAGGAGAACTTCGCGCTCAACCAGCCGCTCTCGCCGTTCGCGCTCGCGGCCCTCGACCTGCTCGACCCCGAGTCTCCGTCGTACGCGCTCGACGTCGTGTCCGTCATCGAGGCCACGCTCGAGAAGCCGCGGCAGATACTCTCCGCGCAGCTCAAACGGGCCAAGACGGAGGCGGTCGCGGCCATGAAGGCCGAGGGCATGGAGTACACCGAGCGCATGAACGCGCTCGACGCGGTCACCTACCCCGAACCGCTCAAGGAGCTCCTTGAGGCGGCGTTCGAGACGTACCGGCGCCACGCCCCCTGGGTCGGGGACTTCGAGCTCGCGCCGAAGTCGGTGGTCCGGGACATGTACGAACGGGCGATGGACTTCGGCGAGTTCGTCCAGTTCTACGGGCTGGCGCGCAGCGAGGGCATCGTCCTGCGCTACCTGACCGACGCGTTCAAGGCCCTGCGCCAGACCGTGCCGCAGGACGCGCTGCGGGAGGACCTCGAGGACCTCATCGCCTGGCTCGGCGAGCTGGTCCGCCAGGTCGACTCGTCGCTCCTGGACGAGTGGGAGGAGCTCACGAGCGGCAGGGACCTGCACACCCACGATGCACCGCCCCCTCCCCCACCGGCCCTCACCTCCAATGTCCGCGCGTTCCGGGTCATGGTGCGCAACGAGCTGTTCCGCCGCGTCGAGCTGTTCGCCGACGAGGATTCCGAGGCCCTCGCGGCGCTCGACGGGGAGGCCGGCTTCGGCGTCGAGCAGTGGGAAGCGACCCTCGACGCGTACTTCGACGAGCACGAGGACATCGGCACGGGCCCGGACGCCCGCGGTCCGCAGCTGCTCGTCATCGAGGAGAAGCACGGCATGTGGCACGTACGGCAGATCTTCGACGACCCGGCGGGGAACCACGACTGGGGCTTCTCCGCCGAGGTGGACCTCGGCCAGAGCGATGCGACCGGCACCGCCGTCATCCGGCTGACGCAGATCGGTCGGCTCGACGGCTAGGTTAGGAGCATGAGCGTTTCCACCACCGCAGTGCTGCGGCGAGCTGAGCCGGCCGACGTTCCCGCGATCCTCGAGCTCATCCACGAGCTCGCCGTCTACGAGAGGGAGCCGGACGCGGTGAAGAACACCGCGGAGGACCTCACGGAGGCGCTGTTCGGCGACCGCCCGGCGGTCTTCGCGCACGTCGTCGAAGACTCCGATGCAGGCTCCCCCGCCGTGATGGGCTTCGCGCTCTGGTTCCTGAACTACTCGACGTGGGAGGGCACCCACGGGATCTACCTCGAGGACCTCTATGTCCGTCCTGCCGCCCGGGGCCGGGGGTACGGCAAGGCGCTCCTCGCCGAGCTTGCGCGCATCGCTGTCGAGCGCGGGTACGCGCGCGTCGAATGGGCGGTGCTGAAGTGGAACAAGCCGTCCATCGGCTTCTACCGGAGCCTCGGCGCCCGCCCGATGGAGGAGTGGGACACCTTCCGTCTCACGGGCGAAGCGCTCGCGGCCTTCGGCACGGCGTCGTGAGCACGACGCCGGCCCCCGGCCGTCCGCGTCCGGGCGCCGCCGCGGGCCACCACGTGGTAGGCCAGCACGAGTTCCGCGGGCTGCGGACGGTCGAGCACGTGTTCCAGGTTCCGCTTGCCCACGGGCGGCCCGACGGAGAGCGGATCGAGGTCTTCGCGCGCGAGTACGCCTCGGCGGCCCACCCGGCGGCTGCCGTCGAGCAGCTCCCCTGGCTTGTGTTCCTGCAGGGCGGCCCGGGCGGCCGCGGGAACCGCGTGACGAGCCTCGGCGGGTGGATGAAGGCGGCGGCGAAGGACTTCCGCATCCTCATGCTCGACCAGCGCGGAACCGGCCTGTCGGCAGCGGCCGACCGGGTCTCGCTTCCGCTGCGGGGCGGCCCCGCAGAGCAGGCGGCGTACCTCGGGCACTTCCGCGCCGACTCGATCGTGTTCGACTGCGAGTCCATCCGGCGCGCCCTCGGCTCTGGCCCATGGACGGTGTTCGGGCAGAGCTACGGCGGGTTCTGCACTCTCACGTACCTCTCGCTCGCGCCCGAGGGGGTGCGGCGGGCGCTCATCACGGGCGGCCTCGCACCCTTGGAGGGCCCGGCGGACCGGGTCTACCGGGCCACCTACGAGCGGGTCGCTGCCCGCAACGCCGAGTACTTCGGCTGGTACCCGGACGACCGCGCCAGGGTGAGCGCCGTCGTCGAGCATCTGGGGCGCCACGACGAGCGCCTTCCGAGCGGCGAGCGGCTCTCCCCCGAACGGTTCCAGCTCGTCGGGAGCCTCCTCGGAGGCAACACCCGCGTCGACTCCCTCCACTACCTGCTCGAGGACGCCTTCACCGGCGGACTGCGCGGTCCACGGCTCTCCGACGGGTTCCTCGCCCAGGTCCACGCGCTCGTGACGCGGGCCGCGAACCCGCTGTATGCGCTCATGCACGAGTCCATCTACGCCCAGGGCGAGGCGACCGAGTGGGCCGCGTGGCGGGTCCTCGACGAGTATCCCCACTTCCGGCCCGACGCCCAGGATCCGCTCCTGCTGGGCGAGATGGTCATGCCGTGGTACTTCGAGCAGGACCCGGCGCTCGTGCCGCTCGCGGACGTCGCCGACCTGCTGGCGCGCAGGACCGACTGGGGGCAGCTCTACGACCGGGGTCGGCTGGCCGTGAATGATGTCCCTGTCGCCGCCGCGGTGTACCGGGACGACATCTTCGTCGACCGGGACCTCTCGCTGGAGACCGCCGCCTCAGTCCGGGGCCTCCAGGTCTGGGAGACCGCAGACTTCCACCACGACGGGATCTCAGACGACGGCGAGGGCCTCTTCGCGCGCCTACTGGCGCTCGCGGATCCCGACGGTCAGGACCGGTAGGCCCTCCGGCCCACGGCGGCGACGGCGAGCACCGCCACGCTGATGAGTCCCGCGACGGCCGCGAGGCCCGGGAACCCGACCAGCGCCATGACGATGCCCGACAGCCCGCCGCCCAGGGCGCCGGCGAGGCCCATGGCCGTGTCGCCGACCCCCTGCGCCTCGACACGATGGTCCGGCGCCACGGACTCCGCGAGGAGCGCCGATCCGGCGATCGTGGCCGCGGACCAGCCGAGCCCCAGCAGCACGAGCGCCACGGTCACGGACGCCGGGCTGGCTGCGCCGAGCGCCGCGGAGGCCACTGCCCCGACGAGCGTGACGTGCCCCGCGGCGAGGACGGTGCGGCGTCCGACCCGGTCGGCGAGCCAGCCCATCAGCGGCGAGAGCGCGTACATTCCCGCAATGTGCAGCGAGATCACGAAGCCGATGAGGGCGAACGAGTCGGTGCCGACGTGGCCTCCGTGGCCGCCGCCGTCCGCCACGCCGCCGAGGGTCACCTGCTGGAGGTGCAGCGGCGTCATGGACATGACGGCGACCATGATCCCGTGCGCAGCCACCACGGCGAAGACTGCGAGGCCCGCCCCGGGGGACGAGCGGATCGCACCGATGCCCGCGCGGAGGACGGCGCCCCTCGGCCGCTTCGAGCCGGCCGGCTCCGCGGCTGCCCCCGAGATGCGGCGGGCCTCGAGGAGTGGGTCGGGCCGGAGCCCCGTCCACAGCAGGGCCGCCGCGACGGCCATCCCCGTCACCGAGATGAGGAAGGGGCCCGCGGTCTCCGGCAGGCCGAGAGCCGCCCCGAGCGCTGCTCCCGGCTTGATGAGGTTCGGGCCCGCCACGGCGCCGACCGTGATCGACCAGACGACGAGCGACAGGTCGCGGCCACGGTGCGCAGCGTCCGCGAGGTCAACGGCGGCGAAACGGGACTGGAGGTTGACGGCGGTGCCGACCCCCAGGAGCGCCGCCCCGGCCAGGAGCAGGACCAGGGAGGACGCCATCGTCGCCAGCACGACGGACCCGGAGCCGAGGGCCGCGATGCCGAGGCCGGCGACGAGCGCCTTCCGCCGCCCGCGGGACGCCGCGAAGCCGCTCAGGGGCAGCGCGGCGAGCGCGGCTGCGAGCGTGAGCACGGTGGTGACGGACCCGGCCCACGCCGCCGAGCCGCCGAAGTCGACGGCGAGGAGCGACCCGATCGCGAGGGTGGCCCCGTTGCCGAGGCCGCTCAGGAGCTGCGCTGCGGCGAGCACCCCGACGGTACGCCGCTGGACGCGGCGGCGGGCAGCGTCGTCGTGCGCCAGGCCGTCGGTGGTCGCGGCGGACGCCTGGGCGCCTCGCTCGGGCTCAGGCATGCCCGGCCGACTGCATCTGGCGCAGCTCCTTCTTGAGCTCGGCGACCTCGTCGCGGAGCCGGGCGGCGAGCTCGAACTGCAGCTCGGCGGCGGCTCCGTGCATCTGCTCGGTGAGCTGCCCGATGAGGCCCAGCAGGTCCTCGGCCGGGGCGGCGGCGAGTCCGTCGCGGCGCAGCTCGGCCTGGGCGCGTTCGCGGGCGTTGGCCCCCGCGGCGCCCTTCGTGCGCTTGCCGGCCTTCGAGCGGCCCTCCAGCAGGGCCCGGGTGTCCTCGTCCTCGCGGGCGAGCTGGTCCGTGATGTCCGCGATGCGCTTGCGCAGGGGCTGCGGGTCGATCCCCCGCTCCTCGTTGAACGCCATCTGGATCGCACGGCGGCGGTTCGTCTCGTCGATCGCCTGCGCCATCGAGTCCGTGATCTTGTCCGCGTACATGTGCACCTGGCCCGAGACGTTGCGGGCGGCGCGGCCGATGGTCTGGATCAGCGACGTCGAGGACCGCAGGAAGCCCTCCTTGTCGGCGTCGAGGATGCTCACGAGGGACACCTCGGGCAGGTCGAGCCCCTCGCGCAGGAGGTTGATGCCCACCAGGACGTCGAAGACCCCGAGGCGCAGCTCGCGCAGGAGCTCGACGCGGCGGAGCGTGTCCACGTCCGAGTGGAGGTACTGGACCTTGACGCCGTGGCCGAGGAGGTATTCGGTGAGGTCCTCGGCCATGCGCTTGGTGAGGGTGGTGACGAGGACCCGCTCGTCCCGTTCGACCCTGTCGCGGATCTCGCCGAGGAGATCGTCGATCTGGCCCTTGGTGGGCTTCACGATCACCTCGGGGTCCACGAGGCCCGTGGGGCGGATGATCTGCTGCACGAAGCCGTCGGCCTTGCCGAGCTCGTACTTGCCGGGCGTCGCGGACAGGTAGATGGTCTGGCCGATCCGCTCGAGGAACTCGTCCCACTTCAGCGGCCGGTTGTCCATGGCCGAGGGGAGCCGGAATCCGTGCTCGACGAGCGTGCGCTTGCGCGACATGTCGCCCTCGTACATCGAGCCGATCTGCGGGACCGTGACGTGCGACTCGTCGATGACGAGGAGGAAGTCGTCCGGGAAGTAGTCCAGGAGGCAGTGGGGTGCAGTCCCGGGGCCGCGGCCGTCGATGTGCCGCGAGTAGTTCTCGATCCCGTTGCAGAACCCCATCTGCTGCATCATCTCGAGGTCGTAGGTGGTGCGCATCCGCAGCCGCTGGGCCTCGACGAGCTTGTTCTGCGACTCGAGGGCCTGCAGGCGCTCGGCGAGCTCGTCCTCGATGCCCTTGATCGCCTTGGCCATGCGCTCTGGGCCGGCCACATAGTGCGAGGCGGGAAAGACGTACATCTCCGTCTCCTCCCGGATGACCTCGCCCGTGAGGGGGTGGAGCGTGTGGATGGACTCGATCTCGTCGCCGAAGAACTCGATGCGGAGCGCCTGCTCCTCGTACATCGGGATGATCTCGACAGTGTCGCCGCGCACGCGGAAGGTCCCGCGGTGGAAGTCGACGTCGTTGCGGACGTACTGCATGGCGACGAACTGGCGCAGGAGCGCATCGCGGTCCATCTCCATGCCGCGTCGCAGCGTGACCATGCCCGCGACGTACTCCTCCGGCGTGCCGAGGCCGTAGATGCACGAGACGGTCGCGACCACGACGACGTCGCGGCGGGTGAGGAGGGAGTTCGTGGCCGAGTGCCGCAGCCGTTCGACCTCCTCATTGATCGAGGAGTCCTTCTCGATGAAGGTGTCCGTCTGGGGGACGTAGGCTTCCGGCTGGTAGTAGTCGTAGTACGAGACGAAGTACTCGACCGCGTTGTTCGGCAGGAGCTCGCGGAACTCGTTCGCGAGCTGCGCGGCCAGCGTCTTGTTCTGCACCATGACGAGCGTGGGACGCTGGAGCTTCTCGATGACCCACGCGGTCGTGGCGCTCTTGCCGGTTCCGGTGGCTCCGAGGAGGACGACGTCCTTCTCGCCGTTCTGGATGCGCTCGGCGATCTCTGCGATGGCGGTCGGCTGGTCGCCCGCCGGCTTGTACTCGCTGACCACCTCGAACGGCGCGACGACGCGGTTGATCTCCTGGGCAAGGCTCATGCGTCAAATCTACGCCGGGCAGCGGACAGGGCATGTCCGCATTCGCTGCAGGCTAAGCGGAGGACCCGGCCTGCGCGGACCGGGCGGCCGCCGGGACGAGGACGCCGTCCCACAGCCGGTCCACCGCGCCCCGCAGCTCCTCCACGGTGCCCGTGTTCTCCAGGACGTGGTCGGCTGCCGCGAGGCGTTCCTCGCGCGTCGCCTGGGCTGCCATGCGGGCGCGCGCCTCGGCCTCGGGCATGCCGTTCCTGGCCGCGAGCCGGCCCACCCGGACGTCGTCGGGCGCGTCGACGACCACCACGAGGTCGAAATTCCCGGCCTGCCCTGTCTCCACGAGCAGCGGGATGTCCTGGACGACGACGGCGCGCGGGTCCTGGCTGCCCGCCCGCTCGACGATCTCGGCCGCACGCGCCCGCACGCGTGGGTGGACGATCGCGTTGAGCACCTCGCGCCGCGCGGGGTCCGCGAAGACGATGGCGCCCAGCGCCGCCCGGTCCAGCCCGCCGTCGTCGGCCACGATCCCCGGCCCGAACGCCGCGACGACCTCGGCGAGCCCCTCCGAACCGGGCTCGACGGCCTCGCGCGCGAGCACGTCCGCGTCCACGAGGACCGCGCCCCGCTCGGCGAGCCTGCGCGCGACCTCCGACTTCCCCGAAGCGATTCCGCCTGTCAGTCCAACCCTCAGCACGGCCCCAGCCTAGCGCGGACGAGCCGCCGCCTAGACTTGTGCGGTGACCGAGACACCGAGCCATGCTGCGCGCTACACGACGGTCGACGGCGAGCACCGACACGAGCTCGAGGTCAAGCGGTCCCGCTTCATCACGGTCCTGCGACGCGTCGAGACGGAAGGGGACGCGCGCGACCTCGTGGCCGGGCTGCGGCGCGAGTTCCACGACGCGCGCCACCACTGCAGCGCCTTCGTCCTCGGACCCGACCGCACCACCCAGCGCAGCAGCGACGACGGCGAGCCTGCCGGCACCGCGGGCATCCCCATGCTCGAGGCCCTCCTGAAGAGGGAAACGCACGACGGCGCGGCGGACCTCAGCGACGTCGTGGCCGTGGTCGTGAGGTACTTCGGCGGTGTCCTGCTCGGTGCCGGCGGGCTGGTCAGGGCGTATTCGGAGTCGGTGTCCTCCGCACTCGACACCGCCCGGCTCGTCAGGCGCCAGCGGCTGCGCATCCTCGGCGTGGCCACGGAGCACGCCGTCGCACCGCGCCTCGAGAATGACCTCCGCTCGGCCGGCGTCGTGGTCCTCGGCGCCGACTACGGCGCGCGCTCCGTCACCCTGCGGATCGCCGTGGAGGACTCCGATGCGGAGGCCGCGGCCCTTGAAGGGCGGCTGGCGAGCCTCTCGGCGGGATCCGCCCGAGCCGACGCGCTCGGGACTTCCTGGGTCGACGTCCCCTAGCCCGCGAGCTGTCGGCCCCAGGCCTCCGCCTTCTCGAGCTCCCCGTCGAGCAGCGGCCCCTCGGTGCCCTTGACGTAGTACCAGGTGGGATCGGCGGCACGCTGGCCGCCGGCTGCCTCGAGCGCGTGCTCGATCTTCTTGGCGGCGTCACCGTGGATGAACAGCTTGACGCGGGTGTCGAACGCGGCGGTGCGCACGCCGTCGAGGGAGCCGGGCCCGAGCGCGTCGAGCCAGGCGCCCAGTCCCTCCAGCGGCTTCCAGCCGACGATGGGACTCCCGACCACGAGCAGCGCCCCCGGCTCGAGCGTTGCGGGCGAGAACGCCGAGGCATGGACCGCGCGGGCGCCGCCACCCAGCCCCCGAGCGATCGCCTCGGCGACGCGCTGGGTATTGCCGTACTGCGACTCGTAGACCACCACTGCCGTCATTGCTGTGCCTTCCCGTCTGTGGGCCTTCCTGCCTGTCGGCCTTCCCGCCTGTGGGCCTTCCCGCCTGTCGGCCTTCCTGCCGCAACAGTAGGTCTGCAGCACTTGAACCGGCGAGGGTCGAACGGCCCCTGTGTGCGACGCGCGCCGACGCGAGCGGGCGCGGACACGAAAGGGTGCCGACGCGAAAGGGGCGGGCCCTGCTCGCGCAGGACCCGCCCCTTCATGCAGACGGTCGAACCGTCAGCCGGCTACAGCTCAGTTGCCGGTGAGCTTCTCGCGCAGGGCGGCGAGAGCCTCGTCGGACGCGAGCGTGCCGGAGGAGCTGCTCTCGGAGGTCGACGCGGCCTCGGAGGAGTAGCTGGTGGACATCGACTCGTGGCCGGACGCCGCGGCGGCGTCGTCGGCGAGGTGCTGCGAGACCTGCTTCTTGTGCGCCTCCCAGCGGGTCTGGGCGTCGGCGTACTGCTGCTCCCACGCGGCGCGCTGCGTCTCGTAGCCCTCGAGCCACTCGTTGGACTCCGGGTCGAAGCCCTCCGGGTACTTGTAGTTGCCCTCCTCGTCGTACTCGGCGGCCATGCCGTAGAGCGCCGGGTCGAACTCGGTCGAGTCCGGGTCCACGCCCTCGTTGGCCTGCTTGAGCGACAGGGAGATGCGGCGACGCTCAAGGTCGATGTCGATGACCTTGACGAAGAGCTCGTCGCCCACGGAGACGACCTGCTCGGCGAGGTCCACGTGGCGGACCGCCAGCTCCGAGATGTGCACGAGGCCCTCGATGCCGTCTTCGACGCGCACGAACGCACCGAACGGCACGAGCTTGGTGACCTTGCCGGGGACGACCTGGCCCAGCGCGTGCGTGCGGGCGAAGGTCTGCCACGGGTCCTCCTGCGTCGCCTTGAGCGAGAGGGAGACGCGCTCGCGGTCGAGATCGACCTCGAGGACCTCGACCGTGACCTCCTGGCCGACCTCGACGACCTCGGACGGGTGGTCGATGTGCTTCCAGGACAGCTCCGAGACGTGCACGAGGCCGTCGACGCCGCCGAGGTCCACGAACGCACCGAAGTTGACGATCGAGGAGACGACGCCGGGACGGACCTGGCCCTTCTCGAGCTTGTTGAGGAAGGAGGAGCGGACCTCGGACTGGGTCTGCTCGAGCCAGGCGCGGCGGGACAGGACCACGTTGTTGCGGTTCTTGTCGAGCTCGATGATCTTCGCCTCGATCTTCTGGCCGATGTACGGCGCGAGATCGCGGACACGGCGCATCTCGACGAGCGAGGCCGGGAGGAAGCCACGGAGGCCGATGTCGAGGATGAGGCCACCCTTGACCACCTCGATGACGGTGCCGGTGACGACGCCGTCCTCCTCCTTGATCTTCTCGATGTCACCCCAGGCGCGCTCGTACTGCGCGCGCTTCTTGGAGAGGATCAGGCGGCCTTCCTTGTCCTCCTTGGTGAGGACGAGCGCCTCGACCTGGTCACCGACGGCGACAACCTCGCCCGGGTCCACGTCGTGCTTGATGGAAAGCTCGCGAGAGGGGATGACGCCCTCGGTCTTGTACCCGATGTCGAGCAGGACCTCGTCGCGGTCAACCTTGACGACGGTTCCTTCCACGAGGTCGCCGTCGTTGAAGTACTTGATGGTGGCGTCGACAGCGGCGAGGAAGTCCTCAGTGGTGCCGATGTCGTTGATGGCGACCTGCGGCGTGGTGGACGTCGAGGTGGAGGTGATGGTCATGTAGTAGGGGCTCCGATGTGGATAGTTGGTCGGTCAGTCAGACCCGCGTCCCGGCTGCCGGCCGCGTTGCGGAGACTGGCTGAAGTCTTAGTGTGGTGCTGCGTCCCGCACGCCAGCCGGACCGGCCAGCAGGCAGAACGCACGCGCGTACTACGCGCCCGTCCAGTCTAGTCGCCGCGCCCAAGGTGGGTCAAAGCGGTTCAGAAGTGCGTCAGGCAGTGCGCAGGCCGCTCGACAGCGAGCATCTGCGCCAGCACGAGCGCGGCCTCGGGCGAGGACTCGCCCGTGCGGATCCTGCCGGCCTGGAGGAGGGACACGGGGCTCACCCCGCCCACGTAGACCGACGAGAGGTCCGCGATGTCGAGCAACACCTGGGCCTCGCCGTCCGGCGCTCCGAGGGCCTCGACTGTCGCCGCCCCGTCCACGACCGCGAGCCGGTAGCGGCCGGCGGCGAGGCCCAGGGCGTCGTCGACGCGGAGGATGAGGTCGCCGTCGTGTGCGTAGCGGCGCGCCTCGAGCGCAGCCCGGACGTCGAGGATCCGCAGCCAGAGCATGTCGCGCGCCGTCTCGGCCCGCACCACGCGGGAGTCCTCGAGCGCCCA
This sequence comes from Sinomonas sp. B1-1, assembly GCF_050474465.1. Taxonomy (NCBI): domain Bacteria; kingdom Bacillati; phylum Actinomycetota; class Actinomycetes; order Micrococcales; family Micrococcaceae; genus Sinomonas; species Sinomonas sp. B1-1. Next base: position 232,524 of record NZ_JBCHVF010000001.1, on the reverse strand, counting down.
GACGAGGGGGTCGTCGGCGGGCGCCTCGTCCCAGATCACTCGGTCGATGAGGTCGAGCGATCCGAGGTAGTCCCACAGGCCCAGGTACGCGTCCGGTGTGGCCGAGACGAGGTCCAGCAGCTCCATGGTGGGCGGCTCGTGGGACCACCCACGGAACCTGTAGGCGGCGTAGCCGTCCAGGGTGCCGTCCTCGGCGAGGTGGACGGCGACGCGCAGGCCGGGATCCTCGCCGCCGGTCGAGCGCTCCCACTGGCCGGCGGCGTGCAGCGCGTACTGCTCCTGGCGGTCCACAGAGCCGGGGACCGTACGGTGGGCAGCGGCGAAGATCGTCGGCGCGAGCTCGAGCATCGCTCCCGGCTCGGCGGCCATCACGCGTCCGCGGGGCCGGACGGCGAGGCGGAAGCGGGGCCCGGTGGACACGGTGACGCGCCGCTCGTGGGTCGCGACGCCGTAGCCGAAGCGGCGGTAGATCGAGGCCTCGGAGGCAGTGAGGGCGGCCACAGGGACGCCGTCCGCCTTCGCGCGGGCGAGGTCCTCCCCCATGAGCCGGCGCAGGAGTCCCCGGCGCCGGTGGTCGGTGCGCACCGTGACAGCGGTCACGAGGTGCGCGGGCACGAGCCGGCCGTAGCCGGCGTTGAGGGTCTTGCGCATCGAGGCGAAGGTCGCGATCGGCCCGTCGGGGGAAAGGGCCCCCGCAGGGGCGGGCCCCGTCTCGTACACCGCCGTGAGCTCGCGGTCGTCGACGCGGTACGCGGCGGCCGTCTTGGCCACGTGCGCGTCGGCGAGGGCCTTCTTGTAGAACCCGTAGTTCACGGCCCGGATCCATTCCGCGGTCGCGGGGAACTCTCGATTGGCGGAGTCGGCTGCCCGGAAGCGGCGGATCTCGTAGCGGCCCGCCTCCGGGCCGCCGACCGACGGAGGGACCTCGGTCAATGCCCGGCCTCGTTCCACGTCCGCCCCACGCCGATCTGCACGTCGAGCGGGACGCTCAGGTCCGCCGCCGAGCCCATCTCGTGCTCGACGACCTCCCGCACCGCGGCCTCCTCGCCCGGGGCGACCTCGACCACGAGCTCGTCGTGGATCTGCAGCAGCAGCCGCGACCCGAGGCCGCGCGCCTTCAGCTGGCCCTCCACCCCGATCATGGCCCGCTTGATGATGTCCGCCGCCGAGCCCTGGATGGGCGAGTTGAGCGCGATCCGCTCGGCGAGCTCGCGGTGCACCCGGTTGGGGCTCGTGAGGTCCGGCAGGTACCGGCGGCGGCCGAAGATCGTCTGCGTGAAGCCGTCCTGGCGGGCCTGCTCGACGACGCCGCGCAGGTAGTCCCGCACGGCGCCGAAGCGGTCGAAGTAGTCCTTCATGAGCGTGCGCGCCTCGTCGACCGAGATCTCGAGCTGCTTGGAGAGGCCGAACGACGAGAGCCCGTAGGCCAGGCCGTAGGACATGGCCTTGACCTTGGAGCGCATCTCGCTCGTGACGTCCGCCGGTGCCACGTGGAAGATCCGCGAGCCGACGAAGCGGTGCAGGTCCTCGCCCGAGCGGTAGGCCTCGATGAGCCCCTCGTCCCCCGAGAGGTGGGCCATGATGCGCATCTCGATCTGGGAGTAGTCCGCCGACAGCAGCGACTCGTAGCCCTCGCCGGCGACGAACACGTCACGGACGCGGCGGCCCTCCTCGCTCCGGATCGGGATGTTCTGCAGGTTGGGGTTGTTCGAGGACAGGCGTCCCGTGGCCGCGATGGTCTGGGCGTACGTGGTGTGGATCCGCCCGTCCTTCGTGACGGCCTTCTTGAGGGTCTCGACCATCTGGCGGAGCTTGCTCGACTCCCGGTGCGCCATGAGCGAGGCGAGGAACGGGTGCCCGGTCTTGTCCAGCAGCTCCTTGAGGGAGGCCGCGTCGGTCGTGTACCCGGTCTTGATCTTCTTCGTCTTGGGCAGCTCGAGCTCCTCGAAGAGGACAGCCTGGAGCTGCTTGGGGGACCCGAGGTTGACCTTGTGCCCGATCGCTGCGTACGCCGCCTCGGCGGCGGCCTCGCTCGTGGCGCCGAGCTCGTCCATGAGCGCGTCGATCTGGGGCACGTCGACCGTGATGCCGGCCCACTCCATGTCGAGCAGGACCCGGGAGAGCGGAAGCTCCATGTCCTGCAGCAGGGCGGCCGCGCCCAGCTCCGTGAGCTGCGGCGCGAGCTCGTCATGGAGGGCGCGCACGACGGCGGCCTGCCGCGCCATCGCTGCCGCCGCGGCCTCGTCTCCGGCGAGGTCGAGCGCGAGCTGCCCCGCGGTCGGCGCGCCGGCGGCGAGCTCGATCCCGAGGTGGTGCTGGGCGAGGTCGGGCAGGGCGTACGAGCGGCGGTCCGGCTCCGCGAGGTAGCCGGAGATCGAGACATCGTCGACGACCCCTTCCACCTCCGCGCCGAGCGCCCTCAGGGCCTTGGTGCCTTCCTTGTACTCGGCCATCGCCTTGGGCACCGCCGGGTCGGCCAGCCACGCGGCGAGCGGGGCAGGGAGCGCCCCGTCGAGGGGCACGACGACGGCGGCCTCCTTGGTTGCGAGCGCGACGGACTCGGCGGCCGGGCGGGGGCTGCCGCCGTCCGTGCGCACGGCGACAGCGACGGGCTTCCCGCCCGCTGCCGCCGCGCCTTCGGCGAGTGCCGCGAGCGAGGCGGCGAGGGCGTCGTCGTCCGCGGGAACGGTGTGGGGCGGGACGTGGAACTCGTCCTCCCCCGCCTCGGGTCCCTCGGTGCCGAAGACGTCGTAGACGCGCGTGCGCAGCGCCTTGAACTCCAGTTCGTCGAACAGTGCCTCGACCGCGGCGCGCTCGGGGCGGGGGTCGGCGAGGTCGTCCAGCGTCAGCGGCAGCTCGAGGTCCGTCAGGAGGCGGTTGAGCCTGCGGTTGCGCTCCACGGACTCGAGGTTGGCCCGCAGGGACTCTCCCGCCTTGCCCTTGATCTCCCCCGCGTGCTCGAGGACACCCTCGATCCCGTCGTACTGGGTGATCCACTTCGCCGCGGTCTTCGGCCCCACGCCGGGGACGCCCGGGAGGTTGTCGGCGGACTCGCCCACGAGCGCCGCCAGGTCCGGGTACCGCGCGGGCGGGACGAAGTACTTCTCCTCGATGGCGGCGGCGTCCATCCGGGGGATGTCGCTCACGCCCTTGCGCGGGTAGAGGACGGAGACGTGGTCGTTGACGAGCTGGAACGTGTCCCGGTCCCCCGAGACCAGGAGGACCTCGAAGCCCGCGGCCGCGCCCTGGGCGGCAAGGGTTGCGAGGATGTCGTCCGCCTCGTGGCCCGGGAGCTCGAGGGTGCGGATGCCGAGGGCCGCCATGACCTTCTTGATGTAGTCGATCTGGCCGGAGAACTCGGCGGGCGTCGCGTTGCGGCCAGCCTTGTACTCGCTGTACTCGGTCCGGCGGTGGGTGGTCTCGTCGCTGACATCGAAGGCTACCGCGACGTGGGTGGGCTCCTGGTCCCGCACGAGGTTGATGAGCATGGACGTGAAGCCGTGGATCGCGTTGGTGTGCTGACCTTCGGCGTTGACGAAGCTCTCGGCCGGCAATGCGAAGAATGCGCGGAACGCCATCGAGTGCCCGTCGAGGACCAGCAGCCTCGGCCGCCCGGCGCCGGGCCCCCCTGCAGTGCTGGTGGGGACGCGCGCGGGGAGGGTTTTGCTGGTTTCAGTCACGGGTGCCAGCCTAGTGGCCATGCACGACAATTTCAGCCGCGCCGCTGCGCCCTCGCCCGCCGTCGACGCCCCCGCAGAGGCCGGCGACCGGGACCGCTCGGCGGCGCTCGCCGCCGAGCTCGAAGCCGCCGGCGTCCCCGAGCACCTCAGGCCCTGGCTGGCAGACCGCGGCGTCGGTGCGCTCGTGGTCAAGCTGGGCATCGTGTTCGAGGAGCTCACGGCTGAGCGCGCGGTCGCCACGATGCCCGTGGCGGGCAACACCCAGGTCGCCGGCATCCTGCACGGGGGCGCCCACGCGGTCCTCGCCGAGACCCTCGGCTCGTTCGCGGCGTCGCTCCACGCCGGGCCCGGACGGCATGCGGTCGGCGTCGACCTGAACGCGACGCACCACCGCCCTGCAGTGCGCGGACTGGTCAGGGGCACCTGCACGGCGGTCCACCTCGGGCGCACACTCGCGACGCACGAGATCGTGATGACCGACGAGGAGGGCCACCGGCTCTCCACAGCGCGCATCACGAACCTGCTTCGGGACAACCCGCCGGCGGGCCGTAGTCCGGAAGGCCAGGGCGGCGGGCGGCAGGGAGGCCGTCCGGAGCGCGGGGGTCAGGCCGCCCTGTAGGCGAGTTCCACCGTCCCGCCGCGCTCGACCACGCTCTCGAGGGTGAATCCCGCCGGCACCCCGAGGGGGTTTCCGCCGAACAGGGGCACGCCCCCGCCGAGTGCGACGGGCACGAGGGTGAGCACGATGCGGTCGATGAGCCCGGCGGAGAGGAACTCCCCGGCGAGCGACCCGCCGCCGACGATGTACACGTCCTTGTCTCCGGCGTCCCTGCGGAGCTCGTCGGCGAACATCTGCACGCTGCCCCGCACGAGCACGACGTCGGCGCCGTCGTCCGTGCCGAGCTCGTGGTGGGTGAAGACCCAGCACGGGACGCGGTACGGCCACCCGTCCTTCGCGTGGGCGCGCACCCACTCGTAGGTGTCGCCGCCCATGACCACGCAGCCCACCCCGGCTTCGAAGGCGTCGTACGCGGCCGCGACCCCCTCGACCTCGTTGAACTGCTCGAGCCATGCGAGGTCGCCGCCGTCCGAGGCGATGTAGCCGTCCAGACTGCTGCCCACGAAGTACACGAAGTCCGCCATGGGCCCAGCCTATCCGCCGGTCCGCACGGCGGGGCTCAGGAGTGGAAGTACGGGATGATCAGGTAGATCCCGAAGAGCACCGCCGCCCCGCACAGCGCGAAGCACACCGCGGCGGCCGCGCGCGGCAGGCCTCCGCCCTGGGGGCGGTCCCCCGCGACGGCGGAGAGCCGGACGCCGAGCGAGTAGAGGAGGACGACGACGCCGGAGCCCACCACGGTGGCCAGCGCGACGACGGCGAGCTCAGCCCACTTGATGCTCATGCGGTCCCCCTCGAGGTGAAGCGGCGGCGCTTTCGGCGCGTGAAGGCCACGGCTTCGCCGGCCTCCTCGACCTCGACCACGTTGTGGTGCGCCACCTTCTGGCGCTGGGAGACGACGAACATCCACACGACAGCGATGGTGCCGAGGATGGCGGTGACGAGCACTCCGGGCGTGCCGAGAGCGATCAGCAGGGCAGCCAGGCCGCCCACGAGGGCCGCGGCGGGCAGCGTCAGGACCCAGCCGAGCGCAATCCTCCCCGCGGTTCCCCAGCGGACGCTCGTGCCGCGCCTGCCCAGGCCGGAGCCGATCACCGAGCCGGAGGCGACCTGGGTCGTGGAGAGCGCGAAGCCGAGGTGGGACGAGGCGAGGATCGCCGCCGCGGTGCTCGATTCGGCCGAGAAGCCCTGGGCGGGCCGGACCTCTGTCAGCCCGGTGCCCAGCGTGCGGATGATCCTCCAACCGCCCGCGTACGTTCCGACGGCGATCGCGGCGGCACATGCCGCGATGACCCAGAGCTGAGGACCGGTCCCGACCTGCTGCTCGCCGCCGGCGATGAGGACCAGCGTGATGATGCCCATCGTCTTCTGCGCGTCGTTCGTGCCATGGGACAGGGCCACGAGGCTCGAGGTGAAGACCTGGCCCACGCGGAAGGTTCCCCGCCCCTGCCGCAGTTTGCTTCCCTCGGCGTCGCGGCGTGCCGTGAGCGCGTACGCCATGCGCGTCGTGAGCCAGGCGGCGAAGCCCGCGATGATGGGGGCCGCAACGGCGGGGAGGATGACCTTCGCCACGAGGGTCTCGAAGTTCACGGCGTGCAGGCCCATGCCGACGACCGCTGCACCGATGAGGCCACCGAACAGCGCGTGGGACGAGCTCGACGGGAGCCCGCGGAGCCATGTGAACATGTTCCACATGACGGCGCCCATGAGGCCGGCGAAGATGACTTCGGGGGTGATGTGGATGCCCTGTTCCCCCTCCCTGATGAGGCCGCCGGAGATGGTCTTGGCCACCTCTGTCGAGAGGAAGGCGCCCACGAGGTTCAGCACGGCAGCCAGTGCGACGGCCTTGCGCGGGGTGATCGCACCGGTCGCGATCGGCGTGGCCATCGCGTTGGCGGTGTCGTGGAAGCCGTTGGTGAAGTCGAAGAAGAGCGCCAGTACGATGACCAGCACGATCATGGCGGTGATGTCCACCCGCAGTGCCCTTCGGGGTTGAGGTCAGGGAAAGGAGCCCGTGGATCGCCCGTGTTCACGGTACGTTCATGAACAGTTCGCGTCAAAGGACTTGACGCGGCGGCTGGGCTGCAGCCTAGCCATCCTAGCGCGCCACTGCGGGCCCCGCGCCGACAGACGAGTGCGGGCCCCGGCTCACTGCCGGGGCCCGCGCTGGACGTGCCCGAGGTGGGACTCGAACCCACACACCTTTCGATACCGCATTTTGAGGGCGGCGCGTCTGCCAATTCCGCCACTCGGGCCTGCCCGACAACTCTACCTGCTCCGGGCCTTCCCGGCGCTGCCCGGCCATCCCCTCCCACAGGGAAGCGGAGTCAGGCCGCGCGCCGGTAGGATCGACGTCAGAGTATCCCCTGACCCCGAGGAGCCCGCGTGTCCGACAAGACCCCCCAGGCAGCCCCTTCCCCAGAGAGGGCGGCCTCCGCGACGGCGCGCCGCGTCGTCGTCGCCGAGGACGAGACCCTCATCCGGCTCGACATCATCGAGATCCTCCGCGGCGAGGGCTTCGACGTCGTGGCCGAGGCGGACAATGGCGAGCGCGCCGTGCAGCTCGCCGAGGAGCTCAAGCCCGACCTCGTGCTCATGGACGTCAAGATGCCCGTCATGGACGGCATCACCGCCGCCGAGAGGATCGTCAAGGCACGCATCTCCCCCGTCGTACTGCTCACCGCCTTCAGCCAGAAGGAGCTCGTCGAGCGCGCTCGCGACGCCGGGGCCATGGCGTACGTGGTCAAGCCGTTCACCCCGAACGACCTCATCCCCGCGATCGAGATCGCGCTCTCGCGCCACGAGGAGATCAAGGCCCTCGAGGCGGAGGTGACGGACCTGAAGGAGCAGTTCGCCACCCGCAAGCTCGTCGAGCGTGCCAAGAGCCTGCTCATCACCAAGATGGGCCTGACCGAGCCCGAGGCGTTCCGCTGGATCCAGAAGACCTCGATGGACCGCCGGCTCAGCATGCGCGAGGTCGCCGAGACGATCATCAACCAGGTCAGCTAGACCCACCCAGACACAGCAAAGGGCGGCACCCGGTCCCGGGTGCCGCCCTTCGCTGCAGCTTGCGCTCTCCCTGCCGTCAGATGGACTCGCGGCGCGGCTCCGTCGGGAGCGGCCACGGACCGACCTGTTCGCGGGCAGGCGCCGCGGCACCCTCGAGGAGCTGGCCGGCGTCGGCAAGGTCTCCCACCTTGTGCACCCGCAGCGCGTTGGTCGAGCCCGCGACCCCGGGAGGGGATCCGGCCGCGACGACGACCAGGTCGTTGGGCGTGGCAAGGCCTGCACGCAGGAGGTACTCGTCCACCTGCGCGATCATCTGGTCGGTGTGGGCCGCGAAGTCCACCATCCGGGGCTGGATGCCCCAGCACAGGCTCAGGATGTTCAGCGTGGACGTCAGCGGCGTGAAGGCGAAGACCGGCTTCTGCGGCCGCAGACGGCTCAGGCGGCGCGCCGAGTCGCCGGACTGGGTGAAGGTGCAGATGTACTTCGCATCCAGCTGGTCCGCGATCGCGACGGCGGCGCGGGTGATCGCCCCTCCGCGCGTCTTGGGCTGGGAGCCGAGCGGCGGGACGCGCTCAAGCCCGTGCTCCTCCGTGGACTCGATGATCTTCGCCATCGTCTTGACAGTCTCAATCGGGTACGCGCCCACGCTCGTCTCGCCCGAGAGCATGACCGCGTCGGCGCCGTCGAGCACCGCGTTCGCGCAGTCAGAGGCCTCGGCACGCGTGGGGCGCGGGCTGTCGATCATCGATTCGAGGACCTGGGTTGCGACGATCACGGGCTTGGCCCAGCGCCGCGCAAGCTCGATGGCCCGCTTCTGCACGAGCGGAACCTGCTCGAGCGGCAGCTCGACTCCGAGGTCGCCGCGCGCGACCATGATGGCGTCGAACGCGTCGATGATCTCGTGCAGCTGGTCCACGGCCTGCGGCTTCTCGATCTTGGCGATGACGGGGGCGCGGCGGCCCTCCTCCTCCATGATCTCGTGCACACGGCGGATGTCGCTGGCGTCGCGGACGAACGACAGGGCGACGTAGTCGACGCCGCGCTTGAGGGCCCATCGCAGGTCGCCCTCGTCCTTCTCGCTCAGGGCGGGAACGTTGACGGCGACGCCAGGGAGGTTGATGCCCTTGTTGTTGGACACGGTTCCGCCGACCGTGACCTCGGTGACGACCTTGACGTCGTCGACCGCGGTCGCGCGCAGCGCGACCTTGCCGTCGTCGATCAGGAGGGTGTCGCCGACCTTGACGTCCTCGGTGAGGCTCTTGAGGGTGGTCGAGCAGATGTCCTTCGTGCCGGGCACGTCTTCGGTGGTGATGGTGAAGACATCGCCCACGGAGAGCTCGTGCGGCCCGTCGGAGAACCGTCCGAGGCGGATCTTGGGCCCCTGGAGGTCTGCCATGATGCCGACCGCCTTGCCGAGCTCGGCGGAGGCCTTGCGGACGTTCTCGTAGGTGATGTCGTGCACCGAGTAGTCGCCGTGGCTCATGTTCATGCGAGCCACATCCACACCTGCCTCGATCACGGCGAGTGTCTTCTCATACGTGGAGATGGCCGGGCCGAAGGTTGCCACGATCTTCGCGCGTCTCATATACCTAACCCTAGTGTCGAGCGGATTCTGCGTCGGGAGCAGAGGGGTGAACAGTCGGGGTAAAGCAAGCAGGAAGGACAGGCGGAGCGGGCGTGCCCACCCCGCCTGATGTCTACAGGACGGCGATGGCGCGGTCCGTGGGGGCGACCGGAGCGGGAAGGCTGGTCGTGCCCATGAGGTGCCGGTCGACGGCGGCGGCCGCAGCGCGGCCCTCGGCGATCGCCCACACGATGAGCGACTGGCCACGACCGGCATCGCCGGCAACGAAGATGCCGGGGACCTCGGTCATGTACGAGGCATCGCGCGCCACGTTGCCGCGGGCGTCGAAGGGCGCGCTGACCTGCTCCGTGAGGCCCGCCGGCTCGGCCCCGGTGAAGCCGAGCGCGAGGAAGACGAGGTCGGCCGGGATGACCCGCTCGGTGCCGGCCTTCGGAAGGCGCTTCCCGTCGACGTACTCGGTCTCGGCGACCTTGAGGCCCGTGAGGCGCCCGTTCTCCCCCACGAACTCGACGGTCGACGCGAGATAGGTGCGCTCACCGCCTTCCTCGTGGGCGCTGGCCACCTCGAAGAGGTTCGGGAACATGGGCCAGGGCTGGTGCGCGGGACGCTCGGACGGAGGCTGCTTGCCGATGGCGAGCGTGGTCACGGACGCCGCCTGCTGGCGGTGCGCCGTGCCGATGCAGTCCGCCCCGGTGTCGCCGCCGCCGAGGATGACGACGTGCTTGCCGCGCGCATCGATCTGGTCCGGTACGGTCTCCCCGGCGCAGACCCGGTTGGCCTGCACGAGGTAGTCCATCGCGAAGTGGACGCCGTCCAGCTCGCGCCCGGGGATCGCCAGATCCCGCGGGACAGTCGCGCCGGTCGCGACCACGACGGCGTCGTACCGGCGGCGGAGCTGGTCCCAGCTCACGTCCTGGCCGACGGCCACGCCGGTGCGGAACCGCGTCCCCTCGGCCTTCATCTGGGCGAGGCGGCGGTCCAGCACCTCCTTCTCCATCTTGAAGTCGGGGATGCCGTAGCGCAGGAGGCCGCCGATCTTGTCGTCGCGCTCGTACACCGCCACCGTGTGCCCGACCCGGGTGAGCTGCTGCGCCGCGGCGAGCCCTGCGGGGCCCGAGCCGACGACGGCGACCGTCTTGCCCGTGAGGCGCGCCGGAGGAAGCGGCTCGACCCAGCCCTCGCCGAAGGCCTCCTCGGCGATCGAGACCTCGATCTGCTTGATCGTCACCGCGGGCTGGTTGATGCCGAGGACGCACGAGCTCTCACAGGGAGCGGGGCACAGCCGCCCGGTGAACTCCGGGAAGTTGTTGGTCGCGTGCAGGCGCTCGGAGGCGTCTGCACCCTTCCCGCGCCACGTCAGGTCGTTCCACTCGGGGATGAGGTTGCCGAGGGGGCAGCCGTGGTGGCAGAACGGCACGCCGCAGTCCATGCAGCGGCCAGCCTGGCGCTTGAGGACGCCCTTCTCCTGGGCTTCGTAGACTTCCTTCCAGTCCATGATGCGGACGGGAACGGGGCGCCGCGGCTGCGTCTCACGCTGCCGGACTTTCAGGAATCCGCGTGGGTCAGCCACCGGTCACCTCCAGGATGCGAGACCAAACTTCTTCGCCGTCTGGGTCCAGCCCCTCGTCGAGGGCGGCCAGACGGGTCTGCAGGACTGCTGCGTAGTCGCGCGGGAGGACCTTCGTGATCCTCGCCGCCGTGTCGTCGAAGTTCTCGAGCAGCCGCTGGGCAAGGGCCGACTCGGTCTCCTCGATGTGCTTTGCGAGGAGGGCGCGCACGATGTCGCGGTCCTCGTCGTCGAGCGCCAGGAGCGTGAGCTCTCCGGCGTCGAGGGCCTGCTTGTTGACGCGCTCGGGCTTGAGGTCGAGGACGAAGGCGGTTCCCCCGGACATGCCGGCGCCGAAGTTGCGCCCCGTGCGTCCGAGAATGAGCGCCTGGCCACCCGTCATGTACTCGCAGCCGTGGTCGCCGATGCCCTCGACGACGGCGGTGGCGCCCGAGTTGCGCACGAGGAACCGCTCGCCCACCTGACCGCGCAGGAACAGCTCGCCGCTCGTCGCGCCGTAGCCGATGACGTTGCCCGCGATCACGTTGCGCTCCGCGGGGAACACGTTCGTGCGGTCGGGACGGACGATCACCCGGCCGCCGGACAGGCCCTTGCCGACGTAGTCGTTCGAGTCGCCGAAGAGGCGCAGGGTGATCCCTGCCGGCAGGAAGGCCCCGAGGGACTGTCCGGCCGTGCCGGTGAGGGTGATGTCGATCGTGTCCGTCGCGAGGGTGTCGGTGCCGAACGCCTTCGTGACCGCGTGCCCGAGCATCGTTCCTACCGAGCGGTCGGTGTTCACCACGGGGAGGCTGATCTTGACCGGGCTACGGTCGTTGAGGGCATCCGCCGACATCTCGATGAGCTGCGCATCGAAGTGCTTCTCGAGCTCGTGGTTCTGCCCCGTCATGTTGCGCAGCGGGGCGTCCTCGTCGAAGTCGAGGCCGGTCAGGATGGGCGAGAGGTCCAGCCCCTCCGCCTTCCAGTGGTCGATGGCCTGGCGCGTGTCCAGGAACTCGGAGTGGCCGATCGCCTCTTCGAGCGAGCGGAAGCCGAGCTCGGCGAGGATCTCCCGGATCTCCTCGGCGATGAACTCGAAGAAGTTCACCACGAACTCCGGCTTGCCCGAGAAGCGCGCCCGGAGCTCGGGATTCTGCGTCGCGACGCCGACGGGGCAGGTGTCGAGGTGGCAGACGCGCATCATGATGCAGCCCGAGACGACCAGGGGCGCGGTCGCGAAGCCGTACTCCTCGGCGCCCAGCAGCGCCGCGATCACGACGTCGCGGCCGGTCTTGAGCTGGCCGTCGACCTGGACCACGACGCGGTCTCGGAGCCCATTGAGCATGAGCGTCTGCTGCGTCTCGGCGAGACCCAGCTCCCACGGAACGCCCGCGTGCTTGAGCGAGTTCAGCGGCGAGGCGCCGGTCCCGCCGTCGTGCCCGGAGACGAGCACGACGTCGGCCTTCGCCTTCGTGACGCCAGCAGCCACAGTGCCGATGCCGACCTCGGAGACGAGCTTGACGTGCACGCGCGCGCTCGGGTTGGCCCGCTTGCAGTCGTAGATGAGCTGGGCGAGGTCCTCGATCGAGTAGATGTCGTGGTGCGGCGGCGGGGAGATCAGGGCCACGCCGGGGGTCGAGTGCCGGGTCCGGGCGACCCACGGGTAGACCTTCTGGGCCATGAGCTGGCCGCCCTCGCCGGGCTTGGCGCCCTGGGCCATCTTGATCTGGATGTCCGTGGCGTTCGTCAGGTAGAGGCTCGTGACACCGAACCGGCCCGAGGCGACCTGCTTGATCGCGGAGCGCCGCTCCGGGTCCAGCAGGCGGTCGACGTCCTCGCCGCCCTCGCCGGTGTTCGACTTGCCGCCGAGGCGGTTCATCGCGATCGCGAGGGTCTCGTGGGCTTCCTTGGAGATCGAGCCGTAGCTCATGGCACCCGTGGAGAACCGCTTGACGATGCTCGAGACCGGTTCGACCTCTTCGATCGGGACCGCGGGGCGGACCCCGTCCTTGAACCGCAGCAGGCCCCGGAGGGTCATGAGGTTCCTGGACTGGTCGTCGACCCCGTTCGTGTACGCCTTGAACACGTCGTACCGGCGCTCGCGCGTGGAGTGCTGGAGCCGGAAGACTGTCTCGGGGTTGAAGAGGTGGGGCTCTCCGTCCCGGCGCCACTGGTACTCGCCACCGTTCAGGAGCGGCCGGTGGGCCTGCTCGACACCTGATGACGGGTACGCCATCTCGTGCCGCGCCGCGACCTCGGCGGCGATGACATCGAGCCCGACGCCGCCGAGCTGGCTGTGGGTGCCGGCGAAGAACTCGTCCACGAGGTCCTGCGACAGGCCGAGGGCCTCGAACGTCTGAGCGCCGCAGTACGACGCGACGGTCGAGATGCCCATCTTGGACATGATCTTCAGGACGCCCTTGCCGAGGCCCTTGATGAGGTTGTAGACGCCGTCCTCGGGGGTCACGCCCGGCAGGTCGCCCGACCGGATGAGCTCCTCGACGGACTCCATGGCCAGGTACGGGTTCACGGCGGACGCCCCGTAGCCCAGGAGCACCGCGACGTGGTGCACCTCGCGCACGTCGCCGGCCTCGACCACCAGGGCGGTCTTGGTGCGGTTGGCGCTGCGCAGCAGGTGGTGGTGGACCGCGGAGAGCAGCAGGAGCGACGGGATGGGGGCCCACTGCGCGTTCGAGTCTCGGTCCGAGAGGACGATGTACTGGACGCCGCGGTTGATCGCGCCCGAGACCTGCTCGCAGATCTCCGTCAGGCGCGCGCGCAGGGCCGCCTCGCCGCCCTCGGGCCGGTAGAGGCCGCGGATCTTCACGGCGATCCGGTCCCCTCTGTTCTCCCCGGCCTCGGCCTCCATGTTCGCGATCTTCGCGAGCTGGTCGTTGTTGATGACCGGGAACGGCAGGATGACCTGCTTCTCCTTGACGCGCTCCGTGTTCAGGAGGTTGCCGTTGGGGCCGATCGCGCCGTTGAGGCTCGTCACGAGCTCCTCGCGGATCGCATCGAGCGGCGGATTGGTCACCTGCGCGAAGGACTGCACGAAGTAGTCGAACAGGAGACGCGGGCGCTTGGACAGGACGGCCACCGGGGTGTCCGAGCCCATCGCGCCGATCGGTTCGGCGCCCGTGCGGGCCATCGGCCCGACGAGGATGCGGAGCTCCTCCTGCGTGTACCCGAACGTGCGCTGGCGGACGTTGACCGACTGGGGCGTGTGGATCACGTGCTCGCGCTCCGGCAGCTCGGCGAGCCGGATCACGTTCTGCTTGAGCCACTCGTCCCAGGGGTTCGAGCCGGAGATCTCTGCCTTGACCTCTTCGTCGTCGATGATCCGGCCCGCGTCGGTGTCCACCACGAACATCTTGCCGGGCGAGACACGTCCCTTCTTGACGACCTTCGAGGGCACGACGTCGACCACGCCCACCTCGGACGCGAACACGACGAGCCCGTCCTCGGTCACCCAGTAGCGGCAGGGGCGGAGGCCATTGCGGTCCAGGGTCGCACCGACGACCGTGCCATCGGTGAAGGAGACGGCAGCGGGGCCGTCCCACGGCTCCATCAGGAGGGAGTGGTACTCGTAGAAGGCCCGGCGCGCGGGGTCCATCGAGGTGTGGTTCTCCCACGCCTCGGGGATCATCATCATGATCGAGTGCGTGATCGGGCGGCCCGAGAGCCACAGGAGCTCCGCGACCTCGTCGAACGACGCCGAGTCCGAGGCGCCCGGGGTGCAGATGGGGAACAGCTCCTCGGGGGCGTCGCCCAGCAGCGGGCTGCCCAGCTGTGACTGGCGCGCGCGCATCCAGTTGCGGTTGCCCTTGACGGTGTTGATCTCGCCGTTGTGCGCGATCGTCCGGAAGGGCTGCGCGAGCGGCCAGGACGGGAACGTGTTCGTGGAGAAGCGCGAGTGCACGATGGCGAGCTTCGTGGCGAAACGGTCGTCGGAGAGGTCCGGGTAGAACGGCTCGAGCTGGGCCGTGGTGAGCATGCCCTTGTAGACGATCGTGCGCGAGGAGAGCGACGGGAAGTAGACGCCGTGCTTGTTCTGGGCCCGCTTCCGGATCCGCCAGGCGCGCCCGTCGAGGTCGTTGCGGCCGAGCTCCTCGCCGGTCGCCGAGGCGATGAACACCTGCTCGAAGTGCGGCATGCACGCCCGGGCCATCGCCCCGACGAGCTCCGCGACCACAGGGACGGTGCGCCAGCCCAAGACCTTCAGGCCTTCGGCCTCGGCGAGGGCCTCGATGCCGGCGCGCGCAGTAGCCGCCTCGCGCTCCTCGGCGGGGAGGAAGGCGATGCCGGCGGCGTACTGGCCGGCGGCCGGCAGCTCGAAGTCCACGACAGCGCGGAAGAACGCGTCGGGCAGCTGCGTGAGGAGGCCCGCGCCGTCGCCGGTGCCCTCATCGGCGCCGACGGCGCCGCGGTGCTCGAGCGCCCGCAGCGCGTGCAGCGCGGCGTCGACGATGTCATGCCCGGCTTCGCCGCGCAGCGTCGCGACGATCGCGAGGCCGCAGGCGTCCTTCTCGGCGTCCGAGCGGTACATGCCGGCAGAGGCGGGCATGGCCGCAAACCGTTCGAAGGGCGAGAGCGCCCTTTCGGACTCCTGCTCGGCGGCGCCGTGGGTCGGGTGAGTCATGACGGAACGTCCTTCCTCCTGGTCGATTCGCGACAGGGGACAACGTTGGCCCCGCAATGCTGTGGCACGAGTGGGCACAGCAAGGCGCTGATTACTGGAAATTGTATGGCTGGCCCCTGCCCGGCGTCACAGGACGCTGCAGCATGACAGCCACACGGTGCCGGCCGTTCGATGCACTGTCCGTCGGAGCCGGGATGATCCACGTCATTGTGGGGACGAGCCGTCCGGGCGGTGGCCCAGCATGGTCCGACTGCGGTCCCCTCCCGCAGCCGGTCGGCTTCCTCACGTCTCCCAAGCGGCCTTTGATGCGGGCCGCGGGTCGTCAGAGCCGTCTCGACTGACCGCCAGATTATCACGCCACCGCATTGCGAGACGGCATGGTCCGCATGCCGGACATGACTGGCAGCGTGCGGGTGCGGCCGTGCTAAGCGCGCGCGTGGGGAGCACCCGCCGTCGCTGGTTCCGCCGCCTCGCGCCCCGGCAGCGCCAGGCCGTCGAACTCGCGGCCGCGGCGCACCGTCAAGACGATTAACACGGCGAGCGAGACCACGAAGACGAGGATCGATGTCCACACATTGAGACGGGCGGTGATGCCCGCAAGGGTGACCATCTCGGCGTCGTCGATGCGCATGGCCTCGATCCATACGCGGCCCAGGGTGTAGTAGCACGCGTAGAGCCAGAACAGGCGGCCTCCGCGGAACCGCAGGCGCCGGTCGAGCAGGAGGAGGATGACGACGCCGGCGACGTTCCACAGCGACTCGTAGAGGAACGTCGGGTGGAAGAGCGTGCCGGGAGCGTACCCGGGCGGGAAGTTCGGGTTGGACGCATCGACCTCGAGCCCCCACGGAAGGTCCGTGGGGCCGCCGAAGAGCTCCTGGTTGAAGTAGTTGCCCCAGCGCCCGATCGCCTGCGCGAGCAGGAGGCCCGGCGCAGCCGCGTCGACGAACGCCGTGAGGCGCACGCCCGCGCGCCGGCAGCCGATCCAGGCCCCGACGGCGCCGAGGGCAACCGCGCCCCAGATGCCGAGGCCGCCCTCCCACACGCGCGGGATCGCGCTGAGGTCCCCGGTGCCGTTGAAGCCGGGCCCAAAGTACCGGTCCGGCGAGGAGAACACGTGGTAGAGCCGGCCTCCGACGATGCCGGCGGGGATCGCCCAGACGGCGATGTCCCAGATAGCGTCAGTGCTGCCGCCGCGGGCCCTCCAGCGCCTGGCGGTGAGCCAGAGCCCGACGACGATTCCCGCGAGGATGCACAGCGCATAGGCGTGGATGCGCAGGGCGCCCCACGGGAGCGGGATGTCGAATCCGGACCAGTCGGGGCTCGGGATCACGGCCGGCACCGCTGAGGCGGCGTCGGCCAGAGCCGACGGCACGCTCAGGTCCCGGCCGTCGCGGTGCGCGCGAGCCCGGAGCGCAGTTCGGCGGCGAGGTTCCCGACGGCGTCGGGGCCGCCTTCGCGCAGCGCGCTGACGATCGCCGTGCCGACGATGACGCCGTCGGCGTAGGCACCGATCTCGCGCACATGCTCGGCGTTGGAGACGCCGAGGCCGACGCAGACGCGCTCGGCGCCGGCCGCCCTCGCGGACTCGACGACCTTCCGTGCAGCCGAGTCCACCGCGGTCCGGGCGCCCGTGACGCCCATGAGGGACACCGCGTAGGTGAATCCGCGCGTCGCGGCGACCGTCATGGCCATCCGCTCCGGCGTGGTGGAGGGGGCGACGAGGAAGACCCGGTCGAGCCCGTACCGGTCGGACACCTCGATCCACTCGTGGGCCTCGTCCGGGATCAGGTCCGGCGTGATCAGGCCCGCTCCGCCGGCCTCGGCAAGGCGGCGCGCGAACTCATCGACGCCCATCCGCATGACGGGGTTCCAATAGGTCATGACCAGCACCGCAGTGCCGAGGTCAGCGGTGGCCTCGGTGACCGCCCTGACGACGTCGAAGACGCGCGCCACGTGGAAGCCGCTCGCGAGGGCCTGGGTCGTGGCGGCCTGGATGACGCTGCCGTCCATGACCGGATCGGAGTACGGGATCCCGATCTCGATCACATCGGCGCCGTTGCGGGCGAGCGCGATGGCGGCGTCGATGCTCTCCTCGACGCTTGGGTAGCCGGCAGGGAGGTAGCCGACCAGCGCGGCACGTCCCTCCGCCTTGGCCTTGTCGATGACGTCGGCGACCTTGCTCACGCGATGCCCTCCTCGGTGTCGTCCTCGCCGGCGCCCGTCGCGTCCTGCCCGCCGTGCGGCATGAAGCCCTTCGGGCGCCGCGTGGAGAGGGTGGTTCCCTTGACCTGGCCGTTCTCGTCGAGCATCCCGAACCATTCGGCAGCCGTCTGGACGTCCTTGTCGCCGCGGCCGGACAGGTTCACGATGATGATCTTCTCGTGGGGGTCCCCTCCCTCGGCGGCCAGACGCTGTCCGACCTTGATGGCTCCCGCGAGGGCGTGCGAGGACTCGATGGCGGGGATGATCCCTTCCGTCCGGCAGAGGAGGCTGAAGGCATCCATGGCCTCGGAGTCGGTGATCGGCTCGTAGGTCACCCGGCCGATGTCGTGCAGGTAGGAGTGCTCCGGACCGACCCCGGGGTAGTCGAGGCCTGCGGAGATCGACTCGGACTCGACCGTCTGGCCGTCCTCGTCCTGCATGAGGTAGGTCCGGGCGCCGTGGAGCACCCCGGGGCGGCCGAGCGTGATGGTCGCGGCGTGGTGCCCCGTGGAGACTCCGCGTCCGCCAGCCTCGAGTCCGTAGAGCTTCACCGACGGGTCGTCGAGGAAGCCGTGGAAGATGCCGATGGCGTTGGACCCGCCGCCCACGCAGGCGCACACGGCGTCCGGGAGCCGGCCGGTCTGCGCGAGGATCTGCTCTCGGGCCTCCTCGCCGATGACTTCGTGGAAGAAGCGCACCATGGCGGGGAACGGGTGCGCGCCGGCGGCGGTCCCGAGGAGGTAGTGGGTGGTCTCGACGTTCGCCACCCAGTCCCGAAGGGCGTCGTTGATGGCGTCCTTGAGGGTCTGGGAACCGTTCGTGACGGGCACGACCTCGGCCCCGAGGAGCTGCATGCGGGCGACGTTGAGGGCCTGCCGGCGGCAGTCCTCCGCCCCCATGTACACGACGCACTCCATGCCGAGCAGCGCGGCCGCGGTCGCGCTCGCAACGCCGTGCTGGCCCGCGCCGGTCTCGGCGATGAGACGCGTCTTGCCCATGCGCCGCGCCAGGAGCGCCTGGCCGAGGACGTTGTTGATCTTGTGCGAGCCCGTGTGGTTCAGGTCCTCGCGCTTGAGGAAGACCCGGACCCCGCCGGCGTGCTCCGAGAACCGCTTCGCCTCCGTCAGGAGGGAGGGACGGCCGGAGTAGGTGCGGTTGAGCTCGGCGATCTCCGCGAGGAACTCGGGATCCGCCTTGGCCTTCTCGAAGGTGTCCTCGAGCTCGTCGAGCGCCGCGATGAGCGACTCGGGCATCCATCGCCCGCCGTACGAGCCGAAGTAGGGGCCCGGCGCGTGGCGCAGGCTTCCCTTCAGGAAGGCTTCAGCAGCCGACTCGGCGGCCGCTCCGTCCGTCCTGACGTTGGATGCGTCCCCGGTGCCCGGGGCTGACGCTGGCGTCGTGTCGCCCACCAGTCCTACCTTCCTTCAGGCACGGCCTCGTGGGCCCTGCCGTGTTCTCAGTGCGCGCCCGGCCTGGCGGCGATGGCAGCCGCCCCCGCGCGCTTGAATTCCTGGATGCGGGCCCGAGGGTCACCGTGCGTGACGAGCGCCTCGCCCACGAGGATCGTGCCGGCGCCGTGCGCCGCATAGTAGGCAACGTCCTCAGGGCCGCGCACTCCGGACTCCGCGACGGCCACGGCGCCGGCGGGAAGGCGGTCGGCCAGCCGGCCGAAGACGCCACGGTCCACGTCGAGCGTCTTGAGGTTGCGCACGTTGACGCCCACAATGCGGGCGCCGACGGCGGCAGCGCGGTCGATCTCGTCCTCGGTGTGGGTCTCCACGAGCGCCTCCATGCCCAGCGAGCGGGTCAGCTCGAGCAGGGCCGCGAGCCGCGCGTCGTCGAGCGCCGCGACGATGAGCAGCACGAGGTCGGCGCCGTGGGCCCGGGCCTCGTGGACCTGGTACTCCTCCACCGTGAAGTCCTTGCGCAGGAGCGGGATCCCGACCGCCGCGCGGACGGCGTCGAGGTCGGCGAGGCTGCCCCCGAAGCGGCGCTGCTCGGTGAGGACACTGATGACGGAGGCGCCGCCCTCGGCGTACCGGGCCGCGAGCGAGGCGGGGTCGGCGATGTCCGCGAGGGCGCCCTTCGACGGGCTCTGCCTCTTGACCTCGGCGATGACCCGCAGCTCACCGGCAGGCTGCCCGCCGCCGAGCGCCGCCCACGCGTCCAGGGCGGCGGGGCGGGCAGCCGCAGCCGCCTGGACCTCGGCCGCCGGGAGCAGGCGTTCACGCTCGGCGAGGTCCTCACGGACCCCGTCGATGATCTCGTCGAGGACGGTGGCCATCAGTGCTGGTTCTTGAGCTTGCTGCCGCCGACGCCGTAGCCGGCCTTCTTCATGGCCCAGCCGACGACGAGTCCCGCGGCGATGACGACAATGCCGGCCCAGAACACGATGCTGTTGGCGATCGCGAACCCGATGCAGGAGACGATGGCGCCGAGCATCATGACGAACACGCACGTCCACGCAGCGGGGCTGTTGCCGTGGCCGAGGTCCTCGCCGTGGAGGACCTCGTTCGTGGTGGTCTGGGAAGCTCGCGTGTTGCTCATCTCTTCGTCTCCTGAAGTCGGGGTACTACTGTCATTCTGCCACCTCCGGCAGCGCGCCGAGGACGCGGCAGGGGGTCAGTCGGTGGGGTCCTCGCCGCGGCTCAGGCTGTCCCAGCCGTCGATTCCGTCGACCGCGGACCGGCTTCCGTCGCCGCCCGTCCCTCCCCCGCCAGCGGCGGCCCTGCCGCGGGAGCCGGGGACGGCGGCGTCGTACCTCGTCCGGGTGGGCCAGTGGCGTGAGGCGACGAGGAGCACGACGCCGGCTGCGGCCAGCAGCGCGCCGGCTGCGGCCGCGAGGGCCGGGAAGGCGGTGAGGCCGACGGCCGCGTCGGTGCCGGCAAGGCCGGTCGCCTGGGCGATCGAGCCCTCGGCGGCGGCCCGCGGGTCGGCGAGGACTGCGAGGCATGCCGTCACGATGCCGACGCCCGCGAGGACCACGATGGCGCCGGAGATGGTCCTCCCGATCCGTCCCGCGACCGCCACGGCCAGCGTCCCCGCGAGGCCCACGAGGGCCAGGGCGGACACCGATGTGGCGGCCTTGCTCCCCTGCACAGCGAGGTGGGCAGTGCGCACGGCGGCGCCCCGGACTTCCGCGTCCAGCCAGGTCTGGGTCGTCGCGCCGAACGCCGCCAGCGCGAGCGCGACGGCGACCGTGACGACGATGGGCTTGCGGGCCCATCGTGGCGCGCCCCGTTCGGCGCGCCGGCTGCCGGCGGTGTCAGCCACGGTCAGCTCCTGCCTCCACAGGGGCAGGGGCGGAGGCCGGCCGGAGCGCCGACGCCGTGTGCACGGCCCGCAGGGGCGCCGCCGCCTTGTTCACAGACTCCTGGGCCTCCGCGGCCGGGTCGGAGTCGGCGACGATCCCGCCGCCGGACTGGACGTAGGCCCGGCCGCCGCGCAGCAGGGCCGTCCGGATGGCAATGGCCATGTCCATGTCCCCTGCGAAGTCGAAGTATCCGACCACCCCGCCGTAGACGCCCCGGCGCACCGGCTCCACCTCGTCGAGGAGGCGCAGGGCGCGGGGCTTGGGGGCCCCGGACAGGGTGCCCGCGGGGAAGGTCGCGGCCAGGACGTCGTAGGCGCTCGCGTCGGGCCGGAGCTTGCCGTCCACAGTCGAGACGAGGTGCATGATGTGGCTGAACTTCTCGACAGCCATGAACTCGCTGACCTCCACGGTGCCGGGCCGGCAGACCTTGGAGAGGTCGTTGCGGGCGAGGTCCACGAGCATGAGGTGCTCCGCGCGCTCCTTCTCGTCCGCGAGCAGCTCGTCGGCGAGGGCCTTGTCTGCTTCGACGGTGGCTCCGCGCGGGCGGGAGCCGGCGATCGGATGGGTGACGACCTGCTCCCCGGTGACCGTCACGAGCGCCTCCGGCGAGGATCCCACGATCGAGTAGTCGCGGCCCTGCGCGTCGACAAGGCTCAGCAGGTACATGTACGGGCTTGGGTTGGTGGTGCGCAGCACGCGGTACACGTCCAGCGGCGACGCGTCGTACTCGAGCTCGAAGCGGCGGGAGATGACGACCTGGAACACGTCGCCGTCGTAGATCGCCTCCTTGCCGCGCGCAATGGCCTCGAGGTAGCTCTTCTCGCCCCACGCGTGGATGACCTTGTCCTGGTAGTCGCCGACCGGGCCCAGCACGCTCAGTGCGGGGTCGGCGGGGCGCAGGAGCGCCTCGAGCATGCGGCCGAGCCGGTCCACCGCGTCCTGCCACGCCTCGTCGACGCGCTCGTCGCTGTTGTCGAAGTTGATGGCGTTGGCGACAAGCGTCACTGTGCCGTCGACGTTGTCGTGCACCGCGAGGTCGGTCACGAGGTTCATCGCGAGCTCGGGGAGGTCCATGTCGTCTTCGGGCGGCGCCAGGAGCTTCTCCCAGCGGCGCACGGCCTCCCAGCCGACGAACCCGACCATTCCGGAGGTCAGCGGCGGCAGGCCCTCGAACCGCTCGGTGCTCAGTGCGGCGACGGTGTCGCGCAGCGCCTCGAGCGGGTTGCCGGACGTCGGCACCCCGGCCGGCGGCTCCCCGATCCAGTGGGCCTCGCCGTCGCGGCTCGTGAGCGTCGCGCGGGACGCCGCCCCGACGAAGGAGTACCGCGACCACGCGCCGCCGACCGCGGCGGATTCGAAGAGGAAGGTGCCCGGTCTGCCGTCCGCGAGCTTGCGGTAGATGCTGATCGGCGTCTCAGCGTCCGCGAGGAGGCGCATCCGCACGGGCACGACCCGGCGGTGGGCCGCCACCGCGCGGAACTCCTCGAGGGTGGGGCTGATGGCTCCTAGGTCGTTCATGGCTGCAGTGTCGCTTTCGGTTCGCGGGTCCGTCGTGGTTCGTGGGGCGCGGGCTTCAGGACGCGTCGCCGACGACGGCGTCGAGGCGCCGGCCGTCGAAGCAGGTCCGCGTCCCGGTGTGGCACGCGGCGCCGACCTGGTCGACGCGGACGAGGAGGGCGTCGCCGTCGCAGTCGAGGTCCACGGACTTCACCCACTGGACGTGGCCCGACGTGTCGCCCTTGCGCCAGTACTCCTGACGCGAACGCGACCAGAAGGTCACCCGGCCGGTCGTGAGCGTGCGGTTCAGCGCCTCGTCGTCCATCCAGCCGACCATGAGCACCTCGTTCGTGTCGTGCTGCTGCACGACCGCGGCGACCAGACCGGCGTCGTCCCTCTTCAGGCGCGCGGCGAGGTCGGCGGGCAGCGGGCTGGACACGGGGGAGGTTCTCTGCTCAGACATCCCCTCAAGTCTAGTGGGCGCCGCTGGATGGACCTGCCGCCCGCGGCGCGCCTGCACGCTTCGCGCGCGCGTGCTAGTTTCGCCAGTGATGCATTTCAGCCACCTGTCGCGCGAAGTCCTGGCCGAGACGCTGCTCGCGGCCGGCCCTGACGCGCCCACGCTCTGCGAGGGCTGGGCCACTCGGCACCTCGCCGCCCACCTGTACCTGCGCGAGCGGAGCGCCCGCGTGGGCCTCGGCCTCGTCGTCCCGGCGTGGCACGGCGCGTCGGACCGCGCGACAGAGCGGCTCGCGGCGAGGAATGCCACCCCCGAGCGGTTCGCGGAGATCGTCGCGGCGTTCCGGGCCGGACCGCCGGCCCTGTCGCCCCTCCGCCTCGCCGCGGTGGACGAGGCCGCGAACCTTGCCGAGTTCTTCGTCCACACCGAGGACGTCCGGCGTGCCACCGACCGCTGGGCACCCCGGGCTCTCGACACTGCCTACGCGGACGCGCTGTGGGACGAGCTCATCAAGCGGGCCGCGCTTCTGTACCGCGGCGTCGACCTCGGTGTCGTCCTCGTGAGCACGGCGGGGCCCCGTCACGTCGCGCGCCGAGCGGCCGTGTCGGTCGCGATCGTGGGTGACCCCGGCGAGCTCCTCCTGCATGCCTCGGGCCGCACGGCCCAGGCCCTCGTGACGTTCGAGGGGCAGCCTGACGCCGTCGCGCTGCTCGCGAGCTCCGAGGTCGGCCACTGAACTCGGGCACTGAGCCGGACACCCAGGTCCGGAGTGGCAGGATGGTCCCATGACTGACTTCTCGCCCTCCTGGGAGTCCATCGCCCCTCTGCTTGCCGCGCTCCACGGCCAGGAAGCGCAGTTCGACAACGGCGCGCTCCTCATCGCCCCGACCACGGGCGCCGCGGGCTCGATCCTCTCGATGCACGACGGCGACGGCGCGGCTGATGCGACTCTCCTCGCCATCGCGACGGGCGACATCCCCCAGCCGCCGAAGCTGCCGGAGGGCGGCGGGATCGCCGAGGCGCCCCTGGGTGCTTACGACGCCGTCGAGCTCACGGTGTTCGGCCGGCCGGCGGCCAAGGGCCGGATCGCTTACGGCAGCTCGGTCGCCGCGGTGGGCGGCTTCGAGTTCGCGGTCGACGACGCCGAGGGGAGCCTGGGCGCCGCGGTCGTCTCCGCCCTGGCCGAGCAGGCCTTCCTGGAGGGCGCCGAATGGCTCGTCACGCTCGTCGAGGGCGACCCGGCCGAAGTGCCGGCGTTCCTCGGCGAGGGCTGGGCCCCCGCCGCAAGGCTCCGCAGGAAGCTGCAGTGAGCCCCTGCGCGCGCCCCGAGGCCTAGCGGACGGGGGGCCTAGCGGACCGGGAAGCCGGCGTCGCGGATGGCTGCCTTCACCTGGGCGATCATGTCGTCCGGGCCGAAGTGGAACATCGACGCGGCGAGCACGGCGTCCGCGCCGGCCTCGATCGCCGGCGGGAAGTGCTCGGGCACACCGGCACCGCCCGAGGCGATGATCGGGACCTTGACGGCGGCTCGGATGAGCCGGATGAGCTCCAGGTCGAAGCCCTCCTTGGTGCCGTCGGCGTCGATCGAGTTCAACAGGATCTCCCCCACGCCCCGGTCCGCCGCCTCCTTGGCCCACGCCACGGCGTCGATGCCGGTTCCCCGGCGACCGCCGTGGGTCGTGACCTCGAAGCCGGACGCCGTCACGGTGCCCTCCTGGACGCGACGGGCATCGACGGAGAGGACGAGGACCTGCGAGCCGAAGTGGCGGGTGATCTCGTCGATGACGTCAGGCCGGGCGATCGCCGCGGTGTTGATCGACGCCTTGTCCGCGCCCTCGCGGAGGAGACGGTCGACGTCGTCCACTCCCCGCACGCCGCCGCCGACGGTGAGCGGGATGAAGACTTCCTCGGCGGTGCGGCGGACCACATCGAAGGTGGTCTGCCGGTCGGACGAGGACGCGGTGACGTCGAGGAACGTGAGCTCGTCGGCCCCGCCGTTGTCGTAGCGGTGGGCGAGGGCGACTGGATCGCCGGCGTCGCGGAGGTCCTGGAAGTTGACCCCCTTGACAACGCGCCCGGCGTCGACGTCGAGGCAGGGAATCACGCGGACGGCAACAGACATGTGGCGTCCTTCCTCAGATGCGGCAGGCGTGGATGCTGCTGACGAGGATGGCGCGGGCGCCGAGGTCGTACAGCTCGTCCATGATCCGGTTCGTCTCGCGCTTGGGCACCATCGAGCGGACCGCCACCCATTCGGAGTCCCGCAGCGGCGAGACCGTCGGCGACTCGAGCCCGGGGGTGAGTGCGGCGGCCAGCTCGACGAGGTCCTTGCGGATGTCGTAGTCCATGAGCACGTACTGGCGCGCCACGAGGACGCCCTGGAGCCGGCGGATGAGCACGTCGATCGCCGGCAGGCTGTGCCCGCTGCGGCCGATGAGGACTGCCTCCGACTTCAGGAGCGGCTCGCCGAACACGTCCATGCCGGCGGCCTTGAGCGTGCTGCCGGTCTCGACGACGTCGGCGATCGCATCCGCGACGCCGAGGCGGACCGACGACTCGACGGCGCCGTCCAGCCGGACCACGCGGGACGCGGCGATGCCGCGCTCACCGAGGTACCGGCGCACGAGGCCGTCGTAGCTCGTCGCGATCCGCTTCCCCTCGAGGTCCTCGAGCTTGGTGAACTGGCCGACGGGGCCGGCGAAGCGGAACGTCGAGGAGGCGAAGCCGAGGCCGAGCAGTTCCTCGGCCTCCACCTCGGCGTCGAGCAGGAGGTCGCGGCCGGTGATGCCCACGTCGAGGGTGCCGCGGCCCACGTAGACCGCGATGTCCCGGGGTCGCAGGTAGAAGAACTCGATGTCGTTGTCCGGGTCGACCATGACGAGTTCGCGGCCGCCTTCGCGACGCTGGCGGTAGCCGGCCTCGGAGAGCATCGACGAGGCGGCTTCGGACAGGGATCCCTTGTTCGGGACGGCTACACGGAGCATTGAGGGGCTTTCTGGGCGTGTGGACGTGGGGAGGGCGGCTGACGCCGCGGTTGCCCGCCGGGGATTCGGCGGGCGCCGCGGCTACAGATGACGGTAGACGTCCTGCAGCGTGAACCCCTTGGCCAGCATGAGCACCTGGACGTGGTAGAGGAGCTGGGAGATCTCCTCGGCCGCAGCCTCGTCCGACTCGTACTCGGCAGCCATCCAGACTTCAGCGGCCTCTTCGACGATCTTCTTGCCGATGCCGTGCACTCCGGACTCCAGTTCGGCGACGGTGCGCGATCCGGCCGGGCGCTTCTCGGCCTTCTCGCTGAGCTCGGCGAACAGTGTCTCGAAATCTTTCACGACCCAAGACTACTGGAGCCGGACGGGGCGCCCGCCCCCCGATGGCTCTGTGAACCTCGGCCTGTGAGAGACGCCACAGCCTGCGCCGAGGCGTGGGGCTCAGACGCCGCGCAGGGTCTGGGCGGTCAGCAGGGCCGCGGTGACAGCCTCGTGGCCCTTGTCCTCGGAGGAGCCCTCGAGGCCGGCCCGGTCGATCCCCTGCTGCTCGGTGTCGCACGTGAGCACGCCGAACCCGACGGGGACCCCGGTGCGCACGCTCACGTCTGTCAGGCCCACCGTCGCCGCCTGGCACACGTACTCGAAGTGCGGCGTCCCCCCACGGATGACGACGCCGAGCGCCACCACCGCGTCGTGGCTGGCGGCGAGCTTCGCGGCGGCGACCGGGAGCTCGAAGGCCCCCGGCACCCGGACGACGGTCGGAGAGCCGATGCCGGCCTCGCCGGCCGCGCGCAGGGCGCCGTCGAGGAGTCCGTCCATGATCTGGGTGTGCCAGCTCGCGGCGACGATCGCGAGCTTCAGGCCTCCGAGGTCGGGATTGTCGAGGGAAAGGGTGGGGGCGCCGTGTCCGCTCACGTGGTGGGGCTCCTTCTGTCGTGTGGTGGTCTGGGTCGTCGAAGGACGGGGAGGCTGTCAGTCAGCCGCGCGCTGCCGCCGCGGACCGGTGGCCGCGCGCACCTCGAGGGTGAGGCGGTGGTCCATGCGGTCCTTCTTGGTCTGCAGGTAGCGGAGGTTCTCCGCTCGGGAGGGCACCTCGGTGGGCACCATCTCCACGATCACGACGCCGGCGTCTGCCAGGCGGTGCTTCTTGTCGGGATTGTTGCTCAGGAGCCGGATCCGGGTGAGGCCCATCTCGACGAGGATCTGGGCAGCGGCGCGGTACGAGCGGGCGTCGACGGGCAGGCCGAGCTGCTCGTTGGCCTCGACCGTGTCGAAGCCGGCCTCCTGCAGGGCGTAGGCCTTGATCTTGTTGGCCAGGCCGATGCCGCGGCCCTCCTGGCCGCGAAGGTAGAGCAGTGTGCCACCCTCCTGGCCGATCTTCTCGAGGGCGTAGGCAAGCTGTTCGCCGCAGTCGCAGCGGTACGAGCCGAAGACGTCCCCTGTCAGGCATTCGGAGTGGAGGCGCACGAGGGGCGCCGTGCCGTCCACAGGCGCCATCGGCGAACTGACCGCGAAGTGCTCGACTCCCGTCTCCTCGTCGACCCAGGCCTGGGCGACGAAATCGCCGAACGCGGTGGGCAGCTTCACGATCGGACCCCCGGAGACGGGATGCGGTCGGTGCACGTCGTCGGGGGAATGCCGCTTGGTCATGAGACTCCTCCCCGGCCGCCGCCTGCGGCGACGAACGCTGACAGCTCCTCGATCGAGATGAGCGGGCAGCCGTGCGCGTCCGCGAACTCGCGGAGCGCCGGAAGCCTCATCATCTCGCCGTCGTCGTGCACGACTTCGGCGATGACGCCCACGGGCGCCAGACCGGCGAGGCGGCAGAGCTCGACCGCCGCTTCGGTGTGGCCCGGCCGGGCCAGCACACCACCGTCAACCGCCCGCAGGGGGAATATATGCCCCGGCCGGCTGAAGTCGGCGGCCGTCGAGGACGGCGAGGCGAGTGCCGCGACCGTCTGGGACCGCGCGGTCGCGCTGATGCCGGTGCCCGTGCCGATGAGGTCGCAGGAGACGGTGTAGGCCGTTCCCTTGGCGTCCTGGTTGTCGGCCACCATCGGGGGAAGCGCGAGCCGTTCCGCGGTCGCACCGTCCATGGGCGCGCAGACCACCCCCGAGCTGTAGCGGATGGTCCAGCCCATGAGCGCTGGCGTCGAGTGCTGCGCGGCGAAGATGATGTCGCCTTCGTTCTCGCGGTTCTCGTCATCGACCACGAGGACGGGCTTCCCCGAGCGGAAGGCGTCGACCGCGGCGCTGACCGGTTCGAGCCGGATGGCCTGTGCGGGGGCGCTCACAGCTGGGCCCCCTCACGCGAGAAGGAGAGCAGGCGGGCCGTGTACTTCGCGAGGACGTCGACCTCGAGGTTGACGGGTGCGCCGACCGCCTTCGCTCCGAGGCCCGTGTCGGCAAGGGTCGCCGGAATGAGGCCGACCTCGAACCACTGCTCCTTCTCCCCCGCCGGGCTCACGGCGGTGACGGTGAGCGACACGCCGTCGATCGCGATGGAGCCCTTCTCGGCGATGTAGGGCGCGAGGCTGGCCGGCACGGAGAACCTCAGCCGGTGCCAGGCCGCCTGGGGCTCACGCTCGATGAGCGCGCCGACGCCGTCGACGTGGCCCTGGACGACGTGGCCGTCGAGACGGCCGCCCGCTGGGACGCAGCGCTCGAGGTTGACCGCGTCGCCGGCCTTGAGGGTGCCGATGGTCGTGCGGGCGAGGGACTCCCCCATGACGTCGACGGTGAAGCGCTGGCCGTCGTTGGTCACGGCTGTCAGGCAGCATCCGTCGACGGCGATCGAGCCGCCGAGAGGCAGGTCGCGGGCGAGCGTCGGCGCGCTGAGCGTGAGGACCGCGCTGCCGTCGGCCGAGCGCACCTCTTCAATGGTCCCGCGCTCGGCGATGATTCCGGTGAACATCAGTGGGTCTCCTTGGAGCTGTCGTCCGCGGCGGACGGCGCCGCGGGTGCGAGATGGAAGCGGACGTCCGCGCCGAGGCGGCGGACGGACCCGCCGTCGGCCTCGTCCCAGCGCCAGTGCTGGGCATCGGCGAGCGTGCGGACGCCGAGGTCGGCCACGGCGTTCTTGCCGGAGCCGAGGATCGTCGGGGCCTGGTAGACGATGAGCTCGTCGACGAGGCCCGCTGAGAGGAAGGCCGCGATGACGCGGGACCCACCCTCCACCATGAGGTGCCGGACTCCGGCCGCGAAGAGCTCCTCGAGAGCCTCGGTGGGGTCCTGGGTCCGGAGGTGGACGAAACGGCCGTCGGACCCGCGCACGGCTGCGTCCTCGGGCACGTCGCGCAGGCCCATGACGGCGCGCAGCGGCTGGTGGGCCAGGAGCGACCCGTCCTCGGCGCGCGCGGTGAGCCGCGGGTTGTCCACCGCGACGGTCTGGCTTCCCACGAGGATCGCGTCGATGCGCGAGCGCGTGGCGTGGTTGTCCGCGAGGGACTCCGGGCACGTGATCCACTGGCTCGTCCCGTCCTCGGCGGCGATCCGCGAGTCGAGGGTCTGCGCGATGTGCAGGGTCACGAACGGCCGGCGCTCCGCGACCGCGGTGAGCCAGCGTCGGTTCAGCTCGGCGGACTCCGCTGCGAGAGCGCCCGACTCGACGTCGACACCCGCAGCGCGCAGCGTCCGGGCGCCGCCGCTCGCGATGTCGTGGGGGTCGTCGATGGCGTAGACGACGCGCGCGATACCAGCACCGATGATCGCCTGTGCGCAGGGCCCGGTGCGCCCTGTGTGGTTGCACGGCTCAAGGGTGACGTACATCGTCGACCCGGCCAGGTCCACCCCGCCGCGCTGGGCGTTGGCAATCGCGTCAGCCTCGGCGTGCGGGGTTCCCGCCCCGCGGTGGTACCCCGTCGCCAGTGTCGTCCCGTCGCGTCCGACGGCGACCGCCCCCACGAGCGGGTTCGCTCCCCTGACGCCCTGGGATGCGAGCGCGAGTGCCCGCTGCATGTGTGCGAGGTCCTCGGCCGCCCAGTGCGCGCGAAGGTCCTCGGGGGATGGGGCGCTCACGCGGCCACCTCCCGGCTGTGCCGCGTCATGGGCCCGACGCCGGATCGGGGCCTGAGGCCCACCTCGCGTGCGTGGAAGGCGGATCCCGTCAGGGGGATCCGCGCTGTCAAGAGCCACTGCATGAAGTCCATCGCAACCTCCTTTTCCTTCACCGCAGCGGCTCCGGGGTTGCGACAGATGCGGCGCCGCCGATGACGGCGCACCGCACACTGCACGTGCTTCTCCCATCCAGACTCTAACTGTCGGTGCCGGAATTCCACCGGCTCAACCGACGTCCCTGCTCGGATGAGCTGGGCCGCCGGGTCGCGGACTGTCACCGCCGGTTCGGACTTTCACCGACCCCGGAGCACGTTTCGTTTGCTATCTGGCCGTGTGGCGCCTGCTTCGATGACAGTTCAACCAAACGACCAGTGACATTCTGACATATCAGGAGCGCTTTTACGCATGCGCCGCGTCACATGGAGTCAGCGGCGCGAGGCGGCCTGGGCGAGTCCGCGGAGCTTCTCGACGGCCGCTCCGGGATCGTCGGCGCCGTAGACCGCCGAGCCGGCCACGAAGACGTCGGCCCCTGCCTCCGCCGCGCGCTCGATGGTCGCCTCGGAGATGCCGCCGTCGACCTGGATCGCCACCTTCGCCCCGCTGCCGTCGACGGCGGCGCGGGCGCGACGGATCTTGGGCAGGGTCACGTCCAGGAACGACTGGCCTCCGAAGCCCGGCTCGACGGTCATGACGAGGAGCATGTCGAGCTCGGCCAGCATGTCGAGGTAGGGCTCGACGGCGGTGGCGGGTCGCAGTGCCATGCCGGCCTTGGAGCCCCGGGCGCGGAGTTCGCGTGCAAGCTTGATGGGGGCGGTGGCGGCCTCGGCGTGGAAGGTGACCGACGCGAGGCCGAGGTCCGCGTAGAGCGGCGCCCAGCGGTCGGCGTCGGCAATCATGAGGTGGGCGTCGAGCGGGACCGGGCTGACCGCCTGGAGCCGCTGGACCACCGGAAGGCCCAGGGTGAGGTTCGGCACGAAGTGGTTGTCCATGACGTCCACGTGGACGGCATCCGCCGTCGAGATCCTGGCCAGTTCGGCCTCGAGGTTGACGAAGTCGGCGGAGAGGATGCTCGGGTGGATGCTGCAGGTCACTCAGGACTCCTTGGTCGGCGCGCCGGTGGATGAGCGGCGCGTGGACGGATCGCTGGACGGAAGCTTGCGGAAGAGCGCCAGGAACATCGCGTCGGTCGCGTGGACGTGCGGCCACAGCTGGGCGGTGCCGTCGTGGCCGGCTTCCAGGGGCCGCAGCGCCACCGCGTCGAGCGCTTCGCCGGCGTCGAGGAGTTCGACGTCCGATCGGCGCCTGAGTGCGTCCTGGACGACGACCGTGGTCTCGGCCGGGTGCGGCGAGCACGTCACGTAGCCCACGACGCCGCCCGGTGCTGTCGCGTCGATCGCCGAATCCAGCAGGGCCCGCTGGAGCGGACCCAGTTCGGCGAGGTCGTTCGGGGTGCGACGCCACCGTGACTCAGGCCGTCGGCGGAGGGCTCCGAGCCCGGTGCAGGGCACGTCTGCGATGACGCGGTCGAACTGGGCCGGCTGTTCGCGCCCGAGCTCGCGGCCGTCGCCCAGGCGCACTGCCCACGACTCCCCCGGTACGGGCCGCAGTGCCTGCCGCACGAGGTCGGCCCGGTGGGGCGCAGCCTCGTTCGCGAGCAAAGTCGCCCCCCGCTGCGCGGCGAGAGCCCCGAGCAGCGCGGCCTTCCCGCCCGGTCCGGCACACAGGTCGAGCCACCGCTCGTGGTGGGCTGCGGCGTCCTCCGCGGCCTTGCCGGCGAGGGGCGCCGAGGCGACGGCGCGGGCAACGAGCTGCGACCCGACGTCCTGGACGCGCAGCGTCCCCGTGCGCACGGACGACCACCGTCCGAGGTCTCCCCCGCCCGAGAGGGCGGAGTCGTCCACGAGGCTGCCTCGTTCGGCACCGTCCTCGAGCGCTTCGGCCAGCGACCCGAGCCCCGGAAGGGCGACGAGGTTGACGACCGGAGCAGCGTTGTCGGCTTCGAGGAGTTCGTCGATCTCGGCGGGTGGGCGCCCGTGGGCGACGAGGGACTGCCTCAGCGCCCGGACGATCCACGCGGGGTGCGCATGGCGGAGCGCGTCCCGCTCGGTGTCGTCGGCCGCGTCCGCCTCGAGCTCGTGGAGCCACTCGTCCAGCGTGCGCTCGCTCACGCGGCGCAGGACAGCGTTGACGAGGGAAGCTGGGCCGGCACCGACGACCGCGCGGACGAGGCCGACGGTCGTGTCGAGCGCCGCGTGCGGCGGCACCCGCATCCCTAGGAGCTGGTGGGCCCCGAGCCGGAGGGCGTCGAGGACCGCGGGATCGAGCTGTGCGAGGGGCCGGTCCACGCAGCGCGCCAGCACGGCGTCGAGGGTGCCCCGCCCGCGCAGGGCGCCATAGGCAAGTTCAGTAGCGAAGGCGGCATCCCTCCCGGCGAGCCGATGGTGCCGAATGCGTGCGGGGAGGACGAGGTTCGCGTAGGCGTCCTCGGACGAGACGGCGCGGAGGACCTCGAAGGCGACGAGGCGGGCCGGATCCGCGCGGCGTGTGCGCTGGCTCGGCGCCGTCCTGCTCTGCTGCCGCTGTCCCTGGCCCCGGTTGCGCTCGCGGCCCTGGGCGTCACGGCGCGACGGCCGGCCGCCTGACCCCCGGTGTTCCCGTTCGCTCATCCGAGCACCTTCCCTTCGATGTCGCCGGCGCCCCGCGCCCAGTCGGCCGCGCCCATCATCTTCTTTCCGGACGGCTGGACCCTCGTGAGCTCGAGGGCGTGCGTGCCCGTCCCGACCACGAGCGCCTTCCCGGCCCACGCGAGGCGTCCCGGCGCCACCCCGTCGACGTCGGGACGGAGGCGGGGCGGCTCGAGCTTGAGGCGCTGCCCGTCGAGGAGCGTCCAAGCCCCGGGCTCCGGCGTCACTCCGCGCGCCCGGCGGTGCAGCGCGACCGCCGGCTGGGACCAGTCGAGGTGCCCGTCCTCGAGCGTCAGTTTGGGCGCGAAGGTCGGATCTCCGGCCTGTGCCTGAGGCTCGAGCCGGCCCGACGCAATGCCCTCGAGCGTGGCCACCAGGAGCGTCGCGCCGCTCGACGCGAGCTCGGCGAACAGCTCGCCGCTGGTCGCCTCGGGACCGGGGGTCACTGCGAGCGTGCCGTAGACCGGGCCGGTGTCCAGCCCTTCCTCGAGCCTGAACGTCGAGGCGCCCACCACGTCGTCGCCGTGGATGACCGAATGCTGCAGGGGCGCTGCGCCACGCCAGGCAGGCAGGAGGGAGAAGTGCAGGTTCACCCATCCGTGCGTCGGAATGGCCAGTGCCGACGGGGGGATGATGCCGCCATACGCGACGATCGCCGCAGCCTCCGGTGCCCACGCGGCGATCTGGCGCGTGACCTCCTCGGTCACGCGCGCGGCCTTGACCACGGGGATCCCGAGCTCTGCGGAACGGGCGGCGACCGGGGACGGGGTCAGGACCCGCTTCCGGCCGACGGGTGCGTCCGGGCGCGTCAGCACGCCGGCGATCTCGAACCCGGCCGCCGCGAGGGCGTCGAGCGAAGGGACCGCGACCTGCGGGGTCCCGGCGAAGACGATCCTCATGCGGTGGAGCCACCGCCGAAGGCGGCGCCCTGGCCGGAGCCGAACGCTGATCCCACATGCGACGCGCGCTTCGTCACCGTGGCGTCGGCCACCGAGCGGTAGTCCAGCGCGCGGATGGCCCGCAGGGCGGCCTTTCGGTCCTCGCCCTCGAGCCTGTCCGGGAAGAGGATCCCGTCGAGGTGGTCTGTCTCATGCTGGGCGATCCGTGCGAGGAGGCCCTCGGCGTCGAACTCGAGGGGGTTGCCGTCTGCGTCGGCCCCCTTCACGTGGGCCCTCGCACGGCGGCGGACTGGGAAGGCGACGCCGGGGATGCTCAGACAGCCCTCGACGGCGTCGTCCTGGTCGTCGTCGGAGAGTTCGAGGACGGGATTCACGATGTGCCCACGGCGGCCATCGAACTGGTAGGTGAACACGCGCTGGCTCACACCCACCTGCGGGGCGGCGAGGCCGGCCCCGTCGACGTCCTCCATCGTCTCCATCATGTCGTCCACGAGGCGGCGCAGGCCGGGGCCGAAGTCGGTGACGGGCTCTGCAACGGTGCGAAGTACTGGGTCGCCGATGATCCTGATGGGCAGGATGGCCATGCAATCAAACCTTTCGGGTGGTATGGGGAGACGCCTGTCCAGTCTAGGCGCCGGGGGTGTGCGCGAGGATCTGCTCTTCAGCCCCCGCCCCGGCCTCAGCCCGAGCCCCACCCTCGGCTGGCGCCGGTGTTGCGGCCCGCGCCGGCGGCGGTGGCGGCAGCGGCAGAAGGGTGCGGCCGGCGGCCGAGACCTCCACACGCGCGGCCCAGACCCGCCGCAGGTGACAGAAGGCGAGCCAGTGCTCCCGCCTGACCTCGGGGTTCACCCTGACCGCGGCGGACTCCGTCTCGCCGACCGCCACGGCGATGAGGAGGGGGTCCTCCCCGTACGCCCAGGGCTCCCAGGATCCCTCCTGCGGGTCGACGAGGCTCTCCTCGGCCTTCATGCCTGCCACGAGCTGCATGGCAACCTTCTCGTCCGGCATCTTGACGCGGCCGTCCCGCGTCGTGCCCTTCGTCTTGTAGTCGACGAGGCAGATGCGCCCGTTGATCCGCGCCACGAGGTCGAGGGTGCCCGCGTACCCCAGCGTGTGGTTCCAGACGGTGAGCTCAGTGGCGATGGGCTCGACGCCGAAGTCGGCCCACCATTTCTCCACACTCGCCGCGAAGCCCTCCTCGCCGTGCTCGCGGAGGGCTTCCCGGGCCTCCCGCAGGGTGTTGGGGCGGCCAAGGGCCTCGAGTCCGAGCTGCTCGGCGAAGGTGTGGACCCGGTCCCCCCGTTCGGCGGCGGAGCGGGTGTAGGACTCTGAGGCGTCGACGGCCGTGCGCACGAGCGTGCGCATCTTTGCCGGGTTGTCGAGGACATTCCTGAGCTCGGGGTGGTCCGCGATGTGCTTCGCCGCCATGTAGCTGCGCCAGCCATCGAGCTCGACGGGCTGCTGGGCGATCACGGTGGTGATGGAAGGAACGGTCGGCGGCGTGCTGAACGACCTGCGGTACATGCGTCCGAACCCATCGGGCGAGGCTACTGCGAGCTGCGGAGCTGTCATGCTGGCACCCTTTCACAGCGGTCCGACACTCGTGCCGCCCACCCGCCGTCGTGATACGAGAAGGACCCCCGGACTCGCGTCCAGGGGTCCTGAAGTGTGGGCGATACTGGGTTCGAACCAGTGACCTCTTCGGTGTGAACGAAGCGCGCTACCACTGCGCCAATCGCCCGTGCTGCCTCGCGGACCGGGATGACCCGGGCCCCTGCGGCGCTCTACGACTCTAGCCCAGAGAGACCCGCACCGCCAAATCCCGTCAAGCGCGGCGCGGACGCGCCCACACCGCCGAGGCCGGCAGCCCGTCACCGTCTATTCCACCCTGGTCAATCCCCCGGGTGGAATAGGACGCGCGCCCCCGCGCGAGGGGCCGGCACGGATTTGTGCATTGGCCTGCCGTCCTATAGAGTCGTTACTCGTTGAAGCGCGCCTCAAGGCCTCGAACGACCCCTGATCAGGGGCCGTGATGGCCGGAGGCCGTGGATCACCCCCGCGGACGTAGCTCAGTTGGTAGAGCACCACCTTGCCAAGGTGGATGTCGCGAGTTCGAGTCTCGTCGTCCGCTCGCAGGACACTGTCGAAGCATCCTCGTGATGCCAACACGGTGGGGTGGCCGAGAGGCGAGGCAGCGGCCTGCAAAGCCGTATACGCGGGTTCGAATCCCGTCCCCACCTCGGTGGTCATACTGGCTCCCTGACGGGAGCGAGGGCGATTGGCGCAGCGGTAGCGCGCTTCCCTGACACGGAAGAGGTCACTGGTTCGATCCCAGTATCGCCCACGGAGGAGCCCAGGCTCCCCCTGCGGACGTAGCTCAGTTGGTAGAGCACCACCTTGCCAAGGTGGATGTCGCGAGTTCGAGTCTCGTCGTCCGCTCTCTCCCTGTTAAACGGGACACAACAGAACACGGGCGATTGGCGCAGCGGTAGCGCGCTTCCCTGACACGGAAGAGGTCACTGGTTCGATCCCAGTATCGCCCACGGAGGAGCCCAGGCTCCCCCTGCGGACGTAGCTCAGTTGGTAGAGCACCACCTTGCCAAGGTGGATGTCGCGAGTTCGAGTCTCGTCGTCCGCTCTCTCCCTGTTAAACGGGACACAACAGAACACGGGCGATTGGCGCAGCGGTAGCGCGCTTCCCTGACACGGAAGAGGTCACTGGTTCGATCCCAGTATCGCCCACGCACGCGGCGCACTGCGCCGCTTTTTTTGTGCCCGTACGCTCTCAGCGCAACCGGCCCGGAACGGGTTGGATTGGCCTCCGGTGCTGGCTACCATCGATTCCAGCAGGGGCGAATCTGGCCCCGCGGAGTGAAAGGAGGTGGCCGTGTCATTTCTCGACGACGTCAAGGGCAAAGCTGAGGAACTGATCAGCGGCAACGCCGAAGCCGTCAAGGGCGGCATCGAGAAGGTCGGCGACTTCATCGACGAGAAGACCGGTGGCAAGTTCTCCGGACAGGTCGACGGGGTCCAGCAGTCCGCCTCCGATTACGTCGACGGCTTGGACAGGGAAGATGCCCCTTCCGAGCCCTCCGAGGCTCCCGCACACCAGGCCTGAGCTTCCCTTCGTTTCGTCACTGAGTGCCGGTACCGCCGCGAGGCGGGACCGGCACTCGGCGTTTCCAGGCGCCTAGGCTAGGCCCCGGGCTCGCTTGTCCCGTCAGGACGGCTCGTGCGTCTGGCCCTCACGCGCCAGCGCGGTCAGGCGGGACACCGCCCGGAAGTACTTCTTCATGTACCCCCCGCCCATCATGTCCGGCGTGAAGAGCTCGTCGAATGGCACGCCGGAGGCCAGGATCGGGACGTCCTTGTCGTAGAGCCGGTCCGCGAGCACGACGAACCGAAGTGCCACGGCCTGGGACTCGATGGTGTGGACGTCCTTCCACACCACGCCGTCGATCCCGTCGATCAGCTGCCGGTACCGGCTCGGGTGGACGCCTGCAAGGTGCTTCATGAGATCCGCGAAATCGTCGACGGCGACCACTCCGCCGTCGAACTCGGCATTCATCCGGGAGTCGAGCTCATGGGTGGGAATCGGCTGGGGCGCGGCCGGGAGCCCGCGGTGGCGGTAGTCCTCCCCGTCGATGCGGACGACGTCGAACTGGTCGGCGAGTACTTGGATCTCGCGCTGGAAGTCGATTGCGGCGAAGCGGCCCTCGCCGAGCGCGCCGGGCAGCGTATTGGATGTGGCGGCTAGCTTGACCCCGGCGTCGGCGAGCTCGCGCATGAGCCGGGACATGAGCACGGTGTCCCCCGGGTCGTCCAGTTCGAACTCGTCGATGCACACGAGCCTGTACGAGCTGAGCGCGTCAACGGTCTTGCGGAACGAGAGCGCGCCGACGAGGTTCGTGTACTCGACGAAGGTCCCGAAGGCCTTGGGCCCGGGCGCAGCGTGCCAGAGCGATGCGAGGAGGTGGGTCTTGCCGACGCCGAACCCGCCATCGAGGTAGATGCCGGCACGGGAGGTGGGCTTGGAGCCGAAGATCCTGGAGAGGAAGCTTCCGTTGGAGGCTCCGATCGTGCTGCCGAAGCTCTGGAGTGCCCTGACCGCGGCAGCCTGCGACGGCTGTGCCGGATCCGGACGGTAGCTGTCGAAGGACACTTCCCCGAAGCGCGGAGACGGATGGAATCCCTTCAAGAGCTCCTCGACGGAGACTCTGGGCGTTCGGGTGGTGAGGTGTGCGACAGTCGCCAAGAATTTCCGTCCAGGGGGTGGGCTCTCAGAAGGGGCAGGGACAAGGATATCGTTTCGGTCCGGCCGCAGAGGGCGGTATGTGGGAGACCGCACACGTTTGGCCCTTCCCCCCTCGGCCCGGGGCGCCCCCCATGTTGCGCACCGTGACAGGTCCGACGGCGGGCGCGAGCGCGCACAGGGAACGCTGGCTAGGCTTGATTCGACCACTCAGGAGCGAGGACTTCCCGGGCATCCCGGCTGCCCCGCGCCCTGGCTCAGCCGAGCGAAAGGCACACCATGAGCTACCCCGTCGACAGCAGCGAGAAGTTCGCTGCCTATGCCCACCCCGAGCGCCTCGTGTCCACCGAGTGGCTTGCCGAGCAGATCGCCTCCGGCGCTGTCGGCGACGGCAAGCTGGTCGTCGTGGAGTCCGACGAGGATGTGCTCCTCTACGAGACGGGCCACATCCCCGGTGCCGTCAAGATCGACTGGCACACCGACCTGAACGATGAGGTTGCCCGCGACTATGTCGACGGCCCCGCCTTCGCGAAGCTCCTTGCCTCCAAGGGCATCTCCCGCGACACGACCGTGGTGATCTACGGCGACAAGTCGAACTGGTGGGCGGCCTACGCCCTCTGGGTGTTCACGCTGTTCGGCCACGAGGACGTTCGCCTCCTCGACGGCGGCCGGGACAAGTGGATCGCCGAAGGCCGCGAGCTGACGACGGAGGTGCCGGCCCCGGTCGAGGGCGACTACCCCGTGGTCGAGCGCAACGACGCGCCGATCCGCGCGTTCAAGGACGACGTCCTGGCGCACCTGGGCAAGCCGCTCATCGATGTGCGCTCCGCCGACGAGTACACCGGCAAGCGCACCCACATGCCCGCCTACCCCGAGGAGGGCGCGCTGCGCGGCGGCCACATCCCTACCGCGGCGTCGATCCCGTGGGCGCGCGCCGCCGCCGAGGACGGCACGTACAGGTCACGCGAAGAGCTTGAGGCGCTCTACCTCGGCGAGGCCGGCCTCACGCCCGGCGACGACGTCGTGGCGTACTGCCGCATCGGCGAGCGTTCGAGCCACACGTGGTTCGCGCTGAAGTACCTCCTGGGCTTCGACACCGTCCGCAACTACGACGGCTCGTGGACCGAGTGGGGAAACGCGGTGCGGGTTCCGATTGTGAAGGGGGAAGAGCGAGGCACGTGGCCGCTGGGCTGAACCGCGTCACCTGAGCCGCCCGGATCAGGCAGGCGGAAGGACAGCACGTGGCCGCTGGCCTGAACCGCGGCACCTGAGCCGCCCGGATCAGGGAGGCGGAAGCGGCGCTGCCGCAACCCGACGTCACACTGGGCCCCGCCCACGGCGAACACGCGCCGTGCGGCGGGGCCTTGCGCGTACCCTTGAAGGGATGAGCACGAACACCATGCCCGCTGCACTGGCGGAGATCGTCGAAGACTTCCAGGCCGTGGACGAACGCGAGCGGCTGC
This sequence comes from Sinomonas sp. B1-1, assembly GCF_050474465.1. Classification (NCBI taxonomy): domain Bacteria; kingdom Bacillati; phylum Actinomycetota; class Actinomycetes; order Micrococcales; family Micrococcaceae; genus Sinomonas; species Sinomonas sp. B1-1. The sequence continues at coordinate 193,636 of NZ_JBCHVF010000001.1, read as the reverse complement.
AGCTGCTGCTCGAATTCTCCCGGTCGCTCCCCGACCTGCCGGAGCGGCTCAGGGACCACCCCGAGATGCTCGAGCAGGTGGTCGAGTGCCAGTCGCCGCTCTTCATCGCGATCGAGACGGAGGCGCCCGCGGAAGGTACCGCGCAGGCGGCCGGGCCGGTCGTCCGGCTGTTCTTCTCGGCCCCGGCGGAGGCTCCGACCACGCGGGGCTTCGCTTCAGTGCTGCACGAAGGCCTCGATGGACTCACGGCCGCGGAGATCCTCGCAGTCCCCGACGACATGCCCGAGGAGCTCGGCCTCACGCGGGCGGTGACTCCGCTGCGCATGCGCGGGATGTCAGCCATGCTCGCCCGGATCAAGCGCAAGGTCCGCGGGGAGTGCCCGATCGGCGTCTGACGTGGGCAGGAAGTCCAAGAAGGCGCAGGAGGCGGACGGACCCGGGCACCACGGTCCCGCCACACCCGCCACGACGGCCCTCGACGCTGCCGGGATCGCGTACACCGCCCGCACCTACGACCACGACCCGTCGGCCGGCAGCTACGGCCTCGAGGCGGCGGACGCCCTCGGGGTGGAGCCCGGGCGGGTGTTCAAGACGCTCATGGTGGAGGTGGCCGCAGGCAGCGGGAGCCGGCTCTGCGTCGCCGTCGTCCCCGTCTCCGGCAGTCTGGACCTGAAGGCGGCCGCCGCAGCCCTCGGGGGGAAGAAGGCGGCGATGGCCGACTCCGCCGCCGCCGAACGGCGCACCGGATACGTCGTGGGCGGGATCTCGCCCCTGGGGCAGCGCCAGCCCTCCCCCACCGTCATCGACGACTCGGCCCTCGAGCATGCCACCGTGCTCGTGTCCGGCGGCCGGCGGGGCTTCGACATCGAACTCGCCCCCGATGATCTCGTCAGGCTCACCGGCGCGGTTGTCGCCACGGTCCGCAGCGTCGGTTGAGGTGCGCGCCTGACGCGTCAGCGGCGCGTCAGACGGTGCCTCCCGGGCCTCGCCGCGGCGCGAGCTGCTCCCTGAGCCACGTGCGCACCGCCCGTTCCCAGCGTTCGGGGTCCACGTTCCACTCCTTGGTGTGCCGGGCGTGCCGGAACGTCTCCAGAGTGACCATCTCCGGGTTCCGCTTCGCAAGCTCGAGGGAGGGGGCGACGGGCACGAAGTCGTCGTCGACGCTGTGCAGCACGAGGGTCGGCGTCCGCAGCTCGACGGCCCGGGTCACCCAGTCCATCGCCTTGAAGTCCAACGGTGCCGCGAGCCCGGTGAGCCGACGTCCCCACGGATGGCCGAGGAGCACCTGGCCGAACCGCCCCACCCGTGAGGGGATGCGGTTGAGCTTGGCCTGGAACGCCAGGACATGCACCCAGTCCACCACCGGCGCGTCGAGCACCAGGGCCCGCACGTTCTCCCTCAGCGTCGAGGAGTCGGCGGCCCGGAGGGCGATGGCCCCTCCCATGGACCATCCGAAGAGCACGACGTCGCGGGCGCCGGCGTCGAGCGCGTACTGGATGGCGACCTCGACGTCGCGCCACTCGGTCATCCCGAGCCCGTAGCGGCCGTCAGGGGTCGAGGGGGCGTCGCCGTCGTTGCGGTAGGACATGACGAGGCTCGTCAGCCCGAGCTCCTGCGCCGTGGGGAGCGCGCGGAGGCACTCGCCGCGCGTGGCACCCCGTCCGTGGACCATGATCGCCCACGTGGGCGAAGCGTGGCTGGCCGGGACGAGCCACGCCGGTGCGGCGCCCACGTCGAGGGGGAGCTCGATGTCGCGGAAGTCGAGCCCCAGGTCCGCCGGCGTGCTGTACACGAAGCCGCTCCAGCGCGCGCGGACCGCCTTCGTGAGGTCTCCCGAGTACTCGGCGAGCACCGGCCTGGTCACGGTGGACTCCTCGGGGGCGTAGTCCTCGAGATGCCCCAGGCGGACGTGGCCGGCGCCGCGGTCGAAGAAGAGGCTGTACTCGCCGTCGACCGTCGTCTCCGCCGTGGCGCGGAGGATCACGCGGCGCGTTTCCCCCTCGCCCTGGACGGCGAGGACCTCCTGGTCCTCCGCCTTGACCCGTTCCGGGGTGACGATCCGGCGCGCGAAGTACGCGGCAAGGGCCGAGCTGGATGCGGCGGCCGCGGAGGCGGCCAGGAGCGCGGCGCCGGCGCCCGCGGCTGCCCAGAACGTGCGTGGGAGCGGCTCGGCGGCGGACGACGGCGAGGGGCGGCCCGAGCGGGCAGCGCCCGCCTTGGCGGGACGAACACGGTGCGGCATGCTCTCATTGTGTCGCGTGCGGCTAGTCTGAGTGCATGAGCGCGCCGATCCTCATCCTGACCGAAGTGGCACTGGGCCCCAGCGAGCGCAAGGCGGTCGAGGGCCTCCTCGAGAACGGCATGGCCCGTCTCGAGATCCTTGTCCCCGCCGGCCGCAAGCGCCGTCTCGTGGTCGACTTCCTCGACCACCTCTCGATGCTCGAGTTCGGCAAGGCCGTCGGCGGCCTCACGGACAAGGGGCCGGGCCCCGAGTCGGCGCGCGCGCTCGCCCAGACTGCACTCGCCACGTCCCTCGCCGCCCTCGAAGGACTCGGAACCGACGTCTCGGGGAGCATCATCGAGGGGGACCCCGTGCAGGCCCTCGCCGACCGCGCCTCCGCCACGGCGGCAGAGCAGGCCGTGGTGGTGACGCTCCCCCACGCCATCGAGGACACGTTCCACACCGACTGGGCGAACCAGGCCCAGCGCAGGCTCGGCATCCCCGTCCTGCACCTGTACGCGGGGACGGGATTCATCGGGGACTCCTGAACGTTGTTCTGAGCATGGACACCACCCCGACAACCCCCTCCCCCGATCCCGCCCGCGAGAAGGTCCGCAAGTCGGACGCCGAGTGGCGTGCCCAGCTGAGCCCCGAGGAGTACCAGGTCCTCCGGCAGGCCGGGACGGAACGCGCCTTCACCGGCGAGTACTGGAACACCCACACGCGCGGCTCCTACCGGTGCCGGGCCTGCGGCGCCGAGCTGTTCACCAGCCAGGAGAAGTTCGACTCGCACTGCGGCTGGCCCTCGTTCTGGGCCCCTCTCGCCGAGGACGCGGTCGTGTACCTGCACGACAGGACCCTCGGCATGGAGCGGATCGAGGTCCGCTGCGCCACCTGCGACTCGCACCTCGGCCACGTGTTCGAGGGTGAGGGCTACGCGACGCCCACCGACCAGCGGTACTGCATCAACTCGATCTCCCTGACGCTCGTCCCCGACGAGGGCTGACGGGCCCGCGTCAGGATCCTGCCCCTCTGCGGCGGGCCGAGCCTGGTGAGGACCAGCGCGCGGCCCGCCGCTCGGCCTTCCTGCAGACCTGAGACCAAGACTTCCTGATGCTCGGGGCTTCTTAGGCCCAGTGTGTCCGCCCTCTCGCTACGCTCGACTCACCAGCAGAAGAAAGCGAGAGTGACATGTCCGCCATCGCCGTCGCGACTCCCAGCGCGTCCACTCCCCATGCCCCGGTCCAGAACGATCCCGCGTGGCTCTCCCTGAAGAGTGCAGCCATCGAGCTCCAGGGCCTCCAAGCGCAGGACGGTTCGGTCCCGGAGCCGGACAGCCGGGACCGCGCAGCAGCGCTCGTGGAGCTGATCGTGGCCGGCGTCGAGGCCCTCGCCCCGCGCTTCCCGCACGACGCCGAGTACCTCCGCCTGCTCGCAGCCGACTTCCGCGCGTGGTCGGCGGGCGGCTTCGGGGTACCGGACTTCCTGGACTCGCTCGTCGCCTTCCAGCCGCAGCTGGAGAGGGCCGACGGCCGCCAGCACCTCGTCGTCTTCCCGATGTACACCCAGAACGGCAGCAGGAACCGCTTCGTCGAGGCCGTCCTGGTGGAGGTCGTCTGGCCCGACTTCATCGCGCAGCTCGAGGCCGGCGAATACAGCAACAGGCTGTTCGTGCCGATCCGCTTCCTCGACTTCACGCCGGGCTACGCGTCGAACTCCGCCGTGCTGTTCCCGGAGACCGTGGCGATGCGCGAGGTCCCGACGTTCACCTGGGGGGCGATCTTCGCGGACCGGGAAGCCGCCCGGTTCCGCCGAGTCCTCGACGCGGCGGCGAGGATCACCAACCTCGACCTGCCCGAGGAGGCCGCCGAGCTCATCGCGGACCAGGGGCTCGCGCAGGAGACCTTCGTCATGTGGGATCTCATCCACGACCGCACGCACATGCGCGGCGACCTCCCGTTCGACCCCTTCATGATCAAGCAGCGCATGCCGTTCTTCCTCTACTCGCTCGAGGAGCTCCGCTGCGACCTCACCGCCTTCCGGGAGTGCGTGAAGATCGAGTGGGACGAGACTGCGGACCCGGCGGCCCGGAAGCACGCGAAGCTCGTGCAGTATGCCGTGGTCTTCGACCGGATCTTCCGGTTCGCCATCACGGGCGGCCGCGTGCGCAACTATGACGGCCTCGGCGGCCAGCTGCTCTTCGCGTGGATGCACCAGCACCGCGTCCTGAACTGGACCGACACCAAGCTCACGATCGACTGGGCGGAGGTGCCCGACGTCGTGAGCGCCCTCGGCAACGCCATCGATGAGCTCTACTGGCGTTCCATCGACCGGCCGAAGGTGGCACACTGGCTCGCAGCGTACGAGCTCATCTCGGGCACCGTGACGCCGCACCCGGCCTCCGTGTGGGCCAAGGGCCCCGACGCCCTGCCCCTGACGGGCACCCCGCGCGAGCTCACGGACCAGGTCCTCGACGACGAGTTCCCGCTGTCGATGTTCTACGAGGCCCTGGAGAAGAAGATGCGCACTGTCGTCGAGTCGACCGCCGGGATCACCGGGGAGACCGCCCTGCCCCCGGCGGCCGCGTGAGCACGGACAGCCAGCCTCCGCGGTCGCCGTCCGCCGGCGCGGAGGGTGCGGTGGTCGTCGTCGCCGGGGCCACGGCGGCCTCGGGGGTGGCGGCCGTGCGTGCCCTGCGCGCCGCCGGCGCGACGGCGATCGCCGTGGGCAGCAGGACGGGGCACCTCGCCGAGGTCTTCGGGGACCCCGCGCACGACGCCGGGGTACCCCAGTTCGCGTGCGACCTCGCCGACTTCGCAGCGGTCCAGCGGCTCTCCGCGGACGTGAGCGCCCGGTTCGGCGCGGTCGACGGGGTCATCCACCTCGTCGGCGGGTGGCGCGGAGGCGGCACCCTCGCGGACCAGGACGACGCCGACTGGGACTTCCTGGCCCGCGGCGCCATCACGACCCTGCGGAACACCTCGCGCGCCTTCTTCGACGCCATCGCGGCGTCGCCGCGCGGACGCTTCGCCATGGTCTCCACGACCACGCTCGCGCGCCCCAGCGCGGCGAACGCGAACTACCAGGCGGCCAAGGCTGCTGCCGAGGCCTGGACGCGGGCCATGGCCCAGGGCCTCGCCGCCGTGCAGTCCGCGCGGAAGGAGGGGCCGCTCCCCCAGACGAGCGCCGCCGTCGTCCTCGCCGTCAAGGCCCTGCTCGACGAGGCGATGCGCGCCAAGAGCCCCGAGCGGAGCTTCGCGGGCTACACCCATGTGGACGCGCTCGCAGCGCGCGCCGTCGAGCTGTTCTCCGACGACGCCGCCGCGGTCAACGGCGCGCGCCTCGACCTCACGGCGTGAGGCGTCCGCGGCTCCCCGAGACCCCCTGTAGACACCGACACCCTTAGGCATACTGTGACTGTGACTGACTCCCCTGCTCCGACCGTGCCCGCCTCCGTGCCGCTGCCCGCCGCCCCGTCCGGGTGGCCGCTCCACGATCCGGGCGTGCGCGGCTTCGCGTCGGACAACTACTCCGGCGTGCACCCCGAGGTGCTCGCCGCGCTCGCCGCTGCGAACGGCGGCCACCAGGTCGCCTACGGCGAGGACGACTACACGGCGAGGCTCCAGGAGGCCGTCAAGGGCCTGTTCGGAGAGGCGGCCGAAGCGTACCCGGTGTTCAACGGCACCGGCGCGAACGTCGTCTCCCTCCAGTCGCTGCTCCCGCGCTGGGGCGCCGTGGTGTGCGCGACGACCGCCCACATCAACGTGGACGAGAACGGCGCACCCGAGCGCGTAGGCGGGATCAAGCTCCTCGCCGTCCCTGCCCCGGACGGCAAGCTCACCCCTGGACTCATCGACCGGGAGGCCTGGGGCTGGGGCGACGAGCACCGTGCACAGCCGCTCGCCGTCTCGATCACCCAGTCCACCGAGCTCGGGACCCGCTACTCGGTGGAGGAGGTCCGGGCGATCACCGAGCACGCCCACGCCCGCGGCATGAGCGTGCACATGGACGGGGCCCGGCTCGCGAACGCGGCTGCGGCGCTCGGAGTCCCGGTGCGCGAGTTCACCTCGGGCGCGGGGGTCGACATCCTCTCCTTCGGCGGGACGAAGAACGGCATGCTGTTCGGCGAATGCGTCGTCGCGCTCAACCCCGAGGCGGCGCGCGGACTCACGTACCTGCGCAAGATGGACATGCAGCTCGCCTCCAAGATGCGCTTCGTCTCGGCCCAGTTCCTCGCCCTCCTCGAGGACGGCCTCTGGCTGCGCTCGGCGGCACACGCCAACGCGATGGCAGCCCGCCTCCGCTCGGCCGTCGAAGGGCTCGACGGCGTCGAGCTCACCCAGCCCACCGAGTCCAACGGGGTCTTTGCGATCCTGCCCGAGGGAGTGGCTGACCGCGTGCGGGAGAAGTTCCGCTTCTACGACTGGGACGCCTCCCGCCGCGAGGTCCGCTGCATGTGCTCCTTCGACACGACCCCCGAGGATGTCGACCGGTTCGCCGAGGCGCTGCGGGCGGAACTGGGGCGGTGAGCCTGGGCCGGCCGGCGACGCTCGGCCCCTCTGGACCGGCGCGCCGCTCCAGAGGGGCCGAAGGGCCTGAGCGTACGCTGGTGAGGTGACCGCACTAGCACACCTGCCTGCGGATTTCGTCAGCGCTCTGCGCTCACTCCGCAGCGCGTCGAACCGGCGCGAGCTGGGGCTCAAGGAGATTCCGGCTCCGGCCCGTCTGGCCCCGTACGCCGTAGCCCTCGAGGCCGAGGTGCGCGACGACGACGAGGAACTGGCGACTGGCAGGTTCATCCTCCTGCACGACCCCGAGCCGCCCGTGGTCTGGGAGGGAACGTTCCGCATCGTCACCTACATCCGCGCCCAGCTCGAGCCCGAGATGGGGAACGACGCCCTGCTGGGCTCCGTCGCCTGGACATGGCTCGTGGAGTCGCTCGAGAAGCACCACGCCGACTATGCAGCCGCGGGCGGGACTGCGACACGCGTGCTCTCGGAGTCCTTCGGGACCCTTGCCGGGCGCAGTGACGCGATCGACATCGAGCTGAGGGCCTCGTGGACTCCCGCCGGCCCGCAGATGAGGGACCACCTCGAGGCATGGTGCGACATGGTCTGCAGCTTCGCAGGCGTGCCGCCTCTCCCGCCGGGTGTCGCAGCGCTTCACTGGCGCCGTCCCCGCCCTGTGGAGAAGCCGTGAGCGCCGCCGGCACAGCCTGCACCGGCGGTACACTGACGTCACCATGACCGCTCAGCCCCACGACGTTCCCCACCCGAAGGACGACGACGCTCCCACAGCAGCGTCAGGGCGGCGGTCCGATGCCGTGCCCGCCGGCGCCGCGGCCGACGTTCCCGCGGCATCCGTGATCCGCAGAGCCGCGCACATCGCCGTCGAGGGCTTCGAAGTGCCGGTCCCCGCTGTCGTGGACCTCGACGCGCCGCGGGACGGTGTCCCGCTCGTCATCTCCACCGACGAGGGGCTCGAGCGCGCGGCCCGGGCGATCGCGGCCGGAACGGGACCCGCCGGCGTCGACGCCGAACGCGCCTCAGGCTTCCGCTACGGGCAACGGGCCTTCCTCGTCCAGATCCGCCGCGAGGGCGCGGGCACGTGGCTCATCGACCCGGAGCCCTTCGACGACCTGAAGATCATCAACGAGGCCCTGCGCGGCGTCGAATGGATCATCCACGCCTCCACGCAGGACCTTCCGTGCCTCGCCGAGCTGGGGATGTGGCCCGACAGGCTCTTCGACACCGAGCTCGCGGCCCGGCTCGCAGGGCTCCCGCGTGTGGGGCTCGCCGCCGTTGTCGAGCAGATGCTGGGGTTCGGCCTCGCCAAGGAGCACTCGGCCGCCGACTGGTCGACGCGACCGCTCCCCGAGCCGTGGCTGCGGTATGCGGCGCTCGATGTCGAGGTCCTGGTCGAGCTGCGCGAGGAGCTGATCGAGCTGCTCGAAGGCCAGGGCAAGCTCGGCTTCGCCGAGGAGGAGTTCGCAGCGATCCTCGCGGCGGGCGTCCCGGAGCCGAAGCAGGACCCTTGGCGCCGCACCTCGGGGGTCCACCAGATCCGTGACCGGCGCCAGCTCGCCGCCGTCCGCGAGCTGTGGCTCGAGCGCGACGCGCTCGCGGCGAAGCGTGACATCGCCCCCGGCAAGCTCATCCCCGACTCGGCGCTCGTCGCGGTGGCGCGTGCCATGCCGACCACCGTCCCCCAGCTGCTGACCACCAAGGGCTTCCACGGGCGCGCCGCCCAGCGCGAGGCGCCCCGGTGGCTCCGCGCCATCGCGGCAGCGCGTCGCCTCGAAGAGCTCCCTCCGCTGCATGTTCCCAGCTCCGCGCCGCCTCCGCCACGGGTCTGGGACGAGCGCGACCCGGAGGCGGCGGCGCGGTTCAAGACCGCACGCCCGCGCGTCGCGGCGGCCGCGGACGCGCTGCACATGCCCACCGAGAACCTCCTGACGCCGGACCACCTGCGACGTGTCGCGTGGCGCCCCCCGGAGCCGCTGACGCTGGGGTCACTGGCCGCCGCGCTTCGGGGACTGGGTGCGCGTGAGTGGCAGATCCAGCATGTGGCCCCGCTCATCCTCGACGCGTTCGAGCACCCAGAGCCGCTTGCTGCGAAGGCCAGGAAGGACACCGTCGAGGACTGACCGACCCCATTGCCACAGATGTTACTGGTCAGTAACATTAGCGGCATGAGTACTGCACGTCACATCAGGGACGTCGTCTTCGTCGACGGCGTCCGCACCCCCTTCGGCAGAGCCGGCGAGAAGGGGATCTACCATGGCACCCGCGCCGACGACCTCGTCGTCAAGACCATCCGCGAGCTGCTGCGCCGCAACCCGTCGCTGCCGGCCGAGCGCGTGGACGAGGTCTCCATCGCGGCCACCACCCAGACCGGAGACCAGGGGCTCACGATCGGGCGCACTGCCGCACTCCTCGCGGGCCTTCCCCGCAGCGTCCCCGGCTTCGCCGTCGACCGCATGTGCGCCGGTGCCATGACGGCCGTGACGACGACGGCGAGCGGCATCGGGGTGGGCGCGTACGACGTCGTGATCGCCGGCGGCGTCGAGCACATGGGCAGCCACCCGATGGGTGCGGGGGCCGACCCGAACCCGCGCTTCATGTCCGAGAGGCTCGTGGACCCCGCAGCGCTGAACATGGGCAACACGGCCGAGAACCTCCACGACCGCTTCCCGGCCATCACCAGGGAGCGCGCCGACGCCTACGCCGTCGCCTCCCAGGCCAAGCTCGCCGCAGCATACGGGGACGGGAGGATCCAGCCCGATCTCGTCCCCGTCGCCACGCACCGGCCCGGCGAGGGGTTCGGCCTCGCGACTGCAGACGAGCCGCCGCGGCCGGGCACCACGCTCGAGGACCTCGCCGGACTCCGGACCCCGTTCCGCCCCCATGGCAGGGTCACCGCGGGCAACGCCGCGGGCCTCAACGACGGTGCGACGGCGTGCCTGCTCACGTCGGCGGAGACCGCCGAAGAACTCGGACTCGAGCCGAAGATGCGCCTCGTGGCCTTCGCGTTCGCGGGCGTCGAGCCGGAGGTCATGGGCATCGGTCCGGTCCCAGCCACCGAGAAGGCCCTGACCAAGGCCGGCCTGGGAATCGAGGACATCGGCCTGTTCGAGATCAACGAGGCCTTCGCCGTCCAGGTCCTGAGCTTCCTGGACCACTTCGGGATCGCCGACGACGACCCGCGCGTCAACCGCTACGGCGGAGCGATCGCGGTCGGCCACCCGCTCGCCTCCTCGGGCGTGCGACTCATGACCCAGCTCGCCCGCCAGTTCGCCGAGGACCCGAGCGTCCGCTACGGCATGACGACGATGTGCATCGGCCTCGGCATGGGCGGCACCGTCATCTGGGAGAACCCCCACCACCCCGACTACCGGAAGGGCGAGTGAATGAGCGCCACTACCCCCACCTCGCGGTTCGACGCCTTTGCGGGGCTCGCCGCCCACGTGCCCGACGAAGTGGTCACCCACTCGCTCGTGAAGGACGTCGAGGTGCCCACGGACGGCGGCCCTGTCCGGATCGCGCTGATCACGCTCGACAACGGCCTCGACCACACCCGGCCCACCACCCTCGGCCCCAATACGCTCATCGAACTCGGCCGGAGGCTGGAAGGGCTGCGGGCCCGGGCGGCGGCGGGAGAGATCCACGCCGTGGCGGTCACGGGCAAGCCGTACTTCCTCGTCGCCGGCGCCGACCTGACGACGGTCAAGACCCTGCGCGATCCCGCGGCCGGCGAGCAGATGGCGCGCCTCGGCCATGCCGCCTATGACCTCCTCGCGGACGGAGTCGGCGTGCCGACCTTCGCCTTCATCAACGGAGTCGCCCTCGGCGGCGGCCTCGAGATCGCGCTCGCGTGCACGTACCGCACAGTCTCCGCGGGCGCCCAGGGCATCGGGCTGCCGGAGGCGTTCATCGGACTCATCCCGGGCTGGGGCGGAGTATGGCGCCTCCCCCGGCTCACGGGGCCCGAGGCCGGGCTCAGGGTGATGATCGAGAACCCGCTGAACAGCAACCGCACCCTTCGCGGCACGGAGGCGTTCGCGCTCGGGATCGCCGACGCCCTCTTCGAGCCGGCCGACTTCCTCGAGCGTTCCCTCGTGTGGGCCGCCTCGGTGCTCTCCGGCGCCACCACCGTGGAGCGGCCGCACGCCGTCGAACCCCGCGAGGACGCTGCCGCAGCGCAGCGATGGGCCGAGGCCGCGAAGGCCGCGCGCGCCGTCGTCAGCGCGAAGACATCGGATGCCGCTCCGGCCCCCGGCAAGGTGCTCGATGTGTTCGAAGCGGGGGCGCACGCCACGCAGGAGGAATCCGCCGAGCTCGAAGTCGCCGCACTCACCGGGCTCATGCAGTCCCCGCAGTTCCGCGACACCGTGTACGCCTTCCTCGACCTCGTCCAGAAGCGCGCCAAGCGGCCCGCTGGGGCGCCGGAGGCGAAGCTCGCGCGGCCCGTGACCAAGGTCGGGGTCGTCGGAGCGGGACTCATGGCCGGCCAGCTTGCCCTCGTGTTCGCGCGGCAGCTGAAGGTCCCCGTCGTGATGACGGACGTCGACCAGGCCCGGGTGGAGAAGGGCGTGGGGCACGTCCACGCCGAGGTGGACAGGCTGCTCGCCAAGGGCCGGATCTCCGCCGACGCCGCCAACCGCACCAAGGCGCTGGTCACCGGCTCGGTGTCGAAGGCCGAGTTCGCCGACGCGGACTTCGTCATCGAGGCCGTGTTCGAGGAACTCGCGGTCAAGAAGCAGGTGCTCGCCGAAGTGGAGGCGGTGGTCAAGCCGGAATGCATCCTCGCCACCAACACGTCCTCGCTCTCCGTCACGGCGATGGCGCAGGATCTGGCCCACCCCGAGCGCGTAGTCGGATTCCACTTCTTCAACCCGGTCGCCGTCATGCCGCTCATCGAGGTTGTGCGCGCCCCGCAGACCGACGACGCGGTGCTGGCCACCGCGTTCGCCCTGGCGAGGGGCCTGAAGAAGACCGCCGTGCTCGTCAAGGACGCCCCGGCGTTCGTCGTGAACCGGGTGCTGCTGCGCCTCATGGGCGAGGTCACGGCGGCGTTCGACGAGGGCACGCCCGCCGAGGTCGCGGACGGCGCCCTGGCCCCGATGGGCCTGCCCATGACTCCGTTCACGCTCGCCGAGATGGTCGGGCTGCCTGTCGCGCAGCACGTCGCCGAGTCCCTGCGCGCCGCCTTCGGCGACCGCTTCCACGTCTCGGCAAACCAGCAGGCGCTCATCGACGCAGGCGTCAAGGGCCTCTGGGCTCGGGCGGCCGACGGCGGGCGCGAGGTCCCGGAGGCGACGCTCGCCCTCCTGCGGTTCGGCAGCACACCGTCCACGGCCGAGCAGGTCCTCACCCGCTGCCAGGACGCGCTCGCCGAGGAGATCGGCCTCATGCTCGCCGAGGGCGTGGTGGCCGGCCCCGAGGACGTGGACCTGTGCATGATCCTGGGGGCGGGGTGGCCCATGCACCTGGGCGGGATCACGCCCTACCTGGACCGGGTCGGCGCGTCCGAGCGCATCAACGGGAAGCGGTTCCACCCGGAGATCTGAGACGCGGCTCGCCCGGGTTCTCCGGGCGGAGGCCGGTCAGCCCCCGAAGCCCTCGCGGAGGAACGCGCCAAGTCGCGGCGCGATCCCCGCGAGGGCTTCTCTGTCCCCCGGGCAGGCGAAGGCCAGAGTGCCGGCGGAGGCGGTCCGCACGACCCCGCCGTCGTGCGCCCAGTAGGTGGCCACCCGCATCCCGCCAGCGGTGACATCGAGCCGCTCGGCGCGGATGCTGCGTCCATCCGGCAGGTCCACGGGCTCGGCGGGGCCGCGGCGCAGCTGCGCGGGAGCGGGTGCTGCCTCGGGGCAGGCCTCGTCGACGCGCAGGTAGGTCGCGATGCCGCGTGAGGAGGCCGCGAACTGGGCGACGAGGAGGTACTCGCCGCTTGCCGGCAGTGTGTCCACGCCCAGGCCGGACTCGTCACGGCGCAGGCCCTCGCCGAGCCCACCCGGCTCCTGCCGGTAGCGGTAGGCCCGCCACGTCTCCCCGTCGTCCGTGAGGCGCACGAGCGATTCCGAGGCGAAAGGGGTCCCGGTGGCATCCTGGAACGCGACGCGCGTGGTGAGGAGGCCGCCGTCGAACGCCCGGAACACCGCGCCCCGCCGGACGCCTGCCACCCAGAAGCTGTCCCAACGCTCCCACGCCGCGTGCACGCATCCTCCTCTGGCACTTCCGCCCCGCTGGGGGCGCCGGGCGCAGACGCCCCTAGCCGAGAACACTACCGGAACGGCAGCCCCCCGACGCTGGCGAGTCACTCCGCCGCGACGAAGCGCCCGTCCGCGATGGCCAGCACGCGATCGGCCCGGGCGCGCGCCCACGCGGCGGCGTGGGTCGAGAGCACGACGGCGGCGCCCGACTCCGCCGCGCTGGCGACGAGGCGCTCGAGGCAGGCGAGCCCGTGGCGGTCAAGGCCGACCGTGGGCTCGTCGAGGAGCAGGACACGGGGCCCGCGGGCGATGACCGCGGCAAGGGCGGTCAGCCGCTGTCCGGAGGCGGTGAGATCGTACGGGTGCTCCCCCGCCCGGGAGCCGAGGCCGACGGAGTCGAGTGCCCGAAGCGCCCGACGCCGGACCTCGGCGCGGGACCTCCTCGCGCGGCCCCGCGGCCCGAGGCGGAGGCCGAACTCGACCTCGCGCAGGACGCTCCGGGCGAAGAGCTGGTCGCGCGGATCCTGGAAGAGGGTGCCCACCGTGTCCGCGACCCGCCCCGCGGGGACACGCGCGATATCCCGGCCGGCAATGCGCACGGTCCCTCGGGTGGGCCGCGCAATGCCGGCGAAGTGTTTCAGGGCCGTGGACTTCCCCGCCCCGTTGGGCCCGGCGAGTGCGACCACCTCGCCCGGGCGCACTTCGAGGTCCGCGTGGTCCAGCACCCATGACGGGGCGCCCGGGTAGGCGAACGAGACCGTCGCGAGCTCCGCGAGCGCGGGGTCAGCCGGTGCCGCCGCCGAGAGGGCCCGCACCGCCGCGCTGCCGGCCGCTGACCGCTGGGAGGGGGCGTCCGGCGCGGCGTCCGCGGGGTCCTGCGGCAGGACCCCGGAGAGCCGGAAGGCCTCCGTGGCCAGGACCTGCTCGGGGGTTCCCTCTGCGGCGGGAGCCCCGGCGGCCAGGAGCACCCAGTGGTCCGCACGGCGGGCGAGCCGATCGGCGCACATCCCGACGACGACCACGGCCGTCCCCGCGGCGCGCAGCGTGTCGATGAGCTGCCCGAGGTCCGCGCGGCCGGCGGCGTCGAGCGATGCCGACGGGTCATCCAGCACCACCACGGTCGGCCGCCCGACGAGCGCGCAGCCGAGTGCGAGGCGGCGCTGCTCCCCGCCGGACAGGTGGGCCGGGTGCCTCCCGAGAAGGGCCGAGAGCCCGACGGCGCGCGCGGCCTCGGCGACGCGGCGGCGCATCTGCTCGCGGGGCATCCCCCGCTGTTCGAGGGCGAAGGCGAGTTCCTCGCCGACCGTCTGCGCCGCACCGGTCAGGAGGTCCGTCGCACGCTGCGGGACGTAGGCGACATGCTGTCCCCAGGCCCCGAGCCTCAGCCTGGGATCGTCCGGGCCGCCCCGGAACTCGAGCGTGGTGCGCTGCCCGGAGCCAGCCGGCCTGAGGGCAAGCGTCCCGTCGAACACTCCGTGCCCGCCGGACACCGCCCAGCCCGAGAGCAGCTTCGCGAGCGTGGACGTCCCGCTGCCCGACCCGCCCAGCACGGCGCTGAGCGAGCCGGGCGGCAGCTCGACCCGGACGCCGCGCAGGACCGGGGCCGCGCGGTCGTAGGAGAAGGACCGGATGTCCGCAGCGAGCACCGGCTGCGCAGCGCGCGGTGTCATCCGCCCGTCGTTCCCGCGACGGCCGCGACGACTGTCCCCACAGCCGCGGCCCCGGCCGTCACGACGAGGGCCCAGCGCAGGGCGCGCTGCGCTGCGGAGTCCGGCTCGTCGACATACGAGGTGCGCGGCCCAGGCAGGGTCTGGCCTCGCGCATCGAGCGCCATCGCCCGCTCCCCGGCTTCGTCGAGGAGGCCGAGCACGAGCGGCACGATCTGGAGCCGCGCCGCGAGCAGCCGTGACCCCGGACCCGCTCCGACGACGAGTCCGCGGGCCTCCTGCGCCTCGCGGATGCGACGGAGGCGGTCCCCCACGACGCCCGCGAGGCCGAGCGACGCGGCGAGGACGTACCCCAGCTGCGGTGGGACTCTCCGGCGCACGAGGGCGGCGCGGAGCACAGCCACATCGACCCACAGCGAGAAGGCGAGCATCACCGCCACGGCCGCCGCGGTCCGCAGCACGAAGGACCCGGCGTAGGCCAGCCCCTCGGCGGTGACCCTCAGCGGTCCGGCTGCGAGCAGCACGGTGCGCCCCTCCGGGAAGAAGGACCCGTGGATGACGAGCGCCCACAGGGCGAAAGGCGCGACGACCACGCCGGCAGCCACAGCCACCCGTCCCAGCGTCCCGGCCCTTGCCGAGGCCGCCGCGGCCAGCACGATCGTCCCGGCCCACACCGCCCAGTGCGCCACGGCGAAGCAGAGCACGAGCGCTGCCGCCGCGAGCGCGAGCCCGGTGAGGGGATTGACGCTCCCCGGGGCGTCGCGTGCAGGGAGATGAGGATCGTCAGACAGCAGGCGCCGCCTCGGAGTCCTGCCTCTGGGCAGCCAGGACGCGGTGGTGCCGCACGAAGCCGAAACGCCCGCTGGTGCGCCGGGGAAGGGCGTAGGCCAGCAGCGCCGCCACCGTGAACGTGATCGGCTTGTCCCAGAGGTCCGAGAAGATCGATCCCTTCAGGACCGCATCCACGAGGCTGTCGCCGGTGGCCCTGAAGAAGGCGATGACGGCCCCGGTCGCGCCCGTCGAGGTCCCGCCGAACACCGCGACCGCGACGGAGGCGCCGATCACGGCGGCGACGGCTCCCGTGACCAGGCCGGCGACCGGAACCCACCAGAAGCGGCGGACCGCGCCGAGCCGCGCGGCGAGCCCTGCGAGGGCGCCGATGACCGCGGCCCCGGCGGCGAACGGGATGAGTGTCGGGTTGAAGAACGACCACACGATCGTGCTCAGGAGACCCGTCGCGGCACCGGCGGCGGGGCCTGCGAGGAATCCGACGAGCACCGTGCCGATCGAGTCGAGGTAGATCGGGACGAGGCTCGAACCGACGAACTGGCCCAGCACAATATTCAGCACGAGCGCGACGGGGAGGAGCACGAGGGTCGAGGTCGGCAGCGTCGGGAGGATCCCGGCGAACAGGAGCGCCGTCGCGATCCCGTAGCCGGTGAGCGCCACGAGGGCGGCGGACGAGGAGGGCACGTCCGCGGGCTCTGCCGGGGACGTCGCGACAAGGTAGACGAACGTGGCGACGATGGCCACGGCGCCGAGGACGATGAGCACAGTCCTCAGGGGCGTTCGGCGCGGGGCGTCTTCAGTCAGGGGGTGCGACATGGCCGGGCGAGGTCCTTTGCGAGTGCGTCGTGCTTCGTGGATGGGGCGACGCCGCCTATGTCACCTCGGCGGTTGTCCCGGCGCTGCCGGGGCACAGTGCAGTCTAGTCCAGTCGCCGCGCAAGGGCGCCGAGGGACGCCACAAGCTCGGCGAAGGCCTCGTCGGGGTGGTTTTCCGAGACGATCCGCGCGTTGGGGGGCTCGCCCCACAGGCCGCGGTAGTCGGCAACCGTGGTGCCGGCGAGGCGGGGCGAGCCGGTCTCGACGTGGACTGTCGCGGCGCGCGTGGCGTAGCGGGCGGTTCCGGCCGCGACGCTCGCCGCGAAGTAGTCGTGCACGTGGGCGACATAGCCCTGGTCGTAGTGGCGGTGGAATTCGAAGTAGAAGCGCAGCATGTCGCTCACGTGCCGCACGAGGGGGCTGGATGCCCGGCTGCGCGCGCCCTCGGGCTGGTCGGGCAGGACCTCCTCCGGCTCCGCGCATCCCGCCGCCTCCGCGAGGGCAGCGAGGTGCTCGGGGTGCATCTCGATCCGCTCGGTGGTCTCGAGGGCGCACACGACAGGGAGCCGGTCCGCGGGATGGCCTGCATACGCGGCGAACACCTCGGCGGCGGCGTGCGGGTCCACGTGCGTGTTCCATTCCGCGGTCGGCGTGGTGTTGCCCTGGTAGTTGTACGCCCCGCCCATGATCACCACTCCGGCCAGCAGCTCGGGCAAGCGCGGCTCGGCCCGCAGCGCGAGCGCGAAGTTGGTCAGCGGCGCGGTGATGAGGGCCGTGAGTTCGCCGGGGCGTGCGCGTGCCGCCTCCACCCAGAGCCCGACGGCGTCGCGCGCCTCGGGTGCCCGCCGTGCCGGGGGAAGCGCCGCGTACCCGATTCCCTGGGGACCGTGGGTCTCGGGCGTCGTCACGAGCGGGATGGACAGCGGCGCCCGGGCCCCGATGGCAACGGGGACGTCGTCGCGGCCGCAGAGTTCGAGGAGCGCCAGGTTGTTCGCGGCGACCTGGTCGGCGTCGACATTGCCGGGCGTGCTCGTCACGGCGACGAGCTCGACGTGCGGCTGGCTGCACAGGTAGAGGAGCGCGAGCGCGTCGTCGATCCCCGTGTCGCAGTCCATGAGGACGGACACGGTATGGCGGGTGGGCTCGTGCGGGACGGGGCGGGACTGCTCGTGCACGTCGGTTCGGTGCGCGGCTCAGAACAGCGCGATGCGAGGCGTCTTCGGGAAGATGTCGTCCAGCTCGTCGAGGTCCTCCGCGCTGGGCTCCCACGAGGCCGCCTCGGCGTTCTCGCGGATCTGCTCGGGCCGCGTGGCGCCGGCGATCACCGACGCGACCGAGGGCTGCGCCGCGAGCCAGGAGAAGGCGACCTGCAGCTCGGTGAGGCCGCGCTCCTCGGCGAAGGCGGAGAAGCGGTCGAGCTGGTCCCAGTCCGCGTCGTGGACGAGGTTGGTGCGCGTGTGGGACAGGCGGGACCCTTCCGGCGCACTCCCGCGGGAGTACTTGCCGGTGAGGAGCCCGTTGGCGAGCGGGAAGTACGGCAGGACGCCGAGCCCGTAGGCCTCCGCTGCCTCCGTGACCTCGAGCTCTGCGCGCCGGTCCAGGAGGTTGTAGTGGTTCTGGCTCGAGACGAAGGGCGTGTAGCCGCCCATGCGCGCGACGAACTCCGCCTCGGCGATCTGCCAGCCGGAGCGGTTCGAGTGGCCGATGTAGCGGACCTTGCCCTCGTGGACGAGGTCGTCGAGGGCCGAGAGCGTCTCCTCGATGGGGGTTCCGGGGTCCGGCGTGTGGAACTGGTACAGGTCGATCCATTCCGTCCCGAGCCGCCGCAGGGACGCCTCGACGGCCTTGCGGACGTAGCGCCGCGAACCGCGTGCGCCGAAGTCCCTTCCGTTGGCCCCATGCATGTCCATGCCGAACTTGGTGGCAACCACGACATCGTCCCGTCGGCCGGCGAGGGCCCTGCCGAGCATCTCCTCGCTCAGCCCGGGTGTGGCTCCGTAGACGTCGGCGACGTCGAACAGCGTGATGCCGGCGTCGATGGCGGCATGTACGACCGCGTCGGTGCCCTCCTGCGTCGCGGTCGGCGTGTTCGCACGGCCGAGGTTGTTGCACCCGAGTCCGACGGTCGAGACGGTCAGGCCGGAGTGGCCGAGACGGCGGTAGTCAGTCATGCCGCCAGCCTACCCGCGCGACCGGCGGGCAGCGCCGGTCCTACAGTGAGAAGCCGCGGACCCCGGCGGGTGCGTGCTTGAGCCTGAAAGCCTCCGGGTCGGTGGCCGGCGCGACGGCGATCGAGAGCTTCGTGAAGTCGCTCGTGGCCTCGCGCAGGCAGGTCTTGACCGCCGTGACGGCCTTGCCGGCGTCGACGCAGGTCGCGAAGACGTTGAGCTTCCCAGCGCCGATCGAGCTGCCCTCGACCGTCCCGAGGCCGCGCCAGGCCAGGTGGGCCGACAGCGCCTGCACTGCCTGCCGCTCGAGGTGTCTGTCCCGCTCAGTGCCCTCGGCGGTCTTGAGTGCGAACTGGGCGACGACCCGCCACAGCTGGTCGTCGGGCACCGGGCCGTAGCCGTCCTCGGCGCACTGTGCCTCGAAGGCGGCCAGGAGCGCCTCGCCGGCGTCAGCGCCGACGTCGTCCGTCTCCTGGGTCTTGGACTGGTGGCCCACCGTGCCGTGGTTGACCACGAACTGGGCGGCCTCGTCGTCGTACCACGCCTCGCGGAACTCGAGGGTCCCGTCCTCGGTGCGCCTGTACAGCCTCGTGTAGCTCATGCGTTCTCCTTCCGGCCGCGCGCCATCCAGGCGTCGGCGGTTCCGTCGAAGGGGCCGGTGCCGTCCAGCACCGCCCGGTGGATGCGCGCGCACTCCGCGCGGACGGCGGCCACGAGTTCCTGGGGGTAGGCGAGCTCGCGGCGGTGCTCTTCGAACTCGTCCTCGTCGTCGACGAACACCCCGTGGTGGGCGGACCGGATCACGTCCAGGTCCATGTCGACCATGTGGAACTCGACCACCCCCGGGTGGCCGGGGCCCGCGGGCTCGCCGATGCGGTGCCACGCGAGGTCCCAGGCGAGGTCCACGTAGACGCGGAAGTCGCCCGGGTTGGTGTCGTCGTAGAAGGTGGCCGCGTAGCCCCCGGCCCGGGGTACGAGCAGGACCGCGTCCGAGCGCGTGTGCAGCGCGGCGCCCGGGCGGGAGATGAACTCTCCCCTGCCCTGGTAGATCCACCAGCCGTGCTCGTCCTCGCCGAGGCTGAAGCCTGGGACCACCCAGTGCCCCCTGCCGTCCCACTTGCGGTTGCGGGCTACGACGAGCTCTCCTGGCCGCGGAGTGTCCGCGCCCGACGGCGGAGCCGGTGTCCAGGGACCAGTCGGGATTGTCACAGCTGGGGCAGGCTGCCGGTGGAGGGGGCGGGCTGCCCGGGCAGCGGGCGCGCGAAGGGGACCTTCGTGCCGAGGACCTGCGCGACGATGTCGTGCGTGATCTGCCGGGGTGTGAGGCCCACCCGCTCGAGGACCTGCGCGCGGGTGCCGTGGTCGAGGAACTCCGCGGGCAGGCCCACCTCGTTCAGCGCCGTGTCCACTCCCGCGGCGCGCATCTCCTGCCGGATGCGCGAGCCCACTCCGCCCGTGCGCACGCCGTCCTCGAGGCACACGACGATGCGGTGGCGGGCCGCGAGCCGGATGAGGCTGCGCGGAACGGGGAGCACCCACCGCGGGTCGACGACTGTCGAGCTGATCCCCTGGTGCTCGAGGCGCCGCGCCACATCGAGCGCGATCTCGCTCATCGCGCCCACGGAGACGAGCAGGACGTCGGGGCCGGCCTCGCCCGGCACGCCGTGTCCGGCCCGGGCGAGCACGTCGACGCCGTCGTCGAGGCGCTCGATCGCCTCGGTCTCCGGGCCCACGGTGCCCTTTGAGAAGCGCACGACCGTCGGCGCGTCGTCGACCGCGACGGCCTCGCGGAGCTCCTCGCGCAGGCGGGACGCGTCCCGCGGCGCAGCGAGGTGCAGGCCCGGGATGCTCTGCACGAGCGCCATGTCCCACTGCCCGTGGTGGCTTGCCCCGTCGGGGCCGGTGACGCCGGCCCTGTCCAGGACAAGGGTCACGCCGGCCTTGTGGAGCGCGACGTCCATGAGGAGCTGGTCGTACGCGCGGTTGAGGAAGGTCGCGTAGAGGGCGACGACGGGGTGGAGGCCGCCGAACGCCATGCCGGCCGCGGACGCCACCGCGTGCTGCTCGGCGATGCCCACGTCGAACACGCGGTCGGGGTGCCGCGCGGCGAACTTGTGCAGGCCCACGGGAATGAGCATCGCCCCCGTGATCCCGACGACGTCCTCGCGCTCGTCGGCGATCGCGGCGATCTCGTCGGCGAAGACGCTCGTCCACGACGTGCCCCCGCCCGTCTCGGCAGGTGCCCCGGTCTCGGGGTCGATCACGCCGACCGCGTGGAACTGGTCGGCCTCGTGGTTGCGCGCCGGAGCGTAGCCGTGCCCCTTCTCCGTGATGGCATGGACGATCACGGGTCCGGCGAAGTTCTTCGCGGTGGCGAGCGCCTCCTCCAGGGCGCGCAGGTCGTGGCCGTCCACCGGGCCGACGTACTTCAGGCCCAGGTCCTCGAACATGCCTTGGGGCGCCCACCAGTCCTTGAGGCCCTTCTTGGTCGCGTGCAGGCCCCTGTAGACGAACTGGCCGAGCGGCCCGCCGTTCTTGAGGCGGCGCTTGGCGAGATCGAGCATCCCCTCGTACGCCGCGGTGGTGCGGACCTTGTCGATCGCGGGCCGCATCGAGGCCAGGTAGTCGGCGACGCCGCCGACGGTGGGCGCGTAGGAGCGGCCGTTGTCGTTGACCACGATCACCACCCGCCGGTCCTTGTCCGCCGCGATGTTGTTCAGCGCCTCCCAGGACATGCCGCCGGTCAGGGCCCCGTCCCCGATGACGACCACGGTGTAGCGGTCGCCCTCGCCGGTGAGCTTGCGGGCACGCGAGATGCCGTCCGCCCAGGACAGGGAGGAGGATGCGTGCGAGGACTCGACGATGTCGTGCACGCTCTCGGCCCGCGAGGGGTAGCCCGAGAGGCCCCCCTGCTGGCGGAGGGTGGAGAAGTCCTTGCGGCCGGTCACGAGCTTGTGCACGTAGGACTGATGCCCGGTGTCGAAGACGATGCTGTCCCGCGGCGAGTCGAACACCCGGTGGAGCGCGAGCGTGAGCTCGACGACGCCGAGGTTCGGTCCGAGGTGGCCTCCGGTCTGCGACACGGTGCGGATCAGGAACTGCCGGATCTCCTCGGCCGCGTCCTCGAGCTCGGCCGCGCTGAGGCGGTTGAGGTCCTTCGGACCCTCGATGGACTCCAAGATGCCCAAGGGCGACTCCTTGCTCGAAATGTGCACGAACAACTGTAGCGCTTCCTCGGCTCGGCCTGCGGGACGGCGAAGGACCCCCACCGGGAGACGGTGGGGGCCCTTCGTGGTCAGGTCCGACGCCCGAGGGGCGTCAGTCCGCTCAGTTCGCCGAGATCTGGCGCAGCACGTACTGCAGGATGCCGCCGTTGCGGTAGTAGTCCGCCTCGCCGGGCGTGTCGATGCGCACGACGGCGTCGAAGGACTTCTCGGAGCCGTCCTCTGCCGTCGCGGTCACCTTCACGGTGGCCGGGGTCGTGCCGTCGTTGAGCGCCGTGATGCCCTCCACGGAGAACACCTCGTTGCCCGTGAGGCCGAGCGTCGCAGCGGATTCGCCCGCCGGGAACTGCAGCGGGAGGACGCCCATGCCGATGAGGTTGGAGCGGTGGATGCGCTCGTAGCTCTCGGCGATGACGGCCTTGACGCCCAGGAGCGCGGTGCCCTTCGCCGCCCAGTCGCGGGAGGACCCGGAGCCGTACTCCTTGCCCGCGAGGACCACGAGCGGGGTGCCGGCCTTCTGGTAGTTCATCGCGGCGTCGTAGACGTAGGCCTGCGGGGCGCCGTCCTGCGTGAAGTCCTTCGTGAACCCGCCCTCGACGCCGTCGAGGAGCTGGTTCTTGATGCGGATGTTCGCGAAGGTTCCGCGGATCATGACCTCGTGGTTGCCGCGGCGCGAGCCGTAGGAGTTGAAGTCCTTGCGCTCCACGCCGTTGGCCAGGAGGTACTGGCCCGCGGGGGTGTCCGACTTGAACGAACCGGCCGGGGAGATGTGGTCGGTCGTGACCGAGTCGCCCAGCTTGAGGAGGACGCGCGCACCGGAGATGTCCGAAACGGGGTCCGGCTGCGCCTTCATGCCCTCGAAGTATGGGGGCTTGCGGACGTAGGTGGACTTCTCGTCCCACTCGAAGGTGTTGCCGGTCGGCGTCGGGAGCGACTGCCAGCGCTCGTCGCCGTCGAAGATCGTCGCGTAGGAGTTCGTGAACATGTCCTGGTCGATGGACGCGTCCATGACCTCCTGGACCTCGCGCGGGTTCGGCCAGATGTCCTTGAGGAAGACGTCGTTGCCGTCCTGGTCCTGGCCCAGTGCGTCCGTGTCGAAGTCGAAGTCCATCGTGCCCGCGAGGGCGTACGCGATGACGAGCGGCGGCGACGCGAGGTAGTTCATCTTCACGTCGGGGTTGATGCGGCCCTCGAAGTTCCGGTTGCCCGAGAGGACTGCCGTGACCGAGAGGTCGTTGGCCTGGACGGCCTCGGAGATCTCCGACTCGAGCGGGCCCGAGTTGCCGATGCAGGTCGTGCAGCCGTAGCCGACGGTGAAGAAGCCGAGCTTCTCGAGGTACGGGACGAGGCCGGACTTCTCGTAGTAGTCGGTGACGACCTTGGAGCCGGGGGCAACCGAGGTCTTGACCCACGGCTTCGAGGTGAGGCCCTTGTCGACGGCGTTGCGCGCGAGCACGGCGGCGGCGAGCATGACCGACGGGTTGGACGTGTTGGTGCACGAGGTGATCGAGGCGATCGAGACCGCGCCGTGGTCGAGCTCGAACTCGCGGCCGTCGCTCATGGAGACATGGGTGGGCTGCGAGGGGCGGCCGAAGGCGTTCGACGCCGCGGACTCGAGCGGGTTGGCCAGGCGGGCCGTCTCGTGGACGTGGCTGTCGGCCTCGGTCGTGGTCGGGGAGTCGGAGGCCGGGAACGACTCGTCGATCGTCTCGTCGACGCTGCCGGCCTCGGGACGGCCGTTGCCGACCTGGACGTAGTTGTGCAGGTCCTTGCGGAACTGCTCCTTCGCGTCGCTGAGCTCGATGCGGTCCTGGGGACGCTTCGGGCCGGAGATCGACGGGACCACGGTGCCGAGGTCGAGCTCGAGGTACTCCGAGAAGCGGAGCTCGCGCGACGGGTCATGCCACAGGCCCTGCTCCTTGGCGTACGCCTCGACGAGGGCGACGTTCTCCTCCGAGCGGCCGGTGAGGCGCAGGTAGTCGAGCGTGACGCCGTCGATCGGGAACATCGCCGCGGTCGAGCCGAACTCGGGGCTCATGTTGCCGATGGTCGCACGGTTGGCAAGCGGCACCGCCGCGACGCCCTCGCCGTAGAACTCGACGAACTTGCCGACGACGCCGTGCTTGCGCAGCATCTCGGTGATCGTGAGCACGACGTCGGTCGCGGTGGCGCCCGCGGGGATCTCGCCCGAGAGCTTGAAGCCGACCACGCGCGGGATGAGCATCGAGACGGGCTGGCCGAGCATGGCCGCCTCGGCCTCGATGCCGCCGACGCCCCAGCCGAGCACGCCGAGGCCGTTGACCATGGTCGTGTGCGAGTCGGTGCCGACGAGGGTGTCGGGGTAGGCGCGCAGGGCGCCGTTGACTTCGCGGGTCATCACGGTGCGGGCCAGGTACTCGATGTTGACCTGGTGCACGATGCCCATGCCCGGGGGGACGACCTTGAAGTCCTCGAACGCGGTCTGGCCCCAGCGCAGGAACTGGTAGCGCTCACCGTTGCGCTGGTACTCGATCTCCATGTTGCGCTCGATCGCGCCGGCGTTGCCGAACACGTCGATCTGGACCGAGTGGTCGATCACGAGCTCCGCGGGGGCCAGCGGGTTCACGCGCGTGGGATCGCCGCCGAGCTCCTTGACCGCCTCTCGCATCGTCGCGAGGTCAACGACGCAGGGCACGCCAGTGAAGTCCTGCATGATGACGCGGGCCGGGGTGAACTGGATCTCGGTGTTGGGCTGGGCGTTGGGGTCCCAGCCGGCAAGGGCGCGGATGTGGTCCGCGGTGATGTTCGCGCCGTCCTCAGTGCGGAGAAGGTTCTCCAGCAGGACCTTGAGGCTGAAGGGGAGGCTTTGGGCGCCTTCCACGGAGTTCAGCCGGAAAATTTCGTACTCGGTTCCGCCGACGTTCAGGACGCCTTTGGCTCCGAAGCTGTCCACAGTGCTCAATGCAGGACTCCTCTCGCAACACTGCCATCTTTGTCCCGGCCCCAGCGAGGTTCTAGTTAGGCATGCCTTACCCCCCGGCGGCGCATGCGAGCCTGGGCCGCGATGGCTCTCGCGGCCCATCCTAGTTCGCCGGCCCTCAGTTCGCCCCGCCCGGAGGCAGCAGGAGTGCGACCGATTCGACGTGGTGCGTCATGGGGTAGAGGTCGAACGCCCTCAGGCTCCCGAGCATCCAGCCGGCGTCCCGGAACCAGCCGAGGTCCCGCGCGAACGAGGCCGGGTCGCACGCGACGTAGGCGATCGCCTTCGGCTCGGCCGCGACCAGCTGCCGCACCGCCTCCCGGCCCGCTCCGGCCCTGGGCGGATCGAGGACGACGGCGTCGAACGCCCCCGGCCCGCCGTGGCTGCGCAGCACCCGCTCCACCCGGCCCTGGACGACGGCGACCTCGGGCTGCCGCTTGAACGTGCGGCGCGCGTCGCGGCTCGTCCCCGGCGACCCTTCGACCGAGAGCACATAGCCGCCGGGGCCCACCGCGGCGGCCAGGGGCGCCGTGAAGAGGCCCGCGCCGGCATAGAGGTCGGCGACCTGCCCGCCGGACGCCAGCACGCCGTCGAGCGCGCCGAGGACGGCCGTGACGAGCGTCTCAGGGGCCCGGCGGTGGATCTGCCAGAAGCCCTCTCCCGTGACGGTGTAGTGGTGGCCGAGGACGTGCTCGGTGACGGATCCACGGCCCCGCACGGTGAGCGGCGAGCGTGCGGCACCGGGTCCTAGGGCGGCGGAGCCGACCGCGCTGGCCGACACGGAAGGGTCGAGACCGTCCAGGATCTCCGTGAGCCGCGCGGGCGCGACGCCGTCTGCAAGGGTGAACACGACCAGCGGCGCCGTGCCCGACGCCGGCGCCGCGACCTCGACGCGTTCGACGCCGCGCAGGTCCAGCTCCCAGAGGCGGAGCGCATTGATCTCATCCGTCGCGAGCGGCATCCCGGTGACCGGGATGAGCTCCTCCGACCGGTGCGCGTGCATGGCGAGCCGCCCCTCGGGCGTGACGGCGAAGCTGCAGCGCGTGCGCCAGGCCAGCCCGCCGCCGTCGTCCGCCGCACCCGGTCGGAGCGGCACCGGCTCGACCACTATGTCCCGCTCGAGGTGGGCGAGCCGCTCGAGCTGCTCGCGGATGACGGCGACCTTGAGGCGCCGCTGCTCGTCGAGGGCAATGTGGCCGAACTCCGCCCCGCCCACGGGAAGCCGGCCCTCGGCGTGGGCGCGCAGCGAGTCGGCGAGGTCCCAGACGTGCTCCCGCCGGTGGGGGGACGCCTCGAGGACCTCGACGACGTCCCCGCGCCAGAACTTGGCGCCCTCCTCGGCATCGGTGAGGGCCACGCGCGCGAGCTCCCCGGGGATTCCGTGGCGCACGAACACCACCCTCCCCTCGTGCCGTGCGACGACGTGCCCTCCATGGGCAACGGGTCCCAGCCGCAGCTCGATGACACGCTCCTGCCGTGCTGTCTCGGTCACACTCACAGCTCCTGCAGCCTCCTGGCTTCCTCGCTCGACTTCAGCTGCCATGGAACGGACGCCACCATGACCCCGGGCTCGAAGTGCAGCCGCGCCTTGATCCGGAGCGCCGTCTGGTTGTGCACGAGCTGCTCCCACCACTTCCCCACCACGTACTCCGGGATGTAGACGACGATGAGGTCCCGCGGCGACTCGCGGTGGATGTTGCGGATGTAGTCCATGAGCGGGGTGATCGTCTCGCGGTAGGGGCTCGCGAGGACGGTCAGCGGGACGGGGATCCCCAGCTTCTCCCAGTCGGCCACGGTCTGGGCCGTCTCCTCGGCGCTGATGTCCACGGTGACTGCATCCAGGCGCGAGGGCCGCGACGCGCGGGCGTAGGCGAGGGCACGGAGCACTGGCTTGCGGATGTGCGAGACGAGGAGGACGGCGTGGACGCGGCTGGGGAGCGCACGGGCCGACACGTCGTCGCCGACGGCGAGCTCCCTCGCGACGTTCGCGTAGTGGGCGTGGATGCTCCACATGATCAGGAACAGCGCGAACATCGCCAGTAGCGCGATCCAGGCCCCGTGCTCGAACTTGGTGATGAGGACGATCACGAGCACCGTGGCCGTCATCGCGAAGCCGATCGTGTTGATCACGCGCGACCGCTGCATCCGCACGCGGACCCCGCGGTCCTTGACCCGCTTGAGCTCGCGCGTCCAGTGCCGGATCATGCCGAGCTGGCTCGCGGTGAAGGAGACGAACACTCCCACGATGTACAGCTGGATGAGCCGCGTCACATCGGCGTCGAACGCGACGATGAGGATGATCGCGCCGGCCGCGAGCGCCAGCACGCCGTTGCTGAAGGCAAGACGGTCGCCGCGGGTGCGCAGCTGCCGCGGGAGGTACCCGTCCTGGGCCAGGATCGAGCCGAGCACCGGGAAGCCGTTGAAGGCCGTGTTGGAGGCGAAGACGAGGATCACGCCCGTCGCCGCGACGACGATGTAGAACGCGATGCTGCCGGCCCCGAAGACCGAGTCGGCGATCTGGCCGATCACGGGAGTCTGGATGTAGTCGGCGGCGAGCGGCCTGCCGTCCTGGAGCAGCTCTGTGGCGGGATCCTGCACGACGTGGACGCGGGTCGCGTTGGCCAGGAAGATGATGCCGGCCAGCATGGACGCGGCGACGGCACCGAGCATGAGGAGGGTCGTCGCGGCGTTCCTGCTCTTGGGCGGGCGGAAGTTCGGCACGCCGTTGCTGATCGCCTCGACGCCGGTGAGCGCCGCGGCGCCCGAGGAGAACGCGCGCAGGAGCAGGAACCCGCCGGCCAGGCCCACGAGCCCCTGGTCGAACTCGGGCACCGGCACGATCGTGAAGTCGGCGCTCTGGGAGGGCCGCAGGGTGCCCGTGAGCCACTGGACGATCCCCACGGCCGTCATGCCCAGGATCGAGATCATGAAGAGGTAGGTCGGAACGGCGAACACCGTGCCGGCTTCCCTGATGCCGCGCAGGTTCACGAGCGCGAGGACCAGGACACCCACGACGGCGATGATCGCCTGGGTGCCGTGCAGGGACGGGATCGCGGTGGTCAGGTAGGTCGCTGCGGAGGACATCGACACCGCGACGGTGAGCACGTAGTCCACGAGGAGCGCGCTCGCGACGGTCAGCCCCGCGAACCGGCCCAGGTTCTCGGTGGCGATCTCGTAGTCGCCGCCCCCGGACGGGTAGGCGTGGACGTTCTGCCGGTACGACGCAACGACCGTCAGCAGCACGAGCATGACGGCGAGCCCCACCCACGGGGACAGCGCGACGGCGGAGACTCCTGCGAGGGCGAGGGTGAGGAAGATCTCGTCCGGCGCATAGGCGACCGAGGAGAGCGCGTCGGAGGCGAAGATGGGCAGCGCGATGCGCTTCGGCAGGAGGGTGTGCGAGAGCCGGTCGTTGCGCAGCGCGCGGCCGACGATCACGCGCTTGACCGAGTTGAGAATCGTCAGCACCCTGACACGTTATGCGCAAAGGGCCGCGGATGTCATGGCGCGGTAGATTTGGCAGCATGGCGCACTACGTGATCATGGGCTGCGGGCGCGTCGGCGTCACGCTCGCCCACACGCTCGAGGACTCCGGGCACTCCGTCGCGATCATCGACCAGGACGACCGGGCCTTCCGGCGGCTGCGCCGAACGTTTGCGGGCCGCAAGGTCACGGGCATCGGCTTCGACCGGGACACGATGAAGCAGGCCGGCATCGAGGAGGCGTACGCCTTCGCCGCCGTCTCGAGCGGCGACAACTCGAACATCCTCGCCACCCGCGTGGCCCGCGAGACGTTCCACGTCCCCCACGTCGTCGCGCGCATCTACGACCCGGGCCGGGCCGAGATCTACCAGCGCCTCGGGATCCCCACCGTGGCCGCGGTGCGCTGGAGCGCCGACCAGGTCCTGCGCCGCATCCTCCCGGAGTCGGGGGTCTCCGGAGACTTCCGCGAGCCCTCCGGCCGCCTGGTGCTGACCGAGGTGGACCTCGCGCCCGAATGGCTCGGGCACCCGCTCTCGGCGATCGAGAGGGCGGCCCGCGTCCGGGTCGCCTACCTCACGCGCTTCGGCGAGGGCATGCTGCCCACGCCGACCACCAGCTACCAGGAGGGCGACACGGTCCACGTCATGATGAACATGGCGGATGCCGCAGAGGTGACCCGCGCCCTGTCCATGGCCCCCGTGAAGGAGTCGTAAGTGAAGGTCATCATCGCCGGCGCGGGCAGCGTCGGCAGCTCGATCGCACGGGAGCTCCTCGCGCACCGCCACGAGGTCCTCCTCGTCGACCCGAAGCCCGAGGTGATCGGCCGCAGCGGGCTGAGGGGGGCCAAGTGGCTCATCGGCGACGCGTGCGAGCTGTCGACCCTGAAGGAGGCGCGCGTCGACGAGGCCGACGTCGTGGTCTCGGCGACCGGCGACGACAAGGTCAATCTCGTCGTCTCGCTCCTGGCCAAGACGGAGTTCGGGGTGGGCCGCACAGTGGGCCGTGTGAACAATCCGAAGAACGACTGGATGTTCGACGGCTCGTGGGGTGTGGACGTCGCGGTCAACACGCCGCGGCTCATGACCGCGCTCGTCGAGGAGGCGGTGGAGATCGGCGACGTCGTGCGCCTCCTCACGCTCCAGACCGGCGTCTCTTCCCTCGTCGAGTTCACCGTCCCGGGCGGGTCGGCCATCATCGGCAGCACGGTCGGGCAGATCGACTGGCCGTCGGACTGCACCCTCGTGGCCATCCTGCGCGACCAGGCGCCGATCGCGCCGAGCATCGACGACGTGATCGACCACCGCGACGAGCTCTTCTTCCTCACCACGATCCAGGCGGAGGACGAGCTCCGGGCGCTGCTCGCGCCCGCCGCCGATGCCCCGGTCCGTGGCCGAGAAGCCGAGGAGACGGCCGACGAGGACGACGCCTTCGACGGGTGAGTGCGCCTACCGCCCCGGGATCGGCCGCGACACGAGCCAGGCCACCCACACGCCGAGCGCGTACAGGGGGACGCCCATGAGGAGCCGCGTGGTGCCGAGGGCGACCAGACCGGCGTCGCCCATGAAGTAGAGCGGGACCTGGACCACGAGCCGCAGGGCGAGGACGGCCGCCATGATCCACGTGGCGAGGCGGTACTGGCGGGCCCGGACGGGGTCGTCCCGCCACCGGACGCCCTCGTTGCGCAGGAAGCCGAAGACGACCCCCATGAGCGGCCACCTGAGGGCCATCGACAGCACGAGCGCGGCCGCGTATCCCGCGTTCGTGAAGAACCCGGTGACGTAGAAGTCCTCGGGGCGCCCGGTGAACAGCGCGAGCGCCGCCGAGACGGCGATGCCGACCACGCCCGCGAACGCCTGGGTGGGACGCGTGCGTCCCACGAGCCGCACGACGACGAAGACGGCCGCCACCGCGAGGGCCAGCACGGCCGAGAGCACGAGGTCACGGGCAACCGTGAACGCCACGAGGAACACGAGGCCCGGCAGGATGCTCTCGGCGAGGCCCCGGGCGCCCCCCGCGCTGCGGAGGACGTCGATCCGGCCGTCGTCATGGCGGTGCAGGCCGGCCTGCGCCGCGTAGGCCGCGGCAAGGTCCGCGGCGCTGGGCGCCTGCGGGCGGGGGTCCGGCCTCTGCGGGCGGTCGTCGTCGGCTGCGCTCACCGTCAGTCCTCCTGGGCCAGGATCTCGTAGCGGGGGTTGTAGACGGTCGGCATGGCGTTCTCGTGGGAGAGCATCCCTGAGAACCGCAGGCGCGTCCCGGCGGCGATGCCGCTGATCCGTCGCCTGCCCAGCCAGATCAGGCGGAGCGCACGGCCGTGGCCGGGGCGATGGCGGTCGTCTTCGAGCATGGCGGTCAGCCGCGGCGTGGCGTCCGCGGGGACGAACGTGAGCGACCTCACGGTGCCCTCCCCGGCCACGAGCCCCCTATGCGGCGCGTCGCCGAAGTCCTCGAGCCAGCGCGGCCCGGCGCCGTCAGCCAAGATGGGTGATCTCCGGGCCGCGCTCCGGGGCCTGCGGAACCGAGGTCCCTGCTGCGCCGCCGTCGTTCGGCGAGGCGTCGGCCGGGATCCGCAGCGGCAGGAGCTCGCGGGGCGGGAGCGGGGACTCGCCGCGGTCGACCACGACGTGGCGGAACAGCTCCTCGAGCGGGGCTGCGGCCTCGCGGTTCTCGGCAGCCGGACCGCCGATCACGCCGCGCAGGAACCAGCGGGGGCCGTCGACCCCCATGAAGCGGGCGGCCCGGTACGACCGGCTCCCGCCCGACGCGTCCGCGGGCAGCCGCGCGAGCAGCTCGGTGCCGAACGAGCCCTCGGCCTCCTCGACGGTGCCACCCTGGCTGGCCACCGACTGGGCGATCTGCGCCCTGATCTCCCCCCACAGCCCCTCGGACCGGGGGGCCGCGAAGGCCTGGAGCTGGAGGCTCGAGCCGTTGAGGTCCATGGTCACGGCCACCACCCGCTGGGTCGCCTCCTCGAGTTCGAGGCGCAGCTGGAGCCCGTCGGCCGGACGGACCAGGATCGAGCCGAGGTCGACATAGCCGGAGTCCGTGTCGGCCTCGCTCGCATCGAACGGGCCCTTCTGCGACCTGCCGTAGCCGCTCTTGTCCGGCTCGGCACGGCGGTCCTTGGGCTGGCCAAGCACCGAGGGGTCCTCGGCCGTCAGCTTGGTGTTCTTGCCACGTCCGAACAGCGCCACTCAATACTCCTTAGTCATGCCGGCCCCTGCGGGGTCAGGGCCGGCCCCCATCGCGTCCCTCGTGCAGGGCGCGCCTAGATGGCCGCGAACCCGCCGGTCGAGCCGAAGCCCCCTTCGCCGCGCACGGACGCGGACAGGTCGTCGACAGGGACGAACCGCGCGTGCTCGACGCGCTGGATCACCATTTGGGCAATTCTATCGCCGCGCCGCAGCGCCACCGGTGCGGCGAGGTCGGTGTTGAGCAGGGTCACGGCGATCTCGCCCCGGTATCCGGCGTCGACCGTCCCGGGGGCGTTGACGACGGTGAGGCCGTGCCTCGTCGCGAGGCCCGAGCGCGGGTGGATGAGCGCGACGTAGCCGAACGGGAGCGCGATGCTGACCCCTGTCGGGACGAGCGCGCGCTCACCCGGGCCGAGAGTGACGTCCACCCGGGCACGGAGGTCTGCGCCCGCATCGCCGGGGTGGGCGTACGTCGGCGGCTCGAGCCCGTCGTCGAGCATCCTCAGCTGGACGTCGAGGGTCGGCTCCCAGACGGGGTCCTGGACGGTCGGCGTGGTTTCGTGCACCTGGCTCACCCGTCCACTCTAGCGGGGCACCGGTTTGGCCGCCGCGGCGCCCGGGTGGAAAGCTGGATCCATGCCTGACGCCACCACCCCCGCCCCGGGCGGCCGCCCGAGCCCTGCCGACACCGTCCTCTACAGGGAGCGGCTGTGGCCGGCGTGGTGGGTCTGGGTCGTGGCCCTGGGCGTGTCCGCAGCGGGAATCCTCGTCTTCGCCCCGATCAGCCTCGCCGCCGGCTTCACCGCGGCCGCGATCCTGCTTGCAGTCCTCGTGGCCGCGCTCATCGCCACGACCCCGGCCATCACCGTGACAGCGGAGGCGTTCACGGCGGGGCGGGCCTCACTCCCCCGGCAGTTCGCCGGGTCAGCGGAGGCGTTCGACGGCGACGACGCGACCGCCCAGCGCGGGCCGGCGCTCAACGCCCTCGCCTACCTCTGCATCCGCGGGTGGATCTCCCCCGTCGTCAGGGTCGAGCTCACAGACCCGGAAGACCCCACTCCGTACTGGCTGGTCTCGACCCGCCACCCGGACAGGCTTGTCGCCGCCCTCACGGCCTGACGCGCGCTGCTGGCGGGAGGCGCGGCCTGCAGCAGACGCGGTATGCATTGGACGCGGTCCGGAGACAGGAGCGGCCCCGGTGCTTAGCACCGGGGCCGCTCTGTCCGGCAGGGGGCGGTCCCTGCGCAGTGTCAGCCTTCGCATTCCTTGCAGTACAGCAGCCCGTTCCGTTCCCTCGCAATCTGGGAGCGGTGGCGGACCAGGAAGCACGAGGCACACGTGAATTCGTCTGCCTGTGCCGGCAGCACGCGCACGAGGAGCTCCTCGCCGGAGAGATCGGCACCCGGGAGCTCGTAGCTGTCCGCGGCCTCCGCCTCGTCCTCGTCCACCGATGCAGACTGCTTGTCGGTGCGGCGGGTCTTCAGCTCCTCGATCGAATCCTCGTTGAGCTCTTCCTCGTTCTTGCGCGGCGCATCGTAGTCGGTCGCCATAGTTCTTCGTTCACGCTCCGGTAGCTAGCAATGTCACGTGGCATTCCACGTAGTTCCGTTCCAACGCACTCGGCCCCCGTTTTGTGCCCAGTGACGGGGAGATTGTTCCCGATGTCGGCCCAAAACGCCACTCCGCTCCGGAACATTCCCGATCGCGACTCCTCGCGGGCCGAGCCCCCCGGTGCCGGACAGCGCGCGCCGGAGGCGCCAGAGCGCCGGAAATTCGCGGCACACCGGCTACCTACCCTCGGAATCACGTGGCAGGATGGCACAGTTCTTCTCAAGGACTGAGCAAGGGTGGAGGCTTCAATGCGGGACCTGGCGCACGGGAATGTGCAGGAGCTGCGGCTCGTCGGCGTCCACGAGGACGGCGCGCACCTCATATTGAGCGGCGCGAACGGGGAGACCTTCCGGCTCTCCCTCGACGAGGCCCTGCGCCGCGCCGTCTCGCGTCCCGCACCCCAGCGGCCCCTGCGCGCGGGCGGAGAGGGCACGGACCTCTCGCCGCGCCAGATCCAGGCAGAGATCCGCGCCGGCGCGACCGCCGAGGAGGTCGCCGAGCGCTCAGGCGTCCCGCTGGCCCGCGTCCAGCGCTACGAGGGGCCCGTGCTGGCGGAGCGGGAGCACATCGTGCGCCGCGCCCAGGCGGTTGAGGTCCCGGGGCATCTGCCCTCCCACGACACCCTGCGCGGCCCAGCCGCCTACGAACCGGCAACGCTCGGGGAGATGGTGGCCTACCGGCTCTCGCTCCACGGGGTCGACGCCGCCCAGGCCGAGTGGGACTCGTGGCGCCGTCCCGACGGCCAGTGGACGGTGGTGGCCCGCTTCGCCCTGCCCGCGGGGGCGCCCGCCTCGATCGGCGAGGAGCCCCCCGCACTGTGGACCTACCATCCCGTCCACCGGACGATCACGAACGCGAACCGCTGGGCACAGCAGCTCAGCGAGCTGGAGCCGCTCGATGGCCCCTCCCCGCGCCGCAGGCTGTCCGCGGTCTCCGACCACCCCTTCGACGTCGAGGCCCCCGAATCGCCGCGGGCCGAGCCGGCCCTGGACCGCGAGGGAGAGCTCCTGGACATGCTCCGCGCCCGACGCGGCCAGCGGCTCGGCGTGGATGAAGACGCCGACGATGCCCTCGCCCTGCTCCTCACGCACGGCATCCCAGCGGCCCATCCGCGGCCGTCCGAGGTGAGGGACGCCGGCGAGGGTGAGAGCGCCGGGGACGGCGCCGGCCTCGCCCACGCTGCGGCTCCGGAGGAGGAGGCAGCGTCCGGTGCCGGCCAGACACCGCAGCCCGCGACACCCGAGCCCCCGGAGCCCGCCCCGGTCCAGCGGGGCGGCATCACGTCGCTGCTCTCGCGGCTCAACGGCCGCGCGCCGGAGGACGACCAGGGGCACCTCGGCCTCCGGCCCGGGCTGAGCACCGCCACGCGCGAGATCACACTCGTCCCCACCGCGCCGCCCCGGGGCAACGGCACCCCGGAGCCTGGTGAGCCCGAGGGCAGCGCGCCCGATGCGGAGGACGGCCCAGTCAGCACCCGCTCGCCCGGCCGCGACGAGCCTGCCCGTCGGACGGAGCCCCCGATGCGCCCGGCGCCCCCGGGCCGCCCCGAACCTCCGAGGCCTTCGGATGCCGGCCGATCGGGCCCCGCCGAGCGTCCCGCGCCCGCGGGCAGCGCGGGTGCCCCTCCCCCGGAGCCGCAGCCGCGCAGGTCGTCGCGGCCCAAGCGGTCCTCGGTCCCCAGCTGGGACGAGATCGTCTTCGGGACCAAGGGCGACTGACGCCGGCCCACTGATGTCCAGCCACCGAGGCGCCTAGTCGCCGAAGGGCAGGAGCTGCTCCGCCTCCCCCAGGAGGTTCGCGTCCGTCGCCGTCCGGCCCGCCATGTAGTGCCGCCGGCACAGAGTCTCGTACCCGACAGCGCCCTGGTCACCGGCCTCGGCAGGCGCAGGTCCGCGACCGGCGATGTCGGCGACGACGACCTGCTCCCCGGTCAGGACCATCCGCCCGTCCACGGTGCGCGCATTGTGCGTCGCCCGCCGCCCACACCAGCACAGCGTCGGGACCTGGAGCGTCTCGACGCGGTCCGCGAGCTCGACGAGCCTGCGCGACCCCTCGAACAGCCGCGCCCGGAAGTCCGTGCCGATCCCGAACGCGTACACGTCGACCTCGAGCTCGTCCACGACCCGTGCGAGCTCCTCGACCTGGGCCGCGGTGTAGAACTGGGCCTCGTCGCAGATGAGGTAGTCGACCTCGGCCGCATGCGTGCGCCGCCGCACCACCTCGTCCCAGAAGCTCGTCGCCGCTGCGACCTCGATGGCGGGGGTGCGCAGCCCGAGCCGACTCGAGATGACCGCCTCGCCCGAGCGGTCCCGGCTCGTGAAGAGGAGTCCCCGGCGGCCGCCCGCACGGTGGTTGTAGTCCATCTGGAGGGCCAGGGTCGACTTGCCGCTGTCCATCGTGCCCGTGAAGAAGACGAGCTCAGCCACGGCGCCTCCGCTTCGACGTGAGCGGACCGCGCGCGCGGAACGCCACGAGCGGCACCTGGCGCTCGGCCTTCGTCCACGACCCGTGCTGGCCGACCATGTCGAAGGCCTGAGGCCGCACGCGGCGGCCGTCGAAGAGCGCGATGTCGCCGTGCGCGGCCACGATCACGTCGCCGATCCTGGGCAGCACCGTCTCGGACACCTCGCCGAAGAGGCCGTGTCCCACCGCCTCGTCGCGGGTGAGCACCCACGCCTGGCTCCCGAAGCGTTCCTGCCACCGCCCCACGACCGCCGCGCGGGCGGCGTCGTCCGTCCCGTCCTCGAGGTGGAGGTGCACCATGCGTGGCTCCCCGGCGGTGTGCCGGACCCCCGCCGTGAGCTCCGGCTCGGCACCGAAGTCGACCCGGCGCGGCGCGGCGATGTCCACCATGCCGTGGTCTCCCACGACGAGCACGAGGGCGCCCGCGGGCAGCTGGGCGTCGAGGCGCCGCACGCACGAGTCCACCTCCTCGAGGGCGACCTCCCATTCGGGAGAGGCGCAGCCGAACTGGTGGCCCGCCTTGTCGAGCTCGTTGAGGTAGAAGTAGGCCAGCATGCGGGGGTGGCGCGCCATGGCCCCGGCGGCCGCCGTCGTGCGCTCGTGGAGGCTGCCGGCGCCGATGAACTCGCCGCCGCGCAGCGCGGCGCGCGTCATGGCCGAGCCCTCGAACTGCGGCAGGCTCACGGTCGCGACGTGGATGTCGGGGTGGAGCCGCTCGAACACGGTGGGGAAGGGCTGCCAGCGGTCCGGGTCGACCTCCGGGTCCCAGCCGTTGAGCTGGTTGACCACGCGGTCGAGATGCGGGGCGAGCACGTCGTACCCGACCATGCCGTGCTGGCCCGGCGGGACGCCGGTGCCGAGGCTCGCGAGGGAGGCAGCCGTGGTGGAGGGGAAGGCCGCGTCGAGCGCTGCGGGGATGGAGCCCTGCCCCGCGGCCAGCTTCTCGCGCAGGAACGGGGTGTGCGCGGCCTTGCGCGTCAGGAGGGCCCGTCCCAGCCCGTCCACCATGACGAGGCAGATCTGGGGCACGCCGGGCAGGCCGAGGACGTTGTCGAAGCCCTCGGCGCCGAGCGCGGCGGCACAGCTGGGCAGGAGGTCGGCGATGGAGCGGGAGCCGTAGGCGGGAGGCGGCGGGAGCGGTGTTCCGGCCATCTACCGGCCACCGTGGCCGCGCAGGCCCCGAGGGGAGAACGGGGAGGCGAGCCGCGGGCGGCCCACGGGAGCGGGGGGCGTGCCGGTGTTGACGGCGCGCAGGAGCCGCGCGAACTCCCTGGCGTCGTCCACGGCGCGCGGCCCGTCCGCCTCGGCGCTGATCCGCAGGACGAGGTCCTCCTGGGCGATCGTGCCGGTGTAGCCGTGGTCGGCCTCGCACTGGGGGTCGCCGCACCCGGCGGGCACGAGGTCCACTCGCTGGCCGCCGCTCCAGGCGATCGCAAGGGTCACCTCGCGCACCGGGTCCCCGGGAGCGTACTCGGCGGGCTGGGCGTAGACGTAGGAGAGCACGACGGTGGCGATCTGCGAGACCGGAACGGACTCGGTGGAGACCTGCGCGGACATGCGGTGCCCCGCGTCGTCGAGGGGGGCCTCGTCGACATGGGTCACGACGAGCATGTCGTCGGTGAGGACCAGCACCGTCACGTGGCGGCGGACCTCGGAGCGCTCGAAGTGGGTCTCGAGGTGGGTCAGGTGGGACAGCGGAACCCTGCCGCCGAGGGCGTCCTCGACGACGTCGCCGACGAGGCGCGGGTAGAACCCCGTCCTCTCGAGGGCAGACGTGAGGGTCTCCCCCGGGGTTCCGCGGAACTGCTGGCCTGCGGGACCACCGGACGCGTTGTGGGTCATGGGCGACATTCTCCCAGACGCCTCCGGGGCTTCCCAAAACCGCCCGCCGTCTCCCCCTCCGGCGCACGACGGCGCGGGCTACTGCGCGATCATGGCCCGCCGCGCGCTGTCCATGCGCCGCGCGGCGTTCCCGACCCAGACCTCCGCCGAGAGCACCGTGAGCCCAGCCTCGCTCACGACGACGGGCTTGAGCTCGAGCAGCGACACTTCCGGGTGCCGGTCCTTGAGCAGGGACACGCGGCCCACGAGGTCCTCGACGGCCGCGACGTCGAGGGCGGGGAGGCCCTCGTGGCCGAACAGCTTCACGGCGGCGCGGGGCGAACGGACGATCTCGCGGATGTCCCCGCTGGTGAGCGGCGTGATGCGGTGCGCCCAGTCCTCGAGGAGGGACACGGCGTCCCCCGCGAGGCCGAACGAGAGCACCGGCCCCAGCAGCGGGTCCTCGATTGCGCGCACCACGCAGGCCTGGCCCACTGGCGCCATCCGCTGGATCTCGAAGTGGCCGCCGCCGTACGGCGCGAGCGACTGGCCCATCTGGGCGAACGCGGCGCGCAGCGCGTCCGCGTCGGTGATGTCGAGGCGCACCGCCCCGAGGTCGAGCCGGTGCCTGAGGTTCGCGGCGGCGGACTTGATGGCGACCGGCCAGCCGAGGGCGTCGGCGGCCGCGACCGCCTCGTCCGCGCTCGTGACGGGGCGGGCGGCCAGCACGGGGATGCCGTAGCACCCGAGGAGGCGCGCGGCGTCGTCCGCCTCGAGGCGCACGAGCTCCGTCCCCTCGACCCCGGCGAGCCGGGCCTCGATGAGCGCGTCCGCGGCGTCGTCGTCGTGCTCCGCCTCGAAGGGGGCGCCGGGGTCCCGGGCGAGCCACTCGGTGTAGCGGACGACGGCGGCGAGCGCCGCGACGGCCTCCCCCGCACTCGAGTAGCTGGGGACCTGGGGCGCGCCGAGCGGGGCGTCCGCGGCACCGGTCGGGGCGGGCAGGAGGCCGGCGGTGTCCACGCGACGGTCCAGCACACCGGGGAAGGCCGCGACGACCGTGGTCCCCGAGCTCTCCGCCGCCTCGGCGAGCGTCGCGGCGACCTGCGGCACGCGGAGCCCCTGGACGGGGAGGATCGCCACGACGACGGCGTGCACGTCCTCGCGGGCGGCGAGTGCCACGAGCCGGCGCTTGAGCGCTGGCAGGGCCAGCGAGAGCCCCTGGGCCAGGTCGAGGTCGCCCTCGGAGGCGACGACGCGCAGCCCGTCGGCCTCGGCACCGTCGGCCACGACACGCGCCAGGGCAAGCGAGTTGGACAGCACCGCGACGTTCGGGCCCGCCGGGAGGGTGCCCACGGCGATCTGGGCGACGTCGACGAGCTGCTCGACCGTGCTCACACGGATGACGCCGGCCTGGCGCAGCATCGCGTCGAGGGCTCCGGGCGGCGCCTGGGTCGTGCGGACCGAATGCCCCGGCGGCAGACGCAGGCCCGTCACCTCGCTCTTGGCCACGATGACCGGCTTGCTGCGGGCGAGGCGCCGGGCGATCCGGGAGAACTTGCGCGGATTGCCGAACGACTCGAGGTAGAGGCCCACCGCACCCGTGGCGACATCGTCCTCCCAGTACTGCATGAGGTCGTTGCCGGAGACGTCGGCGCGGTTGCCCGCGGAGACGATCGAGGAGAAGCCGAGGAACCGCCGGTCCGCGGCCGCGTAGAGGGCGACCCCGATCGAGGCCGACTGGCTGAACAGCCCGAGGCTGCCCTGGCGCGGAAGGTGGGGGGCGAGGGAGGCGTTGAGCCGCACGTCCGGGTCGGTGTTGGCGATCCCGAGGGACTCGGGACCCACCACGCGCATTCCCTGCGAGCGGGCGTGCCGGACGATCTCGCGCTGCGCGGCGAGGCCCTCCTCCGCGCGCTCGGCGAAGCCGCCCGAGGCGATCACGACTCCCTTCACGCCCGCGGCCCCGCACTGCGCGACGACGTCGGGGACTTCCCCGTACGGCACGGCGATGACCGCGACGTCGACCGGGTCCGGCACTTCGGCGATCGTCCCGTAGGCCATCATCCCGCCCAGCTCGAGCGCCTCCGGGTTGACGGCGTGCACGCGCCCGGCGAACCCTCCCTCGACCACGTGCTCGAGGAGCTGGTAGCCCAGGGTCCCCCACGTGCGGCTGGCCCCGATCACCGCAATGGACGACGGCGCGAGGAGGCCGAGCACGCTGCGCGCCTCGGCGCGGTGCTCGCGGGATTCCATGACCGCGCGCGACTTCTCGGTCGGGTCGATCTCGAACTCGACGCTGACGACGCCTTCGTCGAAGTGCCGGTTCAGGGCGTACCCGGCCTCCGCGAACACCGTGAGCATCTTGCGGTTCTCGGGCAGGACCTCGGCGGTGAAGCGGCGGATGTGGTTCTCGCGGGCGGCGGCGGCGAGGTGCTCGAGCAGGATCGAGCCGAGGCCGCGTCCCTGGTGGCGGTCGGAGATGTTGAAGGCCACCTCGGCTTCGGCCGGGTCCGAGAGCCTGTCGTACCGTCCCACGCCGATGATCTCGTCGCCGACCGTGATGACGAGGGCCACGCGGTCGCGGTGGTCGACCTCGGTGAAGCGCTTGAGCTCTGCGGCGGTCAGGCGGGCCTTGTAGCTGAAGAAGCGGAGGTAGATCGACCCCTCGGACTGGTGCACGTGGAAGTCCTGGAGCGCCTCGGCGTCCTCGGGCCTGATGGGGCGGAGATGGGCCGTGCCGCCGTCCCGGAGCACCACGTCGGCCTCCCAGTGGTGCGGATATGCTCCGTTCAGGGGAACGACGCTGTGCAGAGGAAATCCGGTGTCAGAGCCCTGGTCCGCCATAGGCTTAGCCTAGTTCAGGCCCGTCTCAGCAGAAGCGAAGGATCCACCCAGTCTTGGCACGTCGACAATCTCCCCGCTCCACCGGTGCGGACACTCTCCCCGAACCCGATGACTTCGCGGAGAACATCACCGACATCGATGTCGCCGAGGAGATGGAGACCTCCTTCCTGGAGTACGCCTACTCCGTGATCTACTCCCGGGCCCTCCCGGACGCCCGCGACGGCCTCAAGCCCGTCCAGCGCCGCATCCTCTACATGATGAGCGAGATGGGCCTGCGCCCGGACCGCGGGCATGTGAAGAGCGCCCGGGTGGTGGGCGAGGTCATGGGCAAGCTGCACCCGCACGGCGACGCCGCGATCTACGACGCCATGGTGCGGCTCGCGCAGGACTTCGCGCTCCGGCTGCCGCTCATCGACGGCCACGGGAACTTCGGCTCGCTCGACGACGGCCCCGCGGCCGCGCGGTACACCGAGGCACGGATGGCCGCGGCGTCGCTCGCGCTCACGGACAGCCTGGACGAGGACGTCGTCGACTTCGTCCCGAACTACGACAACCAGCTCACCCAGCCGGAGGTCCTTCCGGCCGCGTTCCCGAATCTCCTCGTCAACGGGACGACGGGCATCGCGGTCGGGATGGCGACCAACATGGTGCCGCACAACCTCACCGAGGTCGTCGCCGCGGCCCAGCTCGTGATCGCGAACCCGGACGCCACCCTCGAGGAGGTCATGGAGATCGTCCCCGGGCCGGACCTGCCCTCGGGCGGCCGCATCGTGGGGCTGGACGGCATCCGGGACGCCTACCGGACCGGGCGCGGCTCGTTCAAGACGCGCGCCAAGGTCACGGTCGAGCAGGTCTCCGCCCGACGCACCGGCCTGGTCGTGACGGAGCTGCCCTACATGGTGGGCCCGGAGAAGGTCATCGAGAAGATCAAGGATGCCGTGGGCTCGAAGAAGCTCGCCGGCATCTCGGACGTCACCGACCTCACGGACCGCAAGCACGGGCTGCGGCTCGTCATCGAGGTCAAGAACGGCTTCAACCCCCAGGCCGTGCTCGCGCAGCTGTACCGCTACACGCCCCTCGAGGACTCCTTCGGCATCAACAACGTCACGCTGGTCGACGGCCAGCCGCAGACCCTCGGCCTGCTGGGGCTGCTGCGCGTGTACGTGGACCACCGGCTCTCGGTGGTGCGTCGCCGCACCGCGTTCCGCCTCGGGAAGCGGAAGGACCGCCTGCACCTGGTCGAGGGCCTCCTCGTCGCGATCATGGACATCGACGAGGTCATCCAGATCATCCGCACCTCGGACGAGGCGTCGGCGGCGCGCGAGCGGCTCATGTCGATCTACGACCTGACCGAGGTCCAGGCCAACTACATCCTCGAGCTGCGCCTGCGCCAGCTGACCAAGTACTCGCGGATCGAGCTCGAGAAGGAGCAGGACGAGCTCCGCCGGGAGATCGCCGAGCTGGAAGCCATCCTGGGCTCCGACACGCTCCTGCGCCAGGTCGTCTCGGACGAGCTCGGGGAGGTCGCCGCCAAGTACGGCACGCCGCGCCGCACCGTCCTCCTCGAGAAGGAGGACGACACCCCCAAGGGCTCCGCCGCCGCCCTGCCGGCTCCGAAGGGGAAGGCCGCACCGCTCGCCCTCGAGATCGCGGACGAGCCCTGCTGGGCCATCCTGTCCGCCTCCGGCCTCATCGCGCGGACCGCGCACGCCGAGCCGCTCGCCGAGTCGGGGCCACGCGTCCGGCACGACGTGTTCCGCTCCGTGGTGCGCACGACGGCGCGCGGCGAGCTCGGTGCCGTGACGTCCACCGGCCGCATGCTGCGACTGCAGGCGGTGGACCTCCCGCTCCTCGAGCCCTCATCCGGCCTGCCCAACATGGCCGGCGGCGTCGCGGCCAAGGAGTTCATGACTCTCGCCAAGGACGAGTCCTTGGTGGCCCTCGTGCCGCTCGACACCGTCATCGCCCTCGGCACCGCCCAGGGCGTCGTCAAGCGGGTGACCCCGGAGTACCCGCTCAACCGCGAAGACTGGGACGGGATCGCGCTCAAGGACGGGGACAGGGTCATCGGCGCGGCTCCGGCGGCGGACGAGGACACGCTGGTCTTCGTCACCACCCAGGGGCAGCTGCTGCGGTACCTCGCCTCGTCGGTGCGGCCACAGGGCCGGGCCGCAGGCGGCATGGCGGGCGTCAAGCTCGCAGCCGGCGACTCGGCGGTCTTCTTCGGCGTCGTCGCTGCTCCCGACGCCGGCGACGGCTCGGGAGAGGGCGGCGGCGGGAGCGCCGTCGTCGTCACGATCGCCGGAAGCGGCTCCGCGCTGCCCGGGACGTCCCCGGGAACGGCGAAGGTCACTCCCTTCGACGAGTACCCGGCCAAGGGTCGCGCCACCGGCGGGGTCCGGTCCCACCGCTTCCTCAAGGGCGAGGACCGGCTCGTGCTGGCGTGGGTGGGCCCTGGTCCGGCCAAGGCCTCGTCGTCCGCCGGCGTGGCCCGCTCCCTGCCGAGCGAGCACGGCCGCCGCGACGGCTCCGGCGTGCCGCTCGCGCAGTCCGTGGACGAGGTCGGCCCGAGCTTCGCCTGACCCGTCTCGGGTACGCGAAACTCGCCCCACCGCCATCTCGGGTACGCGAATTTCGCCGCAGGACCATCTCGGGTATGCGAAACTCGCCCCTGAAGCGTCACGGGTACGCCAGTTCCGCCCATGAAGCGTCTCGGGTACGCACGACGGCGCGGGGGCGGCGTGCGCACGGCGCGTCGCCGACGTCGTGCGTACCCGAGACTCAGGCAGGTGGCCCTGGGGAGCCAGTGCCCGTGGGCCGGGGCTAGACTGCGGCCATGGCGATCACCCCTGACACGAAGGACTGGACCTGGGTGCTCGAGCGGCCCTGCCCGGAGTGCGGCTTCGACCCGGACGAGCTGACGCCCCAGGACGTCGCAGGACGCCTCGACGCGGCGCTTCCCCGCTGGGACACGGCGCTGCGGCGGGCGGACGTGCGCGACCGGCCGAACGAGTCGACGTGGTCGCCCCTCGAGTACGGCTGCCATGTACGAGACGTGTTCGGGCTCTTCCGGACCAGGCTGGGGCTCATGCTCGCCGAGGACGGCGCGCGGTTCGCGGACTGGGACCAGGACGCGACAGCCCTCGAGAAGGACTACGCGGCCTCTGACCCGGACTCGGTGCGGGCCGAGCTCGCCGAGGAGGGTGCACTGGCCCGCGACGCGTTCGGCGCCGTGCCCCAGGACGCCTTCGCGCGCCGGGGGCTGCGCAGCAACGGGAGCGAGTTCACGGTGGTGACGCTCGCCCGGTACTTCCTGCACGACGTCGAGCACCACCTCCACGACGTCGCCGGCTGACCGCCACCCCCGCCGACGCCACCCCCTCTGACGCCGACGCCACCCCGTCTGAGTGCGACGTCACCCCTGGCTCCGCCCCACCCGCAGGATGTGACCCTCAGGACGTGACCCCCAGAGGGACGGCACCTAGCTGCACGAGACGGTCGCCGGGCATGAGCTCGGTCGCGTGATGGCTGACCATGATCACGGTCCGGTCGGACAGCGCCTCGTGGAGCGCGGCGACCAGCTCGAGCCCTGACTCGGGGTCGAGGTGCGCGGTGGGCTCGTCGAGGAGCACAACCCGCGCCCCGGCCAGGAGCGTCCGTGCGACCGCGAGCCGCTGACGCTGGCCGCCCGAGAGGAACGAGCCCCGGCTGCCGATGCGCGCATCGAGCCCCCCGGGAAGCGACCTGACGTGCTCGAGCAGCCCGACCCGGCCCAGGACGTCCTCGATCTCCGCGTCCGACGGCGCGTGGTCGCGGTCCCGCGCGACGGCAAGGTTCCCCCGCACCGTCGAGTCGAACAGGTGGGACTCCTGCGGGCACCAGGCAACCGCGCCCTCGATCCGGACCGTCCCGGCGCGCGGAGCCAGGAACCCGGTGAGGAGCGCGAGCATCGTGGACTTGCCGCTGCCCGAGGGCCCTGCCACGACCACCCAGTCCCCCGCGTGCGCCTC
The DNA here is from genome assembly GCF_050474465.1 of Sinomonas sp. B1-1. NCBI lineage: Bacteria > Bacillati > Actinomycetota > Actinomycetes > Micrococcales > Micrococcaceae > Sinomonas > Sinomonas sp. B1-1. The sequence goes on along the minus strand of NZ_JBCHVF010000001.1, from coordinate 149,659 downwards.
GAGGTCGACTCCCGTGAGGATGTCCGGTCCTCCGGGCCAGCCGAGTGTGACGCCGTCGAGCCGCACACTGCCGGCGCCCTGGTCGCAGGTGTCCGTCTTGGCCCGCCCCGGAATCCGCTCGCGCCCCTGCTCCGCCCCGTCCTGCTCCGCCGCGATGCCCGCGAGCGCCGACCGGAGGGCGGGCAGCTGCTGCACGGCCGTGCTCGCGGCGGCGAGGGGCTCCACGAGGGCCAGCTGCAGCAGGAGGACGGCGGCCGCCGTCGTGCCTGCCGCTCCGGCGGCCTGGGCAGTTGCGAGGGTGAGGGCGGCCGCGACCCCCAATGCGGCGATGACGATGGCCTGCGCCAGCCCCTCAGCCGCGGCGCCGCGGCGTTCGAGCCGGGTGAGGCCGGCGTCCTGCGCGCGCAGCCGCGCCAGCACCGTGGCCGAGCGCGCGTTGCCCTGCAGGTCCCCCGCGGCGGCGAGCGCCTGGCCGATCCGGGCGAGGAACCGCGCACGGCCCGTCTGGACGCGCATGGCCGCCCGACAGTCCGCGACCAGCGCGACGGCGGGTGCGACGAGGAGCGCCACGGCGAGCCCTGCGGCCAGGACGGGCAGGTGGCCCGGGAGCAGTGCGCCGACGGCGACGAGCGCTCCGAGGGCGACCAGCGCCGCGGTGGCGATCGGGTGGAGGACGCGCGGGAGCTGGTCCCTCACCGCCTCGACGTCCCCGACGAGGGCCTCGAGCGCCGCACCGGGCACGAGGAGCCGCCGCGCCGCGAGGCCACGGGAGGCCAGGAGGCCCCAGAGCCGGTCGCGCAGGAGTGACAGCGTCGAGAGGACGGCCGAGTGCAGCGCGAGCCGCTCGCAGTACCGCAGCACGGCGCGGCCGATCCCGAAGAACCGCACCCCCACGATCGCCGTCAGGAGGTACAGGATCGGAGGCTGCTCGCTCGCCCGCACGATGAGCCACCCGGAGAGCGCGGACAGCGCGACGCCGGCGGCCGCCGTCCCGAGGCCTGCAAGCGCGGCGAGGACGTACCGGCCGGCATCGGGCCGCACGAGGCCCGCGAGGACACGCACCCAGGCTGCGCGCGGGGCCTGGGCGCGCACCGGTGTGCGCCGGGCCGGGGCGGCGGTGTCCGGGATGTCCGCCCGGAACCGCTCGGAGGGGACGCCGCCGGATGGTGCGAGCTCCACGACGTGGTCGGCGAGCGCGGCTGTGCCCGGCTCGTGGGAGACGAGGACGACGGTGGCGCGGCCCTTCAGGGACGCCAGGGCCGACTCGACGAGCGCGGCGGACCGCTCGTCGAGGTGCGCGGTCGGCTCGTCGAGCAGGACCGCGTCGGCGCCGTCGGCGACCCGCGCGAGTCCCCGCGCCACCGCCACCCGGCGCTGCTGTCCGGGGCTGAGCTCGGCGGGGTCGGCGTCTGCGAGGCCGGACAGGCCCAGCTGGGCGAGGAGACGAGCGGGCAGTCCCGGGTCTCGGCGGGCGGCCTCGCCCGCGTAGAGCCCGAGCTCGGCGGCCACGCTCGGCTCGGTGAACTGGGGGTGCTGCGGGACCCACGCGATCCCGGCGCCCGTCCCGCGGACGCTGCCGGCGACAGCCGCGCCCGCGCCGTCGCGGACGAGGCCCGCCATCACGCCGAGCACTGTCGTCTTCCCGCTGCCGCTCGGCCCGGCGAGCAGGGTCACCGCGCCGGCGGGCGCGGTGAAGGAGACGCGCCCGACGGCGTCGAGCGCGGCGCCGTCGTACCTCACCCCGAGCGCGTCGACGGTGATCTCGGCCGGGGTGCCACCCGGGGCGTCACCCGCGGCATCGCGATCGCCGGTGACCACGGACGCGCCGCGGGCAGCGGCGATGCGCTCGCGGGCGCGGCGCAGCGCCTCCGCCCCGTCCTCGCTCGCGTGGTGGGCGGCGCCGAGGTCGCGCAGGGGCTGGAAGCATTCGGGCGCGAGGATGAGCGCGACGAGCCCTGCCTCGAGCGGCATGGAACCGTCCACGAGGCGGACGCCGATGAACACCGCGACCACCGCAACGGAGATCGTCGAGATGAGCTCGAGCGCCATGGCGGACAGGAACGCGATCCTGAGCGTGGCCATGGTGCGCCCCTTGTAGGCAGACGACAGCCCGACGAGCGCCTCACGCTGCTGCGCGGCCCGGCCGAGCCCGACCAGGACCGGCAGGCCCTGGGCCAGCTCCACGAGGTGCGAGCCGAGACGCAGGAGCGACTGCTGGGCGTCGGCTACCCTCTCCAGCGTGTGCCGTCCGATGAGGACCATGAACAGGGGCACGAGCGGGAGGGTCAGTGCCACGATGAGCGCGCTCACCCAGTCTGCGCCCAGGATCCGGGCGCCGAGGAGCAGCGGGACGGCCGCGCTCTGGACGACCGCGGGCAGGTACTGGGTGTACATCGAGTCGAGGGCGTCGAGCCCGCGGCCGGCGAGCACGGCGGTCGCGGCGGCCGACGACGCGACGCGCGCCTCGCCATCGTGCTCGCCGCCCCCGCTGTTGACGGCGAGCCCGGCCTCGATGAGCTCACCGCGGAGCTCCTCCTTGACCCCGACGGCAGCCCAGCGGCCCACCGCCGCAGCTCCCCACTGTGCTGCCGCGCGGATCAGGATGCCCGCGGCGGCCAGCCCCGTGGCGCCGGTGAGTCCAACGCCGCCGGCGCCCCCTGCCGCGATCGCGGCGAGGCCTGCCGCGATCCCCTGGGCCATGAGCACCAGGCCTGCGGCCTTGGCCACCGCGAGGACGCCGAGGAGGGCGAGGGCCCGCCGTGTCGCGGGGCCGAGGGGGATGTCGGGCTTCATGGGCTACTTCCCGGCCGGCTGGCCGCTCACGAGGCGGGACACCGTCGCCGGGATGACCGAATGTGCGGTCGGGATGCTGCCCACGCTCAGGCGCCGGCGGAACACCCAGTATGTCCACGTCTGGTACGCGAGGACGAGCGGGAGCCCGATGAGCGCGACGAAGGTCATGAGTCCGAGCGTGTAGTCGGACGACGACGCGCTGGTCACCGTGAGGCTGTAGGCCGAGTCGAGGGTGGAGGGCAGCACGACGGGGTACACCGCGGAGAAGAGGGCGGCTGCGCCCGTGGCGAGGAACGCCGAGAGGGCGATGAAGGCACGCCCCTCCGACCCGGCCCGGCCGAGCGCCCAGGCGACGAGCGCCGCTGCCGCGGCGACGGCCGTGAGGGCCCAGCTCCACCACTCGCCGGTGTGCAGCTGGACGGCGAGGACCCACGCCACGAGGGGCAGGATGGCGAGCGGCAGCCAGCGGACGAAGGCTGCGTGGGCTCGGGCCCGGATCCCGCCGTCCGTCTTGAGGGCGAGAAACGCGAGGCCGTGGACGAGGGCGAAGCCGACGACGGCGGCCCCGCCGAGGAGCGCGTACCCGTTGAGCCAGGCGAAGGGGCCTCCCACCCGGTCGCCGTTCGCGTTGAGCGGCAGGCCCGTGGTGGTGAGGGCGAGCATCGCGCCGACACAGAACGCGGCGACGCCGGAACCGAGTGCGAGCGCCCAGTCCCAGGCGCTGCGCCAGCGGTCGGAGTGGACCTTGCCGCGGTACTCGATGGCGACGGCGCGGAAGATGAGCGCGACGAGGGCGAGGGTGAGCGGGAGGTAGAGCGCCGAGAACAGGGAGGCGTACCAGAGGGGGAACGCGGCGAACGTTGCCCCGCCCGCGGTGAGGAGCCACACCTCGTTGCCGTCCCACACGGGCCCGATCGTGTTCAGCAGGACGCGGCGCTCCGCCTCGCCGCGGGCGAAGAGCTTCATGTGCATGCCGACGCCGAGGTCGAAGCCCTCGAGGAAGAGGTAGCCGACCCAGAGGACGGCGACGGCGCAGAACCAGACAGTGGGAAGGGTTTCCATGGTGCGCGCTCCTAGTAGGCGAAGGCCAGGACGTCGTCGGCGGCCTTGCCGCCCGGGTGGGACTCGTCGTCGTGCGTCCCGTGATCCGCCCCGTGGGCGAGCTCAGGCATCGCGGAGGCGACGCCGCCGCGCGTGTAGGTCCACAGGAGGCGGACCTCGACCACCATGAGCGCCGCATAGATGAGCGTCAGGACGATGAGGGAGGTCAGGATCTCCCCCGCGCTCACCCCGGGCGAGACGGCCGCGGCGGTGAACATGAAGACCTGGTCCACGCTTCCGGCCATGGCCGGGTTCGGGGCGACGACGAAGGGCTGACGGCCCATCTCGGTGAAGATCCAGCCTGCCGCGTTGGCTCCGAACGGGGCGAGGATCCCGACGACGGCGAGCCGCATGAGCCAGCGCGACTGCGGGACCGTCCCCTTGCGGGTCAGCCAGAGGGCGACGGCGGCGGCCGCCGCGGCGAGCCCGCCGAAGCCGATCATCGCCCGGAAGCCCCAGTAGGTGACCTCCATGACGGGGACGTACTGGACGTCGCGGCCGGCGCGGTCGCCATACAGGGGGTTGTCGGGCAGGTTCGTGCCGTAGGCCTGCTCGTACTCGGGGATGAGCGTGTTGACGCCCTTGACCTCGGTGGTGAAGTCGCCCTTGGCCAGGAAGGACAGGAGCCCGGGGACTTCCATGACGGCCACGACGTCGTCGCAGTTGCGCGAGCCGACGTTGCCGACCGACAGGATCGAGAAGCCCGTGCCGTCGTGGCACGCGGCCTCAGCGGCGGCCATCTTCATGGGCTGCTGCTCGAACATGAGCTTGCCCTGGAGGTCGCCCGTGATGGCTGTGCCCGCGAAGGAGATCATCGCCACGACGGCGCCGATCCGCAGGGACTTCAGCCACACGGCGTGGTCGGTGCGGTCGCGGCCGGGCACGCCGGGTGCCTCGCCGACGACGACGCGCTCCTTGCCGCGGGCCTTGCCCCTCTTGGCTGTGCCGTCCACGACGGCGACCGTGTCGATTCCGTCGTGCCGCCGCTGCCACAGGTGGTACCAGGCGATGCCGAGCAGGAAGGCCCCGGCCACGCCGAGCGCTCCCATGACGGTGTGCGGGAATGCGACGAGCGCCGTGTTGTTGGTGAAGACGGCCCATGCGTCAGTCATGACGGGGCGGCCGTCGACCACGGTGACGCCGACCGGGTGCTGCATCCAGCTGTTGGCCACGATGATGAAGTAGGCGGAGACGACCGAGCCGATCACGGCACACCACAGCGCCGTGAGGTGCAGGGCCGGGCGCAGCTGCTTCCAGCCGAAGATCCACAGGCCCAGGAAGGTGGACTCGACGAAGAACGCGAGCAGGGCCTCCATGGCCAGGGGGGCTCCGAAGACATCGCCGACGAACCGGCTGTACTCGCTCCAGGCCATGCCGAACTGGAACTCCTGGACGATGCCGGTGGCCACGCCCATGATGAAGTTGATGAGGAAGAGCTTCCCCCAGAACTTGGTCATCCTGAGGAACTCCACCTTGCCCGTGCGGTGCCAGACGGTCTGCAGGATGGCGACCACGAGGCCGAGCCCGATGGTGAGGGGAACCATCATGAAGTGGTAGACCGTGGTGATCCCGAACTGCCAGCGTGCTATCTCGAGTGCGTCCACGCATGCTCCCGGTTGCTTGTGCGGGATCTTCTACTCCGCGTAGAAGATCTGACTTCTACAAAGTGTAGAACATTCGTGGACACCCCCACGGCCTCACGAACGCCCTGAGCGAACAGCGCGGCACAGCGCGACAGAATTGTTCTACCTCACGTAGAATGAACGTGGGTGTACGAACCCCCGCACCGCGCCAGTCGGGCGCAGTGCCGGTGTACGCAAAGGACTCTCGACACGATGGCAAGCCTGGGTGAACTCGAGCGCTCGGTCATGGACCTCCTGTGGTCCGCACCGGAAGCGGCCACCGCCAATGATCTGCGCGACCGTCTGGCACAGAACGGGCAGGAGGCCAAGGACCTGGCCGTCACCACCGTCCTGACCGTGCTGTCCCGTCTGGAGAAGAAAGGGCTGGTCGAGCGCGAGCGCGGGACCCGTCCCCACCGCTACCACGCCGTCTCGACCCGCGAGGACCACACCGCGCGCCTGATGCACGAGGCCCTCGGCACCGCGCCGGACCGCGAGGCCGTCCTGGCCCGGTTCATCGGCTCCGTCACCGAGGCAGAGGCCGCGACGCTGCGCAGGCTCCTGGCGCGCGGCTGAGCCGCAGCGGGGCACGCGCGTGCTCGTGACCGCCTACCTGCTGGCGCTGCTGGCACTGCTGCTCGCGTGGCCGGTGCCGGTGGCGCTCTCACGTGCGCGCTGGACCTCCCGCTCCCCCTTCGCCGCCATGGTCCTCTGGCAGGCCATCGCGCTCGCCGGTGGGCTGTCGATGATCGGGGCGATGCTCGTCTACGGGCTCGAGCCCCTCGGCGGCACTCTCGTCGGGGCCCTGTGCCGGGCCGCGACCATCGTGCTGGGCAATGAGTCTGCGGACGAACTGCACTTCTGGCACCTCTTCGCCCTCAGCGCGGCCGCGCTCCTGACGGTCCATCTCCTCTTCACCCTGCTGCTGACCTACGCCCGCATCGTGAGCCAGCGCCGCCGCCACCGCGATCTGCTCTCGCTGCTGAGCTCCCCCTCCGGCGCCCTCGAGCGCACCTGGGTGATCAACCATCCAGCGCCCGTCGCCTACTGCCTCCCCGGCGGCTCCAGGTCCGTGACCGTCCTCTCGGACAGCCTCATGGAGACCCTCGCGCCCGAGGAGCTCGCCGCCGTCGTGCGCCACGAGAAGGCGCACCTCACCCAGAGGCACCACCTGCTCCTGTGGGCGTTCGAGGCCTGGCGCGCGGCACTCCCCTGGCTGCCCACGAGCCGGCTCGCACGGCAGGCCGTCAACTCCCTCGTCGAGATGCTGGCCGACGACGTCGCGCGTCGCTCGACGCCGGACGACGTCCTCGTGCGCGCGATCGCGCTCGTCGCCGTCGGCGGGGAGACCGCCCCGGACGTCGTGGCGGGCGACGACGGCGGCTCGCGGGCGGGCGGCGCGCCTGCAGGGCTGGTCCCCGACCGGGGGGATCCGGACGACGCCGGCATCGCAGCCCGCCTCAGCCGCCTCCTCACGCCCAGGCCTCCGCTGGGGAGGGGAGCCACCGCCGTCGTCCTCGCCGCGGCCCTGATGCTCCTCGCCGTCCCCACCGCGCTCCTCATCGCGCCAGGGCTGTTCTAGCGAGGGCTGTTCTAGCGAGGGCTGTGCTGGCCGAAGGGGCTCCCGGCCTGCCCCGGAGCAGCGCTAGGCGTCGATCTGCTCGCGGTCCAGCTGGGCGCTCCCCGCCACGATGAAGTCCTTGCGCGGGGCGACGTCCGAGCCCATGAGCAGCTCGAAGATCTCCTCGGCCCGCTGCGCGCTCTCGATCGTGACGCGGCGCAGGCTGCGGTGGCGCGGGTCCATCGTCGTCTCTGCGAGCTGGTCGGCGTCCATCTCACCGAGGCCCTTGTAGCGCTGGATCGGCTCCTTGTACCTTCGCCCGTCGGCTTCGAGCCTGCTCAGGAGCCGGTGCAGCTCGCTGTCGGAGTAGGTGTACACCATCTCGTTGGCCTTGGCGCCCGGGTTCACCACCTCGACCCGGTGCAGCGGCGGCACGGCCGCGAAGACGCGGCCCTGCTCGATCATGGGGCGCATGTAGCGGAAGAACAGCGTCAGCAGGAGCGTGCGGATGTGCGCGCCGTCGACGTCGGCGTCGGTCATGAGGATGACCCTGCCGTAGCGGGCCACCGCCGGGTCGAAGCTGCGCCCGGACCCCGCCCCGATCACCTGGATGAGTGCTGCGCACTCGGCGTTCGAGAGCATGTCCCCCACCGAGGCCTTCTGGACGTTGAGGATCTTGCCGCGGATGGGCAGGAGCGCCTGGAACTCGCTCGAGCGCGCGTGCCGCGCCGTGCCTAGCGCGGAGTCGCCCTCGACGATGAACAGCTCCGAGCGCTGGGTGTCGTCCGTGCGGCAGTCGATGAGCTTCGCCGGCAGCGTCGAGGACTCGAGCGCGGTCTTGCGCCGCTGGGTCTCCTTGTGGACCCGCGCGGTGATGCGCGACTTCATCTCGTTGACGACCTTCTCCAGCAGCACTGAGCTCTGGTTCTTGTCGCCGCGTGCCGTGGAGCCGAGCTTGGCGCCGAGCTCCTTCTCGACCACCCGCGAGACGATCTGCCGGACGGCGGGCGTGCCGAGGATCTCCTTGGTCTGCCCCTCGAACTGGGGCTCGGCGAGACGCACGGTCAGGACCGCGGTCATGCCCGCGAGCACGTCGTCCTTCTCGATCTTGTCGTTGCCGGCCTTGAGCTTGCGGGCGTTGGACTCGATGGCTTTGCGGAAGACCTTCAGCAGCGCCGCCTCGAAGCCGGACTGGTGGGTGCCGCCCTTGGGAGTGGCGATGATGTTCACGAACGTCCGCATCGTGGTGTCGTACCCGACGCCCCAGCGCAGGGCGACGTCGACCTCGCAGGAGCGCTCCACCTCGGCGATGCGCGAGTGGCCGCGCTCATCGAGCACCGGGACGGTCTCGGTGAACGTGCCCGCGCCGTGCAGGCGCCAGACGTCCGTCACGGGCGCGTCGATGGCGAGGAAGTCGACGAACTCCGAGATGCCGCCGTCGTGGTGGAACACCTCCTCGTGCGGCCCGTCGGCGCCCGGAGTGCCCGGCAGACGCCGCTCGTCGCGGACCGTGATGCGAAGACCCGGGACGAGGAAGGAGGTCTGGCGGGCGCGCCCCACGAGGTCGTCGTAGGAGAACTTCGCGTCCGGGGTGAAGATCTGCGAGTCGGCCCAGTAGCGGATCCGAGTGCCCGTCACCCCGCGCTTGGCCTTGCCCACGACGTCGAGCACGGAGTCGTCGACGAACGGCTCGAAGGACGCGGTGGGGCTCAGGCGGCCCGCGTCCTTGAAGCGGCCGGGCTCCCCGCGCCTGAACGACATCTGGTAGGTCTTGCCGCCGCGGTCCACCTGGACGTCGAGGCGCGCGGAAAGAGCGTTCACCACGGACGCGCCGACACCGTGCAGGCCTCCCGAGGCGGTGTAGGAGCCGCCGCCGAACTTGCTCCCCGCGTGAAGCTTCGTGAACACGACTTCGACGCCGGTGAGCCCAGTCTTGGGTTCGACGTCCACGGGAATACCGCGGCCGTCGTCGTGGACCTCCACCGACCCGTCGGCGTGGAGGATGACCGCGATCTCGTGACCGAAGCCGGCGAGAGCCTCGTCGACGGAGTTGTCGATGATCTCCCAGAGGCAGTGCATGAGGCCGCGCGAATCCGTCGAGCCGATGTACATGCCCGGGCGCTTCCGGACGGCCTCGAGACCCTCGAGGACGGACAGGTGCCGGGCGGTGTATTCAGAACTCGGTGCCACGCGCGGGGAACTCCTTCGGGACGCTGCATTGGTTCCTGCGACGAGGGCAGGGTACAGGCCAAGGGTAGTCACTGATGGGGCGCCGAGCCCCACCGGCGCTCCGGCGGTGGCCGGAATGAGGCTCAGCCCGCCGCACTGCGTTGCCGAACCGCAATACGCCCCGAGCGAAAGTTGCCTATTCCTGACTCCATTATTCGAGTCCTCGGTGTTAGATGGAGTGAACCGCAAGCCCTACCGGTTACTTGAGAAGGAGGCCTCAGATGACTGCAGCACTCGCGGAGCGCACCCTGACCGCTACGGATCGCTGTGATCGCTGCGGCGCCCAGGCCTACGTTCTCGTGGTCTTGGAAGCGTCCGGCGGCAAGCTCCAGTTCTGCGCGCACCACGCACGCGCCCTCGAGGAGACACTTCGTCCCCTCGCCTCGGTCTGGCACGACGAGTCGGGCCGGCTGACCGAGAAGGCCGCCGTCGCAGACTGAGCGCGCGGCAGGCTCCAGCATGACGGAGGGCCCGGACACCATGGTGTCCGGGCCCTCCGTCATGAACCGGCTCTCAGTCCAGGTAGTCGCGCAGAACCTGCGAGCGCGACGGGTGGCGGAGCTTCGACATCGTCTTCGACTCGATCTGGCGGATCCGCTCGCGCGTGACACCGTAGACCTTCCCGATCTCGTCAAGGGTCTTGGGCTGCCCATCGGTGAGACCGAAGCGCATGGCCACGACGCCGGCCTCCCGCTCCGACAGCGTGTCCAGCACCGAGTGGAGCTGCTCCTGGAGGAGCGTGAAGCTCACCGCGTCCGCCGGAACCACCGCCTCGGAGTCCTCGATGAGGTCGCCGAACTCGGAGTCGCCGTCCTCGCCCAGAGGCGTGTGGAGGGAGATCGGCTCGCGGCCATACTTCTGGACCTCGACGACCTTCTCGGGCGTCATGTCGAGCTCTTTGGCAAGCTCCTCCGGGGTGGGCTCGCGGCCCAGGTCCTGGAGCATCTGCCGCTGGACGCGGGCAAGCTTGTTGATGACCTCGACCATGTGGACCGGGATGCGGATGGTGCGGGCCTGGTCCGCCATCGCGCGCGTGATGGCCTGACGGATCCACCACGTCGCATACGTGGAGAACTTGAAGCCCTTCGTGTAGTCGAACTTCTCCACCGCGCGGATGAGCCCGAGGTTGCCTTCCTGGATGAGGTCGAGGAAGAGCATGCCGCGGCCCGTGTAGCGCTTGGCGAGCGAGACGACGAGGCGAAGGTTGGCCTCGAGCAGATGGTTCTTGGCCCGCTCGCCGTCGTGCACGATCCGTTCGAGGTCATGCCTGTACTGGGCGTCGTAGGTGTCGCCTTCTTCGTCGAGCTTGTGCTTGGCGAAGAGGCCTGCCTCGATGCGCAGGGCGAGGTCGACCTCCTGCTCGGCGTTGAGGAGCGCGACCTTGCCGATCTGCTTGAGGTAGTCCTTGACGGGGTCGGCGGTCGCGCCGGCGCTCGTGACCTGCTGGACGGGGGCGTCGTCCTCGTCGGCGTCGGAGATCACCATCGCCGAGCCGGTGGCCTTCGTCTGCTTGCCGTCAGCCTCGATGACCTCGTCCTCGGCGGCGATCTCGCCTTCGTCGGGGGTAACCGAGTCCAGGTCTTCCTCGGTGGCCTCGTCCTCGGTGGTAGCTTCGGCGGCCTCCTCGCCGGCCTTCTTCGCAGCTGCCTTGCCCTTCGGTGCGGCCTTGGTCGCAGCCTTCGCCGAGGACTTGCGAGCCGCCGGCTTCGCCTTGGACGCTGCCTGGGTCGTCGACCGCTTGGCCGCGCTCGAGGCGGGAGCGCTCTGGGTCGAGGTGTCCTCGGCCGTCGCCGTCTCAGCGGTCCTATTCTCCGTGGGGGGCGTCACGATTACCTTCCTGCCGCAGTGCCGGTGCCGCACTGGAGCGCAACACCACTATGACCCTGTCAAGTCCGAGGAGCGTCTAGCGCAGCCATCACCGGACAGAAGGGTCTGAATGTACAACCCCTCGGCGGCCGCATTCGTTCCCGTCGGAGACCATTGAATTTCTCCCCGGGCGGTGTGCTGCGCATTCCGGTGCTCGGACCCAACCGGGTCTGGGCATCCATTCTCGCACGAACGAGCGCATCGCGCCGCAAACGCGCCCGGAGTGGCAGAAAAATGCGGAGCACGGGCTTGGACGACCGAGGCGCGCCTCCTCCTCGCCCCGCCCGGGCACCGAGCCTCACGCGGCATCGGCGGTGCCGGTGGGCCGCTGCCAGGCGGTGTCCCGGCTTCGCGCCCAGGCCGGGAGTTCGCCGTGCTCGACCACCCTGCGCAGCAGCTGCGCCAGCCGGTAGTCGGGATCGGCGCTCAGGGCGCGCTCGAGAAGCTTGTGGCAGCGGCTCCCTCGGCCTCGGATCCACTGGATCCACGCGAGGATGGTCAGCGCGGGCGCACGCACTTCCGGCGCCTCCGTCTCCGCGAGCGCCTGCACGACGCGATCGAGGACCGCGATGCGGCCCCAATCCGGGGCGGAAGCCGTTGCCCCGAGCAGGACCCGGCCGAACAGGGGCGACGACGCCACCGGGGTGAAGGGCGCCGGACTGCCGGACGCCCGGTCCACGGGAACGGCGATCGCCTCCACTCCCCCGCCCGGCGCGACCGGCAGCCCGTTGGTTCGCATCGCTCCCTCGCCGTCCCACCAGCTGTCAAGGGCTGCCGCGACCTCGGCAGCGGGCAGCCCTCCGGGGAGCGCCGGCGGCAACCCGCCGGGGCGGGTGGCGCGCAGCGGGGCCGTCGCCGCACTGCCCAGCCACGCGGTCGACGCGCCTGCTGCCGCCGAGACCATGACGGCGTCCCGGAGCGCGGGCCGGATGAGCGTCACCCCCAGGAGGCGGAGCCGATCAGGACTGGGCACTGCCGATTCCGCGAGCGCGTCGTCCCAGGCGGCGAGCGCCGCGGTGAAGGCATACGGCTCCCACCACCGGTCCGGGTTCTCGCGGTACGCCTCGAGTGCCGCGGCGGTGGCGGCGGCCGGCGGCGCCGTGGGACGGGGGACGGGCAGCGCCGGGGCCTTTCCATAGGAGCTTCCCCGGAACACCATCTCGGCGCTGATCCTGCCCATGCGAAGCTGCCCCGTAGGGGCGCCCGGCCACGGGCAGCACGTGGGCACAGCGCAGCTGGCAGTGCGCCAGTGCTGCTCCCCCACGATCCACACGTCCAGGACCGGAAGCCCGGCATCGGACAGGGAGGACCGCACCGCGTCCAGGACAGCGGAGTGGGGAGGATACGCAGGATCGTGCCAGGGCTCGCTGGTGTAGAGGGCGAGGACTGCTCCTGCCACCCGGGGGTCCTGGCTTAGGTACCGGGCCACAGTGCCTGCGAAGCGCTCGAGCGCGGCCGGCCGGAGGGACGCAGGCAGGTCGATCCGGAGCGAGGCGCCGAGCTGCCCGTCGCACAGGGCCACCGCGACGAGGCTTTCCCGGGGCCAGTCACCGAGCGCATGCGGGATGTAGGCGAGGATGTCCTCCGCGGACCTGATGGTGATGGGGCCGTCGCCGAGGCCGTCCGACGGCCGGGAATCCGGTGCCGTCGCTGGCTCCTCGGCCGACGGTTGGGAGGGAATTGGCTGCATGTCGTCCATGGCGTCAGTCTCGCCGCGAGATCCCGCACGCGGCGGCCCCTATCCCGCCCATGTGGACAACTCGACGTGGACAGGCCTTGTGGAGGAGCAGTCAGCGCCGTCGGCGCGACCGGAACTGGGCCCAGACCTCGCGCAGCGGCGGCACGTGGACGTTCTGGGCCGCGAGGTCGCGGCGCACCTTCCGCCGCACGCCGAGGAGCGCGAGAGTTCCTCCGGCCATCACGAGGAGCTGCACCGCGAGCGCCACACGGAATGCATCGAGGCTGTAGAGGCCGCCCGGTGAGAGGCCGAGGGCGTGCTGGACGTCCAGGAGGTAGCCGATGAGGAACATCGTCAGGAGCGCCGCAACGAAGCCCCCCGAGTTCACGATTCCTGTCGCGGTTCCGAGCCGGTGCGACGGGTTGAACGTCCGGGCAAAGTCGAACCCGATCATCGAGCACGGGCCGCCGAGCGCCAGGACCGCGACGAGGATCGCCATGAGCCAGACGGGCGCGCCGCCGGGGAGGAGCAGGACCGCAGCCCACGCGACCGCCGTGAGCCCGGTGATAGCCAGGACGAGCGTGGATCTGCGCAGCGGGTGCCGTGCGACGAACCGGCCCATCGGCGGCCCCGCGACCAAGGCGACCGCGACGAAGAAGGACATCAGGCCCGCGGCCGTGGAGGCGTCGTACCCCTGGCCGGCGACCATGAAGGGGAAGCCCCAGGCGAGGGCGAAGACGTTCCCGCTGAACTGGACCGTGAAGTGGCTCCAGAGCCCGAGCCGCGTCCCGGGCTGCCGCCAGGCCGCCGCGAGGACCTCCCGTGTCCCCTCGGTCGGTCCCTCTCTGGGCGCCGAGACGCCGGGAGGGGCATTCCGGAGGAGGGCGAGCACCACCACGATGACGAGCACCGACAGGGCTGCGAGGCTGAGGAACGCCTGCGTCCAGCCGGTGGCGTGCATGAGCGCGAGGAAGGGGATGACGCTCACGAGCTGGCCCACCTGCCCGATCATGCCCGTGAGCTGGCTCAGGAGCGGGGCCTTCCGGCCCTCGAACCAGACGGGGACGAGCCGGAGCACCGACACGAACGTCATCGCGTCCCCCATGCCCACCAGCATGCGGCCGATGATGCCGGTCACCACGCTTTCGGCGACCGCGATCTGGAGCTGGCCGAGCGCCATGAACGTCGCGCCCACGCTGACCATGATGCGGGTGCCGAACCGGTCCACGAGCAGCCCGACCGGAATCTGCAGCGACGCATACACGACCAGCTGGACGACGGTGAAGGCCGAGAGCAGGGTGCCGCCCGCGGAGAACCGCTCCGTGGCCTCGAGGCCGACGACACCGAAGGACGTGCGCTGGACCACCGCGACGAGGTAGGCGAAGACCCCGATCCCCCACACTGTCCACGCCCGCCAGCTGTTCACCCCCCGATCCTAGTGGCCTCCGTCGGGCGTCAGCTCACAGCGGCCCGTCGTGGCGGCCGGCCTCGCCGCCCTCGTGCGTGGCAAGGTAGGCCTCCACGGCCGCGCCGAGATCCTCGGCAGTGGGCAGGCTGTCGGCCGGCCCGGCGAGGAGCGAACGGCGCGGGTGATCGGCCGAGCGGTCGTCGAAGCGCTCCTCGAGGCCCTCGATGAGCTCCCGGACGTCCTCAGACGCTTCGACCTGCTCGGCCACCTGGCGCCCCACCTCCCGGGCAGCCTCACGCAGCCGGTCGCTGGGCAGCATCAGGTGGGACGCCGCGCCCAGGTGCTCGAGCCCTGTGACGGCAGCTGCCGGGTACTCCGACTCGGCAAGGTAGTGCGGGACGTGGACGACGAACCCGGTGACGTCGTGGCCCGCGGCGACGAGCCTGAGCTCGAGGAGGTGGCCGATCGCTGCGGGGAACTCGACCGTCGGCTTCCAGCGCGATATGCCCTCGACGAGCTCGGGCCGGTTGCCATGGACAGTCACACCGAGAGGCCGTGTGTGCGGCACAGGCATTGGAATCGCGTGGACCCACAGGGTGAGGGGCACCTCGAGCCGCTCGACGAGGCCCACGACGGCGTGGGCGAACCGCTCCCACTGGAGGTCCGGCTCCGGACCGGCCAGGAGGAGGTAGGGGCGGCCGAGACCGTCCTCGAGGCGGTACAGGGCGAGCCTCGGCGGCTCGTAGTCCTCGAGGTGGTCCTCGACGAAGCGGATCCGGGGACGCCGCGACCGGTAGTCCATCAGCTGGTCGACGTCGAACGCCGCCAGCGCGCCCTGCGACTGGACGCTGACCAGTTCATCGGTGATCTGGCGCACCGCATGGCCGGCATCGGCGAAGCCGGTGAAGCCCATGATCAGGGGCAGGCCGCGGAGGTCGTCCTGGTCCAGCTCTGCCGCGGCGGTATACAGGCCGGCCGGATCCTGGAGCGGCCCGGACACGGGGTCTAGCACGTCGGATGTCCTCTCTGTCGGCGCCCTGCCCCGATCGGATCCCGGTCGGGCGGCGGGGCTGCAGTGTCCAACGCGCGGGCGCACCCCATCATTCCACCGGGACTACCATCGGAGAGACCTGAAGCAAGCGCAGCACACTGTCCAGCCCGGGCGTTCGGCGCCGGCACACGCCCAGAATCGAGGCCACCAAGTGTTCACCAACAGAGAAGTCACCCTCAGCGCCACGTCGAAGGACCTCCGCAGGACCCCGAGCCAGGTCCTCGTCGTCGGCGTCGCCCAGGACGGTGACGGGCCTCGGCTCCTCGACAGTCCCCTCACCGGACGCAGCGCCGAAGCCGTCGGCTCGACGCTCGCTGCCCTTGGTGTGACGGGCGCTGCGGACCAGCTCCACCGCCTCCCCGGCCTGCCCGAGCTCGGCACCGACGTCCTCGCCCTCGTGGGCGTGGGCAAGCTCGACGGCGGCGCCTCACCGAGCGCCGAGCAGCTGCGCCGCGCCGCCGGCTCTGCCATCCGCCAGCTCGCCGGGAGCGAGACGGTCGTCCTCGCCCTCCCGGCCCCCGACGAAGCATCCGTGGCAGCCGTCGCCGAGGGGGCCGCGCTCGGCGCCTATGCCTACACCGAGCACAAGTCAGCGGCCGACGAGGCGAAGGGCAACGTGCGCCGCGCCGTCGTCTACTCGCCCGCCGCCGGCACGCCGGCCGCCGACGGCGCGCTGGCGCGGGCCGCCGTCCTGGGGTGGGCGGTGAACACCACCCGGACGCTGGTCAACATGCCTCCGAGCCAGCTCTACCCGGAGACGTTCGCCGACGCCGCGAAGGACCTCGCCAAGGGGATGCCCGTCAAGGTCACGGTGTATGACGAGAAGCGGCTCGCGAAGGAGGGCTTCGGGGGCATCCTGGCGGTCGGGCAGGGCTCGCTTCGGCCGCCTCGTCTGGTCAAGGTCGAATACTCGCCCGCCAAGGCCGGGCCCGGCGCCGGCGTCCACCTCGTGGGCAAAGGCATCACCTTCGACACTGGCGGGATCTCGATCAAGCCCGCCGCCCAGATGGACCAGATGAAGAGCGACATGGCCGGTGCAGCCACGGTCCTGAGCTCACTGCTCGCCGCGGCCAGGCTCAATCTCCCCGTCAAGGTCACCGCCTGGCTGTGCATTGCGGAGAACATGCCCTCGGGAAGCGCGCAGCGCCCGGCGGACGTGATCACCATCCGGGGCGGCAAGACGGTGGAGGTGCTCAACACCGATGCGGAGGGACGGCTCGTGATGGCGGACGGCATCGCCGCCGCGAGCGAGGAGAACCCGGCCGCGATCATCGACGTGGCGACGCTCACCGGTGCCGCGCTGATCGCGCTGGGGACCCGCACCGCCGGTCTGATGGGCGACGACGCGGTGACCCAGCCGCTGCTCGCCGCCGCCAGCGCCTCGGGCGAGCCTGCATGGCCCATGCCCCTGCCGGAGGAACTGCGCGCCGGCCTCGACTCGGCCACGGCCGACCTCTCCAACGTCGGCGAGCGGCCAGGCGGCATGCTGACCGCCGCGATCTTCCTCCGGGAGTTCGTCGGCGAGCGCCCCGACGGCTCCGCGATCCCCTGGGCGCACCTCGACATCGCGGGGCCGGCCTTCAACACCGGGTCGGCCTACGGGCACACCCCGAAGCAGGGCACCGGGGCGATCGTCCGCACGCTCGTCTCCTATCTCGAGGATGCGTCGGGCGCCACTCAGTCCTGAGTCCAATTTCACGATATGAGAACTAAAGTCCACTCAACGAAAGTGCTAGAGTTCCCGTGACTCTTGACACAAGGCCGGGACATTCGTTCCGCAGAGGTGGAGCATAGTCAGCCGGGGATATAGGGTTTCCCTGATACCCGGGCCTGTGCGGATCGCGCAGGCAACCAGTCAAACCGACGGCGGAACACGCCGTCCCCAACGGCGAGGGAGCGTCCACGTGGCCGACCAGGCAACTGCGCAGGAATTCGACATCTTGGTTCTCGGCGGCGGAAGCGGCGGGTACGCGACCGCTCTGCGCGCCGTCCAGTTCGGCCTGAGCGTCGGACTCGTGGAGAAGGGCAAGCTCGGGGGCACCTGCCTCCACAACGGCTGCATCCCCACCAAGGCGCTCCTGCACTCGGCCGAACTCGCCGACCACGCCCGGGACTCCGCGAAGTACGGCGTGAACGTCTCTCTCGAGAGCATCGACATGACGGCGGTCAACGCCTACAAGAACGGCGTCGTTGCCGGGAAGTTCAAGGGCCTCACCGGGCTCATCAAGACCAAGGGCATCACAGTCATCGAGGGCGAGGGCCGGCTGACGGGTCCGGACACCGTCACGGTCAACGGCACGGCATACAAGGGCAAGAACATCGTCCTCGCCACGGGCTCCTACTCCCGGAGCCTCCCCGGCCTCGAGATCGGCGGCCGGGTCATCACCTCGGACCAGGCGCTCGAGATGGACTACATCCCCAAGAGCGTGATCGTCCTCGGCGGCGGCGTGATCGGCGTGGAGTTCGCCTCGGTCTGGAAGTCCTTCGGCGTCGACGTCACCATCGTCGAGGGCCTGCCCTCGCTGGTCCCGAACGAGGATGCTGCGATCGTCAAGCAGCTCGAGCGCGCCTTCAAGAAGCGGGGCATCAAGTTCAACACGGGCACGTTCTTCCAGGGCGTCGAGCAGGACGAGAACGGCGTCAAGGTCACCCTCGTCGACGGCAAGACGTTCGAGGCCGAGCTCCTCCTCGTCGCCGTCGGACGCGGCCCCGTCACGGCGAACCTCGGCTACGAGGAGCAGGGCATCACGATCGACCGCGGGTTCGTCATCACCAACGAGCGCCTCCACACGGGCGTCGGCAACATCTACGCCGTGGGCGACATCGTCCCCGGTGTCCAGCTCGCGCACCGCGGCTACCAGCAGGGCATCTTCGTCGCCGAGGAGATCGCCGGCCTCAACCCGGTCGTGGTCGAGGACGTCAACATCCCGAAGGTCACGTACTGCGACCCGGAGATCGCCACCGTCGGCTACACCGAGAAGGCTGCCAAGGAGAAGTTCGGCGAGGACCAGGTCCAGACCCAGGAGTACAACCTGGCCGGCAACGGCAAGAGCTCCATTCTCGGCACCTCGGGCATCATCAAGATCGTCCGCCAGAAGGAAGGCCCGGTCGTCGGCGTCCACATGATCGGCGCCCGCATGGGCGAGCAGGTCGGCGAGGCACAGCTGATCGTCAACTGGGAGGCGTACCCGGAGGACGTGGCGCAGTTCATCCACGCGCACCCGACCCAGAACGAGGCCCTCGGCGAAGCCCACCTCGCACTGGCCGGCAAGCCGCTGCACGGCTGACACGCCGCCGCCACGATTCGCAGAGCAGAGAACTAAGGAGCACGGGGATCCATGTCTGAATCCGTCAACCTTCCAGCCCTCGGTGAGAGCGTCACCGAAGGCACCGTCACCCGCTGGCTGAAGCAGGTCGGCGACCGGGTCGAGATCGACGAGCCGCTCGTCGAGGTGTCCACCGACAAGGTCGACACCGAGATCCCGTCCCCCGTCGCGGGCGTCCTCGAGCAGATCCTCGTGGCCGAGGATGAGACCGCCGAGGTCGGAGCCCCCCTGGCCGTCATCGGTGACGGCACCGGGTCCGGCGACTCCTCCGCCGCACCCGCGGCCGAGGCTGCGCAGGCAGCGCCCGAGCCGGCCGCGCAGCCGCAGGCCGAGCCCGCCGCTGCGGCCCCCGAGCAGGCGCCCGCGCCCGAGCCTGCGGAGCCTTCCGTGGCACAGGCTGCGCCCGACGGGCACGAGGTCACGCTTCCGGCGCTCGGCGAGAGCGTCACCGAGGGCACGGTGACCCGCTGGCTCAAGGCCGTGGGCGACGCGGTCGAGGTCGACGAGCCGCTCCTGGAGGTCTCGACGGACAAGGTGGACACCGAGGTTCCCTCGCCGGTCGCCGGCACGCTCCTCGAGATCCGCGTCGGCGAGGACGAGACCGCCGAGGTTGGGGCTGTCCTCGCCGTGGTCGGGTCCGGGTCCGCCCCCGCCCCGGCGGCTGAGCCCGAGCCCGCGCCCGCCGCGCAGCCCGAGCCGGCCGCCGAGCCCGCACCCGCCGCGCAGGCCGCACCGGCGCCCGCTGCTGAGCCCGCACAGGCCGCACCGGCGCCCGCTGCTGAGCCCGCACAGGCCGCACCGGCTCCGGCAGCAGCCCCGTCCGGCGGTGAGTCCGGCTATGTGACCCCGCTCGTGCGCAAGCTCGCCAACCAGCACGGGATCGACGTCACGACCCTCACCGGCACCGGCGTCGGCGGCCGCATCCGCAAGCAGGATGTGCTCGATGCGGCCGAGGCGAAGAAGGCCGCGAGCCAGCAGGCCCCCGCCGCGGCTCCGGCGGCAGCCCCCTCCGCCCCCGCACAGGCGCAGCCGGCTCCGGCAGCGTCGAGCCTGCGCGGCACGACGGAGAAGGCCCCGCGGATCCGCCAGGTCATCGCGCGGCGGATGCGCGAGTCGCTGGACGTCTCGACGCAGCTCACGCAGGTGCACGAGGTCGACATGACCAAGATCGCCAAGCTCCGCGACCGCGCCAAGGCGCAGTTCCAGGCGCAGAACGGCGTCAAGCTCACCTTCCTGCCGTTCATTGCCAAGGCGGTGGCCGAGGCGCTCAAGCAGCACCCGAAGCTCAACGCGGAGTACGACGAGGAAGCCCAGCAGATCACCTACCACAACGCGGAGCACCTCGCGATCGCTGTGGACACGGACAAGGGCCTCCTCGTCCCCGTGATCAACAACGCCGGCGACCTCAACCTCGCGGGCCTCGCCGGCCGCATCGCCGATGTCGCCTCGCGCACGCGCAGCAACAAGATCGGCCCGGACGAGCTCTCGGGCGGCACGTTCAGCATTACCAACATCGGCTCGGTCGGCGCCCTCTTCGACACGCCGATCATCAACCAGCCGCAGGTGGCGATCCTGGGCACGGGTGCGATCGTGAAGCGTCCGTGGGTCACCCAGAACGCCGACGGCGACGACGTCATCGCGATCCGCTCGATGATGTACCTCTCGCTCACCTACGACCACCGCCTCGTCGACGGTGCGGACGCCGGGCGCTTCCTCCAGACGCTCCGTGCCCGCCTCGAGGCCGGTGCGTTCGAGGCCGACCTCGGCCTCTGACCGGATCGCCTCCGCAGGACGGCGCCCGCCACGGTCGTGGCGGGCGCCGTCCTGCATCGTTATCCAGTTGGGATTCCGCCGCCGGCCGCATAGGTCCTGTCGGCCCGCCACGCGCCGATAGACTCGGGGCATGTCTGTCGTCTACAACATCGTCGTCTTCCTGCACATCGTCGGTGCGGCAATGATCCTCGGCCCTTGGATCGCCAACATGAAGCAGCCGACCGTCGGCCCCCGGCAGTTCGACGGTGCGATGACCCAGCTCGTCACGGGCATCATCCTCATGGGCCTCATCCCCGTGCTCGGGCAGACCGACGAGGACTTCGCGAACCCGAACTACCCCAAGCTCATCACCAAGTTCGTGGTCGCCGTCGTGATCGGGGCCCTCGCGTTCGTGGGCAACCGCCAACGGAAGTCCGGGTCCGTCGTCGCGCCCGGCCTCGCGCACTCCGTAGGCGGCCTCGCGCTCCTCAACGTCGCGATCGCCACGCTCTGGAAGTAGTCCCCTCCCGTCCTGCAGGCCCGCCAGCCGGCGTCATGCCCGGCCAGCGGGCCTGTCCTGTGCCTAGGATGGTCGTGGACGGCGCCGTCCTGCGACGGCGTCGGAACGCATTGACCACGAACTCAAGGAGGACGCATGGCTACCATCCGCACCGCCCACACCGTCTGGCAGGGGAACCTCTTCGAGGGCGCCGGCCAGACCACCTTCGACACCTCGGGTCTCGGCACGTACGACGTCACCTGGAAGGCCCGCAGCGAGGAGGCCAACGGCAAGACGAGCCCGGAGGAGCTCATTGCGGCCGCCCACTCGGCCTGCTTCTCGATGGCGTTCAGCAACGAGCTCGACAGCGCCGGCTACAAGGCCGAGCGGATCGAGGCGAAGTCTGAGGTCGGCTTCGAGCCCGGCAAGGGTGTCACGGGCAGCAACCTGACCCTGACCGCCAGGATCCCCGGCATCTCCGAGGACGAGTTCCAGCAGATCGCCGAGAAGGCGAAGGCCGGCTGCCCTGTGAGCCAGGCCCTCTCCATCCCGATCACGCTCTCGGCAGCGCTCGAGTCCTGATCCGCGAGCCGTAGTGCGAGAAGGCCCCCTCCCGCAACGGGAGGGGGCCTTCTCGTGCTGGCGGCGCCTCAGCCCTCGTACGCCGGAACCGCCTCGGCGTCGGCCAGGTCCTGCGGACGCGGGGGCAGCGGCGCGGGGCGCACGGACCGGTAGCCCCTGCGCGCGGGCGGGCGCTGGGTGGGGATCTCCACGAGCATCTCCTTGAGCACCCCGATGCCGTGCTCAAGCTGCGGGTCGATGCCGGCCGCGTAGGCGTGCGGAGGGTACGGGACCTCGATGTCCGGGTCCACGCCGTGGTTCTCGACGTCCCACCCGATCCCGCCTTCGAACCAGGTCGCGTAGCGTGGCTGCGCCACCGACGTGCCGTCGGCGAGCTTGAAGCGGTTGTCGATCCCGACGACGCCGCCCCACGTCCGGGTGCCGACCACGGGGCCAATCCCCCGCAGCTTGCTGACCTGCGTGATGATGTCGCCGTCGGACCCGGCGAACTCGTCGGCCAGGATCACGACGGGGCCGCGTGGCGCATGGCGCGGGTAGGTCCGCGGCTGCTCGCCCCGCGGCATGCTCCAGCCCGTGACCCGGCGCCCGATCAGCTCGGCCACGAGCTGGGACGTGTGGCCGCCGCGGTTCCGCCGCACGTCGACCACGAGGGCGTCGAGCGCGGTCTCGGTGTCGAGGTCCCGGTGCAGCTGCGCCCAGCCGCGCGCGCCCATGTCGGGGACATGGAGGTAGCCGAACCTGCCCTCGGAGGCCTCCCTCACGAGTCTCCGGTTCGCCTGGACCCAGTCCTGGTAGCGCAGCCGCTCTTCGTCGCGGATGGGCACAACGGCGATCCGCCGGCTCGTGCCGGCCGCGTCGCCGTGGGCGGGACCGTTGAGCATGGTCAGCTCGACGGTCTTCCCGGCCGCGCCCGCGAGTGCCAGCGCGGGACCGAACTCGGCCGTGAGCGGCACGCCGTCGATCTCGAGGAGGCGGTCACCCGCGCGGACGCCCGCGCCCGGCGACGCGAGAGGGGACGCGGCAAGCGGGTCCGAGGACTCGTTCGCGAGGACCCGCCGCACCACCCAGCCGCCGTCGAAGTCGAACTCGCCGCCGAGTCGCCCCTGGCCGCCGGCTCCCGCTTCCGTCACGAGCGCAGGCGTCACGAACGCGTGCGACGTGCCGAGCTCACCGTGCATCTCCCACAGGAGGTCCACGAGGTCATCGTGGGAGCCGAGGCGCTCCACGAGCGGGCGGTACCGGTCGTGGACCTCCTCCCAGTCGGCGCCGGCCATGTCCGCGGTCCAGAAGAAGTCGCGCTGGAGCCGCCAGGCCTCCTCGAACGCCTGACCCCACACGGACACCGGGTCGAGGCGGACGCGGATGCGGTCCAGTTCCACCGTGATGTGGTCCCCGTGGCCGTCCTCGGCGGGACGGTCGCTCGGGACGCAGTGGACTGCACGGTCGCGGATGTAGACGACCCGGCCGCCGTCCCCGCTGATCCGGTAGCTGTCCAGGGCCCCGACGAGGGTCGTCTCGGCTCCCGTGACCAGGTCGAGCCGCTGCAGCGTGGGCGGGGTGTCCTTGTCGCCCGGCTTGGCCTTGCCGTCGCCTGTCGCCCCGACGAGGTCCTGGGAGAGCCACAGGAGTGCGTCCTTCGCTGCCGTCAGGCGCGAGTAGTTTCCCTGCCGCACCGGAAGGGCCACGATGCGGTGCGCGATCCCCTCGAGGTCGACCGTCACCGACGGCGCGCTCCCCGCGCTCCCGGCGGTGGAGGACGACGGCGCGCGGCTGGCCCCGGCGTCGTCCGCGGCGTCCCCGCCGTCCGACGAGGCGGGGCCTGACGCGGCGAAGTCGGCCACGCGGGGCCCGAAGGGGCTCGCGGCCGTGGCCTCGAGCGGGAGGATGTACGGCTTGATGGGGCTCGGGAAGGACAGGTCGAAGGAGTGGCCGTCGTAGACGGGGTCGAAGCTCCGGCCGGAGAGGAACGCGAGGTACTTCCCGTCCGGGGTGAAGGCCGGGGAGGCGTCCCAGAAGCGGCCGTCGGTCACCTCGGCGACCCGGCCCGTGCCCACCTCGGCAAGGCGGATCCTCGAGCGCGAGCCGAACGCCGTCACGGGCTCGCTCCACGCGAGCCAGCGGGAGTCCGGGCTCCAGGCAAGCTGCTCGATGCTGCCCTCGTTCACCGTGCTCAGCGTCGTCGCCGTGCCGGCGTCCACATCGACAAGGTGGACCTCGCCGAAGGCGGTTCCCGCCGCGACGAATCGGGCGTCGGGGCTGGGGAGGAGTTCCGCGACGCGGCTCGCACTCGGCAGGGCGACCCGGCGCAGGCGCGGCAGGGCGTCCGCCTCGGCCTCGACGTCGACCGGGACGGTGCGGCGGCCGGGGACCACGTACGAGCGCGGCGCGCGGGCCGCCGACGCCGACGCTGCCGGCAGGCCCGCCGGGACGGGCTGCGGACGACTGTCGTCGGAGAGCCCATAGGTCTGGCCCTGCACGCCGGCGCCGGGCCGCTCGTCTGCGGGAGCCCCCGTGAAAGCCGAGACCGGGCGGGGAAGGCCGTCGTCGGACGCGGTGGCCGCGGCCCCGGTCCCGTCCTCGGTACGGCCCACTGCGCGGCCCGCTGCGGCGAGGGCAGCCTCCTCGGCGCCGGAGAGCCGCTTGATGAACAGGCCCTCCTCCCCCTCGTGGTCGGCGATGAACACCACGGAGTCCGTTCCCAGGGGCCGGGCGAGGCGCGCCCGAACGCCGGGCGTGGCCTCGACGACACGCGAGGGGCCGTCCCGATGGGTCAGCCAGTGCACGGTCCCGTGCGACTCGACGACGCTCGCGCGCCCGTCCGGCGTCGGGACGACATCGCCGAGGTGGCGCGCGACGGCGAGCGGCATGGAGCGCCGCGAGGTCGAAGCGGAGGCCAGTGCGATGTCGAGGCGACGGGGCTCTGCGTCGAGCGAGTCCAGGAGCCAGAGCTCACCCGCCGACTCGAAGGCGACGCGGACGCCGTCGGTGCTCGCGTGCCGGACGTAGAAGCGGTCAGAGTCGGTATGGCGGCGCAGGTCGCGCCCGGAGCGGTCCACCGAGTAGAGGTTGCCCACGCCCTCGTGGTCGGAGAGGAACGCGATCCGGCCTCCCACCCAGAGGGGGTCGCAGAGGTTGCCGTCGAGCTCTGGGACGAGCCGGCGGAACTCGCCGCCGCCGTCGGGGTCGATCCAGAGCTTGCCGGCCGCGCCTCCGCGGTAGCGCTTCCAGGAAGCCGGGTCGCGCGTCAGGACGCTGCTGACCACGACCGGCCTCTCGTCGCCGATGCTGGGCCCGAACGCCACCGAGTCGACCGGCCCGTACGGGAGCTCCTCGAGCCATCCGCCCTCGACCGGCATCGTGTAGGCATGGGTGTGGCGGGCGTCGGGCTGGTTGTGGGCGCTCGTGACGATGACGCGCCCAGAGGGGTCGAAGCCGCGCACCCGGGTCGTGGAGTGCCCGAACCAGCTCAGCTGCCGGAACCCGCCGCCGTCCACATCCGCGGACACGACCTCGGGCGCGCTCCCCTGCACCACCGTCCAGACGACCTTGGTGCCGTCGGGCGTGAAGCGGGGGTTCCGTGCCGGCAGCCGCAGGGCGGACAGCCGCCACGCCCGGCCCCCGGCGACGGGAGCGAGCCAGACGTCATCCTCGGCGACAAAGGCCACGAGGTCCCCGTGCACGTGGGGATAGCGGAAGTAGCTGGAGCCAGTCATCCTCCGATCATAGGCAGGCGGCCCGGGCACGACAGGGCGTGCCGCCAGCGCGGCACAGCTGTGTGACGCACGCCGCAGCGGCACTTCAGGCAGGCAGGATGCGCGCTACCTGCCAGCGTCCTTCCTCACGCCCGAGCACGATCCGAAGCTCCTGGTCCACGCCGGCCGCCCGCTCGCCTACGGTCGCACCCGCACTGTCCCGCACGGTGTAGCCGCTCGTGACGATCCGGACACGCACGACGGCGCCCCGGTCACCGCCCGCGGGCACGGCGCCCTCCGCGGATCGCGCGGCATCGGCGGGAACCGCAGGGGCTGCATCCCGCGCCGCGGAGAGGACGCGGGCGCTGAACCCCTCGAGCCGCCGCCCAGCCGAGTCGAGGCGATCCAGCAGCGCGGCGTCCGCAGCCGCCGTCTCGGAGGCGGGCACGTTGACCGCCGCCAGGAGCTCCCGGTCCTTCGCCGCGATCGCGTGTGCGCGGATCTCCGACAGCGCCTGCACGGCCTGCACGGGGTCTGCCGACTCCGCGCCGCGGCGCAGCTGGTCCGGGAGCCCCGCCCACGCAGCGGCTGCCACTGCGGGCCCCCGCCCCATCCCCTCGGGGACGGAAACCGTGGCAGCGCTGCGGGGGGCGAGGGCATGGGGCCACCAGATCGCCCCCAGCGCGGCGGTGGCGGCCAGAACCGCAGCCGCACCCCAGAGCCGCCGCGCCCTGGCGCGCACTCCCGCCGGCCGAGCCCCGGCGGCCACTGGTGGGCGCCGGCGGCGGCCCGGCCCGCGCCGTCGGCGCCCGGATTCGGGACCGAGCCGGGTGAGCAGGTGCGGGATGACCTCCTCTTCGACCGCCGGGGCGAGGTCCACCCGCTCGGCGCGGGCACTGCGGAAGACCGCCCGGGCGAGCTCCGCGGCCGAGATGCGCTCCCGTGGATCGTCGCGCAGCGCAGCCTCGATGGCGGCCGCGAGCTCCGCGGGCACGTCCTCGACGACGAGCGCGAGCGGTGGGCGCTGCACTGTGGGCTGCGGAGGCTCCCCCGTGAGGGCGAACCACGCAACGGCGCCGAGGGAGAACACGTCTCCCGCAGCGGAGAGCGCGGCCGGCCTGAACGCGGTTCCGGCGGCGCGGGGGCCGCCGTCGTCCGCCGTGAGGGTCGACACGCCGCCCGGCAGCGACGCCGGGTCACGGAACCCCGGCGTGCCGCCCGCTCCCGTCGAGACGTCCCCGACCATGCGGGCCAGCCCGAAGTCGCCCAGCAGCGGCTTGCCCTGTGCCGTGAACAGGATGTTGCCGGGCGAGACGTCTCCGTGCGTGCTCCCCTCGGCGTGCAGCGCTGCGAGAGCCTGGGCGATCGGCGTCACCACGGTCACGCACTCCCCGACCCCCAGCCGGCCGCGCACGCGGACGAGGTTCCCGAGCGAGCCGCCGGGGGCGTAGTCCATCAGGAGGGCCACGGCGCCGGCGTCGCCGTCGGCCGTCATGGCAGCGCGCACGGGGAGGAGGTGCTCGTGTTCCCGCGACCTCGACAGCCGCAGCTCGCGCCGCGCGAGCGCGAGGGCAGCTGCGCCGCCCCCCGCATCCGGCCCGGGCGCGAGGACCTTGGCGGCCAGCATCCGGCCACCATCCGCCTCGCGGACGAGCCACACGCTGGCCGACCCGCCGCGGCCGAGAAGGCGCACGACCTCATAGCCGGGCAGGGCGGGCGCTCCGGTCTCGGGCGAAGGGCCGGACGGGTGGATCTCGGGCAGAGGTTCCATGGCTCATGTCTACCGCAGGGCGGCGGATGCTGCAGAAGTTATCCACAGGTCCGAGCTGAGGCGGCAGCATGTGGCGTCCCCCACGTCAATGCGACGTTGACCACACTCCGGGGGCCGGCGGGGAGGCCGGGGTTAAGCTGGTCGGCATGACTCTTGCGTTCACCCACCTCGGGTTCGCGCCGGACTTCGTCGACTACGAAGCCGGCCTCGCGGCGCAGCGACAGCTCCACGACGACGTGGTCGCCGGCTCCGCGCCCAGCACCGTACTCCTCCTCGAGCACTCCGCCGTCTACACGGCCGGGAAGCGCACCGAGGACCACGAGCGTCCCCTCGACGGCACGCCGGTGGTCCCCGTGGACCGGGGCGGCAAGCTCACCTGGCACGGCCCGGGCCAGCTCGTGGGGTACCCCATCGTCAGGCTCGCCCAGCCCCGCGGGATCCGTGCCTATGTCGAGCTGCTCGAGGATGTCATGATCACGGTCATCTCCGAGTACGGAATCAAGGCCGAGCACGTCGACGGACGGTCCGGCGTGTGGGTCCGCGCGGACGAGCGCGGCGGCGACCGCAAGATCGCTGCCATCGGCATCAGCGTCCACGACGGGGTCACCGGCCACGGCTTCGCGATCAACTGCAGCAACAGCCTCGAGCCGTACGCCCAGATCATCGCGTGCGGCATCACCGACGCCGGAACCACCACCATCTCCGCGGAATGCGGCAGGGAGGTCGGACCCCGCGACATCGTCGGCCGCATCACCGAGGAACTCGCCCGCCGCGAAGGCGAGTTCGTGGCCCAGACCGAAGCCGACCTCTCCGAAGGAGCACTGACGTGACCCTCGCCCCCGAAGGCCGCCGCATGCTGCGCATCGAGCAGCGCAACTCCGCGGTCCCCGTCGAGCGCAAGCCCGACTGGATCAAGGCCAAGGTCCAGATGGGCCCGGAGTTCGTCCAGCTCAAGAACCAGGTCAAGAAGGAAGGCCTCCACACCGTGTGCGAGGAGGCCGGCTGCCCCAACATCTTCGAGTGCTGGGAGGACAAGGAAGCCACCTTCCTCATCGGCGGCTCCGAGTGCACGCGCCGCTGCGACTTCTGCCAGATCGACACGGGCAAGCCCTCCCCCCTGGACCGCTTCGAGCCGACCAAGGTGGCCCGCTCCGTTCAGTCGATGGGCCTGCGCTACGCAACCGTGACCGGCGTCGCCCGCGACGACCTCGAGGACGAGGGCGTGTGGCTCTACGCGGAGACCATCCGCAAGATCCACGAGCTCAACCCCGGCACCGGCGTCGAGATCCTCATCCCGGACTTCTCCGGCAGGCCCGAGCACATCACCGCGATCTGCGAGGCCAGGCCCGAGGTGTTCGCGCACAACGTCGAGACCGTCCCGCGCCTGTTCAAGAGCATCCGCCCCGCCTTCCGCTACGAGCGCTCCCTCGACGTGCTCACCCAGGGCCGGAACCAGGGCATGGTCACGAAGTCGAACCTCATCCTCGGGATGGGAGAGACCCGCGAGGAGATCTCCCAGGCGCTGCGCGACCTGCACGAGGCCGGGTGCGACCTCATCACCATCACCCAGTACCTGCGGCCCTCGGAGCGGCACCACCCCGTGGAGCGCTGGGTCAAGCCCGAGGAGTTCGTCGAGCTGTCCCAGGAGGCCGAGGAGATCGGCTTCCTCGGCGTCATGAGCGGACCGCTCGTGCGCTCCTCGTACCGCGCCGGACGGCTCTGGGCCACCGCCATGCGCAAGAAGGGCTGGGAGATCCCGCCGCAGCTGGCACACATCGAGTCCTCCGGCTCGACGCGCCAGGAGGCTGCGACCCTCCTCGCCTCACGGCACGGCTGAACCGACGCCGGCCCGAAGCGCCCGCCCTTCCGAGGTCGGGCGCTTCGGCGTTCTGGATGGCCGGGGCGTGACTTAGAATTGAGGGACTATGGCCAAGCGCACCGACACCTCCAGCACGCCCTCGGACAAGTCTCCGAAGAAGGCGAAGAAGCCCAACGGGTTCCAGCAGTTCATCCAGGTCTTCCAGATGACGCGGAGGGCCGACCCGAACGCGGTCTGGCTCATGGTCCTCGTCTTCCTCGGCGTGACCGCGGTCAGCCTCCTCATCGGCTTCCTGCTGGACAACTGGATCACCGGCCTCATCATCGGCATCCTTCTCGGCCTCCTCGGTGCCGTGTACATCCTGAGCCGCCGCGCCGAGCGCGCGGCCTTCGCCCAGATCGAGGGCCAGCCGGGGGCGGCTGGCGCCGCGCTGAGCGCCCTGCGGCGCGGCTGGATCGTCGAGGAGCAGCCGGTCGCCGTCAACCCGCGCACCCAGGACGTCGTGTTCCGCGCGATCGGGCGGCCCGGCGTCGTGCTCGTGACCGAGGGCCCGAGCACCCGCGTGCGCTCCCTCGTGGACGGCGAGCGCAAGCGCCTGTCGCGCATCCTGCCCAACGTCCCGATCCACGTCGTCGAGACGGGTCGCGAGGAGGGCCAGACCGAGCTGCGGAACGTCGCGAAGGCGATGAACAAGCTCAAGGGCGAGCTCACCAAGACCGAGGTCGCCGCCGTGAACAAGCGCATCGGCTCGCTCGGGCCGCGCCTCCCGATCCCCAAGGGCATTGACCCGACGCGCGTGCGCCCGGACCGTCGCGCGATGCGCGGACGCTGATGCGGTCCGCCAGCCTTTTCTGACACGCAGCCTCTCCTGACACGAGGGCGGCGAAGGACAGCAAGAGGCCCCCGGGGAGCACCTCCCCGGGGGCCTCGTGGCGTCCAAGCGGGACTCGGCTCAGAGACGGGCGACGACGGTGCGCGCGGCCTTGTCATGCAGTCCCCGCTGGTCGACGTCGAAGATCACGGCGGGGATGAGGAGGCACAGGAGGACGGCCCGGATGGCCGCGGCAAGGATGCCGACCGGACGCCCGTCGACGCCCTCGACGCGGAGGCCGGCGAGGCGGTGGCCCAGGCCGAAGCCGGCAAGTCCCACCAGGAGGGTCTGCTCCACGGCGAAGACGGCGAGGATCGCCAGCTGGTTGCCGCCGAAGAACGCCGCGGCGATGGCATAGCAGGCCGCCCAGTCGATGCACAGGGCCAGCACGCGCCTGCCGGGTCGCCCCACGGAGCCCGGTCCGGTGCGTGGGCGTCCCAGCCTCCGCCCCGGGTAGTCGCCTTCGGCGGTGGGCGGCCCGCTGAGCCAGGAACCAAGGTCTTTCCGGTCGATCACCGCTCCATTCTAGGCGGGCGGCCTCCTTGCCGGCTCTTGGCCTCAGCCGTCCCCTGCGGCTAGCGTTTACACGGAACCGCCGCATGTAACCTCGCCGAAACAAAGCGGACACGGACGGGAAACCCTCCGTTCGTAGTCTGATACCCGTTGCAGCGAGGCGTACGGCGCCCCGCGCTGCCCGTGCGCGCCACGTTCCCGCCCGGCCCGACTGCCACCCCATGTGTTAGGAGCACCGATGTTCAAGTCTGCGGACGAAGTCCTCAAGTACATCCAGGACGAAGACGTCAAGTTCGTCGACATCCGCTTCACCGACCTGCCCGGCGTCCAGCAGCACTTCAACATCCCTGCCAAGACGGTCGACGCCGACTTCTTCGAGAACGGGCAGCTCTTCGACGGCTCCTCGATCCGCGGCTTCCAGGGCATCGCCGAGTCCGACATGCAGCTCATCCCGGATGTCACGACGGCGTTCGTGGACCCGTTCCGCGTCGAGAAGACCCTCGCCCTGAACTTCTCCATCGTGAACCCGCGCACCGGCGAGCCCTACCACCGCGACCCCCGCGGCGTGGCTGAGCGCGCCGAGGCCTACCTCGCCTCCACCGGCATCGCGGACACCGCGTTCTTCGCCCCCGAGGCCGAGTTCTTCGTCTTCGACAACGTCCAGTTCGAGTCCTCCCCGCAGGGCTCCTTCTACAAGGTCGACTCCATCGAGGCCCCGTGGAACTCCGGCCGCGAGGAGGAGGGCGGCAACCTCGGCAACAAGACCCCGTTCAAGGGCGGCTACTTCCCGGTGGCGCCGGTCGACCACCAGGCTGACCTCCGCGACGCCATGTGCCTCGCCCTCGACGCCGCGGGCCTCGAGGTCGAGCGCTCGCACCACGAGGTCGGCGCCGCCGGCCAGGCCGAGATCAACTACAGGTTCTCGACCCTCGTGCGCGCTGCGGACGACCTGCAGAAGTTCAAGTACATCATCAAGAACACCGCGCTCGAGTGGGGCAAGACGGTGACCTTCATGCCGAAGCCGATCTTCGGCGACAACGGCTCGGGCATGCACTGCCACCAGTCGCTCTGGAACGGCGGCGAGCCCCTCTTCTACGACGAGAAGGGCTACGCGAACCTGTCCGACCTCGCCCGCTGGTACATCGGCGGCCTCCTCAAGCACGCCTCGGCCGTCCTCGCGTTCACGAACCCGACCGTGAACTCGTACAAGCGCCTGGTGAAGGGCTTCGAGGCCCCCGTGAACATGGTCTACTCGCAGGGCAACCGCTCCGCCGGCATCCGCATCCCGATCACGGGCTCCAACCCGAAGGCCAAGCGCATCGAGTTCCGCGCGCCGGACCCCTCGTCCAACCCGTACCTCGCGTTCGCCGCGCAGCTCATGGCCGGCATCGACGGCATCCGCAACCGCATCGAGCCGCCCGCCCCGATCGACAAGGACCTCTACGAGCTCCCTGTCGAGGAGGCCCGCGACATCCCCAAGGCGCCCGGCTCCCTCGAGGAGGCCCTCGAGGCCCTCGAGGCGGACAACGAGTTCCTCCAGGCCGGTGGCGTCTTCACCCAGGACCTCATCGACACCTGGGTCGCGTACAAGCGCGAGAAGGAGATCATGCCGCTCTCGCTGCGCCCGAACCCCTACGAGTTCGAGCTCTACTTCGGCTGCTGAGCCTCCCAGAGAGCCCGCACGCACGACGACGCCCCCCGCCTCCCGCAGCCAGCCTGCGGAGGGTGGGGGGCGTCGTCGTGCGTGGGCACGGTGCGCGTGGTCCCGGTGGCGCGGGAGCGGCGAGGCTAGTCCGCGAGCGTTGTGAGGATGCCGGTCGAGTCGCCCTCGGCGGTCACATCGTGCCGGGGGCCCGGGAGCACTGCGAGCTGGCCGGCGTCGAGCCTGAGCTCGGGTCCGTCGGAACGCACCACGAAGGTGCCCGAGAGCACGTGGAGCGTCGCCGCGGGCGGCTTGAGGTGGTCCCCGAGGACTTCCCCATCGAGGATGGCCAGCAGCGTGTGGCGCAGATGGCCGTCATGGAGGAGCGCCCGCGCGCTCCGTCCGTGCGGGCTGGTGCGCGCCTTCTGAAGCTCCTCGGCGGCCGCCTGGGACACGTCGATCGTTCCGTGCATCATGCTCGGGTTCCTTTCCTGCTCGTCAGTGGGTGCCGTAGAAGATGCGCTCGAACACCTGGCGCGCCCGGCGGGTGAGGTTCAGGTAGTGCTGCTCCAGCGCGGAGGCATTCCCCGGGGCATAGCCGCACCAGCGGGCGACCGCCTCGAGATCGCGCCGAGAGGTGGGCAGCACGTCCGAGGCCCGGCCGGACCAGGCGACGTTGGCGCTGCGGACGCGGCTCGCGAGGATCCACGCCTCGGCGAGGAGCTCGGCGTCGGCCTTCGTCAGGAGGCCGAGGTCCGCCGCCGCAGAGAGCGCAGGGAGCGTCTCGGTGGTGCGGAGCTGTGGGTGCTGCGCCGCATGCTCGAGCTGGAGCAGCTGGACGAGCCACTCGACGTCGCTCAGGCCGCCGCGGCCGAGCTTGACGTGCCGCGACGGGTCCGCGCCCCGCGGGAGCCGCTCGGACTCCACTCTGGCCTTGATGCGCCGGATCTCCCGGATCTCCGCCGTCGGCAGCTCCTCGGGGTACCGCACAGTGTCCACGAGCGCCATGAATTCCTTCGCGAGGCCGTCGTCCCCTGCCAGGGGCCGTGCGCGCAGGAGCGCCTGGGCCTCCCACGTCAGGGCCCACCGGCGGTAGTACTCGGCGAACGAGTCGAGGGACCGCACGAGCGGGCCGTTCTTCCCCTCTGGGCGCAGGTCGGCATCGAGTGTGAGGACTCGCTCCGCGAGGACGGGCGGCTTGAGCGGCTGGGTGAGGAGTGCCGAGAGGCTGCCGACGATCTCGAGGGCCTGCTTCTGGGCGGCTCCGGGATCAGCGTCCGGCAGCGGCCGGTGCACGTAGATCACGTCGGCGTCCGAGCCGTAGCCGATCTCCCGGCCCCCCTGGCGCCCCATCGCGACGACCAGGACCTGGGTCACGAGCGGCGCCTTTGCGGCCGCCGCCGCCTCCGCCACGCGCAGCGCCCCGAGCACGGCCGCCTGGTCCGCGTCGGCCAGCGCCCGGCCCACTCCTTGGGTGTCGACGATGTGCGCGCGGTCGGCGAGGGCCACGCGGAGGATCTCTCGGCGCCGGATGAGGCGCACCAGGCGCATGGCGGCGGCAGGATCGGCGTGCCGCGACAGCTTGGATTGGATCTCGTTCCACTGCGCCTCGAGCGCCAGGGGCCGCAGGTCGGCGTCGTTGCCGAGCCACGCCACTGATTCGGGCGAGACTTCGAGGAGGTCTGCGATGAGCCGAGAGTCGGACAGGACGTGGCACAGCCGCTCGGCCGCCGCGGCAGAGTCGCGCAGGAGGCCGAGATACCAGGGTGAGGTCCCCAGGGCCTCGCTCACCCGGCGGAAGGCGAGGAGGCCGCCATCGGGATCCACGCCCTCCGCGAGCCAGCCGAGCAGGACGGGGAGGAGCTGCCGCTGGAGCGCGGCCCGGCGGCTCACGCCAGCTGTCAGGGCCTCGATGTGCCGCATGGAGCCCTGGGGGTCGCGGTACCCGAGCGCGGCCAGGCGTGCCTGCGCCGCCTCCGGCGTGAGACGCGCCTCGTCGGGGCTCAGGTTGGCCACGGTGTTCAGCAGCGGCCGGTAGAAGATGCGCTCGTGGAGCTCGCGGACGCGCCGCTTGGTCCGGTGCCAGGTCTCCAGGAGCTGTTCCGGGGAGGACTTCCCGATCTCGAGGATCCCCTGGGCTGCACGGGCCAGCGCGCGCAGGGCATCGTCCTTGACCGGCATGAGGTGGGTACGGCGCAGCCTCGAGAGCTGGAGGCGGTGCTCGAGGAGGCGGAGGTACCGGTAGGAGGAGTCGAACTCGTCCGCATCGCGGCGCCCGATGTAGCCGCCCTCGGCGAGGGCGGCGATGGCCGAGGTGGTGTCCCGCACCCGCAGGTTCTCGTCCGACCGGCCGTGGACGAGCTGGAGGAGCTGGACGGTGAACTCGACGTCGCGCAGCCCCCCGGCGCCGAGCTTGATCTGCCGATCGGCCTCGGCGGCGGGGATGTTCTCGGTGACCCGCCGGCGCATCGCCTGGACCGACTCCACGAACCCCTCGCGTCCCGCCGAGGACCAGACGAGGGGCGCGATGGCCTGCTCGTAGCGCTCCCCGAGCGCGCGGTCCCCGGCGATCCAGCGGGCCTTGAGGAGCGCCTGGAACTCCCAGCTCTGGGCCCAGCGGGCGTAGTAGGCCAGATGGGAGTCGAGGGTCCGCACGAGGGGGCCGTCGCGGCCCTCCGGCCGCAGGTTCGCGTCGACCTGCCACAGCGCGGGCTCCCGGCCCGTCGAGTACACCGCCCGGGCCAGGCCGGTCGCAAGGTGCGTGCCGATCAGGACCGCGCGGGCATCGTCGAGCTCGCTGGCCCGCGCGCCGTCCGCCTCGATGACGTACACGACGTCCACGTCGGAGATGTAGTTGAGCTCCCGCGCCCCGCACTTGCCCATGCCGATCACCGCAAGCCCGACGGCGGCGACGTCCTCGCGGCCGAACGTCGCCTCCGCCTCCGCCCGGGACACGGCGAGGGCGGCCTCGAGCGCTGCTCCGGCGAGGTCGGAGAGCTCGGCGGCCGCCGTGGGGAGGAAGTCGGTGGGCGAGGCGGAGAGAAGGTCCCTGAGCGCGAGTTCGCAGAGCCTTCTCCTGTAGGCCACCCGGAGTGCCTCGTAGGCCTGGGCGCCGGTCACGGCTGCCACCGGCCGCGGCGACTGCGGATCGGCACCCACCGAACGCAGCAGGGTCTCGCGGAGCTCGCGGGGGTCAGCTCCCTGCGGCTCGGCGGACGGCTGGACCGTGACGACATCGAGGTGCTCGGGCCGCCGGTACAGGAACTCCCCCAGCGCCTCCGAGGCCCCCAGAAGCCGGAACAGGGGCTCGCTCCGCGCGGGTCCCGCCTCCACAAGCTCCCGCAGCCTGGGCTCCTTCTCGAGGAGCCGGACGAGGGCGAGCAGCGCGACGTCCGGGTCGGGGGCCACCGCGAGCCCCTCGAGGAGGACCTCCACGCCGATGCCCTCGAGCTCCCTCGCGCCGAGGAACCGCTCGGCCCGGTCCGGGTCGGAGGAGCCGAGGGCGATGAGCCGCCGCGTCAGGCTGGGAGCCACGGGAGGTGCCTAGAGGATCCCGAGGTTGCGGTAGAGCTCGTAGGGCGTCACCTCGAGGCGGTACTCGTTCCACTCCTGGCGCTTGTTGCGCAGGAAGTACTCGAACACCTGCTCGCCCAGGATCTCGGCCATGAGCTCTGAGTCCTCCATCGCGTTGATCGCGTCGTGGAGGCTCGCTGGCAATGGCGAATGCCCCATGACCCGACGCTCGGCCGTGGTGAGCGAGGAGATGTCGTCCTCGGCCGCCGGCGGGAGCTCGTACCCCTCCTCGATGCCCTTGAGCCCGGCGCCGAGCAGGACCGCGTAGGAGAGGTACGGGTTCGTTGCCGAGTCGATCCCGCGGTACTCGATGCGGCCGCTCTGGGCCTTGCCCGGCTTGTACAGGGGCACGCGCACGAGCGCCGAACGGTTGTTGTGGCCCCAGCTGAGGTAGCTGGGCGCCTCTCCACCGCCCCACAGGCGCTTGTAGGAGTTGACGAACTGGTTCGTCACTGCGGTGAACTCGCTCGCGTGCCGCAGGAGGCCGGCGATGAACTGGCGCGCCGTCTTGGACAGCTGGAACTCGGCCCCGGGCTCGTGGAAGGCGTTGGAGTCGCCCTCGAAGAGCGAGAAATGGGTGTGCATGCCGGAGCCGGGGTGGGACGTGAAGGGCTTGGGCATGAAGGTCGCGTAGGCACCCTGCTGGAGTGCCACCTCCTTGACGACCGTGCGGAAGGTCATGATGTTGTCCGCCGTCTGGAGCGCGTCGGCGTAGCGCAGGTCGATCTCGTTCTGGCCCGGCCCGCCCTCGTGGTGGGAGAACTCGACGGAGATGCCCACGGATTCGAGCATGTTGACCACCGTGCGGCGGAAGTCCTGGGCGACCCCGCCGGGAACGTGGTCGAAGTACCCGCCCTGGTCCACCGGCACGGGGGCGCCGTCCGGTCCGAGCCGATCCGACTCCAGGAGGTAGAACTCGATCTCGGGGTGGGTGTAGCACGTGAAGCCCATCTCCGCCGCCTTGGCGAGGGTGCGCTTGAGGACGTTGCGCGGGTCGGCGGGCGAGGGCTCGCCGTCGGGCGTGAGGATGTCGCAGAACATGCGCGACGTCGGCTCGGTCTCGCCTCGCCAGGGGAGGATCTGGAAGGTCGACGGGTCCGGCTGGAGGAGCATGTCCGATTCGGAGACGCGGGCCAGGCCCTCGATCGAGGACCCGTCGAAGCCCAGCCCTTCGTCGAACGCACCTTCGACCTCGGCCGGGGCAAGCGCGACGGACTTGAGGGAGCCGACCACGTCCGTGAACCACAGGCGGACGAATCGGACGTCGCGTTCCTCGATGGTGCGGAGCACGAATTCCTGCTGACGGTTCATGGGTTCTTCAGTTCCTAACGACGTTGGGCCGCACTCCCCCCACTCTACTGAAGCATCGACTAGTCTCGTCGGTATGGCCCCCACGACTTCTGAGCCGGCGCGCCCGGACGAGCCGGCTGCTCCCTACGGGACCGGCCCGGCCTCGCCCAGGCCGGCCGGCCGCGTGCGCATCCACCACCTCGCACAGGCCAAGGAACGCGGCGAGAAGTTCGCCATGCTCACAGCCTACGAGCAGTACACGGCGCAGATCTTCGACGAGGCGGGCATCGAGGTGCTGCTCGTGGGGGACTCCGCCGCGAACAATGTCTACGGGCACGCCACCTCCCTGCCCGTCACGGTCGACGAGATGATCTCCCTCGTCCGCGCCGTCGCGACTTCAGCGAAGCGGGCCTTCGTCGTCGCGGACCTCCCCTTCGGCAGCTACGAGGTCTCCTCGGAGCAGGCCGTGGCCACCGGGGTGCGCTTCCTCAAGGAGGGTCTCGCCCACGCGGTGAAGATGGAGGGCGGCGCGTACTACGCCGACACGGTCCGGGCCATGGTCCAGGCGGGCGTGCCGGTCATGGCGCACATCGGCTTCACGCCGCAGAGCGAGCATGCCCTCGGCGGATACCGCGTCCAGGGCCGCGGCGAGGACGCGGAGCGGCTCATCGAGGACGCGAGGGCCCTGGAGTCCGCGGGGGCGTTCTGCGTGCTCATGGAGATGGTGCCGGCCGCCACTGCCGCCGCGGTGGACGCCGCGCTCACCGTGCCGACCATCGGCATCGGTGCGGGCAACGCCACGACCGGACAGGTCCTCGTGTGGCAGGACATGGCCGGCCTGAGGGGCGGCGAGGGAGTCAGGGTGGCGAAGTTCGTGAAGAAGTACGCGGACCTGCGCACCATTCTCCTGGACGCGGCGCGGGCCTACCGCGAGGACGTCCGGTCGGGCCAGTTCCCCGGCCCCGAGCACAGCTTCTGATCAGCCGGGCGCCTGATCAGTCGTTGTCGCTCCACCCGTCGCCGTTGGCATCCGACGGGTCCCACGCGCGGTTGCGCTCCTTGACCTTCTCGAGGGCCTTCTCGGCCTCCGCTCGGGTCTTGTAGGGGCCGATGAGCTGCGTCCAGTCGCTCTGGGCATCTTCCTCGACCTGGTGGGTGACGACGTTGTACCAGTACTCGACCATCTGAGTCCCTTCCTGACGGCCCGGCCGTCACTCGGCCTAGTACACTCACCCTATGCCTTCTTCCCCCGCCACGGCACCCGTGGGCACGCTCGTCCGCGGGGCGGTCACGCCTGTCCGCCCGGTCCCGGAGTCCATCCCGCGACCCGAGTACGCGTGGAAGAAGGCCCCCGCCAAGTTCGAGGGTTCCGACGTCCTCTCCCCCGAGAAGATCGAGCGCGTCCGCGCCGCAGGGAAGATCGCCGCGCAGGCGATTGCCGAGGTGGGCCGGCACATCCGGCCCGGCGTCACGACCGATGAACTCGACAGGGTCGGGCACGAGTTCCTCGTCGCGCACGGCGCCTACCCGTCCACGCTCGGGTACCGCGGCTTCCCGAAGTCGCTGTGCACGTCGCTGAACGAGGTCATCTGCCACGGCATCCCGGACTCCACGGTCCTCGCCGACGGCGACATCATCAACATCGACATCACTGCTTACAAGGACGGTGTCCACGGGGACACCAACTACACCTTCCTCGTGGGGAACGTGGACGACGAGTCGAGGCTGCTCGTGGAGCGGACGCAGGAGTCCCTCCGCCGGGCCATCAAGGCTGTCGCCCCCGGACGCGAGATCAATGTGATCGGCCGTGCCATCTCCTCCTACGCCAAGCGCTTCGGCTACGGCGTGGTGCGTGACTTCACCGGGCACGGCGTGGGCGAGGCCTTCCACACTGGCCTGATCATCCCGCACTACGACGCCGCACCCGCCTACAGCAGGGTGATGGAGCCGGGGATGGTCTTCACGATCGAGCCGATGCTGACCCTCGGCGGGATCGAATGGGACATGTGGGAGGACGACTGGACCGTCGTCACCCGGGACCGGAAGCGCACCGCCCAGTTCGAGCACACCCTCGTCGTCACCGAGAGCGGCGCCGAGATCCTCACTCTCCCCTAGGCCTCACACGGCCCTGGCATCCCCCTGACCCGCGAGAGGCACCACGCATGGCCAAGAGCGAGAAGAAGAAGGACTCCAAGGAGTCGACCCGCATGATCGGCATCGACATCGGCGGCACCGGCATCAAGGGCGGCATCGTCGACCTCAAGAAGGGCAAGCTCGTCGGCGACCGCTACCGGATCGACACACCGAAGCCGTCCACGCCCGAGGCCGTGGCCGACGTCGTCGCGCTGATCGTGGACGAGCTGAGCGCCCGTGACGGCGCGCCCACCAAGGACACGCCGGTGGGCGTGACCTTCCCGGCGATCATCCAGCACGGGATCGCCCGTTCTGCTGCGAACGTGGACAAGTCGTGGATCGACTACGAGGTGGACAAGCACTTCACCGAACGGCTCGGCCGCCCGGTCGAGGTGATCAACGACGCCGACGCAGCCGGCCTCGCAGAGGTCCGCTACGGCGCCGGCAAGGGCGTAGGCGGGACGGTCCTCGTCATCACGCTCGGCACGGGGATCGGCTCGGCGTTCGTCTTCGACGGCCGCCTCGTGCCCAATGCTGAGCTCGGCCACCTCGAGATCGACAGCTTCGACGCCGAGACGAAGGCTTCCGCGGTGGCGCGCGAGCGCGACGGGCTCAGCTGGGAGGAGTACTCAGTGCTCCTCCAGCGCTACTTCTCCCACGTCGAGTTCCTCTTCTCCCCCGAGCTGTTCATCGTGGGCGGCGGCATCTCGAAGCGCGCGGACGAGTACCTCCCGCGGCTCAAGCTCCGCACGCCGATCGTTCCCGCGAAGCTCAAGAACGAGGCCGGGATCGTGGGCGCCGCGCTCCAGGTCGCGATCGACCACGGCTTCGCGAAGTAGCCCTCACACCAGACCACCCACGCACGACGCCGAGGGGCCCGGACGCGCTGTCCGCCCCTCGGCGTCGTGCTCGGGCAGTGTCGGGGCGCCAGGCGGAGTTCAGCGGCGTCAGGCTCCCGCGGCCTTGGCCTGCTCCGCGCGGAGCACGCTGATCGCCGACTCGAAGTCCTCGAGGGACTCGAAGTCCTGGTAGACGCTCGCGAAGCGGAGGTAGGCGACCTGGTCCAGCCGCTTGAGGGGCCCGAGGATGGCGAGCCCGATCTCATTGGCCTGGATCTCGGCGGACCCGGCGGCGCGGATGGCTTCCTCGACCTCCTGGGCAAGGAGCGCGAGGTCGTCGTCGGTCACCGGACGGCCCTGGCACGCCTTGCGCACGCCGTTGATGACCTTGGAGCGGCTGAAGGGCTCCCCCGCGCCGGAGCGCTTGATGACGGTCAGGCTCGTCGTCTCGAGGGTAGTGAACCGGCGGCCGCACTCGGGACACTGGCGTCGGCGCCGGATGGCGGCCCCGTCGTCCTGGATGCGGCTGTCGACGACGCGCGAGTCGGGATTACGGCAGAACGGGCAGTACACCCGTCAAGTGTACTGAGGACGTGTCCGGAACCACAAGCCTGTAACACTACATGTAGTAGTACCTGACACTACTTGTAGTGCGCACTCGGTACATGCGCAGGTCACCCTCCTCAGCGGCCGGCGAAGCGGACGTCCACGGCGTCGCCGTGCGCAGGGAGGTCCTCGGCATCGGAGAGGCTCCGGATGTGCCCGGCGACTCCTCGGAGGGCAGACTCGCTGTAGTCGACGACCTGGATGGCGCGCAGGAACGTCGCGACGTTCAGGCCGGACGAGAAGGCCGCGGTCCCGCTCGTGGGAAGGACGTGGTTCGACCCGGCGCAGTAGTCGCCCAGGCTCACCGGACTGTAGTCGCCCACGAAGATCGCCCCCGCGTTGCGGATGCGTGCAGCGACGGCCGGGGCGTCCGCCGTCATGATCTCGAGGTGCTCGGCGGCGTAGGCGTCGCAGACCGCGATGCCGGCGTCGAGGCTGTCGACCAGCACGGCCCCGGACTGCTCCCCCGCCAGCGCCGTCAGCACCCGGTCACGGTGCTTGGTCCGGGAGGTCTGAGCGGCGAGCTCCCCGCGGACACGCTCCACGAGCTCGGCGGAGTCGGTCACCAGGACGGACCCGGCACGCGGGTCGTGCTCGGCCTGGCTGATGAGGTCGGCGGCGACGAGCGCAGGGTCCGCGGTCGTGTCGGCGAGGATCGCGATCTCGGTGGGCCCCGCCTCGGCGTCGATGCCGACCACGCCCTTCACGAGCCGTTTCGCCGTCGCGACGAAGATGTTGCCCGGACCGGTCACGACGTCGACCGGCTCGATCGGCGCCAGATCTCCCCGCTCGTCCGCTCCGGCGGGGACGCCGTAGGCGAAGGCGATGACCGCCTGGGCGCCGCCGATCGCATAGACCTCCTCGATGCCGAGCAGCGCGGCCGCGGCGAGGATGGTCGGGTGCGGAAGGCCGCCGTTGTCCTTCTGGGGCGGCGACGCGAGCGCGATCGACTGCACACCGGCGGCCTGGGCCGGGACGACGTTCATCACCACGCT
Source organism: Sinomonas sp. B1-1 (assembly GCF_050474465.1). Taxonomy (NCBI): domain Bacteria; kingdom Bacillati; phylum Actinomycetota; class Actinomycetes; order Micrococcales; family Micrococcaceae; genus Sinomonas; species Sinomonas sp. B1-1. Next base: position 108,447 of record NZ_JBCHVF010000001.1, on the reverse strand, counting down.
CGAGGGGTAGACGGCGAGGCCGCCCGGCACGTAGAGGCCCACGCGGCCCACCGGGACCCACCGCTGCGTCACCGAGGCGCCCTCGGCGGGCCGCACCGTCACATCCTGGGGGCGCTGCGCCCCCGCGAAGGCCCGGGCGCGGGCAATGGACTCGGTCAGCGCATCGCGCACCCCGGCGTCGAGCCCTTCGAGGGCCGCGGCGAGCGCCTCCGCCGGTACCCGCGGGTGGCGCTGCTCGACGCCGTCGAAGCGATGGGCAAGCTCTCGGAGCGCGCCGAAGCCGCGGCTGCGGACGTCGGCGATGATGCCCCGCACCACGTCCTCGACTCCCGACCCGTCGCCGGCGGCGAGACGCGGCACGGCAGCACGCAGCTCGGCCAGGCCGAGGCTTCGGCCGCGCAGGTCGGTGGTGCGGAACGTCAGGGTCGGGGCGTCGGAAGTCACCCGTCCAGTCTACGCGGCGGCACCCTGGCCTCTCGCGCCGCTGCTCCCGTCGTCGTCCTCCGGGCCCTCTGCCGGATCGCCGCCGGGACCGCGGGGCGGAACCCACCACAGGGTCGTGAGCGCGAGGACCGTCAGCGCCGCAATGGCGGGCCAGACGGCGACCGCGCTGAGGGACTGCAGCCCGAAGGCCGACTCGGCCAGCCGCGGATCCACACCGCGCGCACCGCCGATCCGTCCCAGCAGGAGGCCCGTTCCCCACATGAGGGCGCTTCCGCCGACGCTGCCGGCCAGTGCCGCGAGGCCCCGCGCCGGCAGGCCCGGCCGCCGGCGGCTGAGCGAGAGGAGGACGGCGAGCACGACGCCGGCCACGGCGCCGAGGGCGGCGAACACGAGGTCCCGCTCGTCCCAGGTGCGGTAGTTGCTCCCCTCCCCGTAGAGCCGGCCGCCGGGCGCGGCCAGCCACCACACGGTCCCGAGCACGGGCCCCGCCGCTACGGGGAGGAGCGACCAGCGGGCGAGCGACGCCGTCGTCGGTTCGCCCGCCCCCCCGCCAGCCGCGTCGTTCCCGGTCCCCAGTGCCTCAGGCATCGAGGCACGCGGGCCCGAGGAGGACCTTGAGGTCGCCGAACAGGGCGGGGTTGGGGTTGACCCGGAGATGGTGCGGGAGGCTCATGACGGCGACCTTGTCCCGCTCCCGGATGTGGAGCCGGACCTCGGAATTGCCGTGGTGCCCGCGCAGGATCTCGCCGAGCTGCCCGATGCGCTCCTCGCTCGCGCGGTGCTCGAGGATCCTGATGTCCACCGGACCGCCCTCGGCACTGGAGAGGTCCGGGATGCTCAGCTCCATGGCGCTGAGGGTCACCGTGCCGTCGTCCCGGCGCTGGAGCCGACCCTTGATGACCACGATGAGGTCCTCGGCGAGGACCGCGGCGATCGGGCCGTAGACCTGGCCGAAGAACATGACCTCGATCGAGGCGCCCAGGTCCTCGACCTCCGCCCGGGCGTAGGGGTTGCCGCTCGACTTGGAGATGCGGCGGCTCAGCGAGGTGATCATTCCGGCGATGGTCACGATGGTGCCGTCGGACGGCCCGTCGTCGGCGATGAGGGTCGAGATGTCGACCTCGGCACTCGCGCCCAGCACGCCCTCGAGCCCCTGCAGCGGGTGGTCGGACACGTACAGTCCCAGCATCTCCCGCTCGAAGCCGAGCTTGTCCTTCTTCTCCCACTCGGGCAGGTCCGGCACCTCGACCGCCAGACCGGCCGTGGGAGCGTCGTCCCCGAAGGCGCTGAAGAGGTCGAACTGGTTGTTCGCCTCGTTGCGCTTGAGGGTGATGACGGCGTCGATCGCCTCCTCGTGGACGAGGGCGAGCGCCCGACGGGTGGCACCGAGGGAGTCGAAGGCGCCGGCCTTGACCAGCGATTCGATGGTGCGCTTGTTGCACACGACGGCCGGGACCTTCTGGAGGAAGTCCGCGAAGGAGGTGTAGGAGCCCTTCTCCTGACGCGTCTCGACCATCGCCTTGACCACATTCGCCCCGACGTTGCGGATCGCACCCATGCCGAAGCGGATGTCGTCGCCTACCGGGGTGAAGGTCAGCTCGGACTCGTTCACGTCCGGCGGCAGGACGGTGATCCCCATGCGGCGGCATTCGTTGAGGTAGATCGCCGACTTGTCCTTGTCGTCGCCGACCGAAGTCAGCAGCGCGGCCATGTACTCGGCCGGGTAGTGCGCCTTGAGGTACGCGGTCCAGTAGGAGACGACGCCGTAGGCCGCGGAGTGGGCCTTGTTGAAGGCGTAGTCGGAGAAGGGCAGGAGGATGTCCCAGAGGGTCTTGACGGCCTCCATGGAATAGCCGTTGTCCTGCATGCCCTGGGAGAAGCCCGCGAACTGCTTGTCGAGCTCCTCCTTCTTCTTCTTGCCCATCGCGCGGCGGAGGATGTCCGCCTGTCCGAGCGAGTAGCCGGCGAGCTTCTGCGCGACCGCCATGACCTGCTCCTGGTACACGATCAGGCCGAACGTGCCGCCGAGGATGTCCTTGAGGGGCTCCTCGAGCTCGGGGTGGATCGGGATGACCTCCTGGATCCCGTTCTTGCGCAGCGCGTAGTCGGTGTGGGCGTTCGCGCCCATGGGGCCGGGACGGTAGAGCGCCAGGACGGCCGAGATGTCCTCGAAGTTGTCCGGCTTCATGAGCTTCAGCAGCGAGCGCATGGGGCCGCCGTCGAGCTGGAAGACCCCGAGCGTGTCGCCGCGGGCGAGGAGCTCGTAGGAGGCCGCGTCGTCGAGCTCGAGCCGCTCGAGGTCGAGGTCGACGCCCCGGTTCCGCTTGATGTTCTCGATCGCGTCCGAGATGATCGTGAGGTTCCTCAGGCCGAGGAAGTCCATCTTGATCAGGCCGAGGCCCTCGCAGGTCGGGTAGTCGAACTGCGTGATGACCTGGCCGTCCTGGATGCGGCGCATGATCGGGACGACATCGATGATCGGCTCCGAGGACATGATCACGCCGGCCGCGTGCACGCCCCACTGGCGCTTCAGGCCCTCGAGGCCGATCGCGGTGTCGAAGACCTTGCGGGCCTCGGGGTCCGTCTCGAGCAGCTGCCGGAAGTCGCCGGCCTCCCCGTAGCGCTTGGCCTTGGTGTTGTAGATGTCCGCGAGCGGGATGTCCTTGGCCATGACGGCCGGCGGGAGCGCCTTGGTCAGGGTCTCGCCCATGGAGAACGGGTAGCCCAGCACGCGGGCGGAGTCCTTGAGCGCCTGCTTGGTCTTGATCGTGCCGTACGTGACGATCATCGACACGCGTTCGTCGCCGTACTTGCGCGTGACGTAGTCGATGACCTCCGAGCGGCGGCGGTCATCGAAGTCGACGTCGAAGTCGGGCATGGACACGCGGTCCGGGTTGAGGAAGCGCTCGAAGATCAGGCCGTGCCGCAGCGGGTCGAGGTCGGTGATGCGCATCGCGTACGCGACCATCGAGCCGGCACCGGAACCGCGGCCGGGCCCCACACGGATGCCGTTGTCCTTGGCCCAGTTGATGAAGTCGGCCACCACCAGGAAGTAGCCGGAGAAGCCCATCGAGCTGATGATGCCGAGCTCGTAGTCAGCCTGCTTGCGCACGTCGTCGGGGACGCCGTTGGGGTAGCGGTAGCGGAGCCCGCCCTCGACCTCCTTGACCAGCCAGGAGTCCTCGTCCTCCCCCGGCGGGCAGGGGAACCGCGGCATGAAGTTGTCCTTGGTGAAGGACACGTCGCAGCGTTCGGCGATCAGCAGGGTGTTGTCGCAGGCCTCCGGCACGTCGCGGAACAGCTCGCGCATCTCCTGGGGCGACTTGAGGTAATAGCCCGTGCCCGAGAATGCGAACCGCGAGCCACCGTTGTCGTAGCTCGGCTCGAGCAGCGTGGAGCCGGACTGGATCGCGAGGAGGGCCTCGTGCGCCTTGGCATCGTGCTCGTGGGTGTAGTGGAGGTCGTTCGTGGCGACGAGCGGGAGGTTGAGCTGCTTGGCGAGGCGCAGGAGGTCCTCACGGATCCGCGTCTCGATGCTCAGGCCGTGGTCCATGAGCTCGCAGAAGTAGTTCTCCGCCCCGAAGATGTCGCGGAACTCCGCAGCGGCCTCGAGCGCCTCGCGGTACTGGCCGAGGCGCAGCCGGGTCTGGACCTCCCCGGAGGGGCAGCCCGTCGTGGCGATGAGGCCCTCGGAATACGTGCTCAGCAGTTCCCGGTCCAGCCGGGGCCACTTGCCGAACACCGAGTCGAGCGAGGCGAGGGAGGAGGCACGGAACAGGTTCCTCATGCCCGTGTTGTTGTAGCTCAGGAGCGTCATGTGGGTGTACGCGCCGCCGCCCGACACGTCGTCGGACCGCTGCGACTCGTCGCCCCAGCGCACGCGCCCCTTGTCGGTGCGGTGGGTCCCCGGGGCCACATACGCCTCGACGCCGATGATCGGCTTCACGCCCGCGTTGGTCGCCTTCTGCCAGAAGTCGTGGGCGCCGAACAGGTAGCCGTGGTCGGTGATCGCCAGGGCGGGCATCTCGAGCCGGTTCGTCTCCGCGAACAGCTCGCCGAGCTTCGCGGCGCCGTCGAGCATCGAGTACTCGGTATGGGTGTGGAGATGGACGAACGAACCGCTGGATGTCACCGAACCAGTGTAGGCGCCGCCCCGCCGAGGTTCCGTGAGGCACGACGGCGGGGACGCGCCGTCGTGCGCTCAGCGCACCGTGCGCCGGGCGAAGCTCGCCGCGGCGACCTCCTCCGCCAGGTAGAAGACCGCGGGGACCATGTCCCCGGTCCTCACGAGGGCACCGGCGCTCACGAGGCCGACCAGTCCGACAACGGCAGCCTCCTTCCCGTGGCCCCGCAGGGTCGCGAGGGCCCCGGCCAGGGAGGCCAGTGCGGCCACATGGAGCCACGCGTACGTCGCGAACGGCCAGGCCGGCAGGCGGCGATACGCGAAGCGCTCGATGTCCGAGGTGCGCACGGCGAGCTCCCACACGAAGAACGGCGCTCCCGCGGTCAGGGCGCCCGCGGCGACTGCGACCAGTGTCTTCGCGCGGCCCTGCGGCAGGGACTGCGCCAGACGCACGAAGGCCGCTGGGACCGCTGCGGTGCCCGCGGCTGCGAGGTGCTCCCCCACAGTCCAGGAGCGGCGGCCGGCGCTGAGGAGTTCGAGCCGCCGTTCCGCGTCCGGCTCGGTGTACACCGTGGGCACGGGACTGATGCCTATCCCCCACACCACGCCGCCGGCCATCGCGACGAGTGCCGCCTTCCGACGGTTCCGCTCCCTCGGGTCCATCACTCCTCCGCCCCGGCATGGCCGCTCCTGCCCAGAGGGTAGGGCGCGATGTGCGCCGGGTCAACGGCCCGCGAAGCGCTAGACGTGGCCTCCGCGCAGCGTCTCGAGCGCGTACTGGAGGTCCACGGGATACGGGCTCACTGCCTCGACCCGCTCGCCGGTGCGCGGGTGCGCGAAGGCGAGCCGATACGCGTGCAGCCACTGGCGGGTGAGGCCCAGGTCGGCGGCGAGGCGCGGGTCCGCGCCGTACGTCAGGTCACCCGCGCATGGATGGTGCAGGGCGGCGAAGTGGACACGGATCTGGTGTGTGCGGCCGGTCTCGAGGTGGATCTCCACGAGGCTGGCCCGCCCGAACGCCTCGATGACCTCGTAGTGGGTGACAGACGGGCGTCCGTCCTCGACCACCGCGAAGCGCCAGTCGTAGCCCGGGTGCCGGCCGATCGGAGCATCGATGGTGCCCTCGAGCGGGTCGGGCATGCCCTGAACCACCGCGTGGTAGACCTTCTCGACGGTGCGGTCCTTGAATGCCTGCTTCAGCACGGTGTAGGCGTGCTCGGTCTTCGCCACCACCATCGCGCCGGACGTGCCGACGTCGAGCCGGTGGACAATTCCCGCGCGTTCGGGCGCCCCCGAGGTCGAGATGCGGAAGCCGGCACCGGCGAGGCCGCCGACGACGGTGGGGCCCACCCAGCCCGGTGAGGGGTGCGCGGCGACGCCCACGGGCTTGTCGACGACCACGAAGTCCTCGTCGTCGATGAGGATGTCGAGTCCGTCCACCTTCTCCACCACCACTTCCAGGGGATCGCGTACCGCTGGGCGCTCGATCTCGAGCGCATCGCCCGCGGCGAGCTTGGTCGACTTCGCGACCGCCTTGCCCCGCAGCGTCACATGGCCGGCCGCCAGCAGGGCTGCCGCCGCGGAGCGCGAGAGCCCGAGCAGCTCTCCGAGCACGGCGTCGGCACGTGCACCGGACAGTCCCTCCGGGACGACGGCGCGCTCAGGCACGCCCGTCCCCCGGGGCCTCGTCCGTGACGGCCTTCTTGGCCGCACGCGTGCCGTCCGGGGAGATGCCCCGCAGCGTCAGGAGGCAGATGAGGGAGACCCCGACGACCACAGCGGAGTCGGCGAGGTTGAAGATCGCGAAGTTCGGCAGGGAGATGAAGTCCACCACGTGCCCCATGCCGAAGGACGGCTCGCGGAAGAGCCGATCAGTGAGATTGCCCAGAGCGCCGCCCAGCACGAGTCCGAGGCCCACCGCCCACCCGGCCGACCGGATCTTCCGCGCGTAGGCGACGATGGCCACGGACACGACGGTCATGATGATGGTGAACACCCACGTGACGCCCTCGCCGATGGAGAACGCCGCACCCGAATTGCGGATGTAGTACCACTGCAGCAGCGGCGGCAGCACAGGAATCCGCTCGCCCTCGACCATCGTCCCCGTCACCCACAGCTTCGTCAGCTGGTCAAGGACGTAGGCGGCCGCCGCGAGGAGGCCCAGCAGCCCGATGCGGCGGCGGGCCGGCGTGACCGGCCCCGGTGTTGGAGAGGTGGGTTCCATGCTTCTTTCCGGTGGCAGGACGACGCCGGCGGCTGCTCGAGGCAGCCACCGGCGTCGCGTGCTGAGGCGGCTCAGACCTCTGCGTTGTCGGTGATCTCCGAGGCGGCCACGGAACCGCGGGCCTCGAGGTCGCGGAGCTGGCCCTCGATGTAGGCCTTGAGGCGCGAGCGGTAGTCGCGCTCGAACCCGCGCAGCTGCTCGACCTTGCGCTCGAGCACGGAGCGCTGCTGCTCAAGGGCACCGAGGGTCTTGCGGGACTTCTCCTGCGCGTCGTTGACGAGGCTGCTGGCCTCGATCTGCGCCTCGGCGATGATCTTGTCGCGCTGGTCGAGGCCGTCCTGCACGTGCTTGTCGTGCATCTGCTGGGCCATGGCGAGCAGGCCTGCGGCCGACTCGGCCACCGACGAGCGGCCGGCCCCGGACGGCGCGGCCGGAGCGGCGGGGGCAGGAGCCGGAGCGACCTCCTTGACCGGCTCGGGCTTGGCTTCCTCGCGGACCGGAGCGGCCTGGGCCGGCTTCTCGGCGGCCTGCGGGCCGCCCTGCTTCCCCGTGAGCTCGGCGACCTTCTTGCGGAGCTCGTCGTTCTCCTGGTTCAGGCGGCGCAGCTCGATGACAATCTCGTCCAGGAAGTCGTCGACTTCATCCTGATCGTAGCCCTCGCGGAACTTGGTCGGCTGAAAGCGCTTGTTGACAACGTCTTCTGGCGTCAGAGCCATCTGCTCACCTCATTGGTCTAGTCAGTCAGGCAGCTACCGCCACCGTGTCTACCGTATCGAATTTGTTACCCGCCGCTCCACCTGACGCCCGCCTACGGGGTTGACAGCGTGGCCCGGCCGGTGCTGTTGGCCTCGAACCTACGCGAGATTCCTGACGATCGCCATAGCGATGACAACCGCGATCACGAGGATGATGAACGCCAGGTCGAGGCTCATCGCACCCATGCGGAGCGGCTTGAACCAGCGGCGCGAGAGCCTCATCGGCGGATCCGTGACCGAATACACGGCACTGGCCGCGACGAGGGAGGCACCGCGCGGCCTCCACGTGCGCGCGAAGGACTGCACCCAGTCGAACACGAGCCTGCTGACGAGTGCGATGAAGAACACCTCGAGGAGCAGGTATAGAAGTGCGAACAGGATGCCCATCGAGGCCCTCAGCTCTGGTTGAAGAAGGTGGTCTGGCTGTCGGCGACCTTCTTGTCCTCGCCCAGCACCTCGACGTTGGACGGCGACAGGAGGAACACCTTGTTGGTCACCCGCTCGATGCTTCCGTGGAGCCCGAAGACGAGGCCCGCGGAGAAGTCGACGAGACGCTTCGCGTCCGCCTCGCCCATGTCCGTGACGTTCATGATCACGGGGATCCCCTCCCGGAAGCTCTCGCCGATGACCTTGGCATCATTGTACGAGCGCGGGTGGACCGTGGTGATCTGCCGCAGGGCGCCGTCCTCGCGCACCGACGCTGCCCGCTTGATGGGAGTCACGGGCGCCCGGTACTCCTCGACCTCGGCCGGGGACGGCTCGCGGGTGGCCAGGGCCTGACGGCGTTCTTCGCGCTCGGTGTGCACAGGCTGTTCCTCTTCCGTGCGTGCGTGGGTGGCCTCGGTCTCGAACTGCTCCTCGCCGTCCGCCAGACCGAGGTAGATCATCGTCTTGCGCAGAGCGCCAGCCATCTCGACTCCTGTCCTCGGGCCGGGCTGGGTGCACCGCAGCGCCGGGTCGCTCGGCCCAGAAGGTCCCGGCGCTACTGAAGCTATCGCACGCGCGGTCGCCTGCCGAGGACATCGGTGCCAATCCGCAGGTGTGTCGCACCCGCGGCGACGGCCTGCTCGAGGTCCTGACTCATGCCCGCAGAGACCATGTCCGCGCCGGGGTGGCGCCGCTGCATCCGCTCCGCGATTGACGCCAGTCGGGCGAACGCCTCCGCCGGGTCTTCCCCGAGCGGCGCGACCGCCATGACCCCCGCCAGACGAAGCCCCTCGGTCCCGGCCAGGAGGTCAGAGAGCCTGGGGACTTCCTCAGGAAGGGCACCGCCGCGTCCCGGCGCCGCGTCGGGGTCGAGGTTGACTTGGACGAGGCAGTCGAGCGCGCGGCCTCGGCCAGAGGCCGCCACGGCCTTCCCAAGCGCGGACACCAGCGATGCCCTGTCCACAGAGTGCACGGCATCCGCGTAGCGGACCACGCTCTTGGCCTTGTTCGTCTGCAGCTGGCCGATGAAGTGCCACGCGAGCGGCAGCTCCTCGAGCTCGGCGGCCTTCGCGGCGGCTTCCTGGTCCCGGTTCTCCCCGACGTCACGGACGCCGAGCTCGGCGAGCAGGCGGACGTCGGATGCGGGATGGAACTTCGTCACGACGATGAGCGCCGGCTCAGAGTCCCTTCCCGCGGCCTCGGTCGCACGGCGGATGCGCTCGCGGACGCGCTCGAGACTGCCCGAAAGCTGACGGCGCCTTGCCTCGGTCCCGGGCTCCTCAGCCATGGGTCCACACGAGGCCCGCAAAGCGCCCCACGCCCGGCGCCCGGCGGTGGGAGAACAGCTCGTCGTGCTCGTAGGTGCAGGCCCACGCCTCGGTGTGCACGGGCACCCCGGCCTCACGGAGCTGGCGCACGACGCCGGCGGGCAGGTCGAGCGCTGCGGTCCCCCAGCGCGTCTCCGCCGCGGTCCCGGGCACCACGGCGTCCACCTCGGAGCGCATCGCCTCGGGCACTTCGTAGCATCCGCCGCAGATGCTCGGTCCGATCCATGCCTCGAGGCCCCGTGCGCCGGCGTCCCTCAGGCGCCTGACAGCAGAGGGGACCACGCCGGCGACAAGGCCGGGGCGCCCTGCGTGCACGGCGGCCAGCGCCGGGGTCCCGTCGTCGAAGGACCCGGCGACCACGATCGGGACGCAGTCCGCCACCATGACCGCCAGCGGCTCGCCGCGCGACAGGAGCGCGTCCGCGGTGGGGGCGGGCTCTTCCCCAGCCCACGCGGCTTGGGCACCGTGCACCTGGCTCATGTACTGGAAGGACCCCACCCCGGCCGCCTCCGCAAGCGCCGCCCGGTGGCGGGCCACGGCGTCGTCGTCCGAGCCCACATGGAAGGCGAGGTTCCCCGCCTCCACGCGGGTGAACGCGGCGGTGACGCCGGGACGGATGTCCCGGCGCCACCAGAAGAGCCCCAGCGCAGAGGGGGACTCGGCCGTGCTGCTGTTCACTTGAGGAAGTCGGGCACGTCGAGGTCGTCGTTCCGCGCCCCGGACAGGTCCGGCTCGACCACGGCGGGGAGCTCGACGTCGAAGCCCGTGTCGGCGGGGATGCCGGTGCGGCCCTGGCTCCACTGGCTCAGGCCGGCATGCGCGGGGGCAGGCTGGGACGAGCGCGGGGCAGACACGGGGGCGGCAGGCACGGCAGACGGGCCAGCCGGCTGCTGGGGCGCTGCGGCGGACTGGGACGCCTGCGCCTGCGCTGACTTGACGTCCTCGAGCGACGGCGAGGTCGCCCTGACATCGTCGAAGCCCGCCGCGATCACCGTGACGCGGGCCTCGTCTCCGAGCGCGTCGTCGATCACCGCACCGAAGATGATGTTGGCCTCGGGGTGGGCGACCTCCTGGACGAGGCGCGCGGCCTCGTTGATCTCGAAGAGGCCGAGGTCGCTGCCGCCCTGGATGGACAGCAGGACGCCGTGGGCGCCGTCGATCGAGGCCTCGAGGAGCGGGGAGGCGATGGCGAGCTCGGCGGCCTTGACGGCGCGGTCCTCTCCGCGCGCCGAGCCGATGCCCATGAGCGCGGAGCCCGCGCCCTGCATGACGGACTTGACGTCCGCGAAGTCGAGGTTGATCAGGCCAGGAGTCGTGATGAGGTCCGTGATGCCCTGGACACCGGAGAGCAGGACCTGGTCCGCAGAGCGGAAGGCGTCGAGCACCGAGACGTTGCGGTCGCTGATCGAGAGCAGCCTGTCGTTCGGGATGACGATGAGGGTGTCGACCTCGTCGCGCAGCGCCTCGATGCCGTTCTCCGCCGAGGTCGCGCGGCGGCGGCCCTCGAACGTGAACGGGCGGGTCACGACGCCGATGGTGAGCGCGCCGAGCGAACGGGCGATCCGAGCGACGACGGGCGCACCACCGGTGCCGGTGCCGCCTCCCTCGCCAGCGGTGACGAAGACCATGTCGGCCCCACGCAGGACCTCTTCGATCTCGTCCGCGTGGTCCTCTGCCGCCTGGCGCCCGACCTCAGGGTTGGCACCCGCGCCGAGGCCGCGCGTGAGCTCACGGCCGACGTCGAGCTTGACGTCCGCGTCGCTCATGAGCAGCGCCTGGGCGTCCGTGTTGATGGCGATGAATTCGACCCCTCGCAGACCGACTTCGATCATGCGGTTGACTGCGTTCACGCCACCGCCGCCGATGCCGACGACCTTGATGACGGCCAAGTAGTTCTGCGGTGCTGCCACGTTGAGTGTCCCTTGTTCGAAGCCTGCTGTGTGCGAGAAGCCGGGAGCCTAACCTTAACCCTCCACTTGAAGGTTAATGTTATGTCAAGTAGCTTCTGCCCTCGACGGTATGGGTCGCGTTTGGACCGCGCAACGACCGTGATGGTGTGTCGCGGCAATCCGCCGGTCTGTGAGGCCTGCGCATCAGCGCGTCACCGGGTGGCGGGGCGCGCTCACATCGAAGACCCGAGCAGGGGCCTGGCCCTTCTGGGGGTTCTCGGCGGCCTTCATGAGGGCCGCGAGGACCGTCGCCTTGAGCTCCCGCTCCTGGGCATTCCCCCACACGACGCTGCGGCCGTCCGTGAGCCGCAGCTCGACCGAGTCTACCGACTGCGCCGTCGCGGTCGCCAACTGGCCGAGGACGTCCGCGGGCAGCGCGGCCAGGACGGCGGTGACGGCCTTGAACACCTCCTGGCCGAGAGGCATCGCAGCGCCGTCGATCACGGGCACGGGGTACTGGGACGTGTCCGATGCCTCCCCCAGGACCACGCCGTCGCCGTCGACGACGAGGAGCTTGCCCTCGCTCTTCACCAGCGCCACCGGCACGCGCTCCGTGACCGTGACGACGAGCGTGTCGGGCGGCACGGCCCGGGCCGAGACGGCCTTGACCTGCACGAGCGGGGAGACGAGCGAACGCACCTGGTCGTCGCCGACCTGCGCCAGCGGCCGCCCCATGACCGGCGCCAGGGCCGCTTCCACCTGCTGGACCGAGAGCAGGTGTGTGCCCTGGACGACCACCGAACGCACCGCGATGAGCGGCGTGAACAGCACCAGCGCCATGAGACCGGCCACGAGCACCACCGCGACGGCCGCCGCGGTCAGCGTCCGCCGCCGTCGGCGCCGGCGCGGCGGCTCCGGGAACGCGAGGACGTCCGCAGTGGATCCCGCTGCTCCCGGCGCATCGTCGCGTGCTGGCTCGCGCGGTGCCACCCGAGACGGAGACGCGCCGGCCGGCTTCCGGGCAGGCGTGCCACTCCCCCGCCCGGGGAACCACGGGCGTCCGCGCGACGGCGGCGTCTCCCGCACGCTCGGGGAATCCGCTCCCGCGGACGGCGCCTGCGAGCCCTGCGGCGTCCCGGGCGCATCAGCGCCTGTCTGCGGCTGGGAGTCGTCGCTCCCCCGGGCCGCCGCACCGAGGACGGTCACCTTGGCGCCGCGGCCCAGCCGGACGCGGGCCTCCTCGGCGTCGCCCTGCTGCCCCTCGGCCGGAGCCGAGGGGCGCGCGACCCGCGGAACGCGCGGGATCCGGCCGCTACCGGGCACGGCTGCCCTTCTCCCGCAGCGCCGCGAGCAGGACCTCGCCCTGGGCCGTCACATCGCCGGCGCCGACGGTGAGGATGATGTCCCCTGCCGCGGCCGCGCCCGCGAGCTCCGCGACGGCCCGGCCGGCATCCGACGCGTACGAGCCCGTGGGCAGCTTCGAGGTCACGAGCTCGCTCGTGATCCCCGGGATGGGGTCCTCGCGCGCCGGGTAGATGTCGAGCACGCGCACGGTGTCCGCGGCCGAGAGCGCCTCGGCGAACTGGGCCGCGAACTCTCGGGTCCGGGAGAACAGGTGGGGCTGGAAGAGGACGTGCACCCCATGTCCTCCGGCGACGGCGCGGGCCGCCGCGAGCGCGGCGCGCACCTCGGTGGGGTGGTGGGCGTAGTCGTCGAAGACGCGCACCCCGCCCTCCTCGCCCTTGAACTCGAAGCGCCGCGCGGCGCCGCTGAAGCCGGCCAGGGAGGCGGCGGCCTTTCCGGCATCCGCGCCCAGGATCACCGCCGCCGCGAAGGCACCGGCCGCGTTCAGGGCATTGTGGAGTCCCGGGACGGTCAGGGGAAGCGCATGGGTGGCTCCGGCGAAGTCGACCACGGAGCCGGCCGGGTCGAAGCGGACCCGGACATCGGCGTCGGGTGACGTACCGTACAGCATGACCCTCGGGGCGTTCGCAGCAGACCGGAGACGCTCGGCGAGGGCGCGGGCGCCGGCGTCGTCCGCGCACGCCAGGAGCGCACCGTCCGCGGGCAGGAGCGCCGCGAAGGCATCGAAGGCCGCGTGGACGGCCTCGGCCGTCCCGTAGTGGTCGAGGTGGTCGGCCTCGACGTTGGTCACGATCTCGATCAGCGGCCGATAGTTCAGGAAGGACTCGTCCGACTCGTCGGCCTCGGCGACAAAGATGTCAGTCTCCCCGGAGGCCGCGTTCACGCCGAGCGCGGGGATGTTGGCCCCTATCGCGAAGCTCGGGTCGAGACCCGCCCCACGGAGCATCCAGGTGGTCATCGAAGTCGTCGTCGTCTTCCCGTGCGTGCCCGCGACGGCGACGACGCGGCTGCCCTCCATCGCGGCGGCGAGCGCCTCAGAGCGGTGCAGGATCCGAAGGCCGCGGGCCCGGGCAGCGAGGAGTTCGGGGTTGTCCGGACGGATCGCCGAGCCGACGACGACCGTCTCGGCGTCGCCCACGTTCTCGGCGCTGTACCCCACGGCCACCCGGGCGCCGAGGCCGGCAAGGTCCGCCATGACCGGCAGGTCCTTCGCGTCCGACCCGCTCACCGCAACGCCCCGGGCGATCATGACACGGGCGACGGCCGACATCCCGACGCCGCCAATGCCGACGAAGTGGACCCTGCCCAGCGCGTCGAGGCCGGTCGCCCCCGCGCCCTGTTCCGTGTTCGTGCCGCTCATCCGCGTGCCGCCTCCATCACCATCTGTGCCATCGTCCTGTCAGCGTCCCGTACCCCGAGCGTCTGGGCCCGCCGGGCCATCTCGTCGAGCCTGCCCGGGTCGCCCAGGAGCGGCAGTACCTCACGGGTGAGCCAGTCCGGCGTCAGCTCCGAGTCGCGGACCAGGAGCGCGGCTCCTGCCTCGACGAGGCCCCGCGCGTTGAGTGCCTGCTCGCCGTTGCCGACCGGCAGCGGGACGAAGACCGCCGGCAGGCCGACCGCCGCGACCTCGCACACGGTTCCCGCTCCCGAACGGCACAGGATCAGATCGGCGGCGGCGTAGGCGGTCTCCATGCCATCGACGTACTCGACCTGGTGGTAGCCGGGTGCCTCCAGGAGCCTGCCGTCGCCGCCCGTGACGGCCTTTCCGCGCCCGGTGATGTGCAGGGTCTGGATTCCGGCAGCGGCGAGCGCCGCGAGCGAGGCACCCAACGTCGCGTTGATGCTCGCCGCGCCGGAGGACCCGCCCGTCACGACGAGGGTAGGCCTTTCCGGGTCGAGGCCGAGGGCCTTCCGGGCCGCCGGGCGCGCAGCCGCGCGGTCGAGCGCGGAGACCTCGCGGCGCATCGGCATCCCGACGAGCCTCGCGTGGCGCAGCTTCGTTGCCTCGAACGCCTTGCCGACCCACCGGGTGAAGAGGGCACCGACACGGTTCGCGAGGCCCGGACGGGTGTTCGCCTCGTGGATGACGATGGGCAAGCGCCTGCGTCGCGCAGCCAGGTACATCGGTGTGCAGACGTACCCGCCGACGCCGACGAGGACATCCGCCTGGGCGCGCTCGAGGACGGACTCGGACTGGCGCACGGCATGGGCGAGGCGCCCCGGGAGCCGGACGAGGTCGAGCGTGGGCCTGCGGGGCAGGGGCACGCGGTCGATCGTCGCGAGCTCGAGCCCTGCGGCCGGCACGAGCCGGGTCTCCATGCCCGTCGCCGTGCCGACGGCGAGGAGCCTCGCGTCGGGAGCGGCTTCCGCCACTGCGCGCGCAATCGCGAGGAGGGGGCTGATGTGCCCGGCGGTCCCGCCGCCGGCGAGCACCACGGACAGACCAGTGCGTGCGGACATCTGGGCGGGGGTCCCTGACGGATCCTCGGGGGGCATGACTACCTGGTGGCCTTCCGCTTCTCGTACTGCGCTGGCTTCTTGCCATGCGCTGGCTTTTCGTTCTGCGCCGGCTTCTCCTGCTGCCGGAGCTTGCCGGGAGAGGCTGCGGCAGCCCGTCCCCGCGCGCCCGTGAAGACCGGAGCAGACCGGGCCGAGGACGCCCTCGGAGCGTCTGCGCGGTGGTCACGGGCGAGGGCGCCGCCCTTAGCCTTGGACCTCGTCCGGCCGCGGGGCGTCCGAGCGGCCTTCGCAAGACGCATGTCCTCGCGGGCCAGGGACAACACTACGCCGATCGCACACAGGCAGCTGACGAGCGCCGAGCCGCCGGAGGAGATGAACGGCAGTGGCACGCCGATCACGGGCGCGATGCCGGTCACCATGGCCATGTTGATCGCCGCCTGGCCGAGGATCCAGGCCATGATGGTGCCCCCGAGCACCCGTGGGAACAGCTCGTCCTGCCGCGAGACCACGCGGAACACCGACACTGCCAGGACCGCGAAGAGGGCGAGGACGAGGATGGTGCCGACCAGTCCCAGCTCCTCGCCCAGCACGGCGAAGATGAAGTCGTTGTGCGCCTCCGGGATCCAGCTGTACTTCTGCCTGCTCTGGCCGAGCCCCACCCCGAACCATCCGCCCGAGGCAAGGCCCTGGAGGCCGTTCTGCACCTGGTAGCCGAAGTCCCCGCCGTCGGCCGTGCAGAAGTCGGGGTTCTGGCCGACCCAGTTGTAGATCCGGCACATGCGGTTGGGACTGGTGACGGCGAAGCCGGCGGCCCCGACAGCGAGGAGCAGCCCGGACGCTACGAAGAGCTTGGTCGGCACCCCGGCATAGAACAGCGCAGCCATCACCACGAACAGGATGACGAGGGTCGTGCCGAGGTCATGGCCCCAGATGACGAGCAGCGCGACCGCCAGCCCCACGGGCACCACGGGCACGAGCGCGTGGACCCAGTTGTCCAGGAGCGCGGCCTTCTTGTTCAGGATGGTGGCCATCCAGAGCGCGAGCAGGAGCTTCGCGAACTCGGACGGCTGGAGGCTGAACCCGGCGATGTCGATCCAGTTCCGGTTTCCGAGCACACGGCGTCCAATGACCTGGACCAGGACCAGGAGCACGACCGTCGCGCCGATGCCGGGCCAGGCCAGCCGCTTGAGCCAGCGGACGTTGATCCGCGAGAGCACCATCATCCCCGCAAGGCCAGCGAGGCCGAAGAGGCTCTGCTTGAGGGCCGCGGTGTAGGGGCTCTCCCCCGCGGCGATGCTCTCCACACTCGAGGCGGAGAGCACCATCATGACCCCGATCGCGGTGAGCGCGAGCGTGGCCGCGAGGATGAGGTAGTAGCTCGCGCCGGAGCTGGACCCCGTGGGCTTGACCAGGCGGAGCCACAGCCGCGCTGCGCCCTGCAGGGGGGCGGGTGCGCCCCGGTCCCGCTGCGCTGTGCCCGCCATGCCGTGCTCCGTCCTTCTACGTTCCTGCCTCAGGCTCAGCCATGCTTGGAGAGATGCTCCCGCACGGCCACCATGAATGCTGAGCCCCGGTGCGCATACGAGTCGAACTGGTCCATCGACGCCGCCGCGGGGGCCATCAGCACCGTATCGCCGTCGGCCGCACGCTCTGCAGCGAGGGCCACGGCCTGGGCCATGACCTCGTCGCCGGCGATGGCACCGCCGTTTCCTCCAGTCTCCCGTGCCGGGACGGGCAGGACGGGGACGCTGGGCGCGTGTCGCGCGAGAGCCTCGGCGAGTTCGGAGCTGTCCGCGCCGATGAGGACCACCGCCTTGAGGCGCCGCGCGTGCTCCGCGACGAGCTGGTCGTAGGCGACTCCCTTCGAGAGGCCGCCTGCGATCCACACGACGCTGGCGAAGGATGCGAGCGAGGCCGACGCCGCGTGCGGGTTGGTCGCTTTGGAGTCGTTGACCCACGTGACCCCGGCCGCCTCGGCGACCTTCTGGATGCGGTGGTCGCCGGGCATGTAGGACTGGAGGCCGCGCTTGATCGCGGCCGGCTCGACACCGTACGCCCGCACGAGCGCCGCGGCGGCAAGCGCGTTGGCGACCATGTGCCGCGGGGCCACCGGCCCGATGTCAGTGATCGCGCCGAGTTCGGCAGCGTGGTCGCGGCGCTCTTCGATGAACGCCCGGTCCACGAGGAGCCCGTCGACGACGCCCAGCATGCTCACCGCCGGGGTCTGGGTGGTGAACCCGACGGCGCGGCAGCCCTCCACGACGTCGGCGTCCTCGACCATGCGCTCCGTCTCGATCTGCTCGGCGTTGTAGATGCAGGCCTTCTGCGTGTTCGCGTAGACGCGGGCCTTGTCCGCCAGGTAGCTCTCATAGGACCCGTGCCAGTCGACGTGGTCCTCGGCGACGTTGAGCACCACTGACGCGACCGGCGAGAGGGAATTGGCCCAGTGCAGCTGGAAGCTCGAGAGCTCCACCGCGAACGCGTCGTACTCGACGGGCTCGCGGATCGCATCGAGGATCGGCTTGCCGACGTTGCCCACGGCCACGGCCTTGAGCCCTGCGGCGAGAAGCATCGACTCAGCCATGCCCACCGTCGTCGTCTTGCCGTTGGTCCCGGTGATCGTGAGCCAGTCGGCCGTCTTCCTGCCGCGGCGCGTCCGCACCCGCCACGCGAGCTCGACGTCGCCCCATACCGCGATGTCGCGGCGGGCGGCCTCGGCGAGCATGGCCTGGTCGGGACGCCACCCGGGCGACGTCACGACGAGCTCCGGCCACGCGCCGTCGACCTTCGGGAGCCGTCCGACGGCATCGGGGCCGAGGAGGACGTCCTCCGCGCCGACGATCCGCAGCGTCTCCGCCTGTGCGTGGGCGCGTTCGCTCGTCGCCGCGTCGACGACGACGACGGAGGCTCCCAGCTCGATGAGCGTGTCCGCCGCGGCAAAGCCCGAGACGCCGATGCCGGCGACGACGACCCGCAGGCCCGACCAGTCGGCGTCCCACGAGGTCAAGGACGCGAGCCGCTCGGCCGATTCAGAGGAAGTCCGTGTCACAGTCCTGCCACCCACTCTGCATAGAAGACGGCCAGGCCTCCGGCAACGCAGAGCCCGGCGAGGATCCAGAAGCGGACCACGACCGTCACTTCGGCCCAGCCCTTGAGTTCGAAGTGATGCTGCAGGGGCGCCATCTTGAAGAGGCGCTTCCCGTGCGTGGCCTTGAAGTACCCGACCTGCAGGATCACCGAAAGGGTGATGAGCACGAAGAGGCCGCCGATGATGCCGAGCAGCACCTGGGTGCGGGTAAGGATGGCGAAACCGGCGACCGCCGCACCGATGGCGAGCGAGCCCGTGTCCCCCATGAAGATCTTGGCCGGCGACGTGTTCCACCACAGGAAGCCGACCAGCGCCGAGCTCATGATGGCCGCGAGGAGCGCGAGGTCCAGGGGATCACGGGTCTCATAGCAGACGCTTCCCGCGACGCGCGGGGAGTCGCATGCCTGGTTGCTCTGCCAGATCCCGATGAGCGTGTACGCGCCGAAGACCATGATCGCGGCGCCCGCGGCGAGGCCGTCGAGTCCATCCGTCAGGTTCACCCCGTTGCTCGCGGCCGTGACGATGAGGTTGGACCAGATCACGAAGAGGATCGCGCCGAGGACCGTCCCGCCGAACGCGAGGTCCAGCCAGGGGACGTCCCTGAGGAACGAGATGTGCGTCGATGCCGGCGTGAGGCCCCTGCTGTCGGGGAACTGGAGCACGAGGAGTGCGAAGACGACGCCCACGAGTCCCTGTCCTATGAGCTTGGCCCGCGCGGACAGCCCGAGGCTCCTCTGCTTCGAGATCTTGATGAAGTCGTCGAGGAAGCCCACGAGGCCCATGCCGACCATGAGGAACAGCAGGAGCGCGGCGGAGATGCTCGGCCCCGTGCTGCCCGGGTTCATGAGCCAGCTGAGGAGGTGCGTGAGGTAGTACGCGACCACGGACGCCAGCACGAACACCGCGCCGCCCATGGTGGGGGTGCCGCGCTTGGTGTGGTGGGTGGTGGGCCCGTCGTCCCGGATGAACTGCCCGTAGCCCTTCCGCACGAGGAGCCGGATGAACAGGGGCGTTCCGACGAGGCCGAAGACGAGGGCCAGGCCGGAGCCGATCAGCAGTGAGATCACGTCAGCCTCGATCCTGGGTGTCGTGGGCCCGGCCATGCCCGGCCAATGCTATCCGATCGCCGAGGTGCCGCAGGCCGACGCCGTTGGACGACTTGAAGAGGACGAGGTCACCGGGTTCGAGCTCGCGCTCGAGGAGCTCGAAGGCCGCGTCCGAGTCCTCGACGAACGTGCACTCATCCCCCCACGAGCCCTCGTTCACGGCCGAGACGTACAGGGGGCGCGCCTCCCGGCCGACCACCACGAGGCGGTCGATGTTGAGCCGCACGACGAGCGTCCCGACTGCGGTGTGCGCGGGGATGGACTCCTCGCCGAGCTCGAGCATGGCGCCCAGGACCGCCCATGTGCGGCGCCCCCGGCCCAGATCCGCGAGGGTCTGGAGCGCGGCGCGCATGGACTCGGGGTTCGCGTTGTAGGCGTCGTTGATGACTGTGACGCCGTCCGCGCGCTCGGTGCGCTCCATGCGCCAGCGGCTTCCCGGGCCCTGGGCGGACAGGGAGGCCGCAATCGTCGCCACAGGGACGCCCGCGGCATACGCCGCGGACGCGGCCGCAAGCAGGTTGGACGTGTGGTGCGCGCCGATGAGCCTGCTGGCCACGTGCACGCGCTCCTCCGCGCCCACTGCCAGGTCGAATGCCGGAGAGCCCCCGGCGTCGACCGTCACGCCGTGCGCGGCGACGACCGTCCCGCGGGCCGACCACTCTGCGGCGTTCTCGGGGTGCTGGGTGAAGAGGACCAGACGGGCGGCGGTCCGGGACACCATCGCACGCACCCGCGCGTCGTCGATGTTGATCACGGCCGTGCCCTCGGGAGCGAGCGCCTCGACAAGCTCGCCCTTGGCCAACGCGATGTTCTCGACGCCGCCGAACTCCCCGGCGTGGGCCGTGCCCACGAACAGGACGACGCCGATGTCCGGCTTGACCATCTGCGCCAGGTACTCGATGTGGCCGATGCCGGTCGCGCCCATCTCGATGACGAGGTAGCGGGTCCGCTCGTCCGCTCGGAAGACCGTGAGCGGCACGCCGACCTCGCCGTTGTACGACCCCTGGGGGGACACCGTCGAGGACGGCGTGGCCGAGCCCTCGGAGGTGGAACGGAAGATGCCGGCGACAAGGTCCTTCGTGGTCGTCTTGCCCGCCGAACCCGTGATGCCCACGACGGTGAGCTGCTCGCCGCGAGCGGCCCTCGCGGCCCTGATGCGCCGGACCGCCTCGCGGGCAAGCGCTCCCATGGCGAGCACGGCGTCGGGAACCACCACGCAGGGGAAGGAAGCGCCCGAGGAGTCGGACACCTCCCGCTCGCACAGGGCGAGCACGGCGCCCGCTGCGAAGGCCGCCCCGATGAAGGCGTGGCCGTCTGCGGTCTCGCCGGGCTTGGCCACGTAGAGCGCGCCCGGTGTGGCCTCGCGCGAATCAGTGACGACGGAAAGGGGGACAGTGCTTGGGTCGCCTACAAGGCGACCGCCGGTGATCTCGGCGATCTGCGCCGCAGTGAAGTCAATCATTCCTTACCGGACTCTATAGGCTCGGCACCCACCGCGGTGAATCCGTGCGCGACCATGGCGGCCCGCAGTTCGGTGCGGTCGTCGAGGGCGTGGTCCACCCCGCTCACCTCTTGGACGGTCTCATGGCCGCGCCCTGCGACGAGGATGACGTCCTGACGCGCCGCAAGCGAGACGGCGTGCCGGATCGCCTCGGCGCGAGGCGCCACTTCGTCGATCCGGCGGCCCAGACCATGGGCGCTGTCCTCGGCCCGCGCGCCCTCGAGGACCTCTGCGCGGATCCCCGCTGCGTCCTCGTCGTGGGGGTCGTCGTCCGTGACGACGACGACGTCGGCGCCGCGCGCTGCGACCGCGCCCATGATGGGGCGCTTGCCCACATCGCGCTGCCCGGTCGCGCCGAAGACGACGATGAGGCGGCCGGGGGCGGCCGGGCGCACGGCCTCGAGCGCCCGTTCGAGGGCATCCGGGTTGTGGGCGAAGTCCACGACGGCGGCGGGCTCGGTTCCCACGAGCTGCATGCGGCCGGGTACGTCGACCGAGAACGGGTCCGCGGCGTCGAGCGCAGACTGGACGTCCGCCAGGGCTGCTCCCGCGGAGACCACCAGCAGGGTCGCAAGCGCGGCATTGGCCACATTGAAACCCCCCGGAAGGCCCGTGTGGGCCCGCAGGGTGTCGCCGTCCCGGTGGCGCAGCTCGAAGGCTGTCCCGAGTCCCCGGCGCTGCACCGCGGCGACGGTCCAGTCGGCGCCGGTGCCCGGGATGTCGGGCGAGACGCTCAGCGTGGTGACCGGGATCGGTGCTTCAGCGGCGAGGCGGCGTCCCCACGCGTCGTCGACCGTCACCACCGCCCGGGCGGCGCGTTCGGGTGTGAACAGGGCCGCCTTGGCCAGGAAGTACTCCTCCATGGTGCCGTGGAGGTCGAGATGGTCCTGCGTGAGGTTGGAGAATCCGACGGCGCTGTACCGCACGCCGTCCACCCGGCCGAACTCGATGGCGTGGGACGAGACTTCCATCGACGCCGCAGTGACCCCGCGTTCCCGCATCAGGGCGAGGAGCGCGTGCACGTCGGTCGACTCGGGGGTCGTGAGGCGGCTGGGGATCGGCGTTCCGCCGGCCGAGATCTCGATCGTCCCGATGAGCCCGGTGCGGTGGCCCAAGGCGCTCAGGAGGGCGTTGGCGAAGTAGGTCGTGGTCGTCTTGCCGTTGGTCCCGGTGACGCCGATCAGGAGCATGGGATCGCCGGAGTCCTGACTGCGGTAAACCCGTGCGGAGACCGGACCGACGGCCGCGCGGGGCCGGTCGAGGACCAGGACCGGGACGCGCTCGAGGGCGTCGTCGAGGGCGAGCTGCCGTGCGCCCTGGTCGTCGGTCAGGACCGCGACTGCGCCGGCGTCGACCGCCTGGTGGGCGAAGTCGGCGCCGTGGCGGGTCGCGCCGGGCAGCGCGAAGTAGAGATCGCCCGGGAGCACTGCCCGCGAGTCGAGGCTCGCGCCCGTGACTTCCACCTCAGGGTCGATCGTCTCCTCGGGGAGCCCCAGGAGCCGGGCGATCTGGGTGAGGGGAATCGGCGCCACCCTGGCCGGCCGGAACGCGGCCGCCTGGTCACGCGGGGACTGGGCGCGCTGCTGGGTGTCGCCTCCCGGCTGGGAGTCGCCTGGAATGGGCTTCCTGCCCGTGGGCATGGGCTGCTCGCTCACGTTTACCTTCACTGCTCGGGAGTCTCCAACTGTAGTCGCTCGGACGCGTCCGCCGTCGGCCGCCGGCCGCAGGAACCGGGCCGCTCACTGCGCGTACTGGGGAAGCCGCGCAGGGGTGCCAGTGGACGGCGGGACGTTGTACAGCCGGAGGGCCTGGCTCATCACGGAGCGGAAGACGTCCGCGTTGCCGATGCCGAAGATGTCGCCCTTGGGCCTCTGGATCACGACGGCGACGACGAACCTTGGGTCCTCCATCGGCGCCATGCCCACCAGGGACGACGTGACGCCGCTGTAGCCCGGCACCCCATCCTCGCGGGGAGCTTCCGAGGTCCCCGTCTTCGCTCCCACCCGGTAGCCGTCGATCGCGGCGGGCTTGACCTCGCCCTCGGTCACGTCGCTCTCCAGCATGTCCTTGACCTGCTGCGCGGTGTCCCTGCTGACCACTTGGGTGGGCGCCGCCGCCTGCGGCGACTCGGTGTGCCCATCCTTGTCCACATACGCGTCGATGAGGCGTGGCTGGAGCATGGAACCGTTGTTCGCGATGGCCTGATAGGCCCGCACGGTCTGCAGCGTGGACTGGGTGACGCCTTGCCCGAACAGGACCGTGTACTGCTGGCGGGTGTCCCATTCATCGGGGGTGTGCAGGATGCCCTGCGCTTCGCCGGGGAGCCCGATGTCCACCGGCTGGCCGATCCCGAACCTGCTGAACCAGTCGTAGCGCTGCTGCGGTGAGAGCTCCTTGCCTGCCATCACGGTTCCGGTGTTCATCGAGTACCCGAGGATGCCGGCGAGCGTCCGCTGCTCGGTGCCGTGTGTGAAGGCGTCGGCGAAGGTCTCGCCGTCAATCGTGTAGGTGGGCGGGATCGTGTACCGGCTCAGCGGGTTCGCTTTGCCCTCCTCGATGAGGGCGGCGAGCGTGAGGGTCTTCTGCACCGAGCCCGGCTCGTACGCGGCCGAGACGGCTCGGGCCCCCCGATCCTTGGCCGCTGTCTTGCCGGGGTCGTTGGGGTCGACCGAGTTCGAGTCGGCCATGGCGAGGATGTTGCCCGTCTTGGCATCCATGACGATCGCGATGCCCCACTCCGCGCTGTACTTGTTCGTCTGGGTCTGGATGGCCTGCTGGGCGAAGTACTGGAGGTCGGAGTTGAGCGTGAGCCGGACCGTCTTGCCGTCCTCCGCTTCCGTCAGCTTGTCGGTCGCCACCGGGATGCGGAGCCCGTCGGCGCCGATCTCGTAGACGCGCGAGCCGTCCTTGCCGGTCAGCTCGCCGTCCTGGGTCTGCTCGACTCCGGCGAGGGCGCTGCCATCGGAGCCGAGGAAGCCGACGACGTTGCCGCCCACCGCTCCGTTCGGGTACACGCGCTGGGTCACGCCCTCGGAGAGGATCCCGGGGAAGCCGACGGCCATCACCCGGTCCTCAGTGTCCGGCGTGACGTTCCGCGCGACGTAGTTGAACGGCTTGTCGCCGGTGATCGCGGCCGAGACGTCCGCCACCGGCTTCCCGAGCGCGTCGGCGAGTTCCTGCAGCGCCTGGTCTCGGGAGACCTTGACGATCTTCCAGCCGCCGTCGGGGTTGTCGACGCGGCGCTCGATCTCCGTGAAGTCAGGCGCCGATGCAAGCCTCTGGTCGACCGTGATGTTGTAGCGGATGACGCTGGTGGCCAGGACGGTGCCGCGCGAGTCGACGATCTGCCCGCGCTGGGCTGGGAGCACCGTGGTCTGGAGGCGCTTGTTCAGGGCCGCCTCGGCCAGGCCGCCGACATCGAAGCCCTGGACGAGCACGAGCCTGCCCCCGAGCACCACGAGGAAGGCGAGCATGACCGCCAGGCCGAGCCGCAGCCGCAGGGCTCCCTTCGCCGCGCGCTTCGCGATCCCGACGCCTTCCCGGGGTGCCGCACCGCTCGGTGCGTTCCGACCCGTCGGCCTGCTGCTCGATGCCACGCTCTTCCTCGGCTTCCGTTCTCTCGGGCCGGCCGGGGTTGCCGAGCCGGCCGGGGTTGCCGGCTGCCTTGGCCTAGCGCGTGGGTTCGCGCTGGGCCGGCGCCGGAATGCTGCCGCCGTTGAGGGCCTTGGCCGCAGCGGCCGCCTTCTCCGCAGCAGCCTTGTCCGCAGCAGCCTTGTCTGCGCCGGGTGCCGCGGCGGTCCCGGAGGCCGCAGCGTTCGCGGCAGCCCGGGCCTCGAGCGGGTCCTTGCTGTCCGGCGCCGGGGTGACCGCAATCTGCCCAGGGACGGCCGGTGCCGCAATCGCGGCGATCTGGCTGCCACCCTTCTGCGCGGCCTTGGCCTCCCCCGTGACCGCGAGCGTCTTCAGGTCAATCTGCCCCTTCGACGTCGATGCGACCATACCCAACTGTGCCGCACGCGCAGCCAGATTCTGGGGAGCCTCGTAGTTCTGGACACGCTGTGTCAGGTCCTGGTTCTGCTTCTGGAGGGTCAGCTGCTCATTCCGGAGCTGGACGAGCTGGTACTGCCCGGTCGAGACCGAGATGTTCAGGATGAGGACAGTCACGAGTGCCGCGGCGAGGACGCCCAGGCAGAAGATCGCGAACGGCGCCCTGCGGCGCGCGGGAAGGGTGCGCACGACCGCAAGCGGCGCCCTCCGCGACGGAGCCTGAGGCTTGGTGGATGCGGGGAACGCAAGCGCTGAGGTGCCCGCAACCGCCGTCTTCCGCTGTGCTGCGCTCATCGTCAGCTCCTCTCCCTGATGCGCTGTGCTGCCCGCAGGCGGGCCGACGCAGCCCGCGGGTTCTCTGCAATCTCCTCGGCGGTGGGCACTTCGGTTCCCTTCGTCAGGATCTTCAGCTCTGGCTTGTGCTCCTCGAGCTCCACAGGGAAGCCCGGAGGCGCCGACGAGCGGCTGCGCGCCTGCAGGGCTGCCTTGACGATCTTGTCCTCGAGCGAGTGGTAGCTCATCACGACAATCCGGCCGCCGAGCCGCAGGGAATCGACGGCGGCGGGGACAGCGCGTTCGAGCACGTCGAGTTCCTCGTTGACCTCGATGCGCAGGGCCTGGAAGGTCCGCTTGGCGGGATGGCCGCCTGAGCGGGCGGCAGCCGCCGGCACGACGGCGCGGATCGCCTCGACGAGCTCGCCCGTGGTCTCGATGGGCTTCCCGGCCCGCACCGCGACGATGTTCCGGGCGATCCGGCCCGCGAACTTCTCCTCGCCCCACGCCCGGATGATGCGGGTCAGGTCTTCCACGCTGTAGGTGTTCACGACGTCCGCCGCGGTGTGGCCGCGGCTCGTGTCCATCCTCATATCCAGCGGAGCGTCGTAGGAGTAGGCGAAGCCACGCTCGCGCTCGTCGAGCTGGAGGGAGGACACCCCGAGGTCCATGAGGATGCCGTCCGCCCCGGGAAGGCCCACGCTGTCGAGCACCTCGGGGATCTCGTCGTAGACCGCGTGGACGAGCCGGGCGCGCGCGCCGAAGGGAGCCAGCCTGGCCCCGGCGAGGGCGAGCGCCTGCTCATCGCGGTCGACACCGACGAGCGTCACGTCCGGGAAGCGCGCCAGGATGGCCTCGCTGTGCCCGCCCATGCCCAAGGTCGCGTCGACGACAACAGGTGAGCGACCGGCGTCGTGCGCGGCCTCGATGCCCCCCGCGAGCAGGTTCACGCAGCGATCGAGGAGCACTGGAACGTGGCGCTCGGACGTGGGCCTGTCCTCGTGCTGCGGCACCCGTCGCTCCTTCCGTCGTGGTTCGTACGTGCAGTGCTGGCCGGTGGCCGGGCTCCGGCGGAGCCCAGATCCCCCTCCGCGCCGGTATCGCCGCCTGGCTCCGGGGAAGGAGAGCCAGGAGGGCGTCCGGGCGGCTGGAGATCTCAGCCCGCCGGGGGATTCAGAGGATCCCGGGTATTGCGTCGTCGTCGGTCTCCGAGAAGGCGGATTCCTTCTCGGCCAGGTAGTCCTCCCAGGCCTGGGCGTCCCAGATCTCCGCCCGGGTCCCCACGCCGATCACGGCGAGGTCCCGGTCCAGACCCGCGTACTTCCGCAGGTTCGGGGGGATCGTGACGCGCCCCTGCTTGTCAGGCACCTCGTCGGAGGCCCCAGACAGGAAGACCCTCAAGTAGTCACGCGCCTGGCGGGAGGAGATAGGGGCTTCCCGCATCTGCTCGTGGACTCTCTCGAACTCCTTCTGGCTGAAGACGTAGATGCAGCGCTCCTGGCCCCTGGTCAGAACCAGCCCTTCGGCCAGTTCGTCCCTGTACTTGGCCGGGAGGATCAGGCGCCCCTTCTCGTCCAGACGCGGCGAATACGTACCGAGCAACACCGGCACCACCACCCGTCCGTTCGAGGCTGAACGTCCCTATCCGCCACTTCCCTCCAACATCCCCCACTTTACTCCACTCCCCTCCCCCGTCAACGAGGAGCGACACGGATGTCGCACCAAGCGTGCAAATAACTCGCGCAGAAAAGCCCGGAATCTCGGGGATTCCGGGCAGCGACGGATGGCGGCGCGGGCCTGGCAGCAGGTGGAGGGCGGTGGGGGGCCGCGGAGCCGCCAACGGCCCTGAGCATCGGTTTAGGCCACCGGGCAGCCCGCTCCGAGCGGGTGCCGGCACCTGGGGGGAGCAAAGTGGAGGGGTCGCGGAGTGCGCGCAGAAGCGCCCCGGACCGATCAGGTCCGGGGCGCTCGTTCACCGCGTGCGTCAGGCAGTAAGGAAACAGGCCAGGCAGTCAGGAGTCAGGTCGAACTGCGTGTAGGCATGCACCATCGGCCGCATGCAGGGAGTCGCTCGGGTCAGGCCTCGTCCCGGCGACGCTCGTCCCACTGGGCCTCAAGCCGCTGCAGGAACCCGCCGTTCCGAGTCCTCTTGGACGCTCCCGGGCCGCTGCGTCGCCGCCCGGGCCGACGCAGGGTGCCGTAATAGACGCTGGCTCCCATGAGCAGGAATCCGAGAACCCCCACGAAGATGTTCTGCAGATTCACCCCGAGGAGCAGCACCAGGATGCCGACGATGACCCCCAGGACCCCGAGCACGATGTGCTTCGTCGAGAAGGTCCGGAGGGCATCCGCGCCCATGGAGTCCGCAAACTTCGGGTCCTCCTCATGGAGCTGCTTCTCAAGCTGCTCCAGCATCTTCTGTTCGTGCTCCGACAGAGGCATGGCGACTCCTTCACGCATACAGCCGATGACGGCCCCATCAACTGCATCAACGCACTGATCCGGTGTTGGGTTCCCTGCCGGACGAGCCGATGCGGACCCGACCGCCCACCGGGAACCTCCAGCCGACTCACTGCAACCAATATTCGAGGTCCTTTAAGGATAGAACGTCCCAGTAGGTTCCAACAGAGACTTGATACCCACCCGCGGGCCGAGCTAGTCACCCTCGCGTGGGCGGGCTTCGGGCGGATCGGGAGCCGCCAGGAGGCGCGCCGGCCGCAGGGCACCGGAACCGAACTTCTCGCTGACCCGATCCAGCGCCTGCTCGGCGGTGCGCCAGTTGTCCTCCGACCGGTCGAGGCTCAGCTGCCGAGGGGACCCCGCCGAGGCGGCGAGCCGCTCCCCCCGGATGCCGATGAGGCGGACGGCCAAGGGCCGCGGGCCTAGACCCCCGAGCAGCGTCCGCGCTGCAGAGTAGAGCTGCTGTGCGCTGTCAGTCGGCACGCTCAGGGTGTGGGAGCGGCTGAGTGTCGAGAAGTCGGAGTAGCGCAGCTTGAGCGCCACCGTCCCCGCCGCGAGACCACCGGCGCGCAGTCGTCCTGCGACGCGGTGGGCGAGCCGCAGGAGCTCCCGGTGCAGGTCGCCGTCGTCCCACACGTCGACCGCGAACGTCTCCTCGGCGCCCAGGCTCTTCTCGAGCCGGACCGGCGTGACGGGCCGGGCATCGATGCCCCAGCTGAGCTGCCTCGCGTGGAGGCCCGAGGCGCCGAGCACGCGCTTGAGGGTCGACTCGGGGGTGTGCGCCAGATCCTCGACGGTGTGGATCCCGAAGCGCGCGAGGACCTCGCGCGTCTTTCCCCCGATTCCCCACAACGCTCCGACGGGCAGGGAGTGGAGGAACTCGATGGTCCTCTCCGGCCTGATGACGAGGAGGCCGTCCGGCTTGGACCGTGCCGAGGCAATCTTCGCCACGAACTTCGTGGCTGCGACCCCGACCGAGGCCGTGATGCCGAGTTCGGCGCGAATCCGCTCCTTCACCATCGCCGCAATGCGCTCGGGCGGCCCCAGGCGGCGCACGGCACCGGAGACGTCGAGGAAGGCCTCGTCGACGCTCAGCGGCTCCACGAGGTCGGTGAAGTCCCGGAAGATGCCCATGAGCTGCGCGGAGACCGCGTAGTAGAGGCGGTGGCGCGGCTCCACCACGATCGCGTCCGGACACTGCCGCAGCGCTGCGGACATCGGCATCGCGCTGCGGATGCCGAACGCCCGTGCCTCGTAGCTCGCGGACAGGACGACCGAGCGCTCCGCGGGAAAGCCGACGATCACGCGGCGGCCGCGCAGCTCGGGGCGCTCGCGCTGCTCCACCGCGACGAAGAAGGCATCCATGTCCACGTGGAGGATCCCGCGCTGCCGCTGGGACTCGAGCGGCTCGCCCCGGGGGGCTTCTCCCAGCGTCTCCACTGACCCATCGTAGGCCGGGCGGAGCGTGGCCGCCGACTAGACTGGGCGGGACCTGACAGCTGAAGAGAGGGACACGGTGATCACAACCGGCAGGAAGATCGGACTCGTCTGGGCAGGCGTCTGCACGTCGGCAGCACTCGCGCTCGCGGGCTGCTCGACGGGGGCGCAGGCAGGGGGCAGCTCCTCGAGCACCTCCGCGACAGCGAGCCCCTCGGCCTCGGCTGCGTCGCCGTCGTCGTCCGCCTCGCCTTCAGCGAGCACGACGCCGAGCGCGACCGTGAGTGCGATTGCGCCCGGCTTCCCGTCCCAGCTCATCCCGCTCATGCCCGGTGCGACCCCCCTGGCGACGAGCTTCGACGGCTCGACGGACCCAGCCGTCGCGTCCCTCGTCGCCGGCAGCAGCAAGTCCTCGGCGAACGAGATGCTCGAGTACTACACGCAGGAGCTCACGCGGCAGGGCTTCACCGCCGTGCCGGCGGCCAGCGCCTCGGCGGGGACCGCGTCGGCCCTCGCCGCCGCAGGGACACTGGTGCGGGACTTCGTCCGTTCGGGCGGCAAGGAGACCGCGACCATCACTGTCGTGACGGCGAACGGCCAGGCTGTCGCCACGGTGGGCATCTCTGTGAACCAGTCGGCGTTCAAGTAGGCCCACATGCAGAAGCCCAGCACCGCTCCCGCCGTCCACGAGGCCGAGCAGGCGCGCTACCGCGAAGCACTGAATGCCGAGCTCGGCGCCTTCCTCGAAGAGCAGCGGCAGAGCATGGCCGGCGTGTCCGGTGATGTCGCGCCGCTCATGGACGCCATCTCGGGTCTCGTGGCCGGCGGGAAGCGGCTGCGGGCCATGCTCTCCTACTGGGGGTGGCGGGGCGCCGGGGGCGCGGAGCTCGCCGCGGAACCCGTCCGGGCGGGCGCGGCGCTCGAGCTGTTCCAGGCCGCGGCCCTCATCCATGACGACATCATCGACCGTTCGGACACCCGGCGCGGTGCCCCGAGCGTGCACCGCCGCTTCTCGAACCTGCACGGGGACTCGGGATGGGCGCTTGACCCCGAGCGCTTCGGCCAGGCCGCCGCGATCCTCACGGGCGACCTGTGCCTGTCCTTCAGCGAAGAGGCCTTCACGGCGGTGGGCCTGGCGGCGGCGTCGGGCTCGTCCGCGCGGCGCCTCTTCAACGCGATGAGGGCGGAGGTGATGGCCGGCCAGTACCTCGACGTGCTCGAGGAGGTCGCCGGGCCGGTCCGGCCGCGTGAGGATGCCGTGCAGCGGGCCCGGACGGTGATCCGCTACAAGTCTGCGAAGTACTCCACGGAGCATCCCCTCGGGATCGGCGGCGCGCTCGCCGGGGCGGACGAGGCCCTGCTGCGGGGCTACTCGGAGTTCTCCCTGCCGCTCGGGGAGGCGTTCCAGCTGCGCGACGACGTCCTGGGCGTCTTCGGGGACCCTCTCACTACAGGCAAACCCGCCGGGGACGACCTCCGGGAGGGAAAGCGGACCGTGCTGGTCGCCCTCGCCCTCGATGCGGGGGGCGAGGCCGCCCGCACGGAGCTCGAGCACGGGCTCGGCAACGCGTCCCTCACCCTCGCCGAGGTCGACCGGCTCCGCGACGTGGTCGCGGCCACGGGAGCCCTGGAGTCCACCGAGCGGCTCATCGACGAACTGGCCGAGCGCGCCTTCTCGGCACTCGACAGGCTCCCTTTGGACGGCCTGGTCCGCGGCGCACTCGAGGCGCTCGGGCGCGCCGCGGTCCGCAGGGCTTCCTGACGCCTACCAGGCCAGGATCTGGGCCCGGCGCCGGATCTCGGTCTTG
Organism: Sinomonas sp. B1-1; assembly: GCF_050474465.1. Classification (NCBI taxonomy): domain Bacteria; kingdom Bacillati; phylum Actinomycetota; class Actinomycetes; order Micrococcales; family Micrococcaceae; genus Sinomonas; species Sinomonas sp. B1-1. The sequence goes on along the minus strand of NZ_JBCHVF010000001.1, from coordinate 77,713 downwards.
CGGCCTTCGCGCAGCGCGTCGATCGGGCGGCCGCGGAGGGACTCGTCCGGCGTGTAGAGCCAGGCGACGAGTTCCTCGTCACTGAAGCCGGCGTCCGCCAGGACGGCGATCGTGCCCTTGAGGCTGTCCACTACGTGGTCCCCCTCCAGGAAGAGGGCGGGGACCGATCGGATCTTCCGCTCGCCGATGCGAAGCGCCACGAGGGCGCGCTCGTCCAGGAGCCCGTGCACCTTGGTGACCGTGCAGCCCAGCCGCTCCGCGACGCCCGGCAGGGGCAGCCATTCCGACACCAGGTTCTCAATATCACTCACGCCATTAGCGTGCCATGACGCGGCGCCGCGCACCTAGTCGCCCCACCGCCGAAAAGGGCCGCGACCTTAGCCTGGGACGCCTTATCTTGTGCCGCTTGGTAATTCGTGAGAGATTCGCAATCGTCACTCCCGTAACATCAGTCAGAGAATTCACAAACAAAACGTCTTTATCAGGTGTACCTCCTTTCACAGGAGTGACACACCATCCGCCGCTCCAGGAGGACGACCGATGAGCACGTCAGGCACGACCAGCACGACCGCTGCCAAGCCCACCTTCCCCTTCGTCGCCGCGACCACTGCGGTGCTTCCCGCCGTCGCACTCTCGTCCTTGGCGCTCGCGGCTCCCGCCTCGGCGTCCCCGGCCGTGCACGTCCCCGGGGCGCTCTCCGCTGCGATGGAACGCGCAGGCCAGCAGGCCGCCGTCGTCCCCGCGTCCGAGATCGCAGCCCTCGTTCCATCGCGGCTTGCGCCAGCCCAGGCACCCGCTCAGACGGCCGCGCCGAGCGACTACACCATCCGCAGCGGCGACACGGTGACGTCGATCGCAGGACGGTACGGGCTGAAGGTGGCGGATGTGCTTGCGCTCAACAGGCTCACCCCCTCCACGGTCATCTACCCCGGGCAGAAGCTCCGGCTCACGGGCACAGCACCGGAGGTGCCCGCGGCGCAGCGCCAGCCGGCACCGGCGCCCTCCACGGCCGCTGGCACGACCTACACGATCAAGCCGGGCGACACGCTCTACGGGATCAGCGCGCGGCTCAACGTGCCCATCGGCGACCTCCTCGCGGCCAACCGGCTGAGCCTCACGAGCGTCATCTACGCGGGCAAGCCGCTCCAGATCCCGGGGACCGCCCAGCCCGCGGCCGCGGTCGCGCCGGCATCGTCCGCGGCCCCTCAGCCACTCGTCGGCGACACGTTCCTCGGCTACAAGTACCCGGACGCCGTCGTCGCCTCGGCGAATGAGAACAAGCGGCTGCTCAACGCCGCACCCGTGCCGGGGCGGGAGGAGATGAAGCAGATCATCGCTGGCACCGCGCGCTCCATGGGCGTGGACCCGGCCCTCGCGCTCGCGTTCGCGTACCAGGAGTCCGGCTTCAGCCAGCGGGCTGTCTCCCCTGCCAACGCGATCGGCGCCATGCAGATCGTGCCGTCTTCGGGGACCTGGGCGTCGGACCTCGTCGGGCGCAGGCTCAACCTGCTCGACCCGCGCGACAACGCCACGGCCGGCATTGCGATCATCCGGGCCCTGCTGCGCACCAGCAAGGACGAGGACACTGCCATCGCGGGCTACTACCAGGGCCAGTACTCCGTGAGCAAGCACGGCATGTACGACGACACGAAGGCGTACGTCGCGGCCATCAAGTCCCATCGCGACACGTTCCGCTGAGGCGGCCATCGAGCCCAGCCGCCGCCGGACGCCGGGCACGGCATAGGATCGAGGGGTGAACGGAAAGCTGAGCGACGCGCTCGTCGGCTCGCTCGTCGGCGGCCGGTACCGCGTGGAGTCGCGCCTTGCGATCGGCGGCATGGCAACGGTGTACGTGGCCAGCGACACGAACCTCGAGCGCGAGGTGGCCCTCAAGGTCCTCCATCCCCACCTGAGCCAGGACCCCAGCTTCGCGGAGCGCCTCGAGCACGAGGCCAAGGCCGCGGCGCGGCTGTCCCACCCCCACGTCGTGTCGGTGCTGGACCGCGGGCACGACGGGGACGTCTTCTTCCTCGTCATGGAGTACGTCCCGGGCAGGAACCTGCGCCAGCTCCTCAACGAGTCCGGCCCGCTCGCCCCGAAGCAGGCCCTCGCGCTCATCTATGCCGTCGTCGAGGGCCTCGCAGCGGCCCATGCCGCCGGGCTGGTGCACCGCGACATCAAGCCTGAGAACGTGCTCCTGGGCGACTCCGGCCAGATCAAGGTCGCGGACTTCGGCCTGGCGCGGGCTGCGACGGCGTCGACCAGCACCGGCCTGACTCTGGGGACCGTGGCGTACATCGCCCCAGAGCTGGTACAGCGCACTGGGGGCGACGCCCGCAGCGACCTCTACTCCGTGGGGATCATGCTCTACGAGCTCCTCACGGGACGCCAGCCGTTCCGCGGCGACCTTCCGGACCAGATCGCCTACCAGCACCTCACGGCGGACGTGCCGCCCCCCTCCGAGCTCGTTCCCGGGCTGTCCCCGGAGCTCGACGAACTGGTGCAGTGGGCCGCGGCGAGGGATCCCGAGGACCGGCCCGTCGATGCAGAGGCTCTCCTCGGTGAGATCCGGCACATCCGCACCCACCTGAGCGATGCGCAGCTCGACCTCCGCGCGGGCTCCACGGAGCACCTCCCACAGACCGGCTCCACGCGGACCGACGTCCTTCCGGCGGCGCGGACCGAGGTCATCGGCGCCGTGTCAGCCAACCACACCACCGTGATGCCGCATGCGGCGGTTCCCGCCCCTGCGACTCCCCGCCAGGCGCGGAAGCGAGAACGCGACGCCGCTCGGGAGGCCGCTGCCGCGGCCGCTACGCCCACGAAGACACTCGCTCCCGGAGGGCGGCGGCGAGGAGTGGTCTGGGCGCTCATCGTCATCGTCCTGGCCCTCATCGCCGCCCTCGCCGGCTGGTTCTTCGGCGTGGGGCCGGGAGCCGCCGCCACCGTGCCAAGCGTCAAGGAGCTCACGGTGGCCCAGGCAACGCCCCTGTTCGACAGTGCCGGGCTCGCCTTCTCGACCCAGGACGTGTTCGACGACGGTGTGGCGGCCGGCCTCATCGTCGGAAGCACGCCCCCCGGGGGAACCGAGATCCGCAGGTTCCAGGGCGTGAGCCTCCTGGTGTCGAAGGGACCGCAGCTGTTCCCGCTCGAGGACCTGCGCGGCCGCTCCCTCGACGAGGCCAAGGCGAGCATCGCGCGCGCCCAGATGGCTCTCGGCGCGGTGACCGAGGCCTACAGCGAGACCGCGGCCGCGGGGACCGTCACCGCCCAGGACCCGGGTCCCGGCACCCCGCTGAGGCGGGGCGCCGCCGTCGCCCTCACGGTCTCCAAGGGCCCGCAGCCCATCCCGGTCCCGCAAGTGGTCGGCAAGAGCCAGTCTGAGGCACTTGCGGCGCTGCGCGCGGCCGGCCTGGACCCGGTGGTGAGCGCAGACGAGGTCAACGACCGCAGCATACCGAAGGGCGCCGTGGCCGCCCAGTCCCCGGGCGCCGGAACGGCGCTGACGAAGGGCGGCAAGGTCACGCTGACCATCTCCAAGGGCCCCAAGCTGGTCAGGGTCCCCAACTACGTGGGAAAGCAGGCCGACCAGGCCGCTGACGCGTTGAGGAAGCTGGGCTTCGACGTGCGCATCGAGAAGGTGCTCGGTGGCTTCTTCGGCACGGTCCGCGCCCAGGACCCTGCGGACGCGGACGTGCCGGAGGGCAGCACCGTGACGCTCACCGTCGTCTGAGCGGCTTGGCCGGGACCGCCTCCCTCAGGCCCTCTTGGAGAGGGCGCTCGCTACGAGGAAGGCCATCTCGAGCGACTGCATGTGGTTCAGGCGCGGGTCGCACACCGACTCGTAGCGGTCGGCGAACGCGTCCTCGTCGATCGGATCGGAGCCGCCCAGGCACTCGGCCACGTCGTCGCCCGTCATCTCCATGTGCAGGCCGCCAGGGATCGTGCCAAGGGCCTCGTGCACCTCGAAGAAACCGCGGACCTCGTCCACCACGTCGTCGAAGCGGCGGGTCTTGTAGCCGTTCTGGCTCGTGACCGTGTTGCCGTGCATCGGGTCGGTGACCCAGAGGACCCGCGCGCCGGAGGCGGTGACCTTCTCGATCACGGGCGGAAGCTTCTCGCGGATGTTCTTTGCGCCCATGCGGGTGATGAACGTCAGCCGGCCGGGCTCGCGCTCGGGGTCGAGTCGGTCGATGAGGCGCAGGGCGTCGTCGCCGGTGGTCGACGGCCCGAGCTTGACCCCGATCGGGTTGCGGACCCGCGAGAGGAAGTCCACGTGGGCATGGTCGAGCTCGCGGGTGCGCTCGCCGATCCAGAGGAAGTGGGCGGAGGTATCGTAGGGCAGGCCCGTGCGCGAGTCGATGCGCGTGAGCGGCCGCTCGTAGTCCAGCAGGAGCGCCTCGTGGCTCGCGAAGAACTCGACCCGCTTGAGCGCCTCGAAGTCCGCGCCGCAGGAGTCCATGAACTTGATCGCCCGGTCGATCTCGCGGGCGAGCGACTCGTAGCGGGCGTGGGCGGGGTTCTCGGTGAAGCCCTTGTTCCACATGTGGACGAGGCGCAGGTCCGCGAATCCGCCCTGCGTGAAGGCCCGGATGAGGTTCAGGGTCGAGGCCGAGGTGTGGTAGGCGCGGAGCATGCGGTTCGCGTCGTGGGCCCGGGACTCCGGAGTGAAGTCGTAGCCGTTGACGATGTCACCCCGGTAGGCGGGCAGGGTCACGCCGTCGCGCGTCTCATCGTTGGACGAGCGGGGCTTGGCGAACTGCCCGGCCATGCGCCCCATCTTGATGACCGGAAGCTGTGCGCCGTACGTCAGGACCACGGCCATCTGGAGGATGGTGCGCACGCGGGCGCTGATCTTGTCGGCAGTCGCCGCCCCGAACGTCTCGGCGCAGTCGCCGCCCTGGAGCAGGAACGCGCGCCCCTCGGCGGCGGCCGCGAGCCGCTCCCGCAGGACGTCGACCTCGCCGGCGAACACGAGCGGCGGGAGGATCGACAGTTCGGCGACCGCGCGGTCGAAGGCCCCGGGGTCCGCCCACGTGGGCTGCTGGGAGATCGGCAGGGAACGCCAGTTGTCGAGGCCGGGGTAGTCGGCTGCGCCGCTCTGCGCTGTGCTGGTGAAGCGGGCCGCGGGCGATACGGAGAGATCAGTCACGATCCAAGGTTAGTCCCACCGCGGATCGCGGTACTGTCCTGGACCCTATGCGTCGCGCCTGACGCCTATGCGTCGTGGCCTCCCCTGGTGCGGTGCTTCGCATGCGACGCCTGCTCGGCCAGCTGGGCCTTCACGACGGCGGCGTAGACGTCCGCGTACTCCTGCGCCGAGAGCTGCTGGATGTGGCGCATGATGCGGTCGGTGACCTCGCGCTGCACCCCGCGGTCCTCGGCCCTGTCGTAGAACTCCGAGAGGTCGAGCGGGCGGCCGATCACGATCCCGACCCTGCGGATCGACGGGAAGCGCTGCCCGATCGGCTGGACCTTCTCGGTGCCGATCATGGCCACCGGGACCACGGGGACCCGGGCCGTCAGCGCGAGCCGCGCCACGCCCACCTTTCCCCGGTAGAGCCTTCCGTCCGGGCTCCGGGTGCCCTCGGGGTAGATGCCGAGGAGCCCGCCCGAGCGCAGCACGCCGCCCCCGGCGTCGAGCGAGGCCGTGGAGGCCTCGCCGCCCGAGCGGTTCATCGGCAGCTGGTTCGTCGCCCGGAAGAACAGCGCCGTGAGCCGCCCCTTGAGTCCGGTGCCGGTGAAGTACTCCTGCTTGGCGAGGAACACCACGGGGCGATGGACCATGACCGGCAGGAAGATCGAGTCGGAGAACGAGAGGTGGTTGGAGGCCAGGATGGCGGCCCCCTCGCCGGGAACGTTCGCGAGTCCCTTGATCCAGGGACGGAAGAGCAGCTTGACGATCGGACCGATGAAGATCCGCTTCAGGATCCAGTAGACCAAGGATGGGCCTTCCGCCGTGGGCCGGTGCTGCTCTCACTGTAGTGTCACGGGAGCGCGTGCACCCGCACACTCGGAGTGTCACGATGGACCCATGGTCTCTTCTGACGCGCACAGGGTGCCCCACGGGAGGCGCCAGCCGTGATCGGGGCATAATGCATGGCATGGACAGCCCCTCGGGCCCCATCGGGGTCGCGCTCAGCCACGGGTTCGGCGGCAGCCTCGCCGGCGTCGCGCCGTGGGCCGACGCCCTGCAGGAAGCGGGCTTCCGCGTCTCCGCGCCGCTCCTGCCCGGACATGGAACGTCGTGGCAGGATCTCGCCACCCGGTCCTGGGGCGAGTGGTACGAGGCCTACGAAGCGGCGTATCACGAACTCGCCCAGGACTGCTCGACCGTGATCGCCGCCGGGCTGTCCATGGGCGGCGCGCTCGCGCTCCGCCTCGCCGCGCGCCAGAAGGTCGGGGGCGCCGTCGTGGTCAACCCCGCGCTCGTGGTCGACGACCCCCGGTCATACGTCTCGGTGCTGCTCCAGCACGCGCTGCGCTCGGTGCCGGGGATCGCCAACGACATCAAGCTCGCCGGGGCCGACGAGGGCGCCTACGCCCGCCTTCCCGTGCGGGCCGCGCACCAGATGAAGCTGATGTTCAGGGACACCGTGGCCTCGCTTCCGAGCGCCAGTGCTCCCCTGCTCGTCTTCCGTTCCACGGTCGACCGCGTCGTGACGAGCGAACGCAGCGTTGCCGCGATCGCGCGCCTGTACGGCGGCGACGACATCCGCATTGTCCGGCTGCGGGACAGCTACCACGTGGCGACGCTCGACAATGACGCCCCCACAGTCTTCAGGCGCTCGGTCGACTTCATCCGCGAGGTCGCCGGGCTCGCCGCGCCGACGGGACACGCCGACGCCGCGGGGAGCAGCGCGTGAACGGCCGCCCGGATCCAGACAGAGCCGACCACGCCGCCGACGACGACGCGTGGCGTGACCTCGTGTCGCGCCTTCGCGGAGGGGAGACCGGCCTCGAGGCCGACGGTCCCGCCCCCGCGGAGCCCTCTGCTGCCGAGCGGGCCGCGGCGGCCGAGGCAGGCCTCGAGGCCGGCCGAGCCGGCAAGGCCGCGGACCCGGCGCAGTTCAGCGACTTCGATCCGCTCGGGCTCTCACGGCCTTCCGCGGTGCACCGGCTCGGCCGGGGTCCCGTCGGCGAGGAACCGGACGAGCACGTGGTGGGCGACTTCGTGCCGGAGGAACCGAAGCCCATCCTCGCCGGGGCCGATCCCGCTGTCGTGCTCGCCTGGTGCGGTGCGCTCGGCGGCCCGCTAGCCCTCCTCGTGTTCGCGCTCGTGTGGCGCGCCGTGCCCGGGTTCGTGATCGCGCTGCTCATCGCGGCGTTCGTGGCCGGGGTCGGCGTGCTCATCATGCGGCTGCCGCGGCACAAGGAGGACGACGGCGACGACGGGGCGCGCGTCTGAGGCGCGGCTTCAGCGCACCCCGCCGTGGGAGCGGAGGTTCACCCGTGAGAGGTCCGCGGCGCCGATGAGTCCCGCCTCCGGGCCGAGGGCGGCCCGCTCGATCCGCGCGGGGGGCCTGAACCCACGACCGGTGAGGTTGCGGGCGAACGCCCGCCGGGCCGGTGCGAGAAGCAGCTCACCCGCGTCGCACAGGCCCCCGCCGATCACGAAGGTGCCCGGGTCGAGGGCGGCAGCGAGGTTCGCGAGTCCGAGCCCGAGCCACTCCCCCACATCCTCGAGCAGTTCCCGGGAGGCGGCGTCGCCCTCGCGCGCGAGCTGAGTGACCACCGCCCCCGTGATGGCATCGGGGACTCCTCCGACGGCGCGCAGGAGCTCCTGCGCGACCGGGGAGTTCGCACGTGCGAGCTCACGCGCCTCGCGGCCCAGGGCGTTCCCGGAGGCATACTGCTCCCAGCACCCGCGGTTGCCGCACTCGCAGCGGTGGCCTCCGGGAACGATGATCTGGTGGCCGTACTCGCCGGCGACCCCGTAGCGGCCGCGCTCGAGGCGCCCGGCGAGCACCATGGCGCCGCCGATCCCGGTCCCGAGCGTGATGCACACGAGGTGGCTCTCGTGCCGGCCGGCCCCGAAGCGCCATTCCGCCCAGGCGGCGGCGTCGGCGTCGTTGGCGAGGTGGACGCGGCGGCGCAGGAGCTTCTCGAGGTTGTCCCGCAGCGGCTCGTTGCGCCACGCGAGGTGAGGGCTGAAGAGGACAGTCCCCCCGCCGAGGTCCATCCACCCGGCGGCGCCGATTCCGACCGACGAGATGCGGTGGTCCGCGCTCAGCTCGTCCACGAGCTCGGCGATCACCCGCTCGACCTCCCGGGGCTGGGAACCGGGGGTGGCCCGACGCGCCCGGCTCAGCACGTGCCCCTCGGCGTCGACCACCCCGGCGGCGACCTTGGTCCCTCCGATGTCGATCCCGATGGCGAGGCCCCGCCGCCTCAGCCGAGGGTCGTGCGGTCGGAAGGTCGGGGCGAAGCGGGGCCTGGGCACGAGCGCCATTGTAGTGGCGCGAAGGGTCGTCCCCGACTAAAGTTACTCGCCAGTAGCAAAACACCGTGATCCACGGCACAACCCGTCTGAGGGCCTTGGATATGGTTAAGCCATCTCCCACGCACCGGGAGACACAAAGGAGAAATCGTGCGCGAGAAGACCGTAGCTCCCCTCATCCCCCAGCCCGTTGCCGCCAACATCACCGACTTCGTGGTCGAGCAGGCCGAGAAGCCCGCCAACCCGCCGCTCTTCGCGACGCGGGACGCGCAGGGGGTGTGGCAGGACATCTCGGCCCGTGAATTCCGCGAGGACGTGTCCCGGATTGCCAAGGGCCTCATCGCCGAGGGGATCGGGCCCGGAGACCGGGTCGGCATCCTGGCGCGCACCTGCTACGAGTGGTCGCTCGTCGACTTCGCCATCTGGTTCGCAGGGGCCGTGTCGGTCCCGATCTACGAGACGTCCTCGCCCACGCAGATCGCATGGAACCTCGGCGATTCAGCGGCAGTCGCTGCCTTCGGGGAGACCGCCCACCACGAGGACGCGATCCGGCAGGCCGTCGAGTCCGAGGGGCTGGACGCGGTCCGCCACGTGTGGCAGCTGACGCCGGCAAGTCTTGACGCCCTGAGGGCCGCGGGGGCCAAGGTCTCGGACGACGAGCTCGAGTCGCGCCGCAGCGCCGCGACGCTGGACAGCGTGGCGACGATCATCTACACCTCGGGGACACTCGGCAAGCCGAAGGGCTGCGAGCTCACCCACGGCAACTTCGTCGCGCTGTCCGAGAACTCGGCCGCGGCGCTCTCCGAGGTGGTCCAGCAGCCCGGCGCCAGGACGATCATGTTCCTGCCCCTGGCCCACGTCTTCGCCCGGTTCATCTCCGTGCTCAGCGTCGCGGCCGGGTGCAAGGTGGCCCACACGCCGGACATCAAGAACCTCCTGGCCGACCTCCAGAGCTTCGAGCCGACGTTCATCCTCGCGGTCCCGCGCGTCTTCGAACGGGTCTACAACTCGGCGCTGACCAAGGCCGAGGACGGCGGGAAGGGCAAGATCTTCCACCGGGCGGCCGACACCGCGATCGCCTGGTCCAAGGCCCACGCCGACAACGGCAGGCCCTCGCTCGGCCTGAGGCTGCAGCACGCGGCCTTCGACCTGCTGGTCTACCGGAAGCTGCGCGCCGCTATGGGCGGCCATATCAGGTACGCCGTCTCCGGCGGCGGCCCGCTCGGCGAGCGGCTCGGCCACTTCTTCCACGGGATCGGGCTCACGGTCCTCGAGGGCTACGGCCTCACCGAGACCACCGCCCCGATCACGGTCAACACACCCGGACTCATCAAGATCGGCACCGTAGGCGCCCCGCTGCCCGGCAACGCGGTGCGGATCGCCGACGACGGCGAGATCCTCGCCAAGGGAGTCTGCGTCATGCGGGGATACCACAATCTCCCCCAGCTCCATGCGCAGACCTTCACCGACGGCTGGTTCCGCACGGGGGACATCGGCGAGCTCGACGGCGACGGCTACCTCCGGATCACAGGCCGCAAGAAGGACATCATCGTGACCGCAGGCGGCAAGAATGTCGCGCCGGCGCACCTCGAGGACCAGATCCGCGCGGACGCCGTCGTCTCACAGGTCGTCGTGGTGGGCGACAACCGGCCGTTCATCGGCGCACTCGTGACGCTCGACGCCGATGCCCTCCCCGGCTGGCTCGAGCGCAACGGGCAGCCTGCCGCCCTCTCGATCGTCGAGGCGTCGACCCATCCCGCCGTCCTCGCACACGTGCAGTCCGTGATCGACCGGGCGAACGCGAGCGTGTCGAAGGCCGAGGCGATCAAGTCGTTCCGCGTCGTGCCGACGGACTTCACCGAGGACTCCGGCCACCTCACGCCGTCGCTCAAGGTCAAGCGCGCCCAGGTCATGGAGGACTTCGGCCAGTACGTCGAGGAGATCTACTCCGCGCCCAAGCCCACCGCCGTCTGAGCTGGCCCCGCCGCCGCGCAGCCCCGGCTACGCGGCGGCGAGCCGTTCGACGACGAGCGCCGCGAGCTCCACAGCGGCCTCGCGGGTGGCCGGCCGGAGCTTGGCGAAGTCGACCTGCGACCCTTCGGCGAGGTGCCGGTCGTGCGGGATCCGCACCACATCCCTGACCCGCGTGCGGAAGTGGTCCTCGATCTCGTCGACGTTGACGCGCGTCCCGTCCCCCGCGGACATGTTCACGACGACGATCGCCTTCTGCACGAGATCGTCCCGCCCATGTGCCTCGAGCCACGAGAGCGTCTCCGAGGCGAGCCTCGCCTCATCGACGCTGCCCCCGGAGACCAGCACGACGGCGTCGGCCTTCTCGAGCGTCCCCTGCATGACCGAATGCACCATGCCCGTGCCCGAGTCGGTCAGGACGATCGAGTAGTAGCGGCCCAGGATGTCCGTGACCGCCCGGTAGTCGGCGTCGTTGAAGGCATGCGCGACCATCGGGTCTGAATCGGAGGCGAGGACGTCGAGCCGTGAGCCCTCACGGGCGGTGTAGGTCGAGAGCTGCGTGAACGAGTTCACCTCGAAGCGGTCCTTCACGAGCTGGCGCGCCGTGTGGGTGGCGCGGCCGGGGTTGCGGTCCGAGAGGGTGCCCCGATCCGGGTTCGCGTCCATCGCGATCACCCGATCCTCGCGGAGGTCCGCGAGGGCCATCCCGAGGAGCGTCGTGACGGTCGTCTTCCCCACGCCGCCCTTCCGCGACAGGATCGGCACGTAGCGGGTCTCGTCGCCGAGCCGGACAGCGATCCGGCGTTCGAGGGCGCGCTGGAGCCGGACGGCGTCCGAGTCGCCCACGTTCACGGAGCCGAGCGTCGCGTAGTACAGCCACCGCCGCCACCCCGACGCCGGAGGGGCAGCGGTCCTGGTCACGAGCCGGTCCGATGTGAGCGACGCGGCCACCTCCGGCCCTTCCGCGCGGGCCCGCCGCTCGCTAACCTGTGCAGGCTGTTCGGGTTCGGCGGCCTCGTCCTGGCTGCCGGTGGGCACGAAGCCGGGGGCGAGGTCCTCAGGCGCAGCGGGGGCGGTGCCCGCGGTGACGAGCGGGTGCTCCGCGAGCCAGGCCGCCGTCGCCGTCGCCCGTTCCTGCTCGTCGCGCTGGCCCGGCGGCTGCGTGGGCACGGGCGGGACGGCGACCGTGGCCGGCGCCGTCGTCAGGGCGGTGAGCGCCGTGAGCGACTCCGCGCTCGTCCTGTCCTGGGCGTCCGCCACCGTCACAACGTCCACAGGGGCGGGCTCTCCCCCGGGCCCCGCCTCCGCCGCGCTCTCCTCTGCGTCCTCCACGGCCGCCGGAGCCTCGCCCCCGCGCATCGACTCATCGTCCGGCGTGGGCTGGGCGTCGGCGGTGGGGCGGGCGTCAGCGGCGGGTGCGCCTGTACTGGGCTGGGCGTCGGCCTCAGCGGGCGTCTCGGCGTGCTCGGCCGTCTGGGGCTTGCTCGGCTCGGTCATGGGCTCCCGTTCGACTCGTGGCTGGCAGGCGGCAGCGCCGCCCGCGCTCGGAACGCGCCCCAGTCTAGCCTCAGGGCAGGAACAGGCAGCGGACCGGGCCACTGGGGCCCGGTCCGCGGTTCCGTCCAGCGGCGCTCAGCGCCGCCCTTCTCCTGTGCTACTCGGCGCCGACGACGAGGAGGAGGTCCCCGCCCTGCACCTGCTCGACACCGCCGACGACGACGCGAGCCACCTTGCCGGCGACCGGAGTGGTGATCGAGGCCTCCATCTTCATGGCCTCGATCGTCGCGACGGAATCGCCGGCCTGGACGATGTCGCCTTCCTTCGCCGTCACCGTCACTGCGCCGGCGAACGGCGCGGCCACGTGGCCCGGGTTGGTCGAGTCCGCCTTCTCGGCCTGTTTGACGTTGCTCTGGACGGAGCGGTCGCGCACCGCGACGGGCCGCGACTGACCGTTGAGCGTGGCGATGACCGTGCGGAAGCCCTTCTCGTCCGGCTCGGAGATGGCCTCGAGCTGGGCGATGAGGCGCACCCCCTTCTCGAGCTCGATCACGTGCTCGCGGCCGCGCTGCAGCCCGTAGAGGTAGTCGCGCGTGTCGAGGACGGCGAGGTTGCCGTACGCTTCACGGTTCGACAGGTATTCCTTGGTCGGGCCGGGGAACAGCAGCCGGTTGAGCGTTGCCCGGCGCGAGGCCGAGTCGCCTGCGAGGGCCGCGGAGTCCTGCTCGCTGAGGGTCTCCTCGCGCACCTTCACCGTGCGGCCCTGGAGCGCCTTCGTGCGGAACGGCTCGGGCCAGCCCCCGGGCGGGTCGCCGAGCTCGCCGCCGAGGAACCCGATGACGGAATCCGGGATGTCGTACTTCTGCGGGTTCTCGCGGAAGTCCTCCGGGTCCGCGCCGAGGCCCACGAGGTGGAGGGCGAGGTCGCCCACGACCTTGGAGGACGGCGTGACCTTCACCAGCCGGCCCAGGATCTTGTCCGCAGCCGAGTACATGTCCTCGATGGCCTCGAAGCGCTCGGCCAGGCCGAGGGCCATGGCCTGCTGGCGGAGGTTCGAGAGCTGGCCGCCGGGGATCTCGTGCTGGTACACCCGGCCCGTCGGGCCCGGGAGCCCGGACTCGAACGGGGCGTACACGCGGCGCACGGCCTCCCAGTACGGCTCGAGAGCGTCGACGTTGGCGAGCGAGATGCCCGTGTCGCGCGGCGTGTGCGCGAGGGCCGCCACGAGCGCCGAGGCCGAGGGCTGGCTCGTCGTGCCGGCGAGCGGCGCCGAGGCGACGTCGACGGCGTCGACTCCTGCCTCGACCGCCGCGAGCAGCGTGGCGAGCTGGCCGCCGGCCGTGTCGTGCGTGTGCAGGTGGACCGGCAGGTCGAACCGCTCGCGCAGGGCGGTCACAAGCTTCGCGGCAGCGGCCGGGCGCAGGAGCCCGGCCATGTCCTTGATCGCGATGATGTGCGCGCCGGCGTCGACGATCTTCTGCGCGAGGTCGAGGTAGTACTCGAGCGTGTACAGGTCCTCGGCCGGGTCGAGCAGGTCGCCCGTGTAGCACAGGACGACCTCGGCCACCGCGGTCCCGGTCTCGCGCACAGCCTTGATCGCCGGGGCCATCTGGTTCACGTCGTTGAGCGCGTCGAAGATCCTGAAGATGTCGATGCCGCTCGCGGCGGCCTCCTTGACGAAGGCGACCGTGACCTCCTCGGGGTACGGGGTGTACCCGACCGTGTTGCGCCCGCGCAGGAGCATCTGGATGCAGATGTTCGGGATCGCGGCGCGCAGCGAGGCGAGGCGCTGCCAAGGGTCCTCTCCGAGGAAGCGGAGCGCGACGTCGTAGGTCGCACCGCCCCAGGCCTCGACCGACAGGAGCTGCGGGGTGAGCACCGAGACGGCCGGGCCTGCAGCCACCAGGTCACGGGTGCGGACGCGGGTGGCCAGGAGCGACTGGTGGGCGTCGCGGAACGTCGTGTCGGTGACGGCGACGGCGTTCTGCTCGCGCAGCGCCTTGGCGAAGCCCTCAGGGCCGAGCTCGAGGAGCCGCTGCCGGGAGCCGGCCGGCGCCTCGGACAGGTTCACCTTGGGGAGCTTGTCCCGCGGGTCGGTGAGGACGCGGGCCTCGCCGTTGGGCTTGTTGACGGTGACGTCCGCGAGCCAGGTGAGCAGCTTGGTGCCGCGGTCCGCGGAGGAACGCGCCTTCAGCAGCTCCGGGCGCTCGTCGATGAACGACGTCGCGACGTTGCCGGCCACGAAGTCGTCGTCGTCGAGGACCGCCTGGAGGAACGGGATGTTCGTGGAGACGCCGCGGATGCGGAACTCTGCCAGGGCGCGGCGGGCGCGCTTGACGGCGGTGGCGTAGTCACGGCCGCGGCAGGTGAGCTTGACGAGCATCGAGTCGAAGTGCGGGCTGATCTCGGCGCCCTGGTAGATCGTGCCGCCGTCGAGGCGCACGCCGGCCCCGCCCGCGGAGCGGTAGCCGGTGATCTTGCCGACGTCGGGGCGGAAGCCGTTGGCCGGGTCCTCGGTCGTGATGCGGCACTGGAGGGCGGCGCCCTTGAGGTGGATCTTGTCCTGGGTCAGCCCGAGGTCCTCGAGCGTCTCCCCGGACGCGATGCGGAGCTGCGCCTGGACGAGGTCGACGTCGGTGACTTCCTCGGTGACGGTGTGCTCGACCTGGATGCGCGGGTTCATCTCGATGAACACGTGCTGGCCCGCCCGCTCGCCCACGGTGTCGACGAGGAACTCGACCGTGCCCGCGTTGACGTAGCCGAGGGCCTTGGCGAACTTGATGGCGTCCGCGTAGAGCGCCTGGCGGATCGACTCGTCCAGCTGGGGTGCGGGGGCGATCTCGATGACCTTCTGGTGGCGGCGCTGGAGCGAGCAGTCGCGCTCGAACAGGTGCACCACGTTGCCCTCGGCGTCGGCCAGCACCTGCACCTCGATGTGCCGCGGGCGCAGGACGGCCTGCTCCAGGAACACCGTCGGGTCGCCGAATGCGGCGTCGGCCTCACGCATCGCCGCGTTGAGCGATTCGGGCAGGGCCTCCCGCGTGTCGACGCGGCGCATGCCTCGGCCGCCGCCGCCCGCGACGGCCTTGACGAAGATCGGGAAGCCGATCTCGTCGGCCTCCTTCAGCAGTTCCTCGGCGTCCGAGCTCGGCTTCGAGGACCGCAGCACCGGGATGCCGGCCTTGCGGGCCGCCTCCAGAGCATGGACCTTGTGGCCGGCGAGCTCGAGGACCTCAGCCGGCGGGCCGACGAACGTGATGCCAGCGCCCTCGGCTGCACGGGCGAGCTCGGGGTTCTCCGAGAGGAAGCCGTAGCCGGGGTAGATGGCGTCCGCGCCTGCCTCCTTGGCCACGCGGACGATCTCGTTGACATCGAGGTACGCACGGACTGGATGGCCTTCCTCACCGATGAGGTAGGCCTCGTCCGCCTTCTGGCGGTGGATGGAGTTGCGGTCCTCGTGGGGGAATACCGCAACTGTCTTGGCACCGAGCTCGTAGCCGGCACGGAACGCGCGGATGGCGATTTCACCGCGGTTCGCTACCAGAATTTTGGAGAACATGGGACTCCTGTTGTCGCAACGCAGGACTGGTCTAGGTGGTGCCTAGTGTCTATGCGGTCAAAGTATCAGGACAACGTTCTGTGCCCTGAATCACGCTACGTCATATCTCATGGTGTGGGACGGCCCGAAAGCCCGGAGTGGTCCCACTAAGATGATGGGGAGTCGGCGAGCGAAAAGGTAGTGGATCCTCCAGTGCAAGTAGTCAGCATCAGCAGCCTCAAGGGCGGAGTCGGGAAGACCTCGGTGACGACAGGGCTCGCCTCGGCGGCCCTCGCAGCCGGCATCCCCACCCTCGTGGTGGATCTGGACCCGCATGCTGATGCCTCCACCGCGCTGGGAGTCGCGGCCGACGGCAAGCTCGAGATCGGCAGGATGCTGAAGTCGCCGCGGAGGGCCTTCCTCGAGGACAACGTGGTCCCCAGCGCCTGGGTCCGGCGCGCGGCCGCCCTGGCCGGCCGCCAGAACCGCGTGCTCGACGTCGCGTACGGCGGCTCGCTCAGCTCCGTCTACGACCGTCCCGACCTCGGGCGCAGGGACCTGCGCCGGCTCGACATGGTGCTGAACGGAGTCGAGGGCTACGGACTGGTCCTCGTGGACTGCCCGCCGTCGCTCAACGGCCTGACCCGCATGGCGTGGTCGGCGAGCAACCGCGTGCTCCTCGTCGCCGAGCCCGGCCTGTTCTCGGTCGCCGGGACGGAGCGCACCCTGCGCGCGATCCAGGTCTTCAAACAGGAGTACGCGCCGCGGCTCTCGCCGGCCGGGATCGTCGCCAACCGCGTGCGCCCATCCTCCACTGAGCACGGCTACCGGCTCGAGGAGATGAGGCAGATGTTCGGGCCGCTGCTCCTGAGCCCGCATGTCCCCGAGCTCGCCAACTGGCAGCAGATCCAGGGGGCCGCCCACGCCGTCCACCACTGGCCGGGGGAAGCGGCGCGCGGCACGGCGGCCATCTACGACGAGCTCCTCACCTCGATCCTCTCCCCCGGCCGGGAACTCCGCCCGCGGGCGGCGATGCGCTAGTCTCCACGGGGCGCGCACGGGCCTGTTGCCCCCACACGTACGACGCCGAAGGGTCACCTCCTGCGGGAGGCGACCCTTCGGCGTCGTGCGTCGGAGCGTTGGTTCAGCCGGTCTTGCGCGCCGCGCGGCGCTTGCTCAGTTCATCACCGGGAAACGTCTGGTCGGCAGCGTGCTCACTCGGAAGTTCCGCGAGGCTCCCCTCGACCTCACGCCACACGCGGCCCACGGCGATGCCGAAGACGCCCTGGCCGCCCTGGACCAGATCGATGACCTCGTCGGCGGAGGTGCATTCGTAGACCGAGGCGCCATCGCTCATGAGCGTGATCTGCGCGAGGTCCTCGACGCCCCGCTCCCGCAGGTGGCCGACGGCGGAGCGGATCTGCTGGAGCGACACGCCAGTGTCGAGGAGGCGCTTGACCACCTTGAGGACGAGGATGTCGCGGAAGCCGTACAGCCGCTGGGAGCCGCTCCCCGCGGCCCCACGGACGGTCGGCTCGACGAGACCCGTGCGGGCCCAGTAGTCCAGCTGCCGGTAGGTGATGCCGGCCGCCTTGCATGCCGTGGGGCCGCGGTAGCCCGCCTCTTCGTCAAGCTCGGGCAGGTCATCGTCGAAGAGGAGACCCTGCGTGCCAACCGGCACGTCCGCGCCCGGGGCGTGTATCTGCCCGAGCTCTCCGTGCTCTCCCTTGGGACTCACAAAACCCTCCTTCACGGCTCCCCTGGGGAATCGCCACACCGAGGGGATCGTCATAAGCGCACTACTGTAATTACAGTCGGAGTGCAGTCTCCAGTGTCGCCTCTGGCCGCCCGGGATGCAATGGGAACCTGTCTCTACCGACGTTAGAACTGCGCCGGGGCGAAAGCAAAGACATCTGGCTCACGGGCGGGGGCGTGTCGGGGCCTCCGCCCCGGGGAGGGAGCGGAGGGGGGTCATTCGTCGAAGTCCTCCGGCTCGACATCGGCGAGGAACTCGCGGAAGCGGCGCAGCTCACTCTCCTCCTCAACGGTCGGTGCGGCCTCTTCGGTTCCCTCCTCGCTGCCCTCGGCGAGCTGGACCCCCGCCTCCTCGAGGACAGCGTCGGCGCACCAGATCCTGCAGTTCACCCGGAGCGCGACGGCGAGGGCGTCGGAGGCGCGGGACTCGATGGTCGTCCCGTCGTCGAACCCGAGCTGGGCGTAGAAGACGCTGTCCTCGACCGCGACGATCGTCGCACTGACCACCTGCCGGCCGAGCCCGTGGACCACGTTGACGAGGAGGTCATGCGTCAACGGGCGCGGGGGGACGACGTGCTGCTGCGCGAGGGCGATGGCGCTGGCCTCCGCCGTGCCGATCCAGATGGGCAGATGGCGTTCCCCGTGGGCTTCCTTCAGGAGCACGAGGGGCTGGTTGGAGGGGAGCTCGATGCGCACTCCCACGACTTCGACTTCGATCATCAGCCATCCATCCTCGTGATGAGACCGTGCACGAGGGCGCGGTGCAGGGTGAGGAACACTTCGCTGAGCTCGCGGGCCTCCTCGGCCGCCCTCGCCCGCGCATCGGTGTCCCGGCGCGAGGCCATCGGAGCCACGACACGCTCGATGAGTCCCACCTCGCGCTCAGCCGAGGCCTGGAACGGCCGCAGGTGGCGCGGCTCGAGACCGTGGTCCTCGAGCGCGACGCACGCGCGGGCCACCTGGAGCGCGTGCTCGTCGAAGCGGCCGTCGGCCGACTCCACGAGGCCATAGCTGACCATCGCCTCGACGAGGGCGACGCTGGCCCCTGACTCTGCCCGCAGCTGTGCCTCGGACAGGGAGCGCGGACGCGTCGTGCTCAGGTGCGCGGAGAGCTCCTCCGAGACCGCACGCGGCGCCACGCTCACCCCCGGGGGCAGGCCCTCGGGCCGTTCGCCGCGGTCGATCGCATCGAGGTAGTCCTTGATGACCTTCAGCGGGAGGTACTGGTCCCGCTGGAGCGCCAGCACGAAGCGCAGCCGTTCGACATCGCCCTGGCTGTACTGCCGGTACCCGGCGGGCGTGCGGTGCGGGGCGATGAGCCCCTTGTCCTCGAGGAAGCGGATCTTGGACGCCGTCATCGACGGGAACTCCTCCGCCAGGGTGGCCAGGACCTCGCCGATGTTGAGGGCGCCCGAGCTCCTCCGCTCGGTCTGCGCAGCTGCCATGCTCCGCCCCCTTAGGCGGTTGGCCGCACCGGGTTCTGTGCGGGGCTGAGATAGAACGTGAGCCGGAACTTGCCGATCTGCACTTCCGACCCGTTGCGCAGCGTCACCTGGTCGACACGGTCATGGTTGACGTAGGTCCCGTTGAGGCTGCCGGCGTCCACGACCTCGAACCCGCGCCCGACCCTCCGGAACTCCGCATGGCGGCGGGACACCGTGACGTCGTCGAGGAAGATGTCCGCGTCCGGGTGGCGCCCCACCGTCGTGACATCGGAGTCGAGGAGGAACCGGGCGCCGGAGTTGGGGCCGCTGTGGGCAACGAGGAGAGCGGAGCCGAAGGGCAGTGCCGCAACAGCACCTGCCTCCTCGGAGCTCAGCGCAGGCGCCATCGTCGGCTCCCCCGAGATGGGTGGAAGCTGGATCGACGTCGTCTCGTTCGCCGCTTCCTGTCGCTGCGTTGCCTCGTCGGCGCCGATGTCTCGACGCTCGTCGCTCACCATCGGTTCCTCCTCGCTCGTCCCGGATTCAGAAAACTACCCTACCTGCTGTTCGTACTGGGCGGCACTGAGCAGCTTGTCGGTCTCGGAGTCGTCCGAAAGCTGCACCTCGATGAGCCAGCCCTCGCCGTAGGGATCCGAGTTCACGAGGGCGGGATCGCCGTCGAGCGCCTCGTTGCGGGCCACGACCTTGCCGGAGACGGGGGCGTAGATGTCGCTCACGCTCTTGGTCGACTCGACCTCGCCCACGACGGCGTTGGCGCTCACCTCGGTGCCCACCTCGGGCATCTGGACGTAGACCACGTCCCCGAGGGCGTCCTGGGCGAAGTCGGTGATGCCGATGCGCACCACCCCGTCGCCGGGTTCCATGGAGATCCACTCGTGCTCGGCGGTGTACGACAGCTCAGAGGGGACGTTGCTCATGAGGAGCCCTTTCGTCGGCGTCGGGCCCCGCTGCCGGAGCCCCTGGGTGCGGTGTCGCTGAAAGTATAGGCACAGTGTTCCCCTGCCCCGTGGCGTTTTGCTGCCACCATGGAGGGGTCCCCCACCGCCGGGCACCAGGAGGCACCGTGCCGGAACTCCCCGAGGTCACAGCACTGGCAGCAGCGCTCGACGAGCGCCTCGCCGGGTCGGTGATCGAACACGTCTCCATCGGCTCCGTCAACGCCCTCAAGACGGCCGACCCGCCGTACGCCTCACTCCTCGGCCGGCGTGTCGAGGGCGTGGCGCGGCGGGGCAAGCTCCTCGTCGTGCTCACCGCGCCCGGCCCGGGCGCCGCAGGCGGCGTGGCGGACGACGCCGGCCCGGTCGCCGTCGTCGTGCATCTTTCCCTCAGCGGGTGGGTGCGCGTGCTGGACCACCTTCCCGAGCCGACGATGCCGCGGGGCAAGGGGTACATCGCGGCGCGCTTCGGGTTCGTCCGGGACACCGGTGCCGGGCGCGAGGAGACGGGAATCGAGCTGACCGAGG
The DNA here is from genome assembly GCF_050474465.1 of Sinomonas sp. B1-1. Taxonomy (NCBI): domain Bacteria; kingdom Bacillati; phylum Actinomycetota; class Actinomycetes; order Micrococcales; family Micrococcaceae; genus Sinomonas; species Sinomonas sp. B1-1. Next base: position 57,604 of record NZ_JBCHVF010000001.1, on the reverse strand, counting down.
CGGGCACGTGGAAGCGGCTCGCCGTGTACATCGTCCGGCGGCTCGAAGACGTGCTGGCGGTCGCCGAGCTCGGCCCGGAGCCGCTCGAGGACACCTTCACCTTCGAGGCCTTCCGGAAGATCCTGGCCTCGCACAAGCAGCAGATCAAGGGCCTCCTGCGCAGCCAGAAGGCCATTGCGGGGATCGGCAACGCCTACAGCGACGAGATCCTGCACGCGGCCAGGCTGTCACCATTCGCGATCGCCTCCACGCTGGACGATGCCACCGCGGAACGCCTCTACGAGGCGCTCCGCCGGGTCCTCTCCGACGCGGTCGACGACGCGATGGGACACGCGCCCGAGGAGCTCAAGGACGAGAAGCGGCGGACCATGCGGGTGCACCGCCGCGCCGGAGAGCCCTGTCCCGTGTGCGGTGACACCATCCTCGAGGTCTCCTTCTCGGACTCCGCGCTCCAGTACTGTCCGACCTGCCAGACGGGCGGCAAGCCGCTGGCGGACCGGCGGACCTCCAAGTTCCTCAAATAGCAGCGTCGGGCACCGCCGGGCGCATGTCCCCTGTGGAGACGAACCGCTCGTGCCACGAGAGCGCCTCGCCGAGCAGGTGTGGCGTGTGCTTGCCGTAGCTGTCCCGGAGCGCACGCTCGAAGTAGTCCTCGAGGGCGGGGCGGTACTCCGGGTGGGCGCACCGTGCGATCACTGCGCGTGCACGCTGCTTGGGTGCGAGGCCGCGCAGGTCGGCGAGGCCCTGCTCGGTGATGAGGATCATCGTGTCGTGCTCGGTGTGGTCCACGTGGCTGGCCATCGGCACGATCGCCGAGATCTTCCCGCCCTTCGCCGTCGACGGGGACATGAACACGCTCAGGAAGCCGTTGCGCGCGAAGTCGCCCGAGCCGCCGATCCCATTCATCACGGCGCTCCCCGCGACGTGGGTCGAGTTGACGTTGCCGTAGATGTCCGCCTCGATCATGCCGTTCAGCGCGATGCACCCCAGCCGCCGGACCACCTCCGGGTGGTTGGAGATCTCCTGCGTGCGCAGGAGGATGCGCTCGCGGTAGAGGTCGACGTTGGCGGTGAAGTCGGCGACGCCGTCCTCACTGAGGGAGAACGACGTGGCGGACGCGAACTCGATCGTGCCGTCCTTGATCAGGCCGAGCATTCCGTCCTGGATGACCTCGGTGTAGGCGCTCAGGCCCCGGTAGCCGCCCTCGGCGAGGCCGGCGAGGACCGCGTTGGCGATGTTGCCCACCCCGGACTGGAGGGGCAGGAGTCGCTCGCCGAGCTGACCGCGGCGGACCTCATGGTCGAAGAAGTCCAGAAGGTGCGCCGCGATGGCGCGGGAAGCCTCGTCGGGGGCGCTGAAGCCTGAGAGCCGGTCCGGGGCGTCGGTCTCGACGACGGCGACGACCTTCTCCGGGTCGACCCGGAGGTACGGCTCGCCGATCCGGTCGCTGGGGGCGAGGATCGGGACCGGACGGCGGTTCGGCGGCAGGGCCGTGCCGTAGTAGACGTCGTGCATGCCCTCCATGGCGGCCGGCTGGCGGGAGTTGACCTCGAGGATCACCCTGCTGGCCATGTCGAGCCAGGTCTTGTTGTTGCCCACCGAGGAGGACGGGATGAGCCGTCCGTCCTCGAGGATGCCGACCACCTCGACGACGGCGACATCCACGTCGCCGTAGAAGCCGAACCACGTGTGCTGGGCGACGTGGCTCAGGTGGATGTCCATGTAGTCCAGCTCGCCGTCGTTGATCCGCTTCCGCAGCGCCGGGTCGGACATGTACGGAAGCCGAAGCTCCATGCCGTCCGCCCTGGCGAGCACGCCGTCGAGCTCCGGGGCCGTCGACGCGCCGGTGAGGACCTTGATCTTGAACTGCTCCCCGGCCGAGTGCGCCGCCTCCATGTGGGCCGCGAGCGCCTGGGGCACGGCCTTCGGGTAGCCGGCGCCCGTGAAGCCACTCATCGCCACGGTCATGCCGGGCCTGATCAGGGCCGCCGCCTGCTCCGGACTCATTCTCTTCTGCAGCATCCCGGCGTGGCGGATTCGCTCGTGCACCTGATCCCTTTCCTCTGGCCGGGCTGCCCTGCCCGTGCCGGAGATCACTCTATTCCTCTTGGCCGGCGCACGCTGTGACCCGTGCCATGGACGGATGCCACAGCTCGCCGTCCCGCGCCGTTCCGCCCGGCCCCGCCGGGATCTACGGTTGAGGCATGGGTGCGATTCCAGCTCCGCTCGTGGCCGGCCAGCCAGCCGCCGCGCATCGGCCGACGACGCCAACGGAGGACCTCATCACGCTGGCCGCCGGCGTGTGGCTCCTCGCCGGGACCTACCTGGACGGCTGGGCGCACAACAACCTGCACGACCTCGAGACGTTCTTCACCCCCTGGCACGCTGTGCTCTATTCGGGCTTCGCGGCGTGCGCCGTCTGGATCGGGCTCCTGGTCTGGCGACGGCGCGCGCCGGGCGCCCCCTGGCCGGACGCGGTGCCCGCCGAGTACGGGGCGGCGACGCTCGGCGTGGGCCTCTTCCTCGTCTCCGGGGCTGCCGACTTCGGCTGGCACTCGGAGTTCGGGATCGAACAGGGGATCTCGGCGCTCTTCAGCCCCTCCCATCTGGGGCTCGCGACCGGCGGTTTCCTCATCCTCGGCGCACCCTTCGCCGCCGCGTCCCAGAACCCTGAGGCGACGTCCGTGGGGAGGCTCGCACCCGCCGTCGTGAGCGCCATGCTCTGCGGCATGGTGGCCGCGTTCATCCTGCAGCAGTTCGCCGTGTACGCGCGGCAGGGGCTCGTCCAGACCTACTCGGGGCCGCCCGGGTCCCGGCAGGTGTCGTCGCCCCCGGCCTCGTCGAGCATCATCGTCGCGCAGGGTTCCTTCCTCGTCTCCACCGCGACGCTGTTCGTCCCGCACCTGCTCCTTGCCTCCCGCTGGCGCATCCCGGCGTGGCTGGCCGCAGCCTTGGCCTTCGTTCCGTCAGTGGCGCTCCAGGCAATGGTGGCATTCCGCGATCCAGGGCTCGTGGCCGCGGCCGCGGTGGGCGCCGCGCTCGTCGGCGCTGTCTGGGCGGCCGCAGGCCCGAGGCCCGGGCTCTGGGGCCGGCTCATGATGGCCCTGGCCTTCGCCCCGCTCCTCTTCTGGGGAACCTACTTCGCGTCGGTCGCGATGCGCGACGGCAGGCTGACGTTCTCGACGGAGGTCTGGAGCGGGATCATCGTCTGGACGGGCCTCGAGATGCTCGCGCTCGTGGCCCTCGTCAGGATCGCGCAGGCTTCCCCACGGAATCCAGGAACGCCAGCACCCTCTCGGTGAGGAGGGCCGCCTGCTCGGGCCGGAAGCTCGGCAGGGTCGGCTCCGCGAAGTAGTGCTGGTCGCCCGGGTAGAGGAAGAGCTCGCCGGAGTCGGCCTGCGAGACGAGATCCCGCGCCGCCTCGAGATCCCCCTCCTCCATGAAGACCGGGTCATGGTCCATGGCGTGGACCTGCACGGGAACGCCCTTCGGCCACGCGCTTCCGAACTCGGTGAGCGGCAGGCACGAGTAGAAGAAGAGCGCCCCGGCTGCGCCCGGGCGGGTCTGGGCGAGCTTCTGCGCCGGGAGGACGCCGAGGGAGAATCCGGCGTAGACGAGATTCTCAGGCATGGACGACGCCGCCCGCTCCCCCCGGGCGATGAGCTCGCCGATGCCGATGGACTGGGCGTGCGCGACCCCCTCCTCCACGGTGGCGAATGTCCTGCCGTCGAACAGGTCAGGCGTGGTGACCGTGTGGCCGTTGCGGAGGAGCGTCTCGGCGAACGATGCGATGCCGGACGTGAGGCCGAGCGCGTGGTGGAACAGGAGGACGTCTGCCATCCCGCCACGCTATCGGGCACGCAGGCGTCCGGCCAGAGGCGAGGGGAAGCCTCAGTCCACCGGATCGCCCTGGACGGGGCCGTCCGTGTTCGGCTTCCAGCCGAGTTCGGGAGCGACGTGCTTCGCGAACGATTCAAGGATGTGGAGGTTGTAGTCGACCCCGAGCTGGTTCGGGACCGTGAGCATGACGGTGTCAGCAGCCATCACGGCGGAGTCCGCTCTGAGCTGCTCGATGAGGTCGTCCGGCTCTGCGGCGTAGGTCTTGCCGAACGTCGACTGGAACCCGTCGATCACCCCGATCTGGTCGGCGTCAGTGCGCATGCCGAAGTACATGGCGTCCTTCGAGTTCACGATCGGGAAGATGCTGCGGCTCACCGAGACGCGCGGCGGCCGGGTGTGGCCTGCCGCCTTGTACGCCGCCCGGTACGCGTCGATCTGCTCTCGCTGGAGTTCGTGGAACGGCACACCCGTGGCCTCCGTGAGGAGGGTCGAGCTCATCATGTTCAGTCCCAGCTTCCCGGTCCACTCGGCGGTGGTGCGGGTGCCGCTCCCCCACCAGATGCGGTCGCGGAGGCCGGGCGAGTGCGGCTCGACCGGCAGAAGGGTCCCGGCCGGCGCCTGGCGCGGATCGGCACGGGCGATGCCCTCCCCGTCGATGGCCTTGAGGAACAGCTCGAAGTGCCGCCGTGCGAGGTCGGCGCCGCGCTCGTCCGTCGATCCGGTGTAGCCGAACGCCTCGTAGCCGCGGAGGGCGGGCTCGGGCGACCCTCGGCTCACGCCCATCGCGATCCGCCCGGCGCTGATGATGTCGAGCGCCGCGAGCTCCTCGGCCAGGTAGAGGGGGTTCTCGTACCGCATGTCGATGACTCCGGTACCGACCTCGATGTGCTTCGTCCTGGCTGCGATCGCGGACAGCAGCGGGACCGGCGCCGCCTGCTGCGGGGCGAAGTGGTGGACGCGGAAGTAGGCGCCGTTCACGCCCAGCTCGTCTGCGCCGACTCCGAGGTCGAGGGCCTGACGGATCATGTCCGCCGCCCCCCGGGTCTCGGATCCGCGGAACGCGCCGTAGTGGCCGAAGGAGAGGAAACCGAACGCTTTCACGTGAAACCTCAACCTTTCTCGGACGGCGTCTATTCCTCGACGAGACCCGCCGAAGGTCAGCGTGGCCCGGGCACTGCCCGGGCCACGCTGCCGGAGGGGTTCTGTCAGACGGTCTGGGCCTTCTTGGCTCCCAGGACGCCGGCGAAGAACTCCCCGAGCTCGTCCGTGGCTGAGAGCGGCAGGACGTTGGCCACGTACTGGTCCGGGCGCACCACCACGACCACGCCCTCGCGGTCGATCCCGCGCTCCTCGAAGATGTCCTCGTCCTTGAGGGTGCCGAAGACGTTCTCGAGGTCGTTGAGCTGGAACGGGCCCACCTGCGGCTTGAACACCGCCGGGACATCGTTGAGGTCGAACGAGCGGTGGTCGGCCTGGTACACCACCTTGACGTCGAACCACGCGTTGCGGTCGAGGCCCTCGGGGGTCGCGGCCACCGGCGAGGCGGGGTCGGCGGCAAGCCAGTCGGCGAACTTCACGAGCATCGAATCCTCGGCACCGGGCTTGGCGGAGTCGGCGAAGACGTAGATGCGCCAGCGCCCGTCCGCGGCCGCGAGGTGGCCGAGGTGCAGCGGGTTCGTGTCGGAGATGCGCACGGCCTTGGCCGACTTGAAGCGCTTGCCGATGGGGAAGCCGGTGGCGAGCGCCTGGTGCTTCGCCTCGCCCACGATCATCGAGTGCGTGTACTCGGTCATGAACCCTGCGGGGAACTCCGCGGTGCGCACGTAGAAGTCCGCGAGCTCCTGGGGGTTCTCGAACTCCTCGGGCTTCTTGGCCATCATGGAGGACCAGGTGCGGTCGAAGTCGATGAGGTTCTGGGCGATGACCTGGCGCTCGGCGGTGTAGGTCGAGAGGAGGCTCTCGGGACTGCGGCCTTCGAGGACGTGGCCCAGCTTCCAGCCGATGTTGAAGCCGTCCTGCATCGACACGTTCATGCCCTGCCCGGCCTTGGCGCTGTGCGTGTGGCAGGCGTCGCCGGTGATGAAGACCCGCGGAGTGCGGGTGCCGGCCAGCTCGGTGGGGACGTCGTCGAAGCGGTGGGTCACGCGGTGGCCCACCTCGTAGACGCTGTTCCACGCGACGCTCTTCACGTCCACGGAGTACGGGTGGAGGATCCTGTTGGCCTTCTCGATGATGGTCTCGAGCGGGGTCTGGCGGATCTTGCCGTGGTCGTCGTCCGGCACCACGCCGAGGTCCACGTACATCCGGAACAGGTAGCCGCCCTCGCGCGGGATGTGGAGGATGCTGCCGCCGTCGTGGGACTGGATGGCGCACTTGGTGCGGATGTCCGGGAAATCCGTGTTCGCAAGGACGTCCATGACGCCCCACGCGTGGTTGGCACGGTCGCCGCTCATCTCGCAGCCGATCGAGTCTCGCACCTTGCTGCGCGCGCCGTCGGAGCCGACGACGTACTTGGCGCTGATGGATCGCTCCTGGCCCTGGTTGTCGGGACCGGAGCCGACGATCCGCACGGTCACCGGGTACTCGCCCTCGCCGATCTCGAGGCCGAGGAACTCCCAGCCGTAGTCGGGGGTCATCCGGGTCGGGGAGTTCTTCATGACCTCGGCGAAGTAGTCCAGGACGCGGGCCTGGTTGACGATCAGGTGAGGGAACTCGCTGATGCCCATTTCGTCGTCGACCGCGCGGGAGGTGCGGACGATGTTCTGTGGGTTCTCGGGGTCCGGGCTCCAGAAGTTCATCTCGGTGATGTGGTACGCCTCGGCGATGATCTCCGGGGCGAAGCCGAACGCCTGGAACGTCTCGACGCTGCGGGCCTGGATGCCGTCGGCCTGGCCGATCTCAAGGCGGCCGGGGCGGCGCTCGATGATGCGCGTGGTCACGTCCGGGAACTGCGAGAGCTGGGCCGCGGTGATCATGCCCGCGGGACCGGTGCCGATGATCAGGACGTCGACCTGGTCCGGAAGCTCCTCGGGGCGGTTGAGGCCGACGCCGGCGGCGGGCTGGACTTTGGGGTCCGTGGAGACATAGCCGTGATGGTGGAACTGCACGGTCTTCCTCACTTCTCTGTGGGGGTGGCGATGTGCCGCCGGTTGCTGATGTGTTCGATATTAGAAACGCACGTTCGCATATCGCTCAATCGATAGTAAGCTGGCTCACGGCTGGGTTTCAAGCCGCGGCCATCGCGGAGGCCGCGCCGCGGGAGCAGCACCTGCCGCAGGAGGGCGGGTGGGTGGGTCAGTCGTCGGAGAGCAGGGCCAGCTCCTCCCCGACGGCGCTGACGAGGCGGGCGGCGTCGGGCAGCGCCTGGGCGTCGGCGGTGACGGCGACGGTCAGGGCCCCGGCGTAGCTGATCATCGCCGCTGTGGCGCGGACGTCGAGCGCCACCGGGACCCATGGGATGACGGCGAGGACGCGGCGGCCGGCCAGGTACTGGGTCTGACCGGGGCCGCGGAGGTTGGTCGCGGCGACGTTGACCCTGCCCTGCCGGGCCCGGCCGTAGGCGGTGCCGGCACGGGCCAGCAGCGGGGCGGGGAGGTGGTCTGCCATGGCCACGAACGCGGCCGTCGCCTCGGCCACCCCCCGGGCCTTCTGCTCGGCGGTCCGCGCCGTGACGGCGGCAAGCCGGGCCGCAGGGTCGGCGAGCTGGACGGGCAGCTCGACGAACATCGCCGAGGTCAGATTGCGCACCGCTCCCGGCCGGCGTCGGTCAGGGCCTGCAACGGGCACGATGGTCCGGAGCACCACCGTCCGGAGGTCCACTCCCCGGTCCAGCAGGAATCGCCGAAAAAGGCGCCGGCCAAGGCTGCGAGGAAGACGTCGTTCACGGTGCAGCCCGCGGCGCGTGCGCGCCGCTGGACGGCGGCGAGGTCGGCAGTCGCCCATCCCCACAGCCTCTCGGCGCCCAGCGGGCCGTTCAGGACGGACGGGGGAAGGTCTGGGCAGATGACCTGGGCCAGTCCGAATCGGACGGCCCGCAGCTTCTGCAGCGCAGCGCCGGGGGCCAGAAGCGAGCGCACGGCGAGCCGGAGCGTCCGCAGCGCAAGGCCGGGCGCCCAGATGGGGAGGTCGACGGCGAGCTGGACCGTCGACGGCTTCGGCCGAGGCTGGGCGGCCGGGGCAGCAGCGGGGACCCGGCCGGCGCCGTCGGCCAGGAGCGCCTGCACGAGGCCCACGCCGGACCGGCCGTCGACCATGGTGTGGTGGGCCTTGGCCACCACAGCCCATCGCCCGCCCGCGAGTCCGTCGACCTGCCAGACTTCCCAGAGCGGGCGGCGCGGGTCGAGCCGGGGGGCCATGAGACGCGCCGCCGCGGCGCGGAGCTGGTCGTCCGAGCCGGGCTCGTCGAGGCGGGAGTGGTGCACATGGTCGGAGGCGTCGAATCCTTCTTCGTCGACCCAGATCGGACGTCCGAGCCCGAGGGGCATCTGCAGGACACGCCGGCCCAGGATCGGCACGGAGGCGACCCGCTCCGCGACGTGGTGCCGGAACTGCTCCGGGCTCGGGGCTGGTCCTTCGAGGATGAGCACGGCGCCCACGTGCAGCGACTGGACTCCAGTCTCCAGGCGCAGGAACAGAGAGTCGAGGGCGCTGAGCCGATCGCGTGACCTCGGCATCCGCCCTCCCGCCCCTCCACGGAACCGTCCCCGGAGGCCAGCTGCTTGACCTCCGCGAGCGGCGTCGTGGGGCCGGCGTCGTCGCCCCCGGCGTCGGCCCGTTCGGGATGCCTCTCCTCGAGGCTCCTCCGCACAGTCAAGCTCAGCGGTGTGCTGCAGGCTAGGGACCAACGGCCCGGTCCGCGGTGGGGGACGCCAAAAGCCCCGGCGAGACATCGTCTCGCCGGGGCTTGTTCGTCGGGCTGACAGGATTTGAACCTGCGACCCCTTGACCCCCAGTCAAGTGCGCTACCAAGCTGCGCTACAGCCCGAACATCGCACGCCCAACACGATCACTTTCGCTCTCGCGCCCGGCCAAGCAACCGCTCCAGCATATCCGACGAGGGCGGATCGCGCGAATCGGCCGAAGGTCCGCGTGGCTCCTTGACGAGGGCCCATCCGGCCAGTCATCGCCCCGTGCTCAGGCGTCCGTCGGCGGCGTCGGACGGCGCAACGCGCCCACCTGGGACATGAGCGCGAAGCGTTCGGGCACGCCCCATGACGGGCACGGAGTGGGTGCCCCTGGACGTCATGCGAACCCACAGGGTGTCCCCGTCGAGGACGTGGTCATCGATCGTGCAGGCGACGTCGAGGATCATGGCCGCACGCCGCGCACCACCGCGTCGTTGCCCGTGGCGAAGCCCTCCATGATGAGGCGCGTGAAGACTGCGAGTGGATCCACTCGGACATTCTGCGCCGGTCAGAGGCTGGCGAGTAGGGCCCGCGCCGACTCGACGTACCGCGCCTCGATCCCCGGCCCCCCGAGAGCGGCCTGGACGGCGAAGCCCTGGATCAGTCCCATGACAGCAGGGGCGAGGTGTCGCGCCTCGGAGGCTGCGGCGTCGGCCGCCCGGCCCCGCGAGGCGGCGAGCCACGCCGTCAGATAGTGCTCGATGTGCGCGCGGATCTGGGCGATGATGTCCCGGGCAATGGCGCCCAACTCGTCGTTGCGCACTGCCTCTCCCCATACCTGGACGGCGACCCCCGGGAAGAAGGCGGTGCTGGCCAGACCGCTCATGAGCGCGGTGACGGCCTCGGCGGGAGGGGGAACGGGGTCGTGGCCGCCGAGCTGCTCGAGCGCGGTCATCCGCTCGCCGAAGACCCTGCGGCCGACGTCGACGACGAGCTCCTCTTTGGAGCGGTAGTACACGTACACCGCGCCGGCAGAGAGACCAGCCTCGGCGATGATGTCCGCCATCGACACGTTCGAGAAGCCCTTGTCCGCGACGCAGGCGAGGGCCGCAGCCTGGATCCGCTCGCGCATGGCCGCGCGGTGCTCCTCGCTCACTTTCGGCATGAGGCCACGGTACCGCAAAGAAAACGAATGATCATTCTTGACCCATCCCTGCGCGCGAGGACAATAGAGAACAGGCATTCGTTTTAGCGAGAGGGACGATCATGTCTACCGGAACGCTCACCCCAGCACCCGCCCCTGCGCATCGGGACGGCCCCGCCCGCGGCGCCCACACACCATGGGGGCACGCCCTCCGCACGGCGGTCCTCGCGGCCATCGCAGTGTGCATCGTGCTCCTGGCCTTCGCATGGCCCAGCGTCACGGCAAAGGTCCAGAACCTGCCCGTCGCTGCGGTCGGCACGCCGGAGCAGGTCGCGCAGGTCGCGTCCAAGGCGCCCGCGGGCGCACTCGACGTGCGGACAGCGGCGGGCCGCGACGAGGCGGTGGAGCTCATCCGGACGAAGGAGGCCTACGGAGCAATCATCCTCGGGAACGCGCCCGAGGTACTCATCGCGAGCGCGGCGAGCCCAGCCGCCGCGCAGGCCCTGACCCAGGTGGGCCAGCAGATGCAGTCCCAGATCCAGGCGCAGGCCATCGCCAGGCTGCAGGAGGCCCTCGTCCAGGCTGCGCAGCACGCGGCGCAGGGCCCCGGGCCAGCGGCCCAGCAGAGCCCGGCCCCCCAGCAGGCGCCGGCGACGCCCACGGTGACGGTGACCGACGTCGCGCCCCTCTCCCCCGACGACCCGCGCGGCACCGGGCTCGCCGTCGCCGGCCTGCCGCTCGCCATGGGCGGGATGATCGGCGGCGTGCTCATCTCGCTGCTCGTCTCCGGGACGTGGCGCCGGCTCGGTGCGATCGCCGCCTACGGCGTCCTGGCAGGGCTGAGTCTGGCGGGGATCCTGCAGGGCTGGTTCCACATCCTCCAGGGGAGCTTCTGGGCCAACGCGGGGGCGATAGGCCTCGGCGTCGTCGCCACTGCGGCGATCATCGTGGGCCTCAACGCGCTCCTGGGCCGGGCAGGCATCGCCCTCGGCGCGGTCCTCACGCTCTTCGTCGGCAATCCCCTCTCGTCGCTCGCCCAGCCCAAGGAGTTCCTGCCGGCGCCGTGGGGCGATGTCGGGCAGTGGCTCGTCCCCGGCGCGTCGGGCACGCTCCTGCGCGACCTCTCCTACTTCCCGGAGGCCTCGGCGCTGTTCCCATGGCTCGTCTTGGTCGGCTGGGCCGTGGTCGGCGCTGTGCTCATCGCCGTCGGGCACTTCCGCAACGAGCCCGCGGTCGCCGAGGTGTAGCGTGCCGCGCGTCCCGGGCGCCCCCGCTCAGGCGGGGGCCTTCTCCGGCTCGCCGTCGAGCGGCACGCTCGGGACCTGGCCGGTGGTGAGGTCGACCGGCGGGGTGAGCATCGATGCCGCGGAGTGCTCGGCGGAGTACGCGAGGAAGCCCAGGTGCGCCTCGTACCGGTCCAGGACGTCGTCGATGACCTGCTGACGGGTCACGCCCATGAGGTCGTAGCCCTCCGATCCGGTCTGGGTGAACACCTCGAGGCGGTAGTAGACGTCCTCCTCCTGGTTCACCCGCCCGCCGAACATCGGCACGGGCGCCGCGACCGCTGCGACCTGGTAGTGGAAGCTGCGGTACTCGTCCATGCTGACCACGAGGGTGTGGGTCGGGATGCCCGTCCCGTCCCCCGCGGCGGTGACGAGGCTCGCCTCATAGCCCTGCTGGGTGAGCTCGAGGGCGACGTCCCGCAGCGCCGGCTCCACCGTGCGCTCCATGAACAGCGCCACGGACTTCTTCGAGGGATAGGACCGGAGCCCGGCCAGGCGCTGGCGCCAGCTGCGCTCGGGCACCGCGCCGCCGGTCGCAGCCGTGGACCTGCTCCGCAGCACGCGCCCCTCCCGCTCGGCGCGCTCCATCCGGAGGGCCTTCGAGAAGGACGCCATCACGAGATAGGCGATGACCGTCACCGGCAGCGCGAAGATCAGGGTGGCGTACTCCATCGTGGTCACCCCGCCGGCCATGAGCATGGCCACGGTGAGCACGGCAGTGAGCACCGCCCAGAAGATGCGCAGCCACTTCGCCCCGTCCTGGCCCGGGTCCGGGATCGACGACGAGAAGTTGGACATCACCATGGCGCCGGAGTTCGCGCTCGTGAGGTAGAACAGCAGGCCGGACAGCGTCGCGAGGCCGATGAGGAAGGGCGCTCCGGGGAACTTCTCCAGGAGGGCGTACCAGCCCTGCTCGGGGCTCTCCATCGCCAGGGTCGCGAAGTCCATGTTGCCGTGCATCACCTCGTACAGTGCGCTGTTGCCGAAGATCGCCACGATGAGCAGGTCGCACAGCACGGGCGCGGTGATGGCCGCGATGACGAACTCGCGCAGCGTCCGGCCGCGGGAGATGCGGGCCAGGAACAGGCCCACGAACGGGCCCCACGCGAGCCAGAACGCCCAGAAGAAGAGCGTCCAGACCGCCATCCAGGAGGAACCGCCCTCCTCGTAGGCGAAGGTCTGCAGCGTGCGCCCCGGGAGCGTGGCGACGAAGCGGCCGATGTTCTCCACGGTCGCGTTGAGCACGAACGAGGTCTGCCCGGTCACGAGGATGTACAGCAGGAGCGCACCGGCGCTCCAGAGGTTGAGCTCGGAGATGAGGCGGATCCCCTTGTCCACGCCCGAGGTGCAGGCGGCGATCGTCATGACGACAGCCACCACCACGAGGGCGATCTGCAGGCCGAGGCCCTGCTCAAGCCCGAACAGCGTCGCGAAGCCGACGTTGAGCAGCACCACGCCGATGCCCATCGACGTCGCGACCCCGAAGACCGTCCCGACAAGCGCGAAGATGTCGATCGTGTCGCCGATGGCTCCCCGCACCCTCTTGCCCAGCAGGGGGTAGAGGGCGGCTCGGATGGACAGGGGCATGCCCCACCGGTACGCAAAGTAGCCCATGGCCATGCCCAGCAGCGCGTACATGGCCCAGCCGGCCACCCCGTAGTGGAACATCGTCCAGACGACCGCATCCTGGGCGGCCTCAGGGGTCTGGCCGGAGCCCGAGGGCGGCGCGATGTACTGGGTGATCGGGCCCGTGACGGAGTAGAAGAGCATGTCGATGCCGACTCCGGCCGCGAAGAGCATCGCCACCCAGGTGAACAGGCGGTACTGCGGACGCGAATGGTCCGGGCCGAGCCGGACGCTGCCCTCCTTGGACAGCGCGACCCACACCACGAACAGGATCACGAGCGTCACGGTCAGCACGTAGAACCATCCGAGGTTCGTCGCGATCCACTCGACGACCGCATGCATCGTCGAGGCGGCGTGCCCCGGCATCGCCATGGCCCACACCGAGAAGGCAAGGATGATGGCAGAGGAGATGACGAACACCCTCCAGCGGACCCTGGGTCCCCGACTCTCCCCGAACTCCTCCGGCCCTCGTCCCAGCTCGGCGCTGGAGACTGGAGGCCGGCCCTCGCCCCCGCCGGTCCGGCGACGCTCGGTTCCCCCGAGCCGGCTGCGTTCGATCGCCGCCCTCGGCGACGGGGTGTCGAATCCCTGGACATCCGCTGTTTCTGCCACTCATCCTCCTGTTCTCTGGCCGTCGCATCGTCAGGAGTCCGGGCTGTCCGGCGGTCCGACGGAGCGCTGCCAACCTTCCAATGGTACTACCTTCAACCTTTCTGGTATCCCGGGAAGCACGACGGCGGCGCCTCACCCGCGTGGGTGAGGCGCCGCCGTCGTCCGCGGTGGTGGCCGTTACTTCTTCTTCGAGCGCCTCTCGCGCACGCGCATCCCGATCTCGATCGGGGTGCCCTCGAAGCCGAACGTCTCGCGCAGCCGGCGCGTGATGAAGCGGCGGTAGCCCGGGTCCAGGAACCCGGTGGTGAACAGGACGAACTTGGGCGGGCGGCTCTGCGCCTGGGTCCCGAACAGGATGCGCGGCTGCTTGCCGCCGCGCACTGGATGGGGATGTGCGGCCACGAGCTCGCCCAGGAACGCATTGAGCCGACCGGTCGGGATGCGGGTGTCCCATCCCTCGAGCGCCTTCTCGAGCGCCGGCACGAGGCGGTCCCGGTGCCAGCCCGTCTTCGCCGAGATGTTCACGCGCGGAGCCCATTCGACGTGGGCGAGGTCCTTCTCGATCTCACGCTCGAGCCAGCGGCGCCGCTCGTCGTCCATGAGGTCCCACTTGTTGAATGCGATCACGAGCGCGCGCCCCGACTCGATCGCGAGGTTGAGGATGCGCACGTCCTGCTCCGCGAGCACCTCGTCCGCGGCGAGGAGCACGACGGCGACCTCCGCCTTCTCGAGCGCGGCCTGCGTCCGCAGGGACGCGTAGTACTCCGCGCCCTGGGACATGTGCTGGCGGCGGCGGATGCCCGCCGTGTCGACGAAGCGCCACGTCTTGCCGCCGAGCTCGATGTACTCGTCGATCGGGTCGCGCGTGGTCCCGGCCATCTCGTTCACGACCGCACGCTCGGAGCCGGCGAGCTTGTTCAGGAGCGAGGACTTGCCCACGTTGGGACGGCCGATGAGGGCCACGCGGCGCGGGCCGCCCGAGCGTTCGACCCCGGCGACGGCCGAGAACTCCGGCAGCACCTTCAGTGCGGCGTCGAGGAGGTCGGCGACGCCGCGGCCGTGCAGCGCCGAGACGGGCCACGGCTGGCCGAAGCCGAGGCCCCACAGGACCGAGGCGTCGGCTTCCTGGGCGAAGTCGTCGACCTTGTTGGCCACGAGCAGGACCGGCTTCTTGGACTTGCGCAGCATGCGCATGACCGCCTCGTCGGTTGCGGTGGCCCCCACGGTGGAGTCGACCACGAACATCACGGCGTCGGCGAGGCCGACGGCGATCTCGGCCTGCTCGGCCACCATGGCGTGGATGCCCTTGGCGTCGCGCTCCCAGCCGCCGGTGTCGACGAGGGTGAACTTCCGTCCGTTCCACTCTGCCGGGTAGGACACGCGGTCCCGGGTGACGCCGGGGACGTCCTCGACGACCGCCTCGCGGCGGCCGATGATGCGGTTCACGAGCGTGGACTTGCCCACGTTCGGGCGGCCGATGATCGCGAGGACGGGGTCCATGCGCGTGGGCGCGTCGGGGTCCCACTCCTCGCCGAGGCCCGCTAGGAGGCGCGCGTCCTCGTCGTCCAGCTCGTAGTCGTCCAGCCCGGCCCGGAGCGTCGCAGCACGCTGCTCCGCCTCGGAGTCGTCCATCGCGGCGAGGTGCTCGGCGACCTCGTCGGTGCCCTCGGGCACGAACTCGTCGTCCTGGGCAGATGAGGATCCGGTTTCCACGGATTCGGTCATGTGAGTCTCCTTGACATCTTTGGGGGCCGGCTCAGGCGCCGGCCGGGCGGCCGCCGACGGCCGCGTGCACGACGCCGAGCACGGCGTCGACGGTCTGGTCGAAGTCCAGGTCGGACGAGTCGACGGTGAAGACGCCGTCTGCCGCCTGGGTGAAGCTTGCGACGGTCGAATCCTTCGCGTCGCGGGCCACGACCTGCTCGCGCAGCTGTTCGGCCGTCTGCGTCCCGCCGAGCTGGGCGCCGCGGCGGCGCATGCGCGCCTCCTCGGAGGCGGTCAGCAGGAGCCGCACCTCGGCGTCGCGCGCCACGACGGTGGTGATGTCCCGGCCTTCGACCACCATGCGGCGGCCGTGCGCGGCGATGAGGGCGCGCTGGCGGCGGATGAGCTCGTCGCGGACGCCGAGATTCGTGGCGACGGCACTCACGGCGGAGGAGATCCGTGGCTCGCGGATCGCCGCGGTCACGTCGTGGCCGCGCACGACGACGCGCTCGGCGTCGGCGCTCGTGCTCAGCTCGAGGTCGAGTGCCCGCGCGGCGGCCTCGACGAGGGCGCCGTCGGCGAGGTCGAGGCCCCGCTCGAGGCAGTCCCAGGCCACGGCCCGGTACATCGCCCCCGTGTCGAGGTACGCGAGCCGCAGCCGGCGCGCCACCTCCTTGGAGATGCTCGACTTCCCCGAGCCCGAGGGCCCGTCGATCGCGACGACGAGGGGACGGCCCACGCGCAGCGGCAGGCTCGAATGCGCCGGACGGCCGCCGGGGCCCGGGGTGTACCGCACGGACGTCCCCTCGGACGTGCTCGCCGAGCTCAGCGACCCACCCTGCTGCGCATCCTGCCGCGCGCTCATTGCAGTACCCGCCATCCGCGCTCCTCCAGTTCCGTTACCAGTGCATCGTGCTTGCTCGGGAGCACGGAGATCTCCACCATGCCCACATTCCGTCCCGACGAGTGGTCGAGGCGGAGGTCTTCGAGGTTCACCCCGATCTCGCCGATCTCCGTCAGGAGCCTGGCGATCTGGCCCGGGCGGTCGTCCACGAGCACCGTGAGCCAGGCGAAGGCCTGCGGCGGCCCGCCGTGCTTGCCTGGGATCCGCGCCTGCCCGGCATTGCCCTCAGTCATGAGCTGCGCGAGGTCGAGCCGCGCACCCGGCGCCGCCGGGGCCTCCAGAGTGCGGATGAGCCGCTCGACGTCCTCGCGGACGCCGTAGAGGTGCTCGACGATCTTCGGCGCATTCGCCCCGAGGATCTGCACCCAGAGGCCCGGGTCGCTCGCGGCGATCCTCGTGGTGTCGCGGAGCCCGTTGCCCGCGAGGGCGAGCAGGCGCAGGTCCGTGCCCTGCAGCCGCGAGGCGAGCAGCGAGGACATGACCTGCGGGAGGTGGCTCACGAGGGCCACCGCCTCGTCATGCTCCTCGGGGCCGAACTCGACCACCATGGCGCCGAGATCCGCGCCGAGCGCCTTGGCCGCGCGGACGGCGTCGGGCGCCGCCTCTCCCCCGGGGCACACGACCCAGGGCATCGACGTGAACAGCTCGCCGCGGGCGGCAACCGGCCCGGACTTCTCCCGCCCGGCCATGGGGTGCGTGCCCACGTAGCGGGACAGGTCCACCCCGCGCCCGCGGAGGTCGGCGAGGATCGCGCCCTTGACGCTCGCGATGTCCACGACGACGGCGCGCGGCCACCGCTGGAGGGAACGCGCGACGACGTCGGCGGTCACGTCGGGCGGCGCGGCGACGACGACGACCTCGGGCTGCGCGCCGGGGTCTGCTTCCAGCTCCGCGACCGGCCGTCCGGCTCCGATGTCGACCGCGACGGCCTGGTTGGTCGGCGAGGGGTCCTCGAGGAACACCGGGACGCCGCGGTGCTCGAGGCCGAGCCCGATGCTCGTTCCGAGGAGGCCCGTGCCGATCACGACGACGGGCCCGTGAAGGTGGGTGACAGCCATTCTCTCGTCCCGCGTCAGAGCCCGACCGCCGCCATGAGGTGGCCGATCTCCTGCTTGCCGAGGCGGCGGACGGTGCCCTGCTTCTGGTCTCCGAGGCCGATCGGGCCGATCTTGGCGCGCACGAGGCGCTGGACGGGGAACCCGACGGCGTCGAACATGCGGCGCACGATCCGGTTCTTGCCGGAATGGAGCACGACCTCGCACAGCACGAAGCCCGGGGTCGAGTCGACGAGCCGGAACGAGTCGACCTTCGCGAGGCCGTCCTCGAGCTCGACGCCGCGGCGCAGCTGGGCGCCGACGCCCTGCGGCATCGGGCCGCGCACCTGCACGACATAGGTCTTGGGCACCTCGTAGGACGGGTGCGTCAGCCGGTTCGCGAGCTCGCCGTCGTTGGTCAGGAGCAGCAGGCCCTCGGTGTTGGTGTCGAGCCGCCCGACGTGGAAGAGCCGCTCCGGCGAGCCCGGGCGGAGGTAGTCCGAGATGCACGGCCGGCCCTCGGGGTCGTCCATCGTGGACACGACCCCGCGCGGCTTGTTGAACGCCATGTAGACGAGGTGCTCGTTGGTCTGGACCCGCACACCGTCCACGTGGATGACATCGGTCTCAGGGTTGACCCGCGAACCGAGCTCGGTGACGATCTGCCCGTTGACCTCGACGCGGCCCTCGGCGATGAGCTCCTCGCAGACGCGGCGCGACGCGACGCCGGCGTTGGCCATGACCTTCTGCAGGCGCACGCCGTCCTCGCTCATCTCGGCCCGCGACCGCGGCGTGTGCTGGGGCAGCGGGGTGGGCGACTTGCGGCCCCCGGCGGAGTGCCGCTGCGGCTTGTCCCCGCGGACGGGGCCGAGGTTCTTCCCGAAGCGCTCCCCCGCGAACGGCGCCGCCCCGGATCCCTTGGCCTGGGGGCGATCGCCCCGCTTGCGCGCGGGCGACTTGGGGGCGCCCTTCGCACCTCCGCGCGCGGCGCCGCCGCGCGACCCGGCGCCCGATGAACCGTTCCTGCGAGGGTTTCCTCCGTTGGGTGAACCCTGGCGTCCCGCCTGTGTCATGACCAATGCCTTTGCAGTATGAAGCGCCCGGAAATCCGGGGTTGCCGGAGGGACGCGTTGGTAGGTGAGGGCGAATGCCCGCAGTCAAGGATACCGGATGGCCCGCTCGGCGCCCCGGCGGCACGCGGTCAGGGGTACGCGCCGTCGATCGAGCCGAGCTCGTCGAGCCCCGGGAGATGCGGGGAGATCTGGGGCAGCTCGGCCACGGAGCCGATCCCGAGCCGCTCGAGGAAGTAGGAGGTCGTGGAGTACAGGATGGCCCCCGACTCGGCGTCCGTGCCGGCCTCCTCGACGAGTCCGCGGGTCACGAGCGTCTTGACCACCGAGTCGACGTTGACGCCTCGGATCGCGGCGACCCGCGAGCGCGCCACAGGCTGGCGGTACGCGATGACGGCGAGCGTCTCGAGCGCAGCCTGCGTGAGCCGCGCGGTCTGCCCCTCGATGACGTAGCGGGACACGGCCTCCGCGAAGTCGGGCCGCGAGTAGAAGCGCCATCCCCCTGCCACGGACCGCAGTTCGAAGCCCCGTCCCTGGCGGTCGTACTCCCCCGCGAGGCGGGAGAGGTGCGCCTCGACCTCCGGCTGCGGCACGTCGAGCACGCTCGCGAGCTCGGCCGCGCTCACCGGCTCGTCGACCACCATGAGCACCGCCTCGAGCGCGGCTCCGATCCTGCCCTCATCCGTCATGGCCGTCCTCCCAGGTCTCGTCGGTCTCGGACATGCCGCCCGGTACGGCGGGGACGGCGGCGCCGTCGTACTCCTCGCCCATCCGCTCCGAGGTCCAGCCGTCGGCGGCGGTCCACCGCACGCTCAGCTCCGCCAGCGGGGCGGCCTGCTCGAACGCCACCGCACGGTCGCGGAAGAGCTCCAGGAGCGCGAGGAAGCGCACGACGACGACCAGCCGGCTCGCGGCGTCCGCCGTGAGGGCCCGGAAGCTCAGGGGGCCGGCAGCCTGCAGGCGCAGCCCGATGAGCTCGGCCTGCTCGCGCACGCTCACGGGAGGAGCGTGGAGGTGCTCCACGCCGACCTCGCTCGGGGGCTCCTCCTTGGGCGCGAACGCCTTCGCGGCAATGGCCGCGAACTGCTCGGGGGTGTGCTGCCACACGAGCTCGGGCAGGAGCGCGGCGAAGGACGGCTCGAGGGTCACGGTGCGGGGGTAGCGACGGCCCTCCTCCTCGAGGGTCGAGGCGAAGACCGCTGCGATCTCCTTGAAGGCCCTGTACTGCAGGAGGCGCGCGAACAGGAGGTCCCGGGCCTCGAGCCGGGCCACGTCCTCCTCGTCCTCGACCTCCCCGGCGGGAAGCAGGCGGGCGGCCTTGAGATCGAGGAGGGTCGCGGCGATGACGAGGAACTCGCTTGCCTCGTCCAGGGCCCAGTCCTCGCCGCGCTCCTGGAGCGCCCGGATGTACGCGATGAAGTCGTCCGTGACGGTCGCCAGGGCCACCTCGGTGATGTCGAGGCGGTGCTTCGCGATGAGCCCGAGGAGCAGGTCGAAGGGGCCGGTGAAGTTCTCGAGGCGGACCTCGAAGCCGCCGCGGTTCCCGGACGGCTGGTCGCCGGGAAGCTCGGGCGAGAGGTCCGCGGATGCCGGCCGCGCGGCGTCGTGCGCCGTCCCCGCCTCCTGGCTAGGGGGCGCCACCGCGGGCCACGAGCTCGCGGGCCAGCCGGCGGTACGCCTCGGCGCCCGGGTGGTTGGACGCGTAGCGGGTGATGGGCTCGGCGGCGACGGTCGCGTCGGCGAACTTGATGGTGCGCTTGATGACCGTGTCGAAGACCTTGTCGCCGAAGGCCTCGACGAGCCGGGCGAGGACCTCCCGGGAGTGGAGCGTGCGGGCGTCGTACATCGTGGCCAGGACGCCGTCCACGGTGAGGCGCGGGTTCAGGCGGTCCTGGACCTTCTCGATCGTCTCAACGAGCAGGGCCACCGCGCGCAGGGCGAAGAACTCGCAGATGAGCGGGATCACGACGCCGTGCGCGGCCGTGAGCGCGTTGACCGTCAGGAGGCCCAGGGACGGCTGGCAGTCGATGAGGATGACGTCGTACTCTTCCTCGACACGCCGCAGCGCGCCAGCGAGGACCTGTTCGCGCGCGACCTCGGTCACGAGCTGGACTTCGGCCGCCGAGAGGTCGATGTTCGCCGGGAGGAGGTCGACGTTCTCGACCTCGGTGTGCCGGATCGCCGAGTGGACGTCGACATGGCGGTCCATCATGACGTTGTAGACGGTCGTCTCGAGCTCGTGGGGGTTGATCCCGAAGCCGGCCGAGGCCGCACCCTGCGGGTCGAAGTCGACGATCAGGACCTTGCGGCCGTACTCCGCGAGCGCGGCGGCGAGGTTGATGGCCGAGGTGGTCTTGCCGACGCCGCCCTTCTGGTTGACCATCGCGATGATGCGGGCCGGGCCGTGGGAGGACAGCGGCGCGGGCTCGGGGAACTCGCGCAGGGGCCGCCCCGTGGGGCCGAGCTCGGTCCCGGCGATGTCTGCGGAAATGCCGTCCAGAGTCGCGGCGCTCTGCTCTGTGCTCACGTAACCATCCACACTTTCGATTCGCTTGCTGGGCTGGCTTGCCTGCGGCGTCCTTGAGTCCTCAGCCTACACAGCGGCAACACGCATCCCGGGGACCTTGACAAATGCCCGTCCGGCGCGCCTCACCTTCAACTGGAACTTCAAGGTTTCCCCTCCGGACACGGCTGAGGGCCACCTCCGGCGGGTCGATGCCAGGCAAAGACCCACGGGAGGTGACCCTCAGGAGGTGACCCTCAGATGGGGCGCGTCAGGCGCGGGCGGGCTCGCCCGGTGTGCCGACGACGTCCTCGCTCTCGGGCTCGCCGCCGTGGCCGTGGCCGGCGAGCATGGTCGTCTCGTCGAACGGCCGCCGGCCCGAGAGGACCTCGCCCACACGGTCCGTGTCGATCTCCCGCGTCCACGTGCCCATCAGGACGGTGGCGACGGCGTTGCCCGTGAAGTTGGTCAGCGCGCGGGCCTCGGACATGAAGCGGTCGATGCCGACGATGAACGAGACGCCGCCCACGAGCTGGGGCGCATGCGCCTGGAGGCCGCCGGCCAGAGTCGCGAGGCCCGCGCCGGAGACGCCGGCCGCGCCCTTGGAGGCGATGATCATGAACACGAGGAGCCCGATCTGCTCGCCCAGGGCAAGAGGCTGGCCCATGGCCGTGGCGATGAACAGGGATGCCATCGTCAGGTAGATCGCGGTTCCGTCGAGGTTGAACGAGTAGCCCGTCGGAACCGTCACGCCGACGACCGGCTTGGAGACGCCCAGGTGCTCCATCTTGGCGATGAGGCGCGGCAGGGCGGCCTCGGAGGAGGACGTCGAGACGATGATGAGGTACTCGCGGCCCAGGTACTTCATGAGCTTGAAGATGTTCACGCCCGAGACGACCTTCAGGATCGTGCCGAGGATGAAGACGATGAACAGGATGCACGTGATGTAGAAGGCGACCATCAGCGTCAGCAGGCTCAGGACGGCCTTCCAGCCGGTGGCGCCGACCACGGCGGCGATGGCACCGAAGGCGCCGATCGGGGCCAGCCACATGATCATGATGAGGATGCGGAACACGAGCACCTGCGCCTGGCGGATGAACTCGAGCAGCAGCGCGCCGGTCTTGCCCATGCGCTGGAGTGCGAAGCCGACGAGGAGCGCCACGAACAGCGTCTGGAGGATCTCGCCTGAGGTCAGGGAGGACACGAGCGTCTTGGGGATGATTCCCAGCAGGAAGTTGGTGGTGTCCGCGGACTCGGTAGCCTTGTACGTGGCGTCCTTGAGGTTCAGGCCCTCGCCGGGGTGGATGAAGTTGCCCACCACGAGGCCGATCGCGAGCGCGAAGGTGCTCATGACCATGAAGTACAGGAGGGCGAGCCCGCCGACCTTGCCGACGGTGGCGGCCTTCGCGATCGAGCCGATGCCCAGCACGATCGTGCAGAAGATGACCGGGGCGATCATCATCTTGATGAGGGCCACGAATCCGTCGCCGAGCGGCTTGAGGTCCGCGGCGAACCCGTCCTTGCCGGGGAAGAGGAGGCCGACGACGACGCCGAGCACGACGGCGACGATGACGGCGATGTAGAGGACGTGCGTGCGGTCGGCAGGCTTCTTGGCGGGCGCCCGCTCGGGTGCCGTTGGCGACGTTGCCACGGGATGCTCCTTGATACTTTGGCTGGGGCCCGGTGTGGGCCTGTTCACCCCCTACTCTTTCGCCCGCTGTGACAGACCTCACCGTTGCGGTCATATTGGTCACAGGAAACGCGCGACATCGAAAGGACCAGCATGAGGAGGATGAGCCTCGCGAGCAGGCTCCTCGCGATCCTGGTCCTCGCTGTCGTCGCGCTGACCGCGTTCATCGGGACGGCCATGTACGTCGACGCCCGAGACCAGACCCATCAGAACGCCGGGCGGCGGACGCTCTCGACGGCGGAGGCCATCGCCGACAGCCCGTTCGTCATCGACGCCGCGCGGAACGCGGCGACGAGGGACCCCTCCCCCGTCCTGCAGCCCTACGCCGAGCAGGTCATCCAGGACGCGGACCTGGACTTCGTCACGATCATGGCCCCGGACCGGACCCGCTGGACCCACGCGAATCCCGAGCAGATCGGCGGGAAGTACCTCGGGAGCGTCGACGAGGCGCTCGCGGGGCACGCTCTCACGGAGACGTACACCGGGACCCTGGGGCCCTCGGTCCGGTCGATCGTCCCGATCGTCGACGCGGGCAAGGTCGTCGGCATGGTCGCGGCCGGCGTCCGCGTGAGCGCGCTCGAGGTGGCCGCCGCGGGCCGGCTCCCGGCGCTCCTGGCGATCGCCGCCGTCGTGCTCGCCCTCGGGTCGCTCGGCTCGCTCGGCCTCGGCCGGTACCTGTCCCGCGTCACGCGCGGCTACGGCCCGGAGGAGCTGGGCCAGCTGTTCGCGTACTACGAGTCGGTGCTGCACTCGGTCCGGGAGGGCGTGGTGCTCGTGGACCGGCGGGGCAGGGTGGTGATCCGCAACGACCAGGCCTCGCGCCTCCTGGGCCTGCCCGAGCACGACGACGGCGCGGAGCCGGCCGGGCTGGACGGCCTCGGGCTGCCCGAGAGCCTGCGCGAGCTGCTCGCCAGCGGCCGCAGCGCCCACGACGAGATCCACCTGACGTCGGACCGCGTGCTCGTGGTCAACCAGGAACCGGCGACCATCCGCGAGGGACGGCGCCCCAAGGTGATCGGCGCGGTCGCGACCCTCCGGGACCGGACCGAGATCGCCGCGCTCGGCAGCGAGCTCGAGACGCTGCGCACGCTCTCCGACGCCCTGCGCAGCCAGGCCCACGAACACGGGAACCGGCTCCACACCATCGTCTCCCTGCTCGAGCTCGGCCGCACCGCGGAGGCGCTCTCGTTCGCCACCGAGGACCTGAAGCTGAGCCAGTCCCTGGCCGACGAGCTCGTGGTCTCCCTCGATGAGCCCGTCCTCGCCGCGCTCGTCATGGGCAAGGCCGCCCAGGCCAACGAGCGCGGCGTGCGCCTCGACGCCGACGCGTCCGCGACGCTGGCCGGATCCGGCATGGCGCCGCAGGACCTCGTGACCATCGTCGGCAACCTCGTCGACAACGCGATCGACGCCGCGGCCGCCGGCGACCCGCCGCGCTGGGTGTCGCTCGGGATCGCGGAGGAGGGCGACGACGTCGTGATCGAGGTGGCGGACAGCGGAACGGGCGTGCCGGCGGAGGAGGCCGACCGGATCCTCCAGTACGGGTACTCGACCAAGCCGCACAAGGGCCCGGGCCGGGGACTGGGCCTCGCGCTCGTCAAGCGCTCCGTCGAGCGGCTCGGCGGATCCCTGGCCCTGACGCCCGGCAAGGGTGCCGTCTTCACCGTCGTCCTGCCACGGAAGGAGCACGTGCCGTGACCCAGGCAGCAGAGGCAACCCGCGCCATCCGGGTGCTCGTCGTCGAGGACGAGCCGATCGCAGCGGACGCCCACGCGGCCTATGTCGGGCGGGTGCCGGGCTTCGTCCACGCGGGCACGGCGCACGACGGCGCGTCGGCCCTCCGCCTCGCGGGCCAGCTCGCCGCGGCGGGGACACCGGTGGACCTCGTCCTGCTCGACATGAACCTCCCCGACCTCCATGGCCTCGACGTGGGCCGGCGCCTGCGGGCGGCGGGGCATCCCGTGGACATCATCGCGATCACCGCCGTCCGCGAGCTGCCTGTCGTGCGGCGCGCGATCTCGGTGGGGGTCGTGCACTACCTCATCAAGCCGTTCACGTTCGCCGCGTTCGCCGAGCGCCTGGAGCACTACCGGGCGTACCGCCAGGCGCTGGCCGGACACGCCGGCCCGACCTCGCAGGCCGCCGTGGACGAGGCGCTCGCCGCGCTGCGCGCGCCGGTGTCGAAGCCGCTGCCGAAGGGCCTCTCGGCGCACACCCTCGAGGCCGTGCGGGACTACCTGCGCATGCGCGGCGACGCCGTCTCCGCGTCTGAGCTGACGGAGGCCGTCGGCATCTCCCGCGTGACGGCACGCCGCTACCTCGAGCACCTGGCCGACGTCGGCGAGCTGACGCGCTCCGCCCGGTACGGCACCCCCGGGCGGCCGGAGAACGAGTACCGCTGGGCGGGGTAGGGGCGGTCCGCGGAGCCCGTCGGCGCCGCACACGCGGCGCGCCGCAGACAGGGCCCTTGGCTCCTGTCGCTCGACGCTGGACGGGCCTACCGTTGAATCAGGGAGCCGCCCGCGCGGCTTCCCGGCGACGGAAAGGAGCAGCGATGAGCAGCGAGAGCCCCGAACTGGTCGAGCCCAACGGCGCGGCCACCGCGACAGCCGAGGCCCGCGAGGCACCGGAGCCCGTGCTTCCCGACATCGACTCCCTGCCCGACGGTTCGGGCAATGACCGCGACGGCGACGAGACCGACGACGAGCGGTTCGACGCGGGCTGACGCAGCGACGTGCACAGTGCCGGGCCAGGACGGGTCCCGGCGGCAACGAGGAGAAGAGGAGCCATGACCCACAGCCTCGACTATGGCGACACCGAAGACGACGACCTCACCGAGCCCTTGGACGGCAGGGACAGCCAGGCCCCCGAGGGGTCGAGCGACAACCCCGAGACGATGGATGAGATCGACCCCCTGCATGACCCGCACCGGCTGATCGAGCTCGACGTCGAGGAGGAGAACCCGGACATCGAGCTCGGTCTCGACTAGACGGCGTCCCGGCTGGTATCCGGGCACGCGTGTGCCACTGGCCGGACCCCTTTCTGCTCCTGTAGGGTTGAGCTGTAGTCGTTGTGTTTCACGTTGTGTCTGCACGGCGCCCATCCTCCGCCGGAGGCCGGGGCCGTGCTTGCTTGGCGGTTTCTGGACACCGCTGCGAGCAGCCCCGAAGGCCGAGGCTGCACCCGTCCCGAGGAGGACGCATGGCAACTGGCACCGTCAAGTGGTTCAACAGTGAAAAGGGCTTCGGGTTCATCGCGCCTGATGACAACGGCGCGGACATCTTCGTGCACTTCTCCGCGATCGAGTCCAAGGGCTACCGCGAGCTCCAGGAAGGCCAGAAGGTCGAGTTCGAGGCCCAGCAGGGCCCGAAGGGCCTCCAGGCCGCCAAGGTCCGCCCGCTCTGATCTGCGTCTGACCAATCGGTTGACGCATCGCGGTCTCCCGGAGGGCCGGCAGCTTCCCGCTGCCGGCCCTCCGGCGTCTGCGCAGGTGGTCGGTCTAGTGCTCGCGGCGGGCGCCGGCCGCAGGATGGGGTGCCCCAAGGCATTGGTGGCGGACGACGGCGGCCCCTGGCTCGCGCGGGCGGCCCTGCTTCCGCTGTCGGCAGGCTGTTCGCGCGTGCTGGCCGTGCTCGGCGCTGCAGCTGAGGAGGCACGCCAGCTCCTGCCAGCCGATCCGAGGATCGTCCCCGTCGTCGCGCCCGCTTGGGCCTCCGGCATGGCGGCTTCGCTCCGTGCCGGCATCGAGGCCGCGGCAGCGCTCGGCCCGCGTCCGGATGCAGTGCTCGTGACCCTCGTCGACCTGCCCTCGCTGCAGGAGGAGGCGTTCAGGAAGGTTCTCGCCGGCCCCGTCGGTCCGGGCTCGCTCCGCCGCGCGGAGTACGGCGGCCGCCCAGGGCACCCCGTGCTCATCGGGCGGGACCACTGGGCCCGGCTCCTCGCCGAGCTCGCCGGCGACCGGGGCGCCGGCCCCTACCTCGCCGCGCACGGCGCCGAAGCGGTGGACTGCACGGGCCTCGGCGGGGACCTCGACATCGACCTGCCGGGTCCCCAGACCTCGCCCGGCTAGGAGATGAACTTCAAGGCACCCCACCCCGTGGCGAGCTGCGTGCGCCCGTTCACGTCGATGCCGCCCGTGCCGGTGCCCGGGTAGAGCCAGAGGACACCGCTGCCGTCTCGGGCGATGATGTCGGCCTTGCCATCGCCCGTGAGGTCGCCGGGAGCAGCGATTGCCGTCATTGACCCCCACCCGGTGGCGATCTGGGAGCGGCTGAGCCAGCCGTTGGCCCCGTCGCCCGGGTAGAGCCACAGGACGCCATTGGTGTCCCGGGCGATGACGTCGTTCTTGCCGTCGCCGTTGAAGTCGCGGCCGCTGACGATCGCGTTCATGACGTTCCAGCCCCAGCCAACCTGGACGCGTGACTTCCAGCCGCCGATGCCGTTGCCCGGGTAGAGCCACAGGGCGCCGCCGCTGTCCCGTGCCAGGACGTCGCTGTTGCCGTCGCCGTCGAAGTCGCCGGGCGAGAGGACCGCTGTCATGACGTTCCACCCCCAGCCGACCTGGACCCGGGTGCCGAAGCCGCCCGAACCGTTGCCGGGATAGAGGAAGAGGGCGCCGTCGCTGGTCCTGCGGGCCAGGACGTCGTTCTTGCCGTCGCCGTTGAAGTCGCCCGGCGTCACCGTGGCGTTCATCCCGCTCCAGCCGGTGGCGACCTGCACGCCCGCCGCGATGCCGCCGGCACCGTCGCCCTTGTAGAGCTTGAGGAGGTCGCCGTCCGCCGCGAGGACGTCCGCGTAGCCGTCGCCGGTGTAGTCATGCCAGGAGGGTGTGACCGGCTTGGGCTGGAGCGTGTAGGTCTGGCTCTGGACGGTTGACGTGTTCCCCGCCAAGTCCTTCCCGAAGTAGGAGAGCGTGAACGTCTGAGTCAGCGTCAGCGGACCCGAGTAGACGGCGCTGGCCTCAGTCGGTGTCGAGCCGTTGGTCGTGTAGTAGATCGTCGTGTCCGCCTCGTTCGAGGAGAGCGTGATCTGCTGCCCCGAGGGATACGTCCCCGTGAGCGGGCTCGCCGTGATGGTCGGCGGGGTCGTGTCGGCGGCGATGGTGTAGGCCTGAGCGCCGATCGCGGAGGTGTTCCCCGCGGTGTCCGTGCCGAAGTACTTCAGGGTCATCGGAGCGTTGAGGGTGATGATCGTCGTCCCCGGCGTGTAGACGGGGCTGGACGACGTGGGGTCCGACCCGTCGGTCGTGTACCGGATGGTCGCCGGTTCGTCCGCGGCGAGCTTGATCTCGGTCCCGACGGGGTAGGCGCCTGCGGCCGGGGTCGCAGTCACTGTCGGCGGCGTCTTGTCGTCAGCCAGCGAGTAGGTCTGGGTCGCGACCTGCGAGGTGTTACCCGCCGCGTCGACGCCGAAGTACTTCAGCGTCCCTGCGCCCATCGTGATCGGCGCGCTGTAGGCAGGGCTCGACGCGGTCGGCGTGCTGCCATCGGTCGTGTAGCGGATCGTGGAGGGCTCGTTCGAGCTCAGCGTCACGGTCTGCGCCGACGGGTAGGTGCCTCCGGGCGGCGTCGCCGTGATCACTGGTGCCGTGGTGTCGGCGCCCTTGAACACCTCGAACTCGGCCAGGCCGGCCGCCGTCGTCGTCGGGCTCACCCCGGTGACGGTGAACTTCACCGAGGTCACGGTGCGGCCAGGGAACGTCACGGTCGTGCCGGCGCCGTTGTTGTAGAGCGCGCCGACCGGCACCGACGTGCCGTCGGAGAAGTCGAGCACACCCGACGTGACCTGCTGGTCAGCGAGCGGACGGTCGAACAGGTTCACCATCGAGATGGCGGTGGGCGAGCCGAAGGTGTACTGGATCCAGGCGCCGGTCTTCTCGCCGTTGGAGACCCATTCCTTCCCGGAAGCCTGGGGGGCGCCCCACGCGTAGCCGTCGCGGGCGCGGTCCGGGCTCTGGGTGCTGGACGCCTGGGAGGACGCCTGGACGGTGGTCCCGGAGTCCTTGGCGGCGTTCTTGGTCCACTGGATGGCAGTGGGGTACTCGCGCTTGAGCCACTCGTTGTACGGCGAGTCCGGGCACCCCTCCCCCGGCGAGTTGCAGACGTTGTGGTCGTAGTCCGCGAACGTCACGAACGCGTCCACCTTCTTGGTCAGCTCGGGGTCGAACACGTTCTGCGCGTACTCGTCGATCACGTACGCGTCGTAGCCCGTGAGGGTGTGCGGCGCAGAGTAGGACGCGCTGGCCTGCTGCGCGAACTTCGCCGTGGCCCAGTGGTCGCTGTGGTCGTAGGGATTGGTGTAGGAGCCGGTCCAGTCCTGGGTGCGCAGCGTCGTCGGCTTGAAGGACTGCATGGTCTGCAGCAGGATGCTGGCCAGCTGCGCCTTCGTGTACGCCGCGCGGCCGTCGACGGGTGTGACGGAGCTGAGCGTGCCGTTCCAGAGCTTGAGGATGCTCTGGTAGTTGTAGGTGTCGCTGCCCGAGCCGTCGGGGAAGCCGTCCGGGATGCGGAGGAACATCACCTGGATGTTGGAGCCGCTCAGCTGCGACCGCGCGATGTCCCGGTTGGCGATGCCGTCATCGATGTCGACCCACGAGTTCGCCTTGCCGGCCATCTGCGCATACGTCGCCTGGATGCCGGCCTCGAGGCTCTGCCAGTAGGAGGCGCCTTCGCCCGCCTCCCCTGCCGTGGTGAAGACCGTGAGGGAACAGCGGTCCACTTCGAGGTCCCGCATGAAGTCAGGGCTCAGGAAGAGCAGGTCGTCGTCGGTATGGGCCACGATGTTCATGTCCCCGTTGGCGCACGCGGTGGCGCTCCGCGCCGGTGCTGGCGCCTGGAGCCCCACGAGAGCAGCGGCGCCCAGGACGGCGGCGAGGACGGCCGCCGCCATCCTGCGGACAGAGCCGCCCCTCGGGGAGGGCTGGAACCGTGTCCTCCGGTCCGGGTGCGAAGGCGTCTGAGTGTCCACGGTCAACCCCAATCACTGATGAACGCGCCCGCAGCAGCGCGGGCTCCCGGAGGATCCGCCCCCTGCGGCGAGTCCGAGATCGGTATGTGAGACCCGTTGCCGCTCCCTGACAACGCCACATCCACGGATCAGAGTACGCGCGGGTGCCATGCGCGGGAAGTGATCAAAGTCCCCAGAATCACAGGCAGAGTGCTCAACTCCACAGCCCGGTCACAGCCTCTGCGCCCCAGTCATTTGCGATCATGGTTGGGTCATGATGATTGGACCCGACAGCGCAGGGAGGAGTGCTCAGATGGCCCCTCCGCCCAGATTCCCCTTCGCACGCGCGGCGTTCGCGTTGACGGCGGTGGCCCTGACCGGGGCAGTCTGCGCCACAGCCGGGCTCTGGCGGGCGCCGGCCCCCGCCGCAGTATCACCCCGTGCCGACGCATTCCACGTGGTCGTCGTCGGGGACTCCCTGAGCACCGGCTACGGCACCTCTCCTGACCTCGCGTGGCCCACGCTGCTCTCCGCCGAGGAGATGGGGCGGGTCGACGTCGTGAACTCCTCCGAGAACGGCGACGGCTTCCTTGCCGTGGGCGACGACAACGGGACCTTCGTCTCCCACGTCGCCGAGGCTGCCCGGCCGGATGCCCAGATGGTCGTCTTCTTCGGCTCGGAGAACGACATGGGCGCCGACGACTCCGAACTCGGCGCCGCCGTCGACGAGGCCCTGCAGACCGCTCGGACGTCTTCCCCGAAGGCGCGGCTCGTCGTCGTGGGCCCGCCGTCGTATACCGCAGACCCCGAACCTGAGCGGGTCGCGGTGCACGACACGCTCGAGGCCGCGGCCGCGCGCGAGGGCGCGGACTTTGTGGACCCGATTGCGCAGGAGTGGTTTGTCGGGCTGGACGGCCTCGTGGGTCCGGACGGTGTCCACCCGAGCGTGGCCGGGCAGTACTACCTGCGCGACGAGATGGCCCGCGCCCTCGGGCTCTGAGGGCGATCCTCCACGGCTCCTCAGGCGAGGAGCTTCCCCCAGCGCGCGTCCAAGAGCGGGGCCCCGGCGATGTCGAGGCACCGCCACAGCGTGACGGCGACCGAGTCCAGCACGGGGACGCCCGTCCGCGACTCGAGCTCCGCGACGACCGGGGCCCCGTAGAGGTTGGTGCAGAGGTACACCAGCGCGTCCGGGCGTTCGGCGGTGAGCTCGAGAGAGCCGGGGACGAGCTCCTCCGCGGCGACTCTGGCGAACGACTCGTTGTCGCTCAGGCCCAGCGCCCGATGACCGCTGGTCCGCACGCCCGCCTCGGCGTACCGGGCGATCACCTGCTCGTTCACGTCGGCAGTGTACGGCGTGAAGAGACCGATGGTCCCGATGCCGAACGCTGCGAAGGCGTCGAGGTAGGCGAGCGTGGAGGTTGTGGCCGGGATTCCGGTGGCGGCCGTGATCTCCGCGGCGATCTCCCTGTCGTGCCCGACGCCGAGCCATGACCCCGAGGTGCCGTTCCAGGCGATGACGTCGACGTCCGCCGTAGCGAGGAGCTCTGCGGCGGCGCGCATGGCCCCGACGTCGAACTGCCTGTCGGATCCGGAATCGAGCGCAATCCGGGTCACCGGGATGCGCGTGGAATGGATCGTGACGTCCTCGCGGTCCCCGAGGAGGCGGTGGCTCATCGGTTCGAGGCAGGTGTTGGACGAAGGCACGATCATCCCGATGCGGGTGGGGCGGGCGGTCTGGGGCATCTCAGTTCCCTCTCTGGTCAGCGATGGAGGGGACGCGCACGCCCGTGCCGGACGCGTCCCGGAATTCCGCGTAGCCGCGCCGCTCCACGAACCGGCCCACGGGGCCTGGGTCGTGGAAGCCGTCCTCATCGAGGACCACTCGGCCGCCCGCGACGACGGTCTGGGGCCACCCGCGCAGCACACGCCCGTGGAACGGGGAGAAGTCGGTGCCCATGTGGAGGGCGGCGCTGTCCACCGTCCGCGCCTCGGCAGGATCGAAGACGACGAGGTCCGCGTCGTAGCCGGGAGCGATGGTTCCCTTTCCGGGGATCGCGTTGATCCGCGCGGGCGAGGCCGCGAAGAGGTCGACGAACCGTTCGAGCAGCCGCGCGCCGTCGTGCGCCTCCCGGTCCGCCCACGCGTCGGCGAGGGCCGTGAAGGCCACCGGCATGCGGGTCTCGACGCCGGGCAGGCCGTGGGGCATCTGGCGGACGTCGTCCGCCCGCTCGCGCTTCTGCGTGAGGTCGTAGCACGAGTGGTCGCTCGAGACGGTGTGGACGGAGCCATCGGCGAAGCGCCGGCGGACCGCCGCGACGGTCTCAGGGGAGCGCATCGGCGGGCAGCAGGCGTACCAGTGCGGGAACTGGGACGAGTAGACGCCGTCGTCGAGGACGAGGTAGTGGGGGCAGGTCTCGGAATGCGCGTCCAGACCCCGAGCGCGGGCCTCTGCCACGAGGTCGATCGCCCCGGGCGTGGACTGGTGCACGAAGTAGACGGGGGCCCCCGTGTACTGGGCCAGGGCGAGGACCTCCCGGACGGACGCCTCCTCGGCGAGCTCCGGGCGGGTCTCGTGCAGGTGCGCGATCCCGATCCGGCCTGCCGAGGCGTGCTCCTGGGTGCAGTCGACGATCATGGCGTCGTGCTCGGCGTGGATGTAGGTGAGGCCGTCGAGCCGCACCATCTCGCGCATGACCCGCAGCACCGTGTCGTCGTCCGCCATCGTGGATCCCCGGTTGGTCATGTACATCTTGACGGACCGGATTCCCAGGGCGGCGAGCTCCTCGAGCTGGGCGGGGACGGTCTCGTCCCACTCGACGACGGCCCCATGGAGGGCCACGTCGCAGCGGGACTCCGCCGCGAGGGCCAGCTTGTGCCTCGCCGCCTCCAGAGGGGTCTCGGAGGAGTCCCTCGGGATGCCGAAGTCGAGGATGGTCGTGGTCCCTCCCCACAGCGCTGCTGCGGAGGCGATGGCGAAATCGTCCAGGGTGCGCCAGCCCCCCGTGGTCTGCGCCACGTGGCAGTGGGCGTCGATCCCTCCCGGGATGACGGCGCGCCCTGCTGCGTCGATGGTGCGCTCGGCGGCGGGGACTGGCTCGGCGGCGTCGACGACGGCGGTGACCCGCCCGCCGTCGACCGCGACATGGGCGAGCCGGCGTGAATCCGCGTTGACCACGAGGCCGTTGGCGATGACGAGGTCTGCGATCCCGGCCATCACTGCACGCTCCCCGCGCCCTGGGGCGTGCGGCCGGCGGCGAGCTGGGCCGCGTCGAGCGCGGCGTCGAGCGCCGGCGAGAGGCCGCTGCGCCGCTTCAGCGGCGGGGCAGCGAACGAGCCCGCGCGGTGGGGGCCTGAGGCGAGCCCTACCACGGCCTCGGCGAGCCGGATGCCGGCGCCGATGCCGTCCACGACGGGAACGGGGATCTCGTCGGCGACCTCGCGCGCCAGGCCCGCGAGCGGCGCACCGGCGAGGATCACGACGTCGGCGCCGTCTTCGGCCACGGCCAGCCGCGCGAGTTCGACGAGCGTCGGGCGGAAGTCCTCCTGGACGCTGCCGATGCCCCGCAGCGCCTCCGTGATCGAGCGGATCGACGCCAGCCGGGAGCCGAAGCCGAACCGCTCGACGCAGTCGCGGTACCAGGCGGTGATGCGGTCCGAGATCGCGATGATCGAGAACCGGTGCCCTTGGAGCGCGGCGGCGCAGAGGGCTGCCTCGGTGATCCCGAGCACCGGGACGTCGGCGAGTTCTTTGAGGGCGGGCATGCCCGGATCGCCGAAGGCCGCGACCACGACGCCGTCGACCTGGCCGGCGTGCTCGGCGATGAGCTCGGCCACGGCGCCGGCGGCGATCAGCGATTCGAGGCGGGTCTCGATGTACTCGACACCGTGGCCCGCGGTGCGGACGACGAGTTCGGTGGCGGGGGCTGCGGACCGCTCCGCCTCCGAGCGGATCAGCGCGGTCACGTCCTCGCTGATGTTGGGGTTGATGACCAGAAGTCTCATGTACGGGTTCCTTGAGGGGAACGGCCGGCGCTCTCGCGGAGGCCGTGTCGGGATAGTCAGACGGTGTCCGGGTACTGCGCCCGGTACTTGCCGATGTGCCGTGCGGACTGGGCCGCGGCGGCGTCGGGATCGCCGCTGGCAATCGCGGCGAGGAGGTCGCGGTGCTCCTGGATGAGCTCAGGCAGGTCCGTCACGTGCCGGAAGAGCCAGTGCATGCGCCCTTGGAGGGGCTCGAGCGCAGTCCGGAGGAACTCGTTGTCCGCGATCGCCGTGACCTCGTCGTGGAAGTCGTTGTTGAACCGGTGTGCCTCATGGACGCTCCCGCGACGCAGGGCGTCCGACGCCTGGGCCAGCAGAGCCTCCAGTCGGGACACGTCCTCGGGCGTGGCGCGCTGTGACGCGAGCCGGCACGCGAGGACCTCGAGGGACGCCCGGACGTCGAAGAGGTCCTCGACCTCCTTCTCGCTGAGCCCTGCCACCACCGAGCCCCGCGTGGCGCGGGGAGCGAGCAGGCCCTCCTGCTGCAGCATGCGCAGGGCCTCGCGCACGGGGAGCCTCGAGACGTTGAACTCTCCGGCGAGGTCCCGCTCGATGAGGCGGGTCCCGGGGGCGTAGTACCCCTCGAAGATCCGCGAGCGCAGCGTGTCGCGGATGACCTCCCGCAGCGGGCGGTCCCGGCCGGGCTCCTCGACTGGCTGTGCCATGATCGCTCCTCAGGTGAGTGCGGGCCTCGGCCCGCCGTGACGGTTCGTGCTGTGGTCCATTCGACCACGGGGGCGGTGCCCGGCCGGCGGCAGCCCGCCGGCCGGGCACCGCCGGATCAGACGGGGAGTCGCTTGCTGTAGTCGAGCGCGAGCACCGAGACCCCCATGATGATCGCCGAGCCGACGAAGTAGAGGAGGGCCCAGGTGTAGCCCCCGGTGGCGCCGACGATGAAGCCCACGGCAATCGGGGTGACGAAGCCGGCGATGTTGCCGCTGAGGTTCATCGCCCCGCCGAGGACGCCTGCGTTCGTGCGTCCGCCCAGCGTCGCGGGCACGGCCCAGAACAGGCCCACCCACCGCAGGAAGAAGAGGACCACGGAGAGGAGCACGACCGCGGCGATCGGATCCGAGACGACCGTGACCCCGACGAGTCCGCCGGCCACGATCACGCTCGAGATGCCCAGAAGCGTGCGCATCACGAGGTTCGCCCCCAGCCCGCGGGCACGGAGCCTGTCTGCGAGCGTGCCGCCGAGGATCTCTCCGACGAACCCGGCGCCGAAGATCACGAAGGTGGACCACCCGATGGTCTTCAGATCGAACCCCTTCGCCTGGGACAGGTAGAGCGGGCCCCAGGTGAGCAGGCCGTAGAAGACGCCGTTGAATCCGAGCCAGCCGAGGCACATCGCCCAGAACGAGCGGAACTTCAGGTAGGGCAGGAGCGCGCGACGGCCCTCGCCGTTGACACCGGCGGCCTCGTCCTCCGCCCGGTGCGAGGCCTCGATGTACTCGGCCTCCGCCTCGTTGACCGCCTTGTGGGCCCGGGGATTGTCCCGGATGTACCACCAGGTGAGCGCGCCGAGCAGGACAGTCGCGATGCCGGCGATGACGAATGCCGCGCGCCAGCCGCCGGCGGCGCTGATGAGCCAGGTGATGATGACGGCTCCCACGCCGGCGCCGAGAGGGGCACCCGCGTCGAGGATCGTGGCGCCGCGGCCCCGCTCCTTGGAGTGCATCCACAGGGCGTTGAGCTTCCCGCCCGCCGGCATGATGCCGGCCTCGGTGACGCCGATGCCCATGCGGGCGATGAACATGCTCAGGAATCCGCCGGCCATGCCGGACGCAGCAGTCGCCGCGCCCCAGCCGACGCAGGAGACCGTGATGACCTTGCGCGGGCCGAAGCGGTCGATGAGCCAGCCGACGGGGACCTGCATCAGCGCATAGGTCCAGAAGAAGGCTGAGAGCAGGAGCCCGACCAGTTCGGGCGAGAGGTCGAACTCCTTCTGGATGACCGGCAGCGCGACGGAGATCGATCCTCGGTCCACGTAGTTCACGGTGACCAGGACCAGGAGCAGGATGAACAGCTTCCAGCGCACACTGGTGCGCTTGGGCGCGGGCTGCCCGCCATCTTTGGCGAGCGGCCGCGGGGCGGTGGCTTCTTCTCGAAGGGACACACGTCCTCCTTCACAGCGGTGGGAAGTGCGGCAGCCGAACAGGCGGATGCCGCGCCCGGGTGGGCGGTGCGCAACGTGTGGGAGAGCTCTCTCTTGGGATTCCGATTTGGGATCCCAAGAGAGAGCTTACGCAGTGTCCCAGACCACAGTCAAGGTTTTGGGATCCCAATCTGGGATCCGGAGTGAGGGGCTCTGAGGCTCAGCCGACTTCGTCCCTCCAGGAGTGCTGCGGGTCGTACCCGAGGACGCGGCGCGCCTTGTCGATCGACAGGAGCGTCTCGTGCTCGCCGAGTTCCTTCGTGACGGGCACCCCGGGGAACACCTCGGCAGCGAGGTCGGCGGAGCTGCGGGACATGACCGTGTCCGCAGCGGCGATGATGTACGCCTCGAAGCCCGGCCGGGCGCCCTCGAGCGCGCGCTCGACCGCCTGCGCGCCGTCGCGCGCGTCGATGTATCCCCAGAGGTTCCACTTGCGCCCACGCGGGTCGGCGTCGAAGCCCGGGAAGGCGGCATAGTCCGCGGGGACCATGACGTTGGAGAACCTGAAGGCGCTCACGCTCAGCTCGGGGTCCCAGCGGCACAGCTGGATGGCCATCTGCTCCTCGAGGTGCTTGACCAGCGAGTAGGTGCTCTCGGGTCGGGCGGGGTACTCCTCGTCGACCGGGATGTAGGGAGGCGGCGTGTCGAACGGCAGGCCCAGGACGGTCTCGCTCGAGGCATAGACGATCCGCTTGACGCCCGCCCGGCGGGCCGCCTGGAACACGTTGTAGGTCGCGAGCATGTTGTTGCGGAACGTCGCGGCGTCCGGGGCCAGCCCGGGCGCAGGGATGGCTGCGAGATGCACGACGGCGTCGATTCCGCTGTGGCGGTCGTCGATGCCCGCGAGCGCGTCGGCGACCTGGCCGTAGTCGGTGAGGTCGATGCGCACGTAGCCCGGGCCTCGCTCCCCCACCGTGTCGAGGTTCCACACGGTGTGCCCGGCGCCGCGGAGGTGCTCGACCACCGCCCGCCCGAGCTTCCCGCTTCCGCCGGTGAGTGCGATCTGCATGGTTCACTCCCTTTCTCGGCGCCCACGGTGGCCGCCCCGACCATCCTCGCTGGCCTGCACCGCCGACGGCTATGCCTCACGGCCCCGACACGCACGACGGCGGCACCCGGGTGAGCCTTGTGAGCTCACCCGGATGCCGCCGTCGCGCGCTGGCAGTCTGGAAAGGGGAAGGGTCAGACGGCCACGTTGAGGGAAGCCCGGACCGACTCGAGGGCCTTGGTCCAGACCACGAGCTGGTCGAGCATCGGGTCGACCGAGGCGGCCTGCATCTCGGTGGGCTTGAAGTCGGAGAAGTTCTCGAAGTCGCTGAAGAGCGAGAACATGCCGGTCTTCTGGACGTGGGCCACCTGGAGCTCCGAGAGGATGCCGCGGAGGTGCTCGACGGCGCGCACGCCGAAGGCCGAGCCGTAGGAGACGATGCCGGCCGCCTTGTTGGCGAACTCGGCGTTGAGGTACGAGAGCGCGTTGGCGAGGGCCGGCGCGACCGAGTGGTTGTACTCGGGGGAGATGAAGATGAAGCCGTCGAACTCGTCGATGCGGGCCGAGAACTCCTTGGTGGCCTCGTTGCTGTATGACTGGTAGGCGGCGGGCATGGCCTCGTTCAGGAGCGGGAGGCTGTAGTCGGCGATGTCGACGAGCTCGAACTCCACCTCGGGCTTCTGCTGCTGGGCGCGCTCGAGGACCCACTCGGCGACCTGGCGGTTGTTGCGGCCGGGGCGGGTGCTGCCAGTGACGACGGCGATCTTGGTCATGGGGTCTCTCCTTGTTGACGCATCAATCAAAACTTGATGGTTCAACTAGAACATGGGCATAATTGATGTGTCAAGCACCGATGGGGGACATGGAGGAGTGATCGTGGGCACACAGGCTGCAACCGAGGCCGGGCCGCGCTGGCTCGACGCGCGCGAGCGGGAGGTCTGGCTCGCGCTGCGCCGGCTCATGTGGGGCCTACCGCCCGCGATCGACCGCCAGCTCACCCGCGACTCGCGCCTGTCCGGTCCGGAGTACTCGGTGCTCGCGACCCTCTCCGAATGCCCGGACGGCGTGCTCCGGTCGGGCACCGCGGCACAGGAGCTCGGCTGGGAGCGGAGCCGCCTCTCGCACATCCTCAAGCGCATGGAGGCCAAGGGGCTCATCTTCCGCACCTGTTCGGCCGACGACGCGCGCGGACAGGACGTCCACCTCACCGATGCAGGCCGTGCCGCGATCGTCGACGCCGCCCCGGGCCACGTGGAGTTCGTGCGCAGGACAGTCTTCGACCCTCTCACACCGGAGCAGCAGGACCTCCTCCGAAAGGCATGCAGCCGGATCATCGACGCCGCCATGACCGTCGAGGCGGAGGCCGGGGACGGACCGGGGCGACAGCTAGACTGACCGCGTGACCTGGCAGCGCAGCGCATCGCAATGGTTCCGCCTCCCGGCCCGGCAGCTGTGGGAGGTCATCTCGCGGCTCGAGCTGTGGCCCCAGTGGAACCCGGCCGTGGCGCACGCCGAGCTCGACGGACCCCTCCGCGAGGGGACGTCCGGCCGCTACTCCCCCAGCCACCGGCTCATCGGGCCGCTGCACCGCCGGACCGCGCCAGCCTTCAGCCTGACCGCCGTCCAGGATGGACGGCGGCTCGCCCTCCGGCAGCCCCAGCCCGGCGGCGCGCAGGACATCGAGTGGACGCTCGAGGAGCGGGACGGGGGCACTGTCCTGACCCAGCGCGTCTCGGTGGCCGGCCCGCTCGCCCAGCAGTTCGGCCTCACCGCAGGGGAGCCGCTCGTGCGCGGCTTCGAGCTGCAGTGCGCGCGCCTGTTCCGGCTCGCCGCCCCGCCGGCGCCGTCCGCGGACGTCGACGCACGCGCCCTCACCGTCATCGTCGGGGGCTCGGGCTTCCTCGGAACCCTGCTGGCCGCTGACCTGGCGTGCGACGGCCAGCGCGTCGCGGTGCTGACCCGTTCCGCGAGCGCCTCGCCCTTCGAGCAGATCACCTGGGACGGCGCGCACGACGGCGAGTGGTCGGCCCGGCTGGGCGCCGAGCCCCGCCTGCGCCTCGCCAACCTGTCCGGGGTGAGCCTGGACCGCCCGGGAACGGACGAGAACCTCGCCCTGCTGACCGCCAGCCGGGTCGAGCCGACCCGGGCGCTCGTCGAGGCGAGCCGCTCGTGGGACCGGCCCGTCGAGCACTGGCTCCAGCAGAGCGCCGTCGGGATCTACGGCGACAGCGGGGACGTCGCGGACGAGTCGACCCAGCCACCGCAGCTCGCCGGCGGGCTCGCCGCCGTCGTCAGGGCGTGGGAGGGCGCCGCGGACGGGGCCGCCGCGGAGCACCGGACGGTGCTCCGCACCGCCGTCGTGCTCCACCGCGACGCGCCGCTCATGACGCGCCTGACGGTTCCCGCCCGGATCGGCGCCGGGGGCCACCTCGGCACGGGCGGGCAGTGGTTCACCTGGATCCACGCCGCGGACTGGGTGCGGATCGCCCGGGCCGCCCTCGGCCTGGCGGCCGATCCCGGCGGCTCAGGGCTCGCGGCCCTGCCGGACGGCGTCGTCAATGCCGCCTCACCGCAGCCCGTGACCAACCGGGAGCTCATGGCGCACCTGCGAGAGCTCGTGGGGGTCCCGGTCGGCATCCCCGCCCCGGCCGTCCTGGTGCGGCTCGGCGCGGGGGTGATGCGCACCAACCCCGCCCTCGCTCTGGACAGCGTGCGCGCGGTGCCCGGCGTGCTGAACGAGGCAGGCTTCGCCTTCCGCTACCCGACGCTGGCCGCGGCCATCAAGGAGCTCGGCTCCTAGGGGCGCTACCAGGCGTGCGGAGCGGGGCGCCGGGTGCTCGGCAGCGCATTCTCCTCGCGCCACCGGTGGAGGAACTCCGGCAGCACCAGGTCCGCCGGCGGGTGTCCCACCTCGGCGAAGATCTCCTCGTTGGGCACGGGCCCGGCGGAGGAGACGAGGCGGGCCGCGATGTAGGCGCGGGCGTACACCTCGCCGTCGGCCACCATGCGCTGCTCGAAGAACATCGCCTTCTCGTCGAATCCGATGATGCGGGTCTCGACCGTGTAGCGCTGCCAGAGCGTCAGCGACTTGCGGAAGGTGATCGTCTCGAGGTTCACGACCGGGGACCACCCCCTGGCCCTCATCCTGTCCCACGCGCCCGCGCGGACCATGAGGTCGAACCGGCCCAGGTCCATGAGGGAGAAGTACATCCCGTTGTTGACGTGCATGGCGAGGTCGATGTCCGTGGGCAGCACCCGAAGCGGCAGGGAGGAGGTCTCCCACACACTCAGGGGCGTGCGCCGGCGGGACGTGATCAGGAGCAGGAGCGTGCGCAGGAGGAGGTGCATGGCCCCATGCTACTGGTGAGTAACTTCGCCGTCATGTCCGCTGGGTCAGGACCGGCAGAAGGCGGTCGATGACCGTGGCATCCTCGATCGTCGACGGGACGGCGTAGTCCTCCCCATCGGCGATCTGGCGCATGGTCTTGCGCAGGATCTTCCCCGAGCGGGTCTTGGGCAGGGCGTCCACGACGACCGCCTGCTTGAAGTCGGCCACCGGCCCGACCTCGCGCCGCACGAGCGCCACGAGCTCGGCCGCGAGCTGGTCCTCGGGGACGGAAGCTCCGGCCTTGAGCACGACGAAGCCGACAGCCCGCTGCCCCTTGAGCTGGTCCTTGAGCCCGATGACGGCGCACTCGGCGACGGCCGGATGACGGGCCAGGACGGCCTCGATGGCCCCGGTCGAGAGGCGGTGGCCGGCCACGTTGATGATGTCGTCGGTGCGCCCCATGACGTAGACGTACCCGTCGGGGTCGCGGTAGCCCGAGTCGCCGGTGGCGTAGAAGCCCGGGAAGGCAGAGAGGTACGAGGCGACGAACCGCTCGTCGTTGTGCCACAGGGTCGTGAGCGTGCCGGGCGGCAGCGGCAGCCGCAGCGCGATGTTCCCCTCCTCGCCCGGTCCCAGCGGGGCGCCGGCCCCGTCGAGGATCTCGAGTTCGTAGCCCGGCATGGGCAGTGACGGCGAGCCCGCCTTGAGCGGCAGCTCCTCGACTCCGGCCGGGTTCCCGCAGATCGCCCAGCCCGTCTCGGTCTGCCACCAGTGGTCCACGACGGGGATGCCGAGCTTCTCCCCCGCCCAGCGGTACGTCTCCGGGTCGAGCCGCTCTCCCGCAGCGTAGAGCCGCACCAGGGGCGAGACGTCGTATCCGGTGAGGAGCCCGAGCTCCGGGTCCGCGCGGCGGATTGCCCTCAGCGCCGTCGGCGCCGTGAAGAGGACCTTGACGCGGTGGTCCTGCACGACCCTCCAGAACGCCCCGGCGTCGGGTGTGCCGACCGGCTTGCCCTCGTACAGGACCGTCGTCGCTCCCGCCAGGAGCGGGCCGTAGACGATGTAGGAGTGGCCCACGACCCAGCCGACGTCGGAGGCGGTCCACATCACCTCCCCAGGGCCGACCCCGTAGAGGCTGCGCATGGTCCACGAGAGGGCCACCGCGTGGCCCCCGTTGTCGCGCTGCACGCCCTTCGGCGTGCCGGTGGTCCCCGAGGTGTAGAGGATGTACAGCGGGTCCGACGCCGCCACGGGCACCGGGGCGACGGGGTCGGCGCCGGCGAGGGCCTCGTCGAAGCCGAGCCAGCCGGTGTAGTCGGCGAGCGCATGGCCGAAGCCCTCGCGGGGCACGACGACGACCGGGAGATCGGGCACGCCGGCGACCTTGAGGGCTTCCTCGACGGCGGGCAGGTACTCGACCCGGCGGTTCGGCTCGATGCCGCCGCTGGCCGTCACGATGAGCTTCGGGCGCGCGTCGGCAATCCGGGCGGCGAGCTCGCGCGGCGCGAAGCCGCCGAACACGACCGAGTGGACTGCGCCGAGGCGCGCGCACGCGAGCATCGAGATCACGGCCTCGGGGATCATCGGCAGATAGAGGACCACGCGGTCGCCCTTGCCCACGCCCTGGCTCCGCAGGGCCCCGGCGAACCGGGCGACGAGGTCGGTCAGCTCGGCGTAGGTGTACACACGCTGGGTGCCGAGGACAGCCGAGTCGTAGACGAGGGCGGCGTCCGCCCCCCGCCCGGCCTCCACATGGCGGTCGAGCGCGTTGTAGCAGGTGTTCAGCTCGCCGCCGGGGAACCAGCGGTACAGCGGGCGCTCGCCGGCATCCAGCGCGGCGGTGGGCCGGGTAGTCCACGCGATCGAATCCGCGGCCTCGAGCCAGAAGCCCTCGCGGTCCTCGAGGCTGCGCCTGTACAGGCGCTCGTACGTGCCGGTCCCCCGGGCCGCGGCTGGTTGCTCCCCGGCCCCCGGCGTCGTCCCTGTACCCTGCGTCGTCCCCTGCGTCACTGTGGTGCTCCTCACTTCGTCGTGATGTCCCCAGCGTAGGGGACCGGGGGGGCGGACCACAAGGGTCGATGTATACATTTGTGGTGAATTGCCGTGTCGGAACGCTTGCTTTCGGACCGATCCCCTGCCAATGTATACAGAGAAGTGAATCGGGCCGTCCGTCGAGAGGAGTGTCATGAAGGCCAGCGACCGGGCCTACGCGGCACTCCGTGACGACATCGTCGAATGGCGGCTGCCCCCCGGGACCGTGCTCGGCGAGGTCGAGCAGTCCGAGCGGCTCGGGGTCTCGCGGACGCCGCTGCGTGAGGCGCTCGCGCGGCTCACCGCCGAGGGACTGGCCTCCGCCCAGAGGGGGCGGGGCGTCGTCGTGAGCGACATCTCCCTGGCCCACATCGACGAGCTCTTCGAGCTCCGCGAGGCCCTCGAGTCGAAGGCCGCCGCGCTCGCCGCCCTCAGGGGGGACCGCGAGCTCTTCGCGGTCCTGCGCGACCGGTTCGCGGCGGCACCGGCGCTCCTGAATGACGAGGACCCGCAGCGCCACGAGTACTACGCCCTCGCCGCAGAGCTCGACGCGGCGATCGACACCGCGGTCGGGAACTCCTACCTCGCGCAGTCGCTCGAGGGCCTGCGCGTCCACCTCACCCGGGTGCGCCGCCTCGCGAAGGACGACGCCGCGCGGCTGAGGCAGGCGGCGTCCGAGCATGCCGCGATCGCCGCCGCCATTGCCGACGGCAACGCGCACCTGGCCGCGGCCGCGACCGCGGTCCACCTCAGCAACAGCCTGAACCACATCAAGTCCACCCACACGTCTCCCACCCCCCACATCCGAGAGGTCTCCCATGGTTGAGATGCACAAGGTCCGCGTCTACAAGAGCGAAGAGAACCTTCCGCGCGAGGAGCAGCTCGCGCACAGGATCGCGAAAGTCGCCGCCGACCCGGTCGAAGTCACGCCCGAGGTGACGGAGATGATCATCAACCGCATCATCGACAACGCCTCCGTCGCCATCGCCTCCCTCAACCGCGGCCCCATCGTCGCCGCGCGGGCGCAGGCACTGGCCCACGCGCCGTCGTCCGGCGGCCGTGGCGCCCTCGTGTACGGCGTCACCGAGCGGGTCTCCCCCGAGTGGGCCGCCTGGGCCAACGGGGTGGCCGTGCGCGAGCTGGACTACCACGACACGTTCCTCGCGGCGGAGTACTCCCACCCCGGCGACAACATCCCGCCGATCCTTGCCGTGGGCCAGCACGTCGGCTCGAGCGGCCGCGACCTCATCCGCGGCATCGCGACCGGCTATGAGATCCAGGTAGACCTCGTGAAGGCCATCAGCCTGCACAAGCACAAGATCGACCACGTGGCCCACCTCGGCCCTTCCGCCGCGGCCGGGATCGGGACGCTGCTCGGCCTCGACGTCGAAACGATCTTCCAGGCCGTGGGCCAGGCCCTGCACACGACCACCGCGACCCGCCAGTCGCGCAAGGGCGAGATCTCGACGTGGAAGGCGCACGCTCCGGCCTTCGCGGGCAAGATGGCCGTCGAGGCCGTGGACCGGGCGATGCGCGGCCAGACCTCGCCCGTGCCGATCTACGAAGGCGAGGACGGCGTCATCGCCTGGCTCCTCGATGGCCCCGACGCCTCGTACGAGGTCCCGCTCCCGGCCGACGGCGAGGCGAAGCGCGCCATCCTCGACACGTACACGAAGGAGCACTCGGCCGAGTACCAGGCGCAGGCCTGGATCGACCTGGCGCGGAAGCTGAACCGCGAGCACCCCGAGGTGACCGACCCGGCGAACGTGGCGAGCATCCTCATCAGGACGAGCCACCACACGCACTACGTCATCGGCTCGGGGGCCAACGACCCGCAGAAGTACGACCCGACGGCCTCCCGCGAGACGCTCGACCACTCGATCCCCTACATCTTCGCCGTTGCCCTCCAGGACGGCGCGTGGCACCACGTGGACTCCTACTCGCCCGAGCGGGCCGGGCGGCCGGACACCGTGGCCCTGTGGCACAAGGTCGCCACCGAGGAGGACCCGGAGTGGACCCGCCGCTACCACTCGCTGGACATCTCCGAGAAGGCCTTCGGCGGCTCCGTGGTCATCACGCTCACCGACGGTACCGTCATCGAGGACCAGATCGCCGTCGCCGACGCGCACCCGCTCGGGGCCCGCCCGTTCGGGCGCGAGCAGTACATCGCCAAGTTCCGCACGCTCGCGGCCGAGGCCGTGGCACCGGAGGAGATCGACCGCTTCCTCGATGCGGTCCAGCGCCTCCCCGAGCTCGGCGCGCGCGAGCTCGACGCGCTCAACATCGTGGCGAAGGACGGCGTGATCGACCTCGCCGCGGCCCCGAAGGGACTGTTCTGATGCTGTACTCGAAGTCCACGCCCGAGCAGAAGCGGGTGAAGCTGCGCGAGATCCTCTCCTCCGGGACGCTCCAGCAGTTCCCCGGAGCGTTCAGCCCGCTGTCCGCCCGGCTGATCGAGGAGAAGGGGTTCCCCGGGGTCTACATCTCCGGTGCGGTCCTGGCCAACGACCTCGGACTGCCGGACATCGGCCTCACGACGCTCACCGAGGTGGCCACCCGCGCCGGGCAGATCGCTCGCATGACCGACCTGCCCGCCATCGTGGATGCCGACACGGGCTTCGGCGAGGCCATGAACGTGGCCCGCTCGGTGCAGGAACTCGAGAACGCCGGACTCGCCGGCTGCCACATCGAGGACCAGGTCAATCCCAAGCGGTGCGGCCACCTCGACGGCAAGGCCGTCGTCGACCTCGACACGGCCCTCCAGCGGATCCGCGCCGCGGCCGACGCGCGCCGGGACCCGAACTTCCTGATCATGGCGCGCACGGACGTGCGCGCCGCGGACGGGCTCGAGGCGGCGGTCGAGCGCGCCAAGGCGCTCGTGGACGCCGGGGCCGACGCGATCTTCCCCGAGGCCATGGCGAGCCTCGAGGAGTTCGCGGCGATCCGGGACGCCGTCGACGTGCCGATCCTGGCCAACATGACGGAGTTCGGCAAGAGCCGGCTCTTCACC
This sequence comes from Sinomonas sp. B1-1, assembly GCF_050474465.1. Lineage (NCBI taxonomy): Bacteria > Bacillati > Actinomycetota > Actinomycetes > Micrococcales > Micrococcaceae > Sinomonas > Sinomonas sp. B1-1. The sequence goes on along the minus strand of NZ_JBCHVF010000001.1, from coordinate 12,849 downwards.
CGCGACGAGCTCGCGGGGATCGGCGTGAACCTCGTGATCTACCCGGTCACCCTCCTGCGCATTGCGATGGGGGCGGCAGAACGTACGCTGGATACCATCAGGGCGGACGGAACGCAGGAGGCCGAGGTGGAGAACATGCTGACCCGCTCGCGCCTCTACGAGCTGGTCGACTATGAGGCGTACAACCGCTTCGACACCGGCGTGTTCAACTTCCAGGTTCCCGGCCGATACTGAGTGCCAAGGACCACAGAATAGGAGTCCTGCGATGACGCAAGTGCCCAATACCGAAGAGATCAAGAAGGGCCTGGCCGGCGTGGTGGTGGACTACACCGCCATCTCCAAGGTCAACCCCGAGACCAACTCCCTCCTCTACCGCGGCTACCCCGTCCAGGAGCTCGCCGCCCGCTGCAGCATGGAGGAGGTCGCCTACCTTCTCTGGAACGGCGAGCTCCCGACCCAGGACCAGCTCGCCGAGTTCGAGGCGCGGGAGCGCTCGGGCCGCTCCCTCGACCCGGTCGTGAAGCAGGTCGTGGATGCTCTGCCGACCACCTCCCACCCGATGGACGTGTGCCGCACGGCGGCCAGCGTGCACGGTGCACGGCACGCGCTCGCGGCGGACTCGTCGCGCGAGGCCAACCTCACCAAGGCCCTCGAGCTCTTCGCCGCCATGCCCGCCGTCGTCGCCTACGACCAGCGCCGGCGCCGCGGCCAGGACCTCATCGAGCCCCGCAGCGACCTCGGCTACGCGGCGAACTTCCTCTGGATGACGTTCGGCGAGGAGCCGGCCCCGGAGGTGGTGCGCGCCTTCGAGGTGTCGATGATCCTCTACGCCGAGCACTCGTTCAACGCCTCGACGTTCACGGCCCGCGTCGTGACCTCGACACTGTCCGACCTGCACTCCGCCGTGACGGCTGCGATCGGAGCCCTCAAGGGACCCCTCCACGGCGGGGCTAACGAGGCCGTCATGGAGACCTTCGAGGAGATCGGGATCCGCACCGACGAATCCCATGAGGAGGCCAAGACCCGCGCCAAGGCGTGGATGGACGCCGCGCTCGCTGCCAAGAAGAAGGTCATGGGCTTCGGCCACCGCGTCTACAAGCACGGCGACTCGCGCGTGCCGACCATGAAGGCGGCCCTCGACGACCTCATCGCGTTCTACGGGCGGCCCGAGGTCCTGGGGCTCTACGACGGCCTCGAGCAGTCGATGGACGAGGCCAAGGGCATCAAGCCCAACCTCGACTACCCCACCGGCCCGGCCTACCACCTCATGGGATTCGACATCCCGACGTTCACGCCGCTGTTCGTGGCAAGCCGGATCGTGGGCTGGACGGCCCACGTCATGGAGCAGCTCGAGAGCAACTCCCTCATCCGCCCGCTCTCGGCCTACAACGGGCCGGACGAGCGGCACCTCGACTGACCCTCCGCTGAGGTCCCGGCGCCAGCCGGGGCGGTCACTGGCCGAGGACGACGAAACGGGCCACCGTCTCGTTGTCCTCGGCCATTTCCACGTAGAAGTCCCCGACCGTCCCGGACAGGACCACGGGCAGCCAGTGGTCCGCGTCCTGCCACATGTGCTCGACGGGGAGCCGGTCCACGGGGTACCACGCCGGGGCGATCTCCTCGGTCTCGCCGATCTCCCCCGTCCACACCGTCGAGGTGAACATGGTGCACTCCATGTCCCAGGCCGGGCGGGCGGGGAAGCGGAAGTCGACGCTGCCCGCCGGGGCGAGGAGCGCGGCGTCGAGCACGACGCCGGCCTCCTCGGCCAGCTCGCGCACGGCCGCTTCCGCCGGGGTCTCCCCCGGTTCGATGTGCCCTCCGAGGCCCACGACCTTGCCGAGGCCGAACCCGCGCTTCTTGCGGCCCAGCAGCACCTCGCGGCCGAGGGGAGCCTCGCGCAGGAGGAAGCAGAGTGCGACGGGGGCGCCCATCAGCGGTGGCTCCGCATCATCCTCTGGCCCTCGGGTGCGCCGCAGCGTAGACCTCGCGCAGCGTGTCTGCCGTGACGAGCGTGTAGACCTGCGTAGTGGTGACTGAGGCATGGCCCAGCAGCTCCTGGACCACCCTCACGTCCGCGCCGCCCTCGAGGAGGTGGGTCGCGAAGGAGTGGCGCAGCGTGTGGGGCGAGACGTCCCGGCCGATCTGGGCCTTCCCGGCGACGTCCTTCAGGATGGTCCAGGCGCTCTGGCGGCTCAGACGGCCACCCCGGGCGTTGAGGAACAGCGCAGGGGTACCGCGGCCCTTGGACACGAGGGTGGGGCGTGCGCGGACGAGGTAGGCCGAGAGCGCCCGGGCGGCGAAGCTGCCGATCGGGACGAGTCGTTCCTTCGAGCCCTTGCCGAAGAGCCGCACGACCGGGGGGCCGCCGTCCGCGGAATCGAGCCGGAGGTCGTCGACGTCGAGACCGACCGCCTCGCTGATGCGCGCACCCGTCGCGTAGAGGAATTCGAGCAGCGCTCGGTCGCGCAGGCCCGAGGGCGTGTCCGCGGCAGCTGCCTCGAGGATCCGGGTCACCTCGTGCACCGTGATGGCCTTGGGGAGGCGCTGGCCGGCGAGCGGGGGGTGGACGTCGACGGCGGGGTCGTTCGGCGTCGTGCCCTCGAGCGCCCAGAAGCGGTGGAGCCCGCGCACGGCGACCACGGTCCGGGCCGCCGATCTCGCGGTGAGCGGGCTTCCGCCGTCGGCCCCGTCCCGGAGAGCCTGCGCGAAGGCGCCCACGTGCTGCCGCTGGACGTGCGCCGGCGAGGTGAGGCCGGCCGCGCCGAGATAGGCGCCATAGCGGGCGAGATCGCGGCGGTACGCGGCAAGGGTGTTCGCGGCGAGGCCCCGCTCCACCGCGAGGTGCCGCAGGTAGTCCTCGACGCCACGGGCGACGGCGGGCGGCGGCTCTGCTGGCCCCGCGGCGGGGGCGGGGCTCGCCGCGGCGGCGGCTAGCGCCGGGTCCGGGGCCTGAACCGGGGGCACGGTCACCGCTGCGTGGGGTGCGCCGGCCACGGGGCGTCGCCGGGGCGCAGCGAAGAGAAACCCGCGGCGCGCGCCGCGTGGGCGGCCAGGACGGCGACTGCCGCGCTGGGGTTGTGCAGCCTGCCCTCGAGGACCGCCCGGACGGCGTCGTCGAGCTCGACCCAGGCGAACTCGATCTCCGACTCCTCGTCGGTGCGGGTGTGGCGCTCGTGGTGCGGGACCTCGCGCAGGCCACGGGCGAGGTAGATGCGGATCGCCTCGCTCGAGGAGCCCGGGGAGGTGAAGAACTCGGCCAGGACGTGCCACTCGTCAGCGGCGAGGTCCGCCTCTTCGGCGAGCTCGCGCGCGGCGGCGGCGAGGTTGGACTCGCCGTCGACATCGAGGAGCCCGGCGGGGATCTCCCAGAGGTCCATCCCGACAGGGTGCCGGTACTGGCGCAGGAGGAGGATGCGGCCGTCGTCGTCCATGGGAAGGACGGCAACGGCTCCGGGGTGGTCGATGAAGTCGCGGTGCAGCGTCCCGGACCCCTCGGAGAGCTCGAAGGCGTCGCTGCGGACGTCCCAGATGCGGCCCTCGTAGACGGTATGGGAGGACAGCACGCGCCGCGGGCTCACGGCATCCTCGACGGTCGTGGCAGTGTGTTCGACCGCCGGGGCGTCGTGGGGCCGCGGCGCGTGCTTCGTCATGTCCGCAGCCTACTTGCCCTTGGCGGCCGAGGCGGGCACCTTCGCGGTCTCCGTGGCGCCGTTCTGGCGCTCGAGGGCCGCCTTGACGAGGCCCACGAACAGCGGGTGGGGGCGGGTCGGGCGCGAGCCGAGCTCGGGGTGGGCCTGCGTCGCCACGTAGTACGGGTGGACGTCGCGCGGCAGCTCGACGAACTCGACGAGCTTCCCGTCGGGGGACGTGCCGGAGAACTTCAGGCCCTTGCCCGCGATCTGCTCCCGGTAGGCGTTGTTGACCTCGTAGCGGTGGCGGTGGCGCTCGGCCACCTTGGTCGCGCCGTAGGTCTCGGCGATCACCGAGCCGGGCTCGAGGACCGCGTCGTAGAGGCCGAGCCTCATCGTGCCTCCGAGGTCGCCCTTGCCGCCGACGATGTCGAGCTGCTCCTCCATGGTGGCGATCACGGGGTACTTCGAGTCGGGCTCGAACTCGCTCGAGGACGCACCCTCGAGGCCGACCACGTTGCGGGCGTACTCGATGACCATGCACTGCAGCCCGAGGCACAGTCCCAGGGTCGGCAGGCCGGTCTCCCGGGCGAGCGTGAGAGCCCCGAGCTTGCCCTCGAGCCCACGGATGCCGAAGCCCCCGGGCACGAGGATCGCGTCGACGCCGGCAAGCGCCTTCTTCGCCCCTGCGGGCGTCTGGCACTCGTCGGAGGCGACCCAGCGGATGTTGACCTTGGCGTCGTTGGCGAAGCCGCCGGCGCGGAGGGCCTCGGTCACCGACAGGTAGGCGTCCGGGAGGTCGATGTACTTGCCGACCAGCGCGATCTCGACCTCGTGGGAGGGGTGGTGGACCGCCGCAAGGAGGCGGTCCCACTTCGTCCAGTCCACGTCCTTGAAGGGCAGGTCGAGGGCGCGGACGATGTACGAGTCCAGGCCCTGGGAGTGGAGGACCTTGGGGATGTCGTAGATGCTCGGCGCGTCCGGGCAGCTAATCACGGCGTCGGTGTCGACGTCGCACATGCGGCCGATCTTGTCCCGCATCGCATCCGGGATCGCGCGGTCGGAGCGGATGACGATGGCCTCGGGCTGGATGCCGATCGAGCGCAGGGCCGCGACGGAGTGCTGGGTCGGCTTGGTCTTGAGCTCCTGGGACGGCCCGATGTAGGGCACGAGGGAGACGTGGACGAAGAAGACGTTGGTCCGGCCGACGTCCTGGCGCACCTGGCGCGCGGCCTCGAGGAACGGCTGGGACTCGATGTCCCCGACCGTGCCGCCGATCTCCGTGATGATCACATCGGGGGCGTTCTCGCCCTCGGACGGAAGGCGCATGCGGCGCTTGATCTCGTCCGTGATGTGGGGGATGACCTGGACGGTGTCGCCGAGGTACTCGCCGCGGCGCTCCTTGGCGATGACGGTCGAGTAGACCTGGCCGGTGGTCACGTTGGCCGAGCCGTCGAGGGACTCGTCGAGGAAGCGCTCGTAGTGGCCGATGTCGAGGTCGGTCTCTGCGCCGTCCTCAGTGACGAAGACCTCGCCGTGCTGGAAGGGGTTCATGGTTCCCGGATCCACATTGAGGTAGGGATCCAGCTTCTGCATGGTCACCGAGAGGCCGCGGGCCCGCAGCAGGTGGCCTAGGCTGGATGCCGTCAGACCCTTCCCGAGCGAGGACGCCACGCCGCCGGTGACGAAGATCTGTTTGGTCGTCTGGGCGGAGTCTGAAAAACGGGAATGAGTACGCTGCACCACGGAATTCGAGCATATCACCCCGGCGCCGGGCAATGGGCCGGCGCGCCGGTCAGCGCGCCGCCGTCGCCCTCGAGGCCTGCGCGTCCTCGAGGAGTTCGAGGGCGTGGGCCTGCGCCGACGCAGAGTCCTCCTGGCCCGCGAGCATGCGGGCCAGCTCGACCACCCGCTCCTCCTCGCCGAGCACCCGGATGTCGCTCGATGTGACGCCCTGGACGCCGTCCGAGGTCCGGCCGGTGGCAACCGAGTTCTTGATCACAGTGATGTGCCGGTCGGCGAAGGCCGCGACCTGCGGGAGGTGCGTGACGACGAGGACCTGCACGTGCTGTGCGAGCATCGCGAGGCGCCGCCCGATCTCGACCGCCGCGCGGCCGCCGACCCCCGAGTCCACCTCGTCGAAGACGAACGTGGGGACCGGGTCGACGGCCGCGAGGACGACCTCGATTGCGAGCATGACGCGCGAGAGCTCGCCGCCGGAGGCGCCCTTGCCGAGCGGTCGCGCCGGCGCGCCGGCGTGCGGCCGGAGGAGGATGGCGATCGTGTCCGCGCCCTCCGGCCCGAGCTCGTCCGTCTCCTCGACCGCGACCTTGAGGGTCGCGTCAGGCATAGCGAGGGCCGTGAGCTCCTCGCTGACGCGGGCGGCGAGGGCGCCGGCCGCGTCCCGGCGCTGCGCGGTCATCTCGGCCGCGAGCTCCCGCAGGCGGGCCTCGTCGGCCGCGATCTGGGCGGTGAGCACCTCGATGCGGCCGTCGTCGTCCTGCAGCTCGAAGAGCCGCTTCTGGCCAGTCTCGGCCCAGGCGATGACCTCGTCCAGCGTCGGGGCGTACTTGCGGGTGAGGCCTGTCAGGGCCGCCCGTCGCTCCTCGACCTCGGCGAGGCGGCCGGCCCCGTCGGAGTCGAGGGACGCGCCGTAGCTCGCGAGGGAGGCGGCGATGTCGGCAAGGAGGTAGCCCACCTCGGCGAGCCGCTCGGCAGAGGCGCCGAGCTCGGCGTCGTGCTCGGCGACCTGCTCGAGCGTGCGCTTGGCGGTGTCCACGAGCGTGGTCGCATCGGCGCCCTCAGCGAAGTCCTCGGCGACGAGGGCCTCGTGCGCCTGCTGGGCGGCGACGCGCAGCGCCTCCGCGTTCGAGAGGCGCGCCGACTCGGCCCGCAGTTCCTCGTCCTCGCCGGGCTGCGGGTCCACCTCGGCGATCTCGGCCAGGGACGCCTCGAGCGACTCGGCCTCGCGGATGCGCTCGCGCGAGGAGGAGACCAGCTCGTCGAGCTCGCGGCGCGCCGCCGTCCAGCGGGTGTAGGTCTCCGCGTAGTCCTTCTGGACCGCGGCGAGCTTCTCCCCCGCGAACTTGTCGAGGGCCTCCCGCTGGGCTGCCGGGCTCTTGAGCCGGAGCTGCTCGGACTGTCCGTGGATCACCACGAGCGCCCCGCCCACCTCGGCGAGGACGCCTACGGGCGCGCTGCGTCCGCCCACGTGGGCACGGCTGCGCCCGTCGGCGCCGACCGTACGGGCCAGCAGGAGCTCGGCGGCGCCGTCGTACTCCTCGATGTCAGCCCCGGCCTCCTGGGCGCGCACGACGGCGGCGTGGCCGGGTTCCAGCCGGACCCTCGCCTCCGCGAGGGCCGACTTGGCGCCTGTGCGCACCGCGCCGGCGTCGGAGCGGCCGCCCAGGAGCAGCCCGAGCGCGGTGACCACCATGGTCTTGCCGGCACCGGTCTCGCCCGTCACCACGCTCAGCCCGGGTCCCAAGGGCAGGGAGGCCTCGGTGATGACGCCGAGGTCGCGGATCCTGAGTTCCTCGATCACGTGTCCTCCTGGTTTCAGTTCGTCGGGTCGTCTCCGGCCGGGGCGACGTCGCCCTCGCGGCGGGCCCCCCATGGAACGGCGGGCACCTCGGGTACGCCCGGCTCCGGGCCAGCGCCGGGCCTGGCCGGAACGGGTCCGCGCCAGCCGTGGATCGGGAGCTCGAACTTGCGTACGAGCCTGGCCGAGAACGGCGTGGCGCTGATCCTCGCGAGGCGGACCGGGACCGGGGACTTCGTGACCTCGACCCGTGCGCCCGGTGGGAGGTCGACCGACCGGCGGCCGTCGCACCACAGGACCGCGTGTGCGTCGGTGCGCCCCAGGATCTCGACGGCGAGTCGGGACCTGGGCGAGACGACCAGCGGCTTCGCGAACAGCGCGTGGGCGCTGATCGGCGTGATGAGGAGCGCCTCGACTTCCGGCCACACGACGGGGCCGCCGGCAGAGAAGGCGTAGGCGGTGCTTCCCGTCGGGGTGGCGAGGACGACGCCGTCGCAGCCGTACGACGTCAGCGGCTTCCCGTCGACCTCGGTGACGACCTCGATCATCCGCTCGCGGGCGGCCTTCTCGATCGCGGCCTCGTTCAGCGCCCACGTGTGGGCGACCTTGGTGCCGTGGTGCCACACCGTGACGTCGATGGTCATGCGCTCCTCGACCGAGTAGCTCCGCGAGGCGACCCACTGCACCGTCTGCGCGAGGTCGGCCCGCTCGCTCTCGGCAAGGAAGCCCACGTGCCCCAGGTTCACGCCGAGGAGGGGGACATCGACCTTGACGTTCCGGACGAGCTCGGCGGCGCGCAGGATCGTCCCGTCCCCGCCCAAAACCATCACGAGCTCCACCTCGTCGAGTTCGACGTCCTCTCCCAGGATCTCCGTGGGATGGTCGAGGCCGCCGAAGTGCGCCTCGAGATCACGCTGCTGCGAAGCCGACATGACGGGTGCGAGCCCCGAGCCGTAGAGCTGGGCACAGGCCTCCCTCGCCGCGACCATCGAATCCTCGCGGCCGGTATGGGCGAGGACCAGGACCCTCCGGTTCATGCGCGCTCCTTGCCTCGACGTTCTGCTGCTGTCTGTGCCTGCTCGGCTGGCCAGTGCGCCTCGACCCACGCCCCGGCCGGCACTTCGGGCGCGGGCGGCTGCCCGGGCGGGCGGGTGAGCCACAGGAAGTACTCGACGTTGCCGTCCTGTCCCGGCAGGGGGCTCCTGGCGAGGCCGCGCAGGGCGAGGCCAGCAGCGACCGCCGCCTCCGCGACCGCGGTCACCGCGCGGCGTCGCTCGCCGTCGGATCCGACGACGCCGGTGCGCGCGAGCCGCTCCCGGCCGACCTCGAACTGGGGCTTGACCATGACCAGGAGGTCTCCGCCGGGTTCGGTGCAGGCCGCGAGGGGGCTGAGGACGAGGGTGAGCGAGATGAACGAGAGGTCCGCGACCGTCAGCCTCGCGGGGCCGCCGATGGCGGCAGGATCAAGGTCGCGGACGTTGACGCCCTCGTGGACCTCGACCCGGGGATCGCTGCGCAGGCTGTCGACGAGCTGCCCGTGGCCGACGTCGACAGCCACGACATGATCGGCGCCGGACTGGAGGAGGACGTCGGTGAAGCCGCCCGTCGAGGCCCCGGCGTCGAGGCAGCGGGACCCGCGGGGGTCGATGTCCGGGAAGCTCGCGAGGGCACCGGCGAGCTTGTGGCCCGCGCGGCTCACATAGCGGTCGTGCTCGGTGGCCTCGACGTGGATGTCGGCGCCCTCGCCCACGGTCTGGGACGCGCGGGTGACGGACGATCCATCGACGCGCACGGCACCGTCACCGATGAGGCGAGCGGCGTGGGTGCGCGAACGCGCGAGCCCGCGCCGGACGAGTTCGAGGTCGAGCCGCGCCACCCTACTCCCCCGGCTCCACGCCGAGGACGCCGGACAGCGCCGCGTGGAACGCCTCGAAGGCCGCGGCACGCTCCGCGAGGGGCAGCGCCTCGGCCGCGTCGAGGGCAGCAAGCGCCTGCTCCGTTTCGGGGACCACGGCCTCGTGCTCGCGTCCGCGGGCAGCGCCCGGTCCCGGAAGCTGTGGATCCTCGCTCATGGACCCCAGCTTATCGAGACCGGGCGGCAGTTTCGCCGACCCTGCCAATGGAGCGGGCCTGAGGGCTCAGCCTGCCCAGCGCACCTCCGGTGCGGTGGGGAGGTCGGCGTCAGGGTGGGCCTCCCACCATGCCGCGCAGGCTGCACGCCACGCATTGAGGTCGCCGGGTTCGCCTTCGACGCTCACGGCCGCGCCCTCTGCCCGGGCGACGGCGCCGCCCACCCGCCACGCGCCGTCGTGCGCGACGGACTCGGGATAGGGAGCGAAGAAGTCGTCCAGCGTGCCCAGGATGAACGAGGGTCGCTCCGCGGCGCGCGCAGCAAGGATGCTCTCGGGCGTGTCGACTCCGGTCAGCACGGCGGCGGTGGCGAAGCCAGCGCGGTTGCCGCCCAGGATGTCCGTGTCGAGGCGGTCGCCCACCACGAGCGGCCGGCTGGCCCCGAGCCTGTCCGCCGCTGCGAGGAAGAGCGGCGCCTCCGGCTTCCCCGCGACGAGAGGGTCACGTCCTGTTGCCGCCCGGACCGCCTCGACGAGCGTTCCGTTGCCCGGGGCCATCCCCCGGGCCTGCGGGATGGAGAGGTCCGTGTTGGTCGCGATCCACAGGGCGCCGCGGGCGACCGCGTAGGCCGCCTCGGCGAGGTCCCTCCAGCCGAGGTCCGGGCTGAAGCCCTGGATCACGGCGTCGGGCTGCTCCTCGCTCGAGCGGACGGGGACGAGCCCGCGCATCTCGACCTCGCGCGCCAGCGCCGCGCTGCCTGTCACCAGGACGCGCGCGCCCGCTGGGACGTGCTGCGCGAGCAGGTCGGCGCCCGCCTGGGCTGAGCTCACGACGTCGTCATCCGCAGCGGGCGCGCCGAGCTCCCTCAGATGGGCGGCCACCTCGGCGGGGGTGCGCGACGCGTTGTTCGTCACGTAGCCCAGCCGCACGCCGCGGGGGGCGAGGGCCCTGAGCGCGTCGACGGCGCCGGGAATCGCATGCGGACCGGCGTACACGACTCCGTCCAGGTCGGACAGGACGGCGTCGAAGCCGTCGATGAGGGCTCCCATCCTAGGCGTCGCCCTGCGGGCGCTCGTCGTCCTCCACGGAGGGGAACTCCGGGGCGAGGTCTTCCTGGTCGAGGGTCTCGGAGGTGGTCATGCCGATCTCATCCTCGGCGAGGCCGGTCTCGGGCGCTGCGTCCTCTTCGCCAACGGCGTCGAGTCCAACAGGCTCGGCTCCGTTCGAATCGGCATCGCTCGAATCGCCTCCGGTCGAATCGCCTCCGGTCGAATCGCCTCCGGTCGAATCGGCATCGCTGCCTTCGGGCGAGCCGTCCCCGTCCTGAGGGGCGGCGGCCGCCGAACGCGCCGCGCGTTCCTCCTCCTCGCGGCGTTCCTCCTCCTCGTCCCAGCCGAGGTCCATGATCTCGGGCTCCTCGAACTCGCCGACGCCCAGAGCACTCTCGGCAACGCCGATCTGTCGGTACCACTTGGCCGCCTCGTCGGAGCGCCCTGCTGCGGACAGGGCGTCGGCGTACGCCTCGAAGAGGCGGGGGCTGAAGGAGAAAGCGCGGTTGATGTCAAGCTGCGGGATCTCCAGCTCCTCGACAGCGCCCTTGTAGTCCCCCATGTCGGCGCGGGCCCCGGAGGCGACCATCGCGAGCTCCGCCTTGCCGGCGTTGTCCAGCATGTTGCGCTCATCCGAGTGGGCGAGCTCGAGTGCCTTCTCGGGGCGCCCGAGACCACGCTCGCAGTCGGCCATGTGTGCGATGTGGATGCTCGAACCGGTGATGCGGCGGAACGTCCGGAACTCGCGGAGCGCGTCGTCGTAGCGCCCGGCGGCGTAGGCCGTCATCCCGACGGCCTCGCGGACGGCGCCGATGCGCCCCCCGCGCCGGCTCGCGGCAAGGGCGTGCTGGTAGGCGGCTTCCGGGTCATCATCGATGAGCCGGCCTGCCATGACCAGGTGCTTCGAGACCCACTCGCTGTTGTTGCCTTCGAGAGTGCGAAGCTGTCCGAACGTAGCGCGGTCGAGCTCCCGACCCGTCACGTCCGGGTCGATCTCCGGAGACCGCTCGCGATCGGGCCGGTTCGAAACCCTGAGATCAGCGGCGTTGTGGCGGCGCTCCCGGTCCTCGCGCGGTTCGAAACCGTGCTCGCCGCGATCGCCACGGTCCTGACGATCGCCACGGTCATCGCGCCCAGGTCGGCCGCCAAAGTCCCTGCGGTTGCCGAAGGAACGACGCTCACCGCCCGCGCGGTCATCCCTTTGGAACGGGCGACGCTCGCCAGACGAACCACGGTCGCCCCGGTCGTTACGGTCGCCGAAGGAACGACGCTCACCACGGTCATCCCGCTGGAACGGGCGACGCTCACCACGGTCCCCGCGGTCGCCGAAGGAACGACGCTCACCACGGTCATCCCGCTGGAACGGGCGACGCTCACCACGGTCATCCCGCTGGAACGGACGACGCTCACCACGATCGCCCCGGTCGTTACGGTCGCCGAAGGAACGGCGCTCACCACGGTCACCGTAGGCGCCGCGCTCGCCAGACGAACCACGGTTGCCGAAGGAACGGGGCTCACCGCCCGCGCGGTCATCCCGCTGGAACGGACGACGCTCACCACGCTCACCACGATCGCCTCGGTCGCCGAAGGAGCGACGCTCACCAGACGAACCACGATCACCAAACGACCGGCGCTCACCACGGTCGCCCCGGTCGTTACGATCACCGAAGGAACGACGCTCACCACGGTCATCCCGCTGGAACGGACGACGCTCACCACGCTCACCACGGTCGCCTCGGTCGCCGAAGGAGCGACGCTCACCAGACGAACCACGATCACCAAACGACCGGCGCTCACCACGGTCATCCCGCTGGAACGGACGACGCTCACCACGATCACCATAGGAGCCCCGCTCGCCAGACGAACCACGGTCGCCGAAGGAACGACGCTCACCACGGTCATCCCGCTGGAACGGACGACGCTCACCACGGTCACCGCGGTCGTTACGGTCGCCGAAGGAACGACGCTCACCACGGTCATCCCGCTGGAACGGACGACGCTCACCACGGTCACCGTAGGAGCCCCGCTGGCCGCGCTCACCGTACGAACCGCGGTCGTCGCGGTCACCGAACGAACGCCGCTCCCCTACGGGACCACCCTGGCCATCCCGATCACGGTCACGGAAGCCACGCGGGCGGCCGCCAGAGTTGCTGGTGCCCCGGAATGGAGCGCCAGACCGATCGGAGCCCCGATCGGAGCCACCCCGGCGAGGACCGTCGAATCCCCGTCCCCTGTTGCCTCGCCCGTTCTCGTCTGCCATGGTGGCTCCTCTTCCCTGATGTCCTTGGTGATCGGCGACTTGGCGCCGTCACGTCCCTATGTACTTTGAATAAAGCTGTCAGTCTCGATGCGGAGGCGCACCGCAGCCGTGAACCTGACCGACGCACGCGCCATCAAGTCTACGTTGGCTGCCTTCGCCCTGCAGAGCTGTCCTTAAATGCAGGGAGCCCCCCGGCGGGTGCTGGGGGGCTCGACCTGGTGGTGTTGTCCGGCGGTGTCCTACTCTCCCACACCCTCGCGGGTGCAGTACCATCGGCGCTGTGGGTCTTAGCTTCCGGGT